>CAZKVY010000201.1:0-1594 GCA_964556305.1 uncultured Nitrospira sp. | reverse complement strand
GGCATGGTCGTCTCCCTGATCGACCTCATTGTCGATCCCATCAACCTCTTTGGACTTCCCCCGTATCCGCGGGCACTCTTCAGCCTGGCTGTGGCGGCGTTTATCCTTTTCTGGGTCGGGTATCCGATCCTCAGGAAGACTGTGATGGCACTCGGCCAGCGCGTCATCAATGCGAACGTGCTGCTGTCGGCGGGAGCGTGGGGCTCGTTCATCGTGGGCACCCTGTCTCTTTACGATTCTCGCTGGCCCAATTTTTTGCCGGTGTCCGCATGGCTTATGTCGCTACATCTGTTCTTCGGCTACTTCAAGCTGGACACCCGCAGGAAGGCTTCCGAAGCGGTTAGAAAACTCCTCTCACTCCAACCTCCTCGTGCCAGGGTCCTTCGTGGCGGACAGCAAGTCGATGTCCTCACCAAGGATGTTGCTGTCGGAGAGCTGGTGGTCGTTCGCCCCGGTGAGCGCATTCCCCTCGACGGAGAAGTGATCGAAGGGTCGGCGAGCGTGGATGAATCCAGCTTCACCGGGGAATCGGTGCCCGCATCAAAGGAGGCGGGTTCGAAGGTCATCGGCGGAACGCTCAGTCTGGATGGCGCGCTGCAGGTGAGGGTCGCCAAAATCGGAGAGGACAGCTTCCTGAACCAGATCGTGCGGCTCATGGCTCAGATCGCTGAGCGCAAGCCATCGATCGAACTCATGGCTGACAAGCTGATGAATTACTATGGGCCGGTGGTCTTCATCGCAGGGTTTCTGGCCTTTGCCGGCTGGATGTTTGCCACCGGCGATATTCTCCTGGCGAGCGTGGTCCTCCTCACGACTATCATCATGGGCTATCCGTGTGCTCTTGGCATCACTACACCGATGCTGGCCGCCATCGCGGGCGGCAAGGGGATTTCCATTGGACTGCTCGTCAAGGCGAGCGAGGTATTTCACGGACTTTCTATCGTGAACACCATGGTCTTCGATAAAACGGGGACGCTGACCTACGGCCGGCCTACGGTGACCGATGTCGTGCCGTTTGGTCTTAAACGAGGAGAAATGCTTGGGATTGCCGGGGCCGTTGAAGCTCAGTCTGAACATCCCCTGGGCCAGGCGATCGGCTTTTATGCGGAACGGGAAGGAGCGACGAAGCCTGCCGTTCAAGACTTCCGGGCGATACCAGGCAAGGGCGTCGCAGCTATTCTGGAAGGAGGGGAGATGGTCCTCGCCGGAAAGCCGTCCTTTATCGAGGAACGCGGGGGCGCGGTCACCGATCAGGTCCGCGCACAGATCGACACCTTGGGTGCCCAAGGGAAAACGGTCGTGGTCGTTGCCCTCGGCAACAGGGTGATCGGGGCCATTGCGCTCCAGGACACGCCTCGCCGTGGCGCGGAGCGGGTTATCGCGCGGTTGCGTGATCGGGGCGTGAGGACCGTCATGCTCACAGGAGATGCTCGGCCAGTCGCCGAAGCCATCGGGAAGAAACTTGGCATTGATGAGGTCCGGGCTGAGCTGTTGCCCGCGGACAAAGTCGCCGCTATCCAGGCGCTTCAGAAAGCCGGTCGAAACGTGGCGATGGTCGGCGACGGGATCAACGATGCTCCGGCGCTGGCTCAGG
>CAZKVY010000200.1:0-1594 GCA_964556305.1 uncultured Nitrospira sp. | reverse complement strand
GATGAGTATAGCACAGGCATACGCAAAGAGATCACCGTATTGGGAGTAAAAGGTCTGTTGATGACTCACAGGAATGGTCCCTCGCAAAGCTTCTTGCGTGAAAATCTGGGACTGTTGCAAGACACGGCCGTACGGGTCGATGAACCCGGAAATTCCGGTGTTGGCCGCCCGCGCGAAGGCGACATGATTTTCCACGGCGCGAAAGACCACCATACCGAAATGTTGATAGGGGGCCGACGAAGGGCCGAACCAGGCGTCATTAGTGACGGTGACCATGAAATCCGCCCCGTTTGCCGCAAATTGTCGCACCAGATTGGGGAAAATCACTTCATAACAAATGACCACGCCGAACTTCAGGTGGAAATCCGCGTTGGTGGCCGCAGCGGCCATCGGCGGGGTCTTTTCGTGGGGCTTGAACATCAAGAGGGTCGAGCCGGGACCGGCCTCGAAGTCGCCGATCCCTTCCACCAGCTTGTCCAGAAAGAACAGCAGCGAGTTGTGGAACGGAATGTACTCACCGAATGGCACCAGATGTTGTTTGTCGTAGCGACCGAGGATCTGGCCGTCGGTCGCCAGCAGGTACGCGCTGTTGAGCAAGAACGGTTTTCCGTCGGGATAGCGCCGCAACGCCGGACTGCCGAACAACAGCGGGGCGCCGGCGCGTCGCGACATGTCGTTGACGATGGCCCGGTATTGCGGCTCCATCTCGAACACGAAGGGGGTGGCGGCTTCCGGCCAGACGATAAGATCCAGGTTCTCACCCAACCCGGCGGTCAATCGATCGTAACGCGACATGGTTTCCTGACGGAATGCCACATCCCATTTTTGAGCCTGCTCGACGTTCGGTTGAACGAGGCCTACGGATAACATGCGGGGCGTCGCATGCTGGGCTGCGGACAGGACGCTTGTGCCATAAAAGAGTGCCACTCCGAATCCTGCCGCAGCCGCGACCGAGGAGGGCCAGGGGAAGGAACGGATTTGAAATCCGCGATAGGCTTTGAAGCTCCACAGGAGGGTTTCCGCCAGCGCGGCGTTGACCAGCACCAGCAGGAACGACACGCCATAGACCCCGAAATGATCGGCGAACTGAATGATGGGGAGCCATTGATACTGGGAGTAGCCGAACAGCGCCCAGGGTAACCCGGAGAGAAAATATGTGCGGATCAGTTCCAGCGTGACCCAGAGAAACGGCGCCGGCAGAAATCCCAGCGTGGGAAAGGCGGTCCTGATCCAAGAAAGTGCGCCGGCATAAACCGCCAGGTAGAGGCCGAGATAGACCGTGAGCAATAGCATCACGAGGGTGGCAATGGGGAACGGCACCTTGCCGTAGACGTTCATGGCGGTGATCACCCAGAACATGGCACCGGTGAACGCCAGGGTTCCGGCGAGCCATCCCACCCGGAAGGCGCGCCGCGGCGAGACATATTCGACAGCGATATGCAGGGGGACCAAGGCGAACCAGGCCACGAAGCCGAGGTCGAATGCCGGGAATGACAGGGGATAGAGAAAACCGCTCGCGCAGGCAAGCAGGATGAGGCGTGCGCGGGAGATGGTCATCAGCGGTAACTTAACGAAAGCCTTGAGTAGATTCAAC
>CAZKVY010000199.1:0-1673 GCA_964556305.1 uncultured Nitrospira sp. | reverse complement strand
GGCGGCGAATGGGTTCTTCGTCGTCCACAATCAGGATATTGCGGTTTTCGAGAATCGATTGTTGGGTGGTCACTTCACTGATGCTTGGGATGCTCATACGGCTCGCTCGCGGGTTAAGTTCAAGATGATGCTGAATCAGGTATAGAATCAGTATCGGTTTTTAGGACCTAAGTCTGAAGGGCGCGACAACATTTCCAAAGTTGCACCTTTTGTGCCAATTCATCCCTCGTTATTCCTCTGCACTGAGTCTGCCCATTTGCCCAACAATGCACAGGACTGATCCAGATCCCGGCAGAATCCTACGGGCAGCGCGGTTGGCGGAAAGGGCCTGGCCGTCAAGTCTGACGCAGGGCTGGTGGCTGGTGTCGGGAATGTGTCGTCTGCGGCAGTGAGCCGGCCAATGTGCTGAATTATACAGAGGCATTCACTGAACGCCAGTTGAAACGCAGTTTGAAAACTCGGGCCTGGTTCGATCGCTTGGATTTGCTCTTTGATGGGCCGTTCACTATAATCCGCTCCTTTGGATTGGCTGTGCAGGAAGGAGCGCGACTGAATGACGAGCGGAGCAGGGTTGGGACGAATTGATGGGCGGCGACGGGATCAGATCCGCCCGGTCAAGGTGACGCGCAATTTCACGAAACATGCGGAAGGCTCCGTCCTGATCGAAATGGGCGACACGAAAGTGATCTGTACCGCCTCGGTCGAAGAAAAAGTGCCGCCCTTCCTCAAAGGCAAGGGAACCGGGTGGGTCACAGCCGAATACGCCATGTTGCCCCGCGCGACGCACGATCGTTCGCCGCGTGAGTCGGTCAAGGGTAAGCAGGGCGGACGAACCCTGGAGATTCAACGCCTGGTCGGACGGGCTCTCCGCGCCGTCATCGACACCGGACGTTTAGGTGAACGGACCATCTGGATCGATTGCGACGTGATCCAAGCCGACGGCGGAACCCGCACTGCTTCCATCACGGGAGCCTTCATTGCCTTGGCCGATGCCATTACCGTTTTGAAAAAGAAAGACCTGCTCAAGGTCAATCCGTTGACCGACTACCTCGCGGCCATCAGCATCGGGAAAGTCGGAGGTCAGGTGATGGTGGATTTGGCCTACGAAGAAGATTCCCATGCCGAAGTCGATTTAAATCTGGTGATGACCGGCGCCGGGCAATACGTCGAAGTGCAGGGAACGGCCGAACGGACTCCCTTCAACAAAAAAGATATGGATGAGTTTCTCGATCTGGGGTGGGGCGCCATTCGAGAATTGGTCGATTTGCAGAAGTCGCTCATCGGCTCGTTGGGTTAACGATGCACATCGTGCTGGCGACCCGGAATCAGCATAAGAAGCAGGAACTTGTTGCCCTGCTGAGCGGGTCGGGCATCACCATTCGGACCCTCGATGATTTTCCTGAGGCCCCGGAGGTAGTGGAGGACGGCGATACCTGCGAAGCCAATGCCATGAAGAAGGCTGTGGAGATCGCTGGATACACGGGGTTACCGGCAGTGGCGGACGACACCGGGTTGGAAGTGGATGCCCTGGGCGGACGACCGGGAGCCTTTGCCGCACGGTATGCCGGGGAGAATGCCAGTTACGAAGACAACTGCCGGAAATTATTGCACGAGCTTCGGGGGGTTCCGCCTGCCCAACGGGGAGCCCGTTTCGTGACCGTTGCAGCCATCGC
>CAZKVY010000198.1:0-1849 GCA_964556305.1 uncultured Nitrospira sp. | reverse complement strand
CGCTTCGACTGCATGCTTCCGCAGATAGTCGACCAAGGTATGGCGGAGAATGCTGGAGAACCAGGCCACGGCATCCTCACGACGCCGTAGCGAGGATTGGCGCTCAATCGCTTGAAGAACACTCTGCTGGAAGAGGTCCTGCGCAACGCCGTCATCCCCAACTCGTTTGCGCACAAAAGAGAGGAACCTGGCCCTCGCATTCAGGATTTGCTGGATCGGGTCCTTCCCACGATGAGCCTGTGCACGTCTATTGTTGCTTTGGTTCCTGCGCCTCACCATGACCTACCCTCTCCCTGTCTCACAGTGCTGACTTGCCTGGCACCGACCCCTCGACGGATCCGTTGGAGTAGGCCATTGCTGCCTTCAGCGATAGATCTCGTCCACGGTTCAGTTGGTATTGTTGGTGCGCCTACTGGACCATGCCGTGCGGACGCATCGCGCGATGCTCCGTCGCCAATACATCGGCTTCATCCGCCGCCTTTGTGTAGCTTTGGGCGATCGCGCGGCAATGTGCGGCATGCTGAGCCGTGTCCGCCTTGGCGTCTGGCTCCGGATGGTTCTCATAAAATTGGGCCGTGAACTCCCATTGCTTCGCTTTTTCCCGAAGTTCCCGAGCCTGGTCAGCATAATAATTAGCCTGGCGCGGATGATCGTGAGAGCTGATCATTTGTTGAGGCGGCATGCTCGTATTTTGCTGATCCGACATCCCCGCACATCCCTGAACGAAGAGAACCAGACCCAGGACCGGCACGACGGACACCAATCGAGTCATCAACTTCATCATGACCTCCTCCTGTTAGCCGAGAATACAATGTTCTCGCTCCAGTGAATCCTCTCGAACTGTGCCCACACACTCGCGCGCGCTGGAATTGCAAAGGCGATACCTTACATAGATTTACTCCGATCCACGCCGCTCTATCGGCCTCACAGGACGATTGCGACCATCCCACCGAGGCCTACGCGCTCGTCACACGTCGCAGAAAGGGCCAACCTCGGATAATCCTCTGACCCAAAACGCTACGCCAACAAACCTTCGTTGACTCCTTTCTCAGCCTGTGTTACCGAATGATGCCGCCCTGACAGAAAGGATGACGCTCATGCGCCCCTGTTGGTTGGGCCGATGGTTCAGTGCCGCGCTGCTGACAACAACGCTCAGCTGTGCGTCTGCTCCTCCGCAAGATCTCATCTTGCGGGACGATCATGCCGGGCTCGCGCGCTGGTATGAGCGGGAGGCCGCCACCCTGCGGAATAAGGCAGAAGAGATGCGCCGCATGGCGGAAGAATACGCCAAGCCCGACTACCTGCGATCTCCGAAACACACCAAGGAGGAATTGACCGCCCACTGTCACCTCTTCATCAAGCTTTACACCGAGACAGCGCGGGAAGCCGAGACTCTGGCCAAACTGCATCGCGACCTGGAGAAAACGATTCCCTAAACGAAGGGCGCCGTTCCGCTCTGCCTAGTGGCTGTGCATGTGTCCATCCGACGACATTCCCGGAACTTCCTTGTCCGGAACCGTCACACTCCTCAGAGGCGGCGCATCCCAAATGACTGTGTTCCCCGGCGCCAGATTCGCTGCCTTGATGAAATGCGCGTCGCCTTCTTGCATCGCGTTGAGTCGAAACAAGACCATCCCTAAGTTGTAGTGGGCTTCGGCGAACTCCGGAGACGCGGCGATCGCCGCATCGAAATGTTGCTTCGCACTCTCCCACTGTTGCTGTTGATAGGCCTGGATCCCTTCGTCATTGTGACGCGACGCTGCGGCATTGGTCCCGATCGGTGTAGACAAAACCGTCGGCTTGGGTGTCGATTGGCACCCAAGACTCGCCATCGCACCTACCAGCACCA
>CAZKVY010000197.1:0-2012 GCA_964556305.1 uncultured Nitrospira sp. | reverse complement strand
AAGAGGGATTGATTGAACGGCATCAGGTCGAGGGGATCGATCCAAGCGATCGCTACTTCAACCGCGCCGTCCTCGTGAGCCGGGTTGCGTCGGGATATGCGGGAAAAGTGACCTACGAAGCCTATGCCGTGGAGGGAGCAGCCCATTCAACGACCGGCGCCGCCGTCAAAGCCGTCGTCGACAAGCTGCTGAGTGTCGGCTTTACCAAGTTGCGCACACGCCTGAACTTCAAAGGCAACCGTTACCTCGCCGAAAAAGAGACCTGGACCGACTATCCCGACCTGTCCGTTTAGCTTCTCAACAATTCCCGACAAATGACATCGTGGATGTGCGGGCGGAAGATCCTGATCTGCTCATTCCGCCTTGTGGGATGAACCCGATTCGAGAGGAGCGCCACCTCCAATTCCTTGACCGGATCGATCCACAAGGACGTGCCCGTGAACCCAAGATGGCCGAACGACTCTGGAGAAAAACGCGTGCCTGACGAGGACCGTACCGACGGCGTATCCCACCCCAACGCCCAACTGGAATTGGGAACGCCCTGCCGGTTGCTCGTAAATCTCTCGACGGTCTCAGGCGCCAACAAGCCGGTTCGTTTACGCCGACCGTCCATCCACTCTTGTGAGACCGCGAGTACCGCACGAGCTGTGCCGAACAACCCCGCATGACCGGCCACTCCGCCCAGCGCATACGCATTTTCATCATGGACTTCGCCGCGCAGGATTCGCCTCCGCCAGGGATCGTCTTCAGTGGGGGCGATTTGTGATCCCGCATGCTGATGTACGGACAGGGCTGACATCGGCCCGCGCCCGGCATATGCCAGGGGAAGAGCGCCGAGCGGCCCGTATATCTGCCCGCTGCAAAATTCATCGAGCGATTCGTCAGATAACCGCTCGACAGCAAAACCTAATAGCATAAACCCAAGATCGCTATACAGGCTGCGGGATCCTCGCTCATAGACCAAGTCTTCCTTCGCAAGGAACCCCACCAGGGCCTCGCGCGCCGCAGGACTGGCCAGGGATCCCGGGTGCGTCGCCTCTGCAGCAGCTATACGCTCGTAATAGGGACGCCATCCCGGCAGACCGGAACTGTGGGTGAGCAACTGCCGCACCGTTGCCCCTCCGATTACGCTGTCGCGCAATTCATGCAGGATATCGTCAATGCGGTCGTCCACCTTCACGAGTCCGCGCTGCATCAACAAGGCGAGCGCGGTCGTGGTCGCCAGCACCTTGGTCAGGGACGCAAGGTCATACCAGGTGTGGACCGTGACGGCTTCCTCCGGCCCTTGCCGTGACAGCCGACCCACCGCGCTTTCGAAGACGATCTCACCGCGCAGTCGAACCGCCAGGACGGCGCCCGGAAACGTCCCGTCATCGACGGCGGCCTGCAGTGCCGACTGAATTGGATCGCTCATGGCCATAGCTTCGATCTACCTGGGATGTACGGGTAGAGGGAGCGGTCTGGGAGCGGACGGTCCAGGAGACAAGAATGGAATTTCCGATGAACGCAGAGGACTCAACGCGCAGGGCTTGATTCGCCGGCCAGCTTCCCTTCGGCCGAAGCGGCGTCCGATTGAAACGCGTCGCTCTCTTCCACTTCCAGCATCCGCTCAAACGAGCGCAAGGTCGAACGAAACCGCTCCACCATCATGAGTCGCTGCTTTTGAAGATCGGCCACGCCACGCTGCATCTCCGTCAGGCTCACGCGAGCCTGCCGGATAATCTCGCTGGCTTTCAGTTCGGCCTCTTTCACAATCAAGTCGGCCTCGCGCTGGGCAGACCGTTTGACATCTTCAGCTAATGTCTGCGCCGACACCAATGTATTGGAGAGCGTCGCTTCTGTGCGGCGCAGATCGGTCACCTGCTGTTCGGTGGTGGTGAGCTTTTCGCGAAGCAGACTGTTCTCTCGATTCAGATTTTCGACGGTCAGCGCCAACTCCTCGAGGAAGCGGTTCACCTCGTCCCGGTCAAAGCCTCGAAACTTGACCTGAAACACCATCTGCTGAATATCGA
>CAZKVY010000196.1:0-2258 GCA_964556305.1 uncultured Nitrospira sp. | reverse complement strand
CGGGCGGATAGCTCAATTGGGAGAGCGCTGCCCTTACAAGGCAGAGGTCACAGGTTCGATCCCTGTTCCGCCTACCAATGAAGAAATGCAGGGAATTGCGCGTAAGGCATTGCCTTATCCATTAGTAGTGATGTACAAGAGTACACTCTACCGTATTTAGACTGTTTGATTCTGAAGATCTGAATTCTTCTTCCGCCATCTTGGGTTGCGTGGGGCCGTCGTTCAGCCTGGTTAGGACGCCAGATTGTCAATCTGGAAGTCGCGGGTTCAAATCCCGTCGGCCCCGCCATTCCCCCAGCTTTTGGTACAATCCATGCTTACCGTTTTCATGCGACGCCATGTGAAGGGAAAGGTCTAGGCTCATGTTCCAATCAGGCGTAATGGGGTTGGTGGGGTCGCTGGGAGCGGTGTCGAAAATCGTGCTCCTGCTCCTCTTTGTCGCCTCGATTCTTTCCTGGGGCGTGATTTTGTATAAATGGCGGACCTTCAAGGCGGCTGATCGTGAAGATCAGCGGTTCTTCAATGCGTTCACGAAGATCCGCGACCTGGATGAATTGTATCGGCAGTCCAAGCGCGCGGAAGGCAGCCCCAGTGCGCGCGTGTTCCAGGGCATCATGGATCGTGTCGTGACGACCTCGGGTGACGGTATGGGGAGCGCATCCCAGGCGGCCGCTGGATCCAGAGAATCAGCGCCCGTGTTCGATCACCAGTACATGGATAAGACCGTCTCCTACCTGGTACAGAACCAGGTGTCGCATTTGGAATCCTATCTGCCGGTACTGGCGACCACGGGAAACATTACGCCGTTCATCGGCCTGCTCGGGACGGTGTTGGGTATCATCGATTCGTTCCGAGAGATCGGCATGCAGGGAACGGCTAGTATCGCGGCCGTGGCCCCCGGCGTGTCCGAGGCACTGGTCGCAACGGCCGCCGGCTTGTTTACCGCCATTCCGGCGGTGATTTTCTACAACTATTACTTGACCCGCATTCGGAAGACGGTGTTTCGGATTGAGTCATTTACGGTTGAAGCCATGCGTTCGTTGCAGACTCGCTTGAAGCAACCCCAGGCCGGAGTGCAGTAATGACGTCGGAAACCCGCCACCGCCGGTTCATGGCAGAGATCAATGTGATTCCGCTGGTGGACGTGGTGTTGGTGCTGCTCGTCATTTTCATGGTGACGGCGCCCATGCTGTATCGCGGGATGGATATCAATCTCCCCAAATCGGCGAGCAATACGATTAAGCCTGAAGCGAGAGCGGTTTTGTCCATTGAGCGCGATCAACGATTGTATTTGGATAAGGACGCGGTCAGTGTGGTGCAGTTGGAGCGAAAACTCCGGGCCCTCAAGGACCAAAGCCCGGATGTGTCGCTGTATCTGCGGGCGGATCGGGATGTGCCGTACGGGATCGTTGTGCAAGTGATGGATAGTGTCAAGAAAGCCGGCATTGAAAAGCTTGGTATGGTGACGGAGCCCACAGGTGCCGAGCGCGTGAGCGAGTCGGTCGCAACTCCCGCGCAGCCACGCAAGAAATAGCGGCGCCGCGACTCGCGCGCCACAGGGTCGTATCGCAAGTCATGACGTTCCAAGCCCTGCCAAGACATACCGCGCTGTCCCTAATCGGAGATATGGGTGAGGCCGGAGGTGACCGTCTTCGCAAGACGGTGGTCGTGTCCCTGCTCCTCCACCTCTGTCTCCTGTCCGTGATTATGGGTGCCAAGTTTTTCAAGAAAACAGAACGCCCCTTGTCGGCCGTCGAAGTCTCCCTGGTCACCCTTCCGCCGATGGAGGCAAAGCCTGAGCCCAAGGTCGAGAAGGTTGAAAAACCCGTACCGCGGCCGGCACCGAAGCCGGTGCAGTCTGCACCGATTCCCGTGCCTCCCAAACCAGTGCAGACTCCGCCCCCCCCGCCGGCGCCGACTCCTATGCCGGTTCAGGCGGCTCCGGTTGCCAAACCCGCTCCGCCGGCTCCTGCTCCGGTGCCTGCGCCCAAATTGCAGGCGCCCGTGTTGGCGGCTCCGCAACCGATTCCCCAGGCAGCCAAATCGCCCTCGTCTGCTCCTCTCACCAACAGGGCCGATGTGCTTCGAGATGTGATGAAGGATGTGGAATTGCCGACGGACGCGCCCAAGTATGGGGACCTCGCACCCATGAAGCCGGCCGAGGTCAAAAAGACCGCCCAACCAAAGTTGGGAGCGCCCGAGCGATCCGATCTCGATGCCATGTTGAAAAAACTGAATGTGCCTGACATGGCGGCTCC
>CAZKVY010000195.1:0-2319 GCA_964556305.1 uncultured Nitrospira sp. | reverse complement strand
GGTCAGCCTGTCGCGCTTTCACGGCTGCCTCCGCTCGGGAAGCCTCCATGTACAGAAGCCCCGCAGTGGCCATGACGTCACGCTTGGTCACTTCGGCCTCGAGCCCAGCCACATCAACGCCGGTTTTTGCCGCCCGCCAGCGCTGGATCAGGCTCAAGCTGAAAATATTCTGAACGAGGTTGGCCCGTGCGTTGTAGACATCGAATGGTTCGGTCACGGGTCTCTGCAGTCCCAATCCAGAGAGTCTGTCGGAAGGAAGTCCGAAGGCGGCGAGGTTGACCGTTTGATTGCTCCCGCTCATGAACCCGGATACGTTCGGCAATAACGCGCCCAAGCTTGTACTGGCCGCCGATTGGGCCGCCACGATCCGCTCCTTCAACAACCGCACATTGGCGTTATTGTCGATGGCTGCCTGGATCGCATCGTGCAAACTGAGACGAAGTTCAGGTGTCCCTGGCACAGGCTCGGCCAACGATCCCGGCGGCGCCATGATGCCGAGAACGAACCAAAGCTGTATCACGAAAACGACACGCCATAAGGTTTTCACCTTGCGCCCCTTTCACCAATATGCTGGCCGCCGGACTATTCCGGCACAATCGTCCCTTCTTCCTTCGTGTGCAAGGATGAAGCCCCCACAGCACTACACAATGCCCACCCATTTCAACAGAACGGCAAATGAGACAGCGACCGTGGGACCACAAGGCTGCAAAACGTGGAAGTCTGCTACAGGAGATTGAGTAGCTTGTGGCAGAAGGCGACAGACCAGCGGGGGAGAATCAATTCCGGCTCATCCCGGTTGGTTACCGGCAGCTTGGCGCGGCAATTACGCCTTTTCCTGTTCCGGCAAGGGGCAGGCAGGTACATGTCGCCGATCTCCGATCCACAGGTAGTAGAGCACGGGAATGACCACTAGCGTCAGCACCGTCGAGGCGCCCACCCCGAAAAGCAGCGAAACCGCCAGGCCTTGAAAAATCGGATCGAGCATGATGACGAACGCGCCGACCATCAGCGCTGCAGCTGTCAGCAGAATCGGACGGGTCCGGATGGCTCCCGCGCGGATGACCGCCTCCACCAGCGCGATCCCCGCGGCCTCTTGATGCTGGATGAAATCGACCAGGAGAATTGAATTCCGCACGATGATGCCCGCCAGCGCGATAAAGCCGATCATGGAGGTGGCTGTGAAATAGGACCCGGTGAGCCAGTGTCCAGGAAGAATGCCGATCAATGTGAGCGGGATGGGCGCCATGATGACGACTGGGGTCAGGAAGGACTGGAATTGCGCCACGATCAGCAGATAGATCAGCAACAGCGCCGCCGCAAAGGCGATGCCCATATCTCGAAATGTTTCATAGGTAATATGCCACTCCCCATCCCACTTCATCGCGAACCGCTGTTCGGACCAGGGCTGCACGGCATACTGTTGGTCCAACCGGTACCCTTCCGGCAACGCGTATTGCTCCAATTTCTTCCCGATGCCCATCACGCCGTACACCGAGCTCTCTCCTTTGTCTGGGCCAGTACCGCCGACATCCGCAATGACATACACGACTGGCTTCTGATTTTTGTGATAGATCGCCTTTTCACGCACCGACTCTTCGACACGGATCAGTTCGGAGAGCGGCACCATGTGACCCGCGATCGTGCGCAAGGCGATTTCACCGAGATGTTCCAAACCGGTTCGCTCGCTGACCGGCAGGCGCAGCCGCACCTGCACCGGCCGAGTTTCTTTGGGTATATGCACCAGACCGATGTCGGCACCTTCCAGCGCCAGACGCAGGGTCCGCACGATTTCCTCCGACGAAATGCCCGCAAGCGCCGCCTTTGCGCGGTCGACCGTGAACACGTACTTGACCTGGTCCGCTTCCAGGTAGTCATCGACATCGACCACACCGGCCGTTGTCTCAAACATCCGTCGAACATCTTTCGCGATTTGGATCTGGCGGTCGTACTCTGGGCCGTAAATCTCGGCGACGAGTACCGACTGCACCGGCGGACCCGGCGGCACTTCGACCACCTTCACGTTCGCGCCATACGGCCGGCCGATGTCCTGGACCGCAGGACGAATCCGTTGAGCGATGTCATGACTTTGCGCCTTCCGCCGTTCCTTGGCGACCAGATTGATTTGAATGTCGGCCTCGTACGGCTGATCGCGCAGATAATAATGCCGCACCAGTCCATTGAAATTGAACGGGGAGGCCGTGCCGACATAGGCCTGGTAATCGCGGGTCTCCGGAATCGTGCGCACGTACTGCGTCAAGGCCTTTGTCACCCGGGCTGTTTCCTCCAGCGTCGTGCCCTCCGGCATATCGATCACCAGCT
>CAZKVY010000194.1:0-2465 GCA_964556305.1 uncultured Nitrospira sp. | reverse complement strand
TAGATAATGAGTGCAACCGGTTCCGAGACAAGCGGACATGTAGTCATCGTGGTGGGCGCAGGCCCTGCCGGAATGGCCCTCGCCAAGAAGATGGCGGATGCAGGCCATGAGGTCATCATTCTCAATCGCGACATCAAGTTCGGCGGCTTGGCCGAGTACGGGATCTTTCCCAGCAAACTTAAACTGCGCGGCGGTTTGAAGAAGCAGTATTGGGAGATGCTCGAGCAGCCCAACGTGCATTATTTCGGGAATGTCTCGGTGGGGCAGGGGAAGGATCTGACGGTCGAGGAGCTGCGTGGGTTGGGCGCCGGCGCCGTGGCCTTCTCCATCGGTGCACAGGGCACCAAAGCCATCGGCGTTGAAGGTGATTCCGCCAAAGGCGTCTTCCATGCCAAGGATGTGGTGTATCACTTCAATCGCCTGCCCGGCTTCGGTGATCGCCCGTTCGATATGGGCAAACATGTCGCCATTATTGGAGTAGGCGACGTCATGGTCGATATTGCGCATTGGCTGATTCGCTACAAGAAAGTCGAGCGTGTGACCGCTATTGCGCGTCGCGGTCCCGTCGAGCGCAAATACAATCCGAAGGAAATTCGCGCCGTCTGCTCAAACATGGACCACGAGGGCATCGCGCAAGAATTTGCCCGTATTAAGGAACGACTGGCAGCTGTCGGACAGAATGCCGATGAGGTTTTAGCCAGCCTGACGGCCGAATTCACGAAATGTGAACCGACCGGAAGCCCGTCAAAAATGGGGTTCCGGTTTCTTGCTTCACCGAAGCGCGTGCTCGTCGATGCCAATAACCGCGTGCGCGCCCTTGAGATGGAAGAAAACAAGCTGGAACCGAAAGGCGAGGACACCGCAGCGGTGGGGCTCAAGCAGCTCTATGAATTCCCCGTGGACAGCGTCGTCTTTGCCGTCGGCGATCGAGTGGATGACACGGTGGGATTGCCTTACAAGAACGGCGTCTACGTCACGAACCCGACCAAAACCGGCAATGACCCGGACGATTCGTTGTTCCAGGCCTTTGATGAAAAGTCAGGACAGGTGGTCGACGGGGTGTTTCTCGCGGGTTGGGCGCGCAAGGCCAGCGAAGGTCTTGTTGGCATTGCCAAGCGGGACGGGGATTGGTGTGCGGAAGTGATCTCGCGCTACCTGACCACCAAGTCTCCCCAATCAGGCGCCACGGCAGACCAGATCCTTTCCAAATTACTGGGCATCCTGAAGGAACGAAAAAGTAAGCCGGTCGACCTGGAAGGGCTCAAGGTACTGGAAAAGGTGGAGAAAGCCCACGCCGCATCGCCCGAAGCCATCGGAGAATTTAAGTTTGCATCGAACGCCGATATGCTGGCGCACATCGAACGCGGGCGCGCATAACGCGCCCGCCGTTCTTCAGCCATCTCCCCACTTCAGTTTTTCCCGCAACACTTCATAATAACTGCTCTCTGGAAATCTGATCAGCCTGGTCAGGTGCTCTGAGGCCTGAATTTCTACCGTGTCGCCCTGAGTCAGGGCCACACCGACCTGTCCGTCGAGCGTCGCCATGGCCCCGTCATCCTTGCTGGTCAACACGACTTCAATTTCCGCGCTAGCCGGTACGATCAATGGGCGATGTGTTAGCGTGTGCGGACAGACTGGCGTAAGGATCAATGACGGGACGGCCGGATTGATGATGGGGCCCCCGGCTGACAGGGAATAGGCCGTCGACCCCGTCGGCGTACTGATGATCAGACCGTCGCCGCGAAGATTCGTGACGAACTGTCCTTGGATCGCGATTTTGAGTTCAATCATCCTGGCAAGGGTCCCCTTGCTGATGACCACGTCGTTCAGGACGACCCCTCGTGCGACCGTTTCACCGTGCCGATGGACATGTGTCCTCAGCATCAACCGCTCATCGAGCACAAAGTCATTGGCAAACACGCGCTCCAGGGACGGATACAAATTCTCCAAGACGACTTCAGTCAAAAATCCGAGGCCGCCCATATTCACTCCGAGAATCGGAATGCCGCGCTCACCGGCCAATCGCGCCGCATTGAGCATCGTCCCGTCGCCGCCCAATACCAGCAGGACATCGGCTTTGCTGGCCAATTGAGTTTTTTGAAAGCCGCCCTGCTCTCCGAGTAACGTCGTCGAAGTCGTGTCCAAGAGCACGTCGATGTTCCGCGAACGCAACCAACTCACCACGGCCTGCACCGTGGCCTTCACTTCCGGAAATTTGGGTTTCGTCAGAATTCCGATGCTTTTACTTTTCATAATTGACGCTGCGTTGCGCTGAGATGAGGAGCCGGTTGAAAGGTGCGGGATTGTATCGGGATGATTCTTTTACTGTCAAACCAGCGCATGACATTCATGCGACGTTCGCTGGTCGCGCATACGCGCGCCTCATCACTCGCAGTGCGTCGTTTGTGAATCGCTCAATACCTTGACACCCCATATTGCGCTAGTTAGAATCACATCATCAGTAT
>CAZKVY010000193.1:0-2490 GCA_964556305.1 uncultured Nitrospira sp. | reverse complement strand
AGGTTTCGGAATCGGTTCATGCGGCTGAAGGTGGTGAGGGATTCGGGTTTCCCCTGATCGAGATAGGCCGCAACCCACCCCGGCTGAGTCCCGCGGGCACTGTCGTGGTAGAGACGGTTTAATGCCCGGTAGAAGGCCAGGAGATCCTGCCCCAAGTGCTGGAAAAATAGCACTTCGGATGACGAAAGCGGAAAGGGTGTCGGAGATAGCCGGAATCGTGCCGCCGAAATTTCGGAACCGGTCGTCGCTGTGCCCTGTTCCGTTTCGGCCGAGCCATAGACTCCGGCATGGACGAGTGCATCACGGATTGCGAGACAACGTCGGCGGGCTTCGTTGGAGTTCAATGGCTCGCGTGAATGTTGTACCAGTGCCAATGCAATATCCTCGATGCTCGCAGCGCAGTCGCATGCTTCGCAGTCGCGGTCGGATTCGAGGTGGAGCAAATCGTACCATGGCCTCTTGCGCGGGTACAAGTCGGCGAGGCGCATAAGAGGCTCGCCGGCATGACAGGACGGTCGCGACCACAGGCGAACGACAGCAAGGTCTGGAATAGTAGGACGAGATGCAGGTTAGTGGTACAATGCCGCCAGCTCATGACGAGTCCACTCGTTCCAGTCTCTCCAGCGAATCCCACACGACCGGTAGGGCAGTCTCTCCTGCAGATCGTGCCGAGTACGACCTGTCTTCGTTGCGACGTCTGTTGCCGGTTCCCTGAGCGCGACAGCTTCTTGCGCCCCTTTTTTACCAGCGATGAGATCCGGGGGGCAGTGGCGGCCGGTCTGGCACCGGAACTCTTCCCAACCACCGAAGGCGCCCAGGTTGATCTGGTCACGAATCCTGCCGGCGAGGGATATGTCTGCCCTGCGTTTGACAGCGAGACGTCGCACTGTCGCATCTACGAGGTTCGCCCGTTGGACTGCCGACTCTATCCGTTTGCCCTGATGTGGGATGCCGAGCGTGCCCATGTCGTGCTTGGGTGGGATACGAAGTGCCCCTATATGCGTGAAGCATCGTCGGCGCTGGTCGATCAGGCGGCAGACGCGGTGGCGCAATGGATTGAACAGGATGAGCGGGTGGCGACTCTCGCGCGGTATCCCAGGCTCATCGGACGGTTTCAGGAAGATGTCATCCCTTTGCGGACCTTGGTAAAGGTGACGGAACGTGTGCAGAACGGGAAAACGCGGATACGCAGGCAGGCCCTGAGCATTGAGGATCGCGGGCGCCTGGAGACCGCACTGGCCGTCACCGCCGGCTTTCAGGAGATGCCGCTCGCCGCGGCGTCATTCGCCTCTCATTACATCTGGCGGCATCGGTTGACGTATACATGGGCCGAACTGCAGGGGCATCTGTGCCTCTTTGCCGAATCCCCAGACGGAGTATTCCTGGCGTTGCCTCCTTTGGGAAAAGGGTCTCTCGATCAGCCGACAGCGGAAGCGTTCCGCCTGATGCGTGACTGGAATGGCGATTCTCCCGTCACCAGAATGGACAATGTTCCGGAAGCCTGCGTCCCCGCACTGCGTGCGTTGGGGTATGAGGTGACTGAAAAAGATCCGGATTATGTGTATGCCGCCGCCGACCTCGTCGACCTTGCAGGAGAAGCCTATCGGTCACCTCGCGCAGCCTGCAACCGCTTCATGCGCGAACTGGGCGGCGTCGTTGAGCCGTATGACCGTCGCGATCGAACGGCCTGTCTGAGTTTGTTTCATGAATGGCGGGAACAGAAACAGCGGAACGGACCGGATGAGTGGGCCAATGCCCTGCTGGACGATGCCGCGGGCGCCCATGAGACGGCCTTGTCCGCCCACACGGAGTTGGGACTGACCGGCGTAGTGCTTCGAGTAGCGGGGCGCATACGGGCGTATACCCTCGGCCTATGGCTCAATCAATCCGTGTTCTGCGTCTTGATGGAAGTCGCAGATCGGGATATTGTGGGGGCAGGCGCGTTTGTGTTTCGTGAATTCTGTCGCCAAGCGCTCGCCAAAGGCGCATGTTGGATCAATACCATGGATGATTCCGGTCTCCCGAGTCTGGCGAAAGCCAAGCACTGGTATCATCCTGTGCGATTGGTGCCGAATTATGTTGTGACGGAGTCCCGACGATGACTGCCTCCCCCCTTCCAGGTTCCCCCCGCAGATCCTATCCATGGCTTCCTGTCTTGATCGTCGGCATGACGATCGTGGCGCTGGTGATCGGCGTGGTCATGTTGCGGTCAATCGAGGTACGTATGGTCGAGGCGACGGGAGAAAACCTCACGCTCGCCTCGGCGGAGATTGCGGACAAGCTCGACCGCCTGCTCTTCGAGCGCCATGCGGATGTGCGCATGATGGCCCGCGCGTTCACAGACCGGGCTGCCGACAAGAAATACATCAATGAATATCTCCAGTGGATGAAGGAGACCTACGCGCCGGTCTATCTCTGGCTGGGGGTGACGGATCCTCATGGACGGATGATTGCGGCAACGGATTCCTCCGCCATCGGCCAGGACTATAG
>CAZKVY010000192.1:0-2515 GCA_964556305.1 uncultured Nitrospira sp. | reverse complement strand
ATGAAAACCCGGATCACGGTCCGGGGACCTTGGCCGACACACACCGTCTCGACCAACTCAAGGCCGTGGGATTGCAGAATGGGAGCCGCAACTTCCTGTACGCGGAGGTTGAGCGCCTCAGCGCGTTTCACCGAAGGCTTCCCTGCCGACACCGCTCCCGCATCACTCATAGGCAAAAGTTGCTCAAACAAAAAAGTGGGCCCAGGCCCACTTACAGCGCAGGAACCTTACCATGCCATAGGAGTGAAAGCAAGGGACGCTAGGCGATCAGAACTTCCCAACGCCGAGACAAAAGTTGGGAAAGAGGTCCTGGCACTCCTGCGCCGATTGCATGCCCATCAATCTGCACGACCGGTAACACCTCGACCGTCGTTCCCGTCAGGAACACTTCGGAGGCGGTCAAGAGATCTTTCCGGCTGACACACGCCTCCACAACCGGAAACCCTTCCTTTCTGGCCAGCTCCAGAACAATCGCCCGCGTGACCCCGGAGAGAATGCGGTGTCCTTCGGGAGCCGTTTCAATCACGCCGTTTCGCACGACCATGACATTGCTGACGGACCCCTCGGTGACCAGGCCATCTCGAACCAAAATAGCCTCAAATGCACCGGCTTCCTTAGCCCGTTGACGCGCCAGAACATTCGCCAAGAGATTGACGCTCTTGATATCGCATCGTCCCCAGCGAATGTCATCCAGCGTGATGGCCTGAACTCCGGCCCTACGAACGGCGGAGTCCAAAGAATGAAGCTCGCGAAAGGTCAGCACGGTCGTCGGTGCGAGGGAGGCAGGAAAAGGATGATCCCGCGGAGCCTGCCCGCGTGTCACCTGCAGGTAAATTTTCGTCTCAGGAAACCGGCTCAGCCGCAGGCCTTCCTGAATCCACGACATCCACTGATCCTTGGTGTGACCGAGCGAAAGTTGCAATGCCTGCGCACTCCGCTCGAACCGAGAAAAATGCTCATCTATGGCAAACGGTTTCCCGCGATAGGTGCGAATGACCTCATACACCCCGTCCCCGAACTGAAACCCACGGTCCTCGATGCTGACCACGGCTTCCGCTATAGGACCGAAGCGACCATTCACACAGCCAATGTCAGGCATGGCCCTTTTCTCGCCGCCTCCCACCTCAGGACGCGATCACGTAAAAAATCTGCCGGTCTTCGGCCGTGAATTTCCACCCCATTCGCTTTTCAAATACCAGGCGATGGGTTCCGGGAGCCGATGGCCTGAACTCGAAACTGCGTTGTCCTTGATCGACCGCGTTGTTGCTGGCGGTGCGAAGAAAATCATCCTCCACCAGAGGCATGACCGCGGCGTCATACATCGGGACCCATAACTCTCCCCTCGTGCGGTCCTCCCAGAGCCGGATATGAACCGGCATTCCGACTCGCGCCTTGACGACTTTAGCATCCGGCTCTTGCTCGGTACCTGTGGGAACCGCCTTGCTCAATGGGCTCATCTTCGTGACAACTCCGACGTCATAATTTCACGCGGCTACACCTTGCGCCGCCCTCCGACAAATATCTGTCCGTCTTCCACGCGCACATCATAGCTTCCGACGCAATACCCTCCGCCGTCCGTCCCCTGTCCGTTTCGAACATCAAATGCCAAGTCGTGCCAGGGACAAGAGACGACATGCCCTTTCACGCGGCCCTTATTGAGAGGGCCACCTTCATGGGGGCACGAGTTATAGATGGCGTGAAAATGCCCCTCGATATTGAACACGGCGATGGCCCGCTCATTTACCTTGACGACTTTGACTTGGCCGGGAGGAATATCCTCAACCTTCGCCACGCACTGAAACCCTTCCATAAACGATTTCGACTCCCCTTACTTACATCCGCAGTGTAAATTTGAGCTCCATTCCGGGCGTAATCCCTGCGCGCTTCGCGTACCCTGCCTCTGCCTCGATTAAATAACGAACAGGCTCGGGAGGAGGACCGTAGTACGGACAGGGGTCCTGGGCGCAGGGCTGCACCTGCTCCAGAACCTGCACCACGTGGTGACTCTCATCAATCCAAAACATGTCCACAGGAATGCGGAATTGACGGGTCGCCACACGATGCAGTCCTGTCGACTCAAAGATATAAAGCATCCCCGTATCGGCTGGCAATCCTTCCCGGAATGCAAGACCGAACAGCAGCTTTTCCGGCGTGCTGGCCACTTCCGTTTCCATGGTCTTCCCATTCGGAAACTCCACGATGATGAGCTCGGATTCCTTCGGCCCGCCGAGAAACAGGCTCACACTGATCAGCAAAATCACTAAGAGCACAAACGTCACAATTTTCTTGCGACGCTGTTCCGATTCAGGACCGCTCGCGCGTGTCACCATAACCAAATGCTGTCGAACATGGCTGCATCCTCATGTAGTCGTACCTGCGCAGACCCGCATGTACATTGGGCCCAAAGCCCCATGACTTGCCGAGCGCTAGGCCTTCTTCCCAAGTCCCATTCTGTTGACTTGCCGAAGAACGGCAGCATAGAATGCGGACCTGTTTCGCCGCGAACTATGGTCGC
>CAZKVY010000191.1:0-2525 GCA_964556305.1 uncultured Nitrospira sp. | reverse complement strand
GTCGTGAGGTGCTCGGAATCGACCTCTTTCAACCCCAACTTGCGGGCTCGACGTTCGGCCGCTTTCCGGATGCCGCTGCGCACAAAATCGGGCGATGTTTGCAGGCGTTTCCAGGCTTCGTCGCTCCAGGCCACGCGCTCTTGCGGGGCTTCCCACAACTGCACCGCGGTTTGCTCGTCGATCCTGGTGAACCCCTTCTCTCGCGCCATTTCCTCCGTATCGTGCCGGATCATATCGCTCACAAAATCCATGGCGATCGGTGGAGACTCTTTGATCTTCTGCTGCAAGAGCGCCAACGCGCCTTCGGACCATTCCAGTGGGGCTGCCTCCCGCTCACGAATCTCCCCTAAGGCTTCGACCTTCTCAAAGAGATCGACATTGACCTCCATGTGGCCGCCTTTGCGGGCGATCTCATCGGCGATCTGCTTGATCATCCCGCGCATGAACTCCGGGACGGCCGCCAAGCGTTCTTTCGCCGCCGCGGTCCAAGGCAATTGCCCCTTGGCCATTTGATCGGCCGCCTCTGCCATTCCGCCCTCACCGCCCATGGTCCCCATCATTTGACCTTTGAACTGATCGAGGATTTCTTCGGTGATTTCAGGATAGCCCAACTCCCGCGCTTTTTTCTCAGCCAGGCGGCGGACCATTCCTCGCAAAAACATGGGAGCGCGCTCCATTCGCTTGAGCGCGCCGTCACTCCACCGAACCTCTGGGGCTGTTATATTTGAGGACTCTGCCACGGTATCACTCCTGTTACTTATTGAGTAATTCCTTCAGTTCCTTGCCTGCCTTGAAGAATGGCACACGCTTCGCCGGCACTGCAACGGTTGCGCCGGTCTTGGGGTTGCGCCCTTCTTTCATGCGCCGGGCACGAAGACGGAAACTCCCGAACCCTCGAATTTCCGTTTTATTGCCGCTTCGCAGGGAGTCCCGAATACAATCGAAAATCGTATTGACCACGATTTCCGCCTGCCGCTTTGTCAACGTGGTGACCTGTTCCGATACCCGCTCGATAATCTGCGCTTTGGTCATCGTCCCTCTCCTCGTGGGTGGGGCTTACGCACGGCTGACTTGCTGCGTTGCCTGACCGATGGTGCTCCGGCCGCTCAGAACGCCATCAAATATTTGAGTTTGACGCCGGTATCGAACTCCAGCTTCGGAAACACCGACGACCAACGTGATTCGATCATATCCCGAAATGAAAACCGCTTTCGCGGCTCGACGACTTTCGGCTCCCCTTCCATGCCGGCGATGTCCGCCGCGATATGGATTGCGTCATCGAGATCGCCCAATTCATCCACTAACCGCGCCTCTTTTGCCTGGCGTCCGGTGTAAATGCGTCCATCAGCCAGCGGTTCGACATCCGACACCTCCAGCGAGCGCCCATCGGCCACGGCCTGAATAAACTGCTGATGCACATCATCCATGACCGACTGCAGCAGCTTCCGTTCCTCGTCACTCATCTTCCGCAACGGCGACCCGACATCTTTGAATCGACCGCTTTTGATGACCACGCCCTCGACGCCGACTTTTTTCATCAGGCCTTCGAAGTTCGCCATTTCCATGATGACACCGATACTCCCCGTCAAGGTGCCGGGGTTGGCGATGATACGGTCCGTCGCAGCCGCGATGTAATAGCCTCCCGAAGCGGCGACTGTTCCCATAGAGGCGATCACGGCTTTGTTACTTTTGTTTTTCACCCGCTTCACGGCGTCGTGAATTTCCTGAGACGGCACGACGCCGCCGCCGGGGCTGTCGATGCGCAACACGATCGCCTTCACCAGCGGATTCTCGCTGTAGTGCTTCAACTCACTGATGGTCGCTTGCGCGTCCAGGATCACGCCCTCGATGCGAATGAGGGCCACACGATCCTGGGCTGAGAAATCGAAGTCGGGGAGGAGCGCGTTCAAGAGAATCAACGCTCCTCCCCCAATCACGATGGCCCAGAAGATACGGCGCAACAGGCTCCGCTGGGGTCTCACCGCCGTGTCTGCTTGTGGCCCCATTCAGTCTCCCGACTCCCTAGGCTTCGGAATCGCTCTGGTTCTGGTTCCGCTTCCGGCTCTGCTTGGCCGCGCGACCCAGGGTTTGGTCGATGCCGCCCTGCGACGCGTGGAACTCATCGACCTGGCGCCGATCGGAATCCAATTGGTGATCGCGTAAGCTGAGTGCAATTTTCCGCTCATCCCGATCCACCTTGATGATTTTCGCCGTCACGTCATCTGCCGGTTTGAATTTGTCTTCCATGCGGACGTTGGCATCCAAGCCCACTTCGCTGATATGGATTAACCCTTCCACATCGCCGTCCAGCTCGATAAAGAGTCCGAAATCAGCAATCTTGCTGACTTTACCGGTAATGCTATCGCCGACCCGATACTTATTGGGAATCTGCTCCTCCCATGGGTCGCGGGACAATTGCTTGTACCCGAGCGAAAGACGCTCCTTTTCCTTATCGATGCGAATCACGACGGCATCCACCTTCTGGCCCTTCTTGAAGAGCTCCGACGGATGCTTGATGTGCTTCG
>CAZKVY010000190.1:0-2528 GCA_964556305.1 uncultured Nitrospira sp. | reverse complement strand
CGAGCTCCGGGCGAGGCTGGACTCTTGCAAGCGCACGAACGATTCCAAAATAGCGGGAGGATGTCGGATGATCGAAAGGGGAAGGATAAGCGGCACGCACAGCCTCAGTGTAGGCACACAGCGACTAGCTAACCTGTCTTCGATTCGAAGCTTATTCTAGGGAATTAGACATAATTGTCAACTCATCCGTAGAAAAAAATGGCACGGTCTACAAGAAATAACTTAGTTGATAGCTGCAAGGCCTAATGTCGGCGGTGTTGGGACGCCGCCGCGAAGGAGCTGCGGGGGCAGTCAGAGACCTGACACCCGTCATGATAGTGACGCGCACGGCAGAGCGAGTACGTAGTACCGGGAGTCCACTTCATCCGCATTCTTTTCGCGATGTATTTCATCACCCACCCTTCTGCAGAGTCATGATCTCCCCTCTTCGTGCCTGCCTGACGGGTGGCGCACGTCGAGAACAACCTCCTGAGCCATTGAATGAAAAAACGGCCCAATCGAGCCACCACGCCTGTTCGGTTGCTTTGAACGAACAGTTATGCTACCCACAGGGCCTCACTCTTAGGCCTTGCACTCATCATGCACTCTGCATACGGTCGATTGTTCAATGGCTTGCTGAGCATCCTCACGACCGCGTTCCTACTTGGCTGCCAAACCACCCCGCCCATCACAGAGGGTTATCCTCATCAGCAGGCACTTCAGGGGAAAACCCTCCAGCAGGTAGTGGCCTGCGCGGGAAATCCGATGCAGAAGCGAGAAGAGGGTCCGGCGACCATTCTCCGCTATTACAGGGAGGCACCGCTCCTCGAAGAATCCATGGTGTCGTCGAAGGGGAGCCGACCGACCGTCCATCATGGCTGTTGGGCAACCGTGATCCTTCAAGACCACCGGGTGGAGCGGGTTCGGTACCATTTCGTGCCCAGTTCCGTGGATGCTTCAAACGATTGCGAAGACATCTTCGCGACTTGCCAGGAATGAAAGCCCGGCGCCCCAACGGTCGAACAATCCTGGGCCTGATCCTCCTGGCCTCATGTCTGCAGGTTTGGCCTGACTGGACTCCATTTGCCTTTGGGCTCGAAAAATACGGCCGTCCGCTTCCATCCATGGACGCACCGGAGCATGAGGCACGAGAGGAAGAAGAAACGCTGTTCGGCGGATACTTCCTGACAGGTGCATTCGTAAAGAATCCGACCTTCGCCGCCCGTCCTGACAACACAGGTCTCGTCGGTATGCGCCACATGTTGCATCTGGAAACGGATCTCTACAAGCAATACCTCACGTTTTATACCGATCAGAATTTTTTCTCGGATCGCACCGACGGGTGGATCAAATTATCGGAATGGGATGGCACCTTCGCATTCACCGGCGTGCTCGACCGGTTCAATTGGCGTCTGCAGTATGAACGCGATGCGCCGCTCGATCGCCGGGGCTTGAAACAGGCCTATGCCGACGCCCTCGTCACGGCACGTTTTCAAGCCGTCCAGGATTCCACGTGGTGGCGGCGTACGTTTCCCCATCAAAATCTCACCGCCTATGCCGGAGCAGGCTGGCTGTTCCACAATAGTCAGTACTTCGCGCGGCCTAACAATACCGGCCGCGCCCTGTTCCGGTATGTCGCCCATGCAGACCTCGATGTCTATAAGAATAAAGTCGTGCTGTACGGCGATATGAATCTCTTCACCGACCGCGAGGCCAGTCAGACCCTGAATCCTTCCGAACTCGACTGGATCGTGGGAATTGCCGTGCGCTGGCAGGATATGGAACTGGCCTTCTACCGCGAAGAAGACCGGCCGCTGGATCAATCAGGGCTGGTTCAAAAGTACTTCGCGGTGCAACTGCGCTTTGCGTTCGATGTGTCGAAAGGCGCGATGGAGCGGATGGGATGGAAACGGTAGGCGTGCACTATCGTCCGCTTAGATGACTCCGCACCTCCTGCACGTAGGTTTTGAAGGGGTCGGCCATAAAAAACGGCGCATTGTCTCGCAACTTAAAATTCGACCAGTTGATGATGTACTCGCAGGAGGCGTTGTCACTATAACTGTGTGCCGCCTCCGCCTCCGTCCCGGTGGACACGCAAGCCAGGAGATGTCGGACCAGTTCACCCCGGCCGAAGGCTCGCGTATTCCGCGGAGGATGATCCTGCGCCAATTGAACCCCCTTATCCGTCGTCAGGCGAAGCCCTCGCCCTTCCTCTTCAATGCCGTAGCAGAGTCCGCGCTCAGGATGCAGATTGTGGTATTCCAGATCGAGACTTTTCAGCATGGGGTCGTCCCATGTCAGCTGTTCTGCTTCCCGGTAGGTTTCCAGAAGCCATAATTTTGAGGCCCAGTCGATCCGCCCCACCAGTTTTTCATAGCCGTGCCGCAGGTCGGTCAGCACCGATTCCCACTGTTCCAGAACCCAATCCGTCTCCTCATCCTGCCCTTTGCAATGGCGCTGTGCGGCGGCGAGAAACTGCTCTTGAATATCAATCGCGGACATCGACTGCCCGGATTCCAGCCGGACGATCCATTGGCGATCCGGGTCTC
>CAZKVY010000189.1:0-2565 GCA_964556305.1 uncultured Nitrospira sp. | reverse complement strand
CGTTAAGGGCAGCTGATCACGCTTGTTGTCCCTCTGAGGAAAGGGTCTTCGGGAGATGCTCCCGGAGACCCTTTTTTCTTTCTTTGCCTCCGCCATGGTACGCTACGCTGCGTATGTGGTTTCCCCTCTTGTTTATTATTTTCTCCAGTGCGTTCTGTTTCCCGGTATCAGCAGGTGGCGCCGAATTCGGTGAGATTGACCTGGCGGGTTACCTGTTGGGGAGTTGGCCACGTGACCAACCGCTGTTCAATCAGGGCAGCACGGTGCCGGCTTCCATTCAACCGGGGATCGGCGCGGGAGTAAAAATCGGGCTGTTTCCTCACGCGACGCGCCGGATGCTCGGCATTGAGATCGACTCGTACGGCCACGGCAGCGCACTCTCGTTTCCCAACACGGCAAACGGGCAAAATAACGGCATCGGCCGCTCCAACCTTCTAGTGCTGAATACGATGCTGAACCTGATCGTCCGGTATCCCGGTGAGATGGTCACGCCTTACATCGGCATCGGAGGCGGCTGGTCCCACGGCACTCTGCTCAATCCCAATATTACGGGTCGGGCTGATAAGGATTTTGATTCGGCACGCGCCCTGGGATATCAGTATCTGGCGGGAGCCCAGGTCCTGGTGAGTCCGAAAGTTTTTCTCTTTGGTGAGTATCGATATTTTTCCGCCAACTATCATTGGGACGGTCTGGCCCTGGATTTTCGCGCTCATTACGGCCTCTTCGGAGTGGGACTACGTTTCTAAGCTGCCATGAGCCTGCTCGATCAATTTTTTGTCTACCATCCGCATCCGTGGGAAGAACGTGACTGGTCTGCCGCCGGCGGGGTCCCGTTGGAGGATGTCTGGTTTCAGGCTGTCGATGGCACGAAACTGTTTGGCTGGTATGCGGAGAATTCAGCCACGTCCGCCGTGTTGCTCTGGTGTCACGGCAATGCCGGTAATATGACTCACCGGGTGGAGAATCTTCGTGCCCTGTATCGCCTGGGGCTGTCGGTGTTCCTGTTCGACTATCGCGGATATGGAAAAAGCCAAGGTCGCCCGTCCGAAGACGGTCTCTATCGGGATGCGCTCGGGGCCTATGATTACCTCACAAAAGTGCGTCGACTCAGGCCGGAACGACTGGTCATCTTCGGCCGATCACTGGGCGGCGCAGTGGCCGGAGAGTTGGCGACCCAACGTCCGGCCATGGGACTGTTGCTGGAATCCTGCTTCCCGTCGATCGAGGCGGTCGCCCGCCACCACTACATGGGTTTACCCATGCACTGGTTGTTGGGCGCCGCATTCCGGTTGGAAGACCGGCTGCCCCATCTCTCATTGCCGAAGTTGTTTGTGCACGGCGACCGTGACGACATCATCCCGCTCGAATTGGGCCAACAGGCCTTTGCTGCCGCGAAAGCGCCCAAGGAGTTTTATCTCGTGCGCGGGGCGGATCACAACGATGTGCCATCGGTCGGGGGAAGGGCCTATTTCGCCAAGCTGTCCGCCTTCATTGCCGCCGCGATTGGTCGGTGATCGTGCGAAAGACCACCGCACCTTCTGCATTTTTACTAGGCAGATTCGGCTCGCTTGGTAAGATGCGAGGGAGCGATCGCGTACAGACCGAAAGATCGGCATGAGAGGTCGCTCTCATCTGGCAGCTGTCCGTATATTCTGCTAGAGTGCGTCCGCTTGCCGCACCGAAGAGGCGCGGTAGTAGAGTCAAATCGAATACGAGGCCCTGGGCGAGGAGGCATAGTGCATCGGACAGGAGTGCGTGCGAGAAGGTTCGTGGAGCTGGTCTCTACAGTCTCGGTCCTATTCGTGGTGGGATGTGCCGGTGGTCCCGCTCAAACAACGCTACAGAACGGTGTTGGAGTTGAATCCATCGCACGAGGGGAGTCGCGAGCCGACAGTGCGAAAACGGTTCAGGTCGCCGCTGCTCCGGCTGTCTCGTCGAACGTCGCGGTGCTGGTGGCGAATAAAACCCCTCCGCCTGCGGCGGAGAAAGAACCGGCAGGCGAACCGGCGGAAGATCCGTTTTACGACCCTTTTGCCAGGAGTGACGAGCCTGCAGGGGGGGAAGAGTATGATCCCTGGGAACCGGTCAACACCAAGATCTTTGAGTTTAACCGCCAAGTCGACCGGTGGGTGCTCAAACCGGCTGCGCAGGGATACAATGCGGTGGTCCCGAACCCTGTGCAGATCGGCATCAGCAACGTGTTCTATAATATTCGCTTTCCTTCTCGGCTGATCAACAATCTCGCCCAAGGTAAATTGTCCGGTGCGGGCACCGAAGTCGGCCGGTTCCTCCTGAACAGCACGTTCGGGCTGGCCGGTTTGGTCGATGTGGCGAAGTACATGGACATCACCACGCCGGAGGAGGATACGGGTCAGACCCTCGGCTATTATGGGGTAAAACCGGGGCCTTACCTGGTAGTACCGTTCCTTCCACCATTCACGGTCAGGGATTTTTTTGGATACATTGGAGACATCGCTCTCAATCCGATTAACTGGATGGTCTTTCCCTTGATCGAGGTGAACGGTATTCCATCGCTGGTCGCCCATTACAATCGGACCACCTCGA
>CAZKVY010000188.1:0-2587 GCA_964556305.1 uncultured Nitrospira sp. | reverse complement strand
GGCGGATCTTCGAGAATCATCTCGTGATTGCAGCCGCCCGCTGGAATCATCGGATAACAATTCTCGTACGGATACGTCGGCACATCAACGACCACCGGCTTGTCGGTGGAAATGGCTTCCTTCAACACCGCATCGAGATCCCCCACCTTGCCGGCACGCAATCCAACCGCGCCGTAGGCTTCGGCCAACTTTACAAAATCCGGCGTTGTGTCCAGATAGCTGGAGGCATAGCGCCCTTCGTAGAACAGATCCTGCCACTGGCGAACCATGCCGTGGAAACGATTGTTCAGAATGATGATTTTGACCGGCAGCTTTGACACCACGGCCGTGGCCATTTCCTGCATGTTCATTTGAATACTGCCGTCTCCGGCCACGCAAAGCACCAATCGATCTCGGAAGGCAGCCTGAGCGCCCATGGCGGCAGGAAACCCGAATCCCATCGTGCCTAGTCCGCCGGAGGTCAGCCAGCGATTGGGTCGAGCGAGTTTAAAGTATTGCGCCGTCCACATCTGATGTTGGCCCACATCCGTCGCCACAATCGGATCACGATCCTTCGTCAACTCATACAACCGTTTGACGACATGCTGCGGCTTGATTGCCCCGTCCGGCTCCTGTTGATAGGCCAGCGGATGCGCCTGCTGCCATTCGCGGATCTGATCCCACCAGGGTTTGCGAAGGTCCTTTTGATTGCCGTTGACCGTGGCTCGGAGGATTTGATTCAACTCCCGCAGCACCGCTTTACAATCACCCACGATCGGAATATCGACATGAATGTTCTTCCGGATCGACGTCGGATCGATATCGATATGAATCACCTTGGCGAAGGGACAAAACTCCGACACCTTCCCGGTCACCCGATCATCAAAGCGCGCGCCCACTGCGATCACCAGGTCGGAATAATGGACCGCCATATTCGCGCAGTAGGTCCCATGCATGCCCAGCATCCCCATCGACTGGGGATGTTCGCCGGGAAATACACCCAGTCCCATCAAGGTCATATCTACGGGAATCTGGGTCATCTCGGCCAATTCGAGCAACTCCTTCGCCGCCTGCGAAAACACGACGCCGCCGCCGACATACAGAATCGGCTTCTTCGCTTTCATGATGGCTTCAGCGGCCTGCTTAATCTGCCATTTATTCCCTTCGTAGGTCGGATTGTACCCGCGAATGGCGACTGAACTTGGATAGGTGAACTCAGTTTTCGCCAGTGACACATCTTTCGGAATATCTACCAATACCGGTCCTGGACGCCCTGTTGTGGCGATGTAGAACGCTTCCTTGATGGTGGTCGCCAGGTCGTTCACATCCTTCACAAGGAAGTTGTACTTCGTGCAGGGGCGACTCAAGCCGATGTTATCGGCTTCCTGAAACGCATCGTTCCCGATCAAACTCGTGGACACCTGTCCGCTGATACACACGAGAGGAACTGAATCCATATACGCGTCGGCCAATGCGGTAATCACATTGGTCATGCCGGGACCTGAGGTCACCAAGCATACGCCGGCTTTTCCGGTGGCTTTGGCATACCCTTCCGCCATATGTCCGGCACCCTGCTCGTGCCGGGTCAACACGACTTCGATATCTTTTTGCTGGTGCAGCATGTCAAAAATCTTCAACACGACGCCGCCCGGCAAGGCGAAAATCGTTTTCACGCCTTCGGCTTTCAAGCATTCGATCAGGATTTCAGCCCCTGTTAGCTTCATATCACCCTCCCCTTCGCGCATTATGGCGAAGGACGTGTGCCATCACTGTAAACATCGACAACTCTGCGTCACACTTGCGACACAGACTGCTACGATCTTTCTGAAAAATCAATGGGTAAGATGGGGGATCGTATCACCAGCCCGCAAGTGAGGTCAAGAGAGCTGCGACGCCTACGCCTGCGCCACCGACTGGTGTCGATCCTCGCCCCGTGGTATACGAACCTGCTCAGATAAGTGGGCCTACGGCCGATGAGTCTCATGCGCATCACGATCATGTCCCGCCGCGACTGTCACCTCTGCCATGCGGTAACCCGCGTCGCTGCCCAGGTGCAGGAGGATCTTGCCTTCAGTCTAACCCTCGTCGATATCGATGACGATGAACGACTTCGGGAGCGATATGGGAATCGCATCCCCGTGATACTTTTGGACAACCGGGAACTTCTTTCCGGCAAAGTCACCGGGGGAGAGCTGCGGAAGGCGATAAAAAAAGCGCGTTGGAGAAACCCTATAAGCCGGATTCTGTCCCGCATGAAGCTTGCGCTCACACGGGGGTGATCATTTCTCTGGGACTCGAGTTACCTCGAGCCTCAAGCAACCTACCCGAAGACCTCGGCCGGGCCGGCCTTTCCGCTGAGCTCTATGAACCCGCGGGCGTCTCCCTATTTGGTCTTGCTCCGGACGACGCTTACCGTGCCGTTGATGTCGCCATCCCCGCGGTGGGCTCTTACCCCGCCGTTTCACCCTTACCTGAGCCGCTGTGAGCGACCGAGTCCCTCACGCCGGCCATCGGCGGTTTGTTTTCTGTGGTGCTGGTGTCGGATCGCTCCGCCTGGACGTTATCCAGCGTCCTTGCCCTTGGAGTCCGGACTTTCCTCCCGCCGAGC
>CAZKVY010000187.1:0-2651 GCA_964556305.1 uncultured Nitrospira sp. | reverse complement strand
CGAAAGTCCTTGGGGAGTTGGCTGAAGAAGGTATCCAATCGTGAGCAGAGCTCTTCACTAGACATCCCGTGCCGTTGGAATTCAAAGAGGAAGGGGCCGGTGTGCGGTTCAAACTTTGCCTCCCGATAGGGTGTGAGCACGAGATCATTGAACAGCTTCGCATCGAGAAATCGCGGATTCGGTTGTCCAGCCTTCGTGCCATAGCGTGGTTGCTTTGCCCATATCGGAACCGTAATTTCCTCCCAGACCTTGAAACACATCTCGAAATCTTCAGGGATCTGATTCAGATAGTGCCGAAGCTGATTTGCGGTCGGTAGGCGATAGAAGGTGGAGTCATTCCCGACCGTGCGAAAGCAGGGCTCACCCTTGTGGAGATACTGGCAGTATTCCCCTAGACATTCCCGCGCAAAGGTGGTCTTCGCGTACTTCTTCAAGTAGACCTGTCCTTGCCAGCCTTCGTAGGTCCAGGTTGACGTTCCAAACCGAATCAGCGGTGAGAGGGGCATGGAGCGGGAGTGTACTGGCTACACGCTTAGCTCCTCAAGAGGCTCACTCGATGTCGGGACTCCACCGGTGGTCAGGAGTTGTAGCGTTCTCACGGTGACCGTGACGGTCGAAAAATGCTCTTCGACCAAGCCTGTCACCACATAGGCTTGGTTCGTTGCGAACAGATGACAATATTGCCGGTAAATATTGGGAAACACGGTGGCAACATATATCCCGGTCTGATCCTCCAGCGTCATAAACTCCATCGGCTCACCTTTCTTGGTGGCGACGATCTTCTCCGTAAGAAGCCAACCGATGAGGGTCACTTCTTTTCCCACATACTGAGCTAAGTCCTTCGCGACTATGCGTGTGGTCGCAGCCAGTAGCTCCGTAAACAGATCGAGTGGGTGACAGTGGAGCGGAAAGCCGAAGAGGGTGAGTTCATGATGCAGCCTCTTCTGGGCTGAGTACTCGGCTGGGATCGGAATGAAGCTGGGTGGCTTAGTCGCCTGCGCGGTTAAGACGCGCCACAATAGTGCCGGTCTGGTCAGTTCACCGGCAATCGAATCCAAGCAGCCGGCTTTGATCAATAATTTGGCTTGGGCATAGTCTAGCTCCAGGCGTCGCAGAGCATCCGACAGCGATCGGTAGGGACCATGCATCTCACGCTCAGCAACAATCTGTTTGGCGAGGTCTTCTTGAAGGCCTTTGATCTGCATGAACCCGACCCGAACCGTTTTGCCTGATCCGCTGTAGGCCCATCCACTCGCGTTGATGTCCGGCGGTAGGATGGTCAAGCCCATCCGTCGCCCCTCCGACAGATAGGCGAAGGCTGAATAGTACCCGCCGCGATTGCTCACGACTGCGGCGATGAACTCCGCTGGATAGTGCGCTCGGCGATAGGCAGACTTGAAACTCACTTGCGCATAGCTCGCACTATGCGGCTTACAGAAACTATAGCCCGCGAAGCTCCTGATCATGGCCCATATCGAATCAATCACGTGCTGTTTGACACCACGAATCGTCGCTCCCTCATAGAACTGCCGCTGATAATCGTGGAGCTGTCGTGCCTTATGTTTCTTGCTCAACACCTTCCTAAGCTGGTCGCCGTCTTCAACCGAGAATCCACCCAAGGCGACCGCCACTTTCATGACATCTTCTTGATACACCATGATGCCGTGCGTCTCCGCGAGGACCTCATCGAGCAGCGGATGAAGCGACTGATATCGCTGCCCATGGGCTCGACGCACGAATTCATCGGCGAACACATTTGCAGCGGGGCGGATGATCGACGACACCACTACGAGATATTCAAAGACATCGGCGACGGCGCGTCGTTCCGGGGGCATCCCGGCCCAGAGCTTTTTGAGTAACAGTCTCGTCGCAGGCGATTCCACATAGAAGCAACCCATCGTCTCGCCGCTGCGAATGAGATCATTCGTGGCTGGATCACTAATCGGGTCCCATGTCGCATAGTCGATGACTCGGCCAGTGTTTCGGGTGACTGCCGCGATGGCGTCACGGATGACGGCGAGCGAGCGATTGCCTAACAGGTCGATTTTGACCAACCCAGCCTCTTCCGTCTGATCCTTCTCCCACTGAATCACTGGGAGATTTGAAGCGGAGATCTCAACCGGTACATAGCGTCGGATCTCATCGGGGACCAATACGACGCCACCGGGATGGAGTCCCAGATTCCGGAAGTACCCGTCCAATTGCGTGGACCAGTAAAGAATCTCCGGCCAGGGGTGTCTGAGATTCAACGCCCTGCAGACATCACGGGCCCAGTCTTGCACGGTCATTCCTTGCTGCACAGCGACAAAGTCCGCTCGTCGATCGAGAAAGTTCAACGCCTTGCCGATCTCTCCGGCAGGCAGGCCATAGACCTTCGCGATCTCCCGCAAGGCGGCACGAGAGGCGAGGGTGTTCTGATTGGCGACCATGGCCGCGTGTTGGTGCCCATAGTGCGCGAAGACCCATTCGAGAATCTTCGGTCGCTCATCCCACGGGAAATCAATGTCGATGTCCGGTGGATCGTGACGACCGAGATTGAGAAACCGTTCAAAGAAGAGATGGTGTTTGATCGGATCCACGTGCGTGATGCCAAGACAGTAGGAGACGATTGACGCCGCAGCGGACCCTCGACCACAGGTTCGTGGCGCTTG
>CAZKVY010000186.1:0-2699 GCA_964556305.1 uncultured Nitrospira sp. | reverse complement strand
ACACGCTGGATCGCGGAGCGGTCGGACCGCTGACCGTCACGGGAAGCCTCCGGCCCTCGGGTCGGGGGCTTCCTTCACGTCAAGAAAGGAACCGGATCATGAAACTGTATCAAGCCTTTGCGACGGATTTGAATCACTTGCTCAACGATGCACGCGCGGTGCGGATCACCGTGCCGGGCTACATGCCACTCTCGGTCGAGGAGATTGGATCCAGTGGAGACGGATACCGGCTGGTGTCCTTATGCCATTACGGCGAACAGAACGGCGACCTCGTGCGAGATCCCGATATCGTGTTTCTGTTTCACAATGTACCCGATGGCATGGCAGCCGAACCGGTGTCGTTCCGGAACGACTACCTGGGGATCGTGCAGGAGGTCTATCGGTATGACGAGACGGGCAGACGTACGCACGTCGTGCCCTCGCTAAAACAGGAGTTGAAGGAGTTTGCCGAGAGCTGGTTTGCCACTCTGAAGGATCAGGGATTCTTTGCCTCTACTGCGGTTCGAGAGATTCTGTCTCCGTAATCTCGTCGATCCTTTCAGGGGCATGATCTGACCAGGACATGTGCCCGTCAAAAAGAAAACCCTGACAGAACATGGAACCGGTGAGGCTTACTGCTTCACGCCGAGAAAGAGATAGCTGGTGGTCCGGGCATGGTTGAGGGCGGCAATGTACAGCCGGTGGGTCGCGGCACCGTAGAAGGCCACCCCCGTGAGCGTCTCAGTTCCCTGGCGACAGGCGCCACCTCCGAATGTCACCGAGGTATGAAAGACGTTTCCCTTTCCCCGAGGAGACAAGGTCCCCGCAACGGTGCATCCATCTGTCGAATGACCGGACAGCGTTCCGGCTGCATCCACACTCAATGTGATCGTGTGGTTGTCGGCATGGAGTCCTGAATAGGTCCCGGCTACCAGAGGCATATTCGGGGCCGACTCAGAGTCCCCATCGTACGTACTCGTAAAGCTCTCTGTGTCTCCATCGAAGTAGGCGATCGTCCCGCCAAAGCTCTTGTTCGGCACATAGCTGCCATTCATTGTCGCTGAGCGAATACCGGCACCTTCCAGATTGAAATCCCTCGTATTCGAGGACCCGAAGGAGCCGGAGTGTGACGTACCTGTTCCTTGAATGAGTCCGGTCAGGATATTGGGATTGTTCTTTGTCGAATAGAACAGCCAATACGACCCGTCGTCGAGGACGAGCCCAGCGACGGTGCGGCCTGTGGGAGTCACGCCCGTCCAGCGACCTTCCGCTGAGGTGGCCATGGGCTGCGATAGGGAAGACACGTCGCTGGCGCCATACCCGCCGCCACAGGCGACGGGAGCGAACCCACTATTGAAGCAATTGGCGAAACTGCCACAGGCCACGAGCCCACTCATCATGCCGAGTGCCAAAAGGCATCGAAGATTGTTCGTCCAGGTCATGTGCATGGTTATGCCCGCAACAACGTATGAGGGGTTCCCTGTCACAGGATAACAGGAAGAGATCCCCCCTCAAATCGGGACCCTCCGAATGGCTAAAAACCCGATCAGCCGACTGACGATGTCGGGATGCCCGGCTGGCCGGAGGCGCCACTGACCGGCCGATCTGCGGCCCATTTCTGGCGTCCTGAGCCAGCCCGAACGGTTGACCGGTCGTCTTAGATCCGTCTCATCGTAGGCATGGTGTAAGACGGATTTTAAGAGGTTGCAGGATATGGCTATTGCCCGTAGTTGTCTTACATTATGGGTTTATCGTATTCTTGTTGCCCATGCCTGTTGACCATCCGGTGAGCAGAATCGGACACAGGTCGGGGATGGGCGTGGGACGTCTCAACTAGGGTTGATGCAGGTATTCTGATGGGGCAGCGGGCGAAACGCACGACCACGATCACGGTGGATCTTGGTGACCTGAAAGCGCCTTGGCAGGCCTGGTGTCAGGACCACGGCGTCACCCCGAGCCATGCTCTGCGGAATGCCGTTCGGCAGGCCATGGATCGAAAGGCGACCCAGGCTCCTCCGCCTCGGCTGCGCGTCAGTCGGCGAAGAGAACGAGCCACCGCCCGCATGGAGGTGCATCTCACGACATCTGAATTGGCGGCACTGAAGAAGATGGCCGGTCACGAAGGCTATGTGCCGACGAAATGGGTGGTGGCGATGATTCGCACCAAATTGACTGGGCAACCGCATGTCGGACAGCCGGAGTTGGAACGATTGACCCGCTCGAACCAACAACTCCTCGCCTTGGGAAGGAACCTGAACCAGATCGCGAAAGTCTTGAATACCGTTCCTCAAAATCGGACAGCCTTTCGGGTCGAAGTCGTTACCGAACTCGCTCGCGTGATCCAGGCCCATACCAAGAAGGTGTCCGATGTCTTACGCGGGACCGTGGAGCGCTGGCACATCCCATGAGTTCGACAGGCAGCCAGATTGATCAGAAATTGGATGAGTGGGGGAGTCGGCTCTTCAATGTCTCAACGGAGACCCTCCCACGACCGCGTTGCAGCAGGAATGGTCGTCTGAGTTCCGCCAAGTTCGCGAGTACCGGCGGACGGCTGAGCACGTCACAGGCTCGCGCGAACTATGTGAGGCGAAAATTACAAGCTATGGTCCGCCGTGCACCGCAAGTCGTGGTGAAACTCGTCAGAGCGCCGAAAGGGATGAAGGGGATCTCGAACAACCTCACCTACATTTCGCGGGATGGCCAACTCGAGATCGAGGATC
>CAZKVY010000185.1:0-2797 GCA_964556305.1 uncultured Nitrospira sp. | reverse complement strand
GCATCCGGCCGTCGCCCTGGCTTTCCACCGGCGGGCTGCGTCGATCATGCCCGCGCGCCGCCTCTGAGGCGGCTCCTTTTCACGGGCATTCCTCCGCTTCGCGCCCGCCGGCCCGCCAGGAGCGGCGGCCTCTCTGTCTCCTTTGTCGTCGCTGTGTGGCCTCCACTGCCTCGTGAGAGGCCAACACATCAACTCTAACTCAAGGAGACAACACTATGGCACCTCAAGACAAGAAACCCCAGCCGGTCACCACGCTTCGATGCAGCCGCATCAAGGCGAGCATCTGGAAGAACGAGGGCATGAACGGTCCGTTCTACAACGTGACCGTGGCTCGCTCGTACAAAGGCCAGGATGGAGTCTGGAAGAATTCCGACTCCTTCGGAGTTGCGGACCTTGATGCGCTGATCGTCGTCGCCCAACAGGCGACACGCTGGATCGCGGAGCGGTCGGACCGCTGACCGTCACGGGAAGCCTCCGGCCTTCGGTCGGGGGCTTCCTGCATCTGAAGAAAGGAAACTAGACAATGAACAGTTATCAGGAATTTGCGAAGTATCTCGATCAGCTGCTCGGCGGCGTCCATGCCGTCCGTATCGCGGTGTCCGGCTACATGCCACTCTCAGTCGAGGAGATTGGATCCAGTGGAGACGGACACCGGCTTGTGTCCTTATGCCAGTACGGCGAACAGAACGGCGACCTCATGCGCGATCCCGACATCGTGTTTCTGTTTCACAATGTGCCAGATGGCATGGCAGCCGAACCGGTGTCGTTCCGGAATGACTACCTGGGGATCGTTCAGGAGGTCTATCAGTATGACGAGACGGGCAGACGTACGCACGTCGTGCCCTCACTCAAACAGGACTTGAAGGAGTTCGCCGAGAGCTGGTTTGCCAATCTAAAGGATCAGGGATTCTTTGCCTCTACCGCAGTTCGAGAGGTTCTGTCCCCGTAATCTTGTCGATCCTTTCAGGGGCATGATGTGATCACATCATGCCCCATCAAAATGAATACCCTAAGACAGAACATCGAACTGTTGAGGCTTACCGCTTCATGCCAAGAAAGAGAGAGCTGGTGGTCCTGGCATTGTTGAGTGCCGCACTGTACAGCCGTTGTGTCGCGGCATCGTACAAGGCCACCCCCGTGAGCGTCTCGGTTCTCTGGCGACATGCGCCACCTTCCAATGTCATCGAGGTGTACAACACATTGCCCTTCACACGAGGAGACAAGCTTCCAGCAATGCTGCATCCATCTGTGGAATGTCCGGAAAGTGTCCCGGCTGCATAAACGATCAGTGTGACCTGGTAGTTGTCGGCACGCAGCCCCACATAGGTTCCGGTCACCAAAGTCAGGTTTGGTGCCGTCACAGAGTTCCCGTCGTATGTACTCGTGAAGCTCTCGGTGTCGCCAGTGGCGTAGGCGATCGTCCCGTCAAAGCTCTTGCTCGGCACATAGCTGCCACGCATGGTCGCTGCGCGAATGCCGGCGCCTTCCAGATTGAAATCCCTCGTGTTCGAGGACCCGAAGGAGCCGGAGTGTGACGTGCCAGTTCCCTGAATGAGTCCAGCCAGGATGTTGGGCTGGTCTTTTGCCGAATAGAATAGCCAATACGAGCCGTCCTCCAGGACTAGTCCAGCGACGGTGCGGCCGGTGGGAGTCGTGCCCGTCCAGCGACCTTCCGCTGAGGTGGCCATGGGCTGCGATAGGGAAGACACGTCACTCTCGCGATACCCGCCGCCACAGGCGACGGGAGCGAACCCACTATTGAAGCAATTGGCCAGGCTGCCACAGGCCACGAGCCCGCTCATCAAGCAGATGGCCAAAAGGCATCGAAGAGTGTTCGTCCCGGTCATGCGCATGGTTATGCCCGCAACAACATATGAGGGGTTCTCTGTCACAGGATAACAGGAAGAGATCCCCCCTCAAATCGGGCCCCCCGAATGGTTGGAAACTGGACCACCCGACTCCTCATGCCAGCCTGTTTCGCTTGCCGGAGGGCCCACCGAACGGCCGATCCAGGGCCCACTTCTGGCGTCCTTTACCCAGTGCGAACGGTTGACCGGTGGTCTTATATTCGGATCGTCGTAGGCATGGTGTAAGACCGATTTTAAGAGGTTGCAGGATATGGCTGTTGCCCGTAGTTGTCTTACATTATGGGTTTATCGTATTCTTGCTGCCCATGCCTGTTGACCATCCGGTGAGCAGAATCAGACACAGGTCGGGGATGGGCGTGGGACGTCTCAAATTGGGGTTGATGCAGGTATTCTGATGAAGCAGCGGGCGAAACGCACGACTACGGTCACGGTGGATTTGGGTGACCTGAAAGCACCCTGGCAGGCCTGGTGTCAGGCCCATGGGATCACGCCGAGTCATGCCCTGCGTAACGCCGTTCGGCAGGCGATGGACCGGAGAGGAACGCGGGCTTCTGCGCCTCGGGCGCGCGTCACGTCGAAGCCAGAACGAGCGACCGCTCGCATCGAACTGAACCTGACGACCTCAGAGCTCGCTGCCCTGAAGAAGATGGCCGGTCACGAAGGCTACGTGCCGACGAAATGGCTGGTGGCGATGGTGCGCACCAAGTTGACTGGGCAGCCGCAGGTCGGACAGCCGGAATTGGAGACCTTAGCCCGGTCAAATCAGCAACTCCTCGCCTTGGGGAGAAACTTGAACCAGATTGCCAAGGTCTTGAATACTTCCCCTCAAAACCGGGCAGCCTTTCGGGTCGAAGTTATCACCGAACTCTCTAGGGTGATCCAGGCCCATACGAAGAAGGTGTCCGATGTCTTACGCGGGACCGTGGAGC
>CAZKVY010000184.1:0-2800 GCA_964556305.1 uncultured Nitrospira sp. | reverse complement strand
ACTATCTTTGTATACGGCTCTGCCCGCTTCTTCGCCGCTTCATAGGACATCTTGAGCGGCGTCAGGAGGCGCAGGACGGTGAAGGGCGCCGTGAAGTGTTGCTCCATCCGTTCATGCTGTTGAGCCAGCGCAGGCATATAGGACCAATGGTTGTAGACGTGCGCAACGCCGTGACTCTCTAAGACCTTGCGATAGCCAGGACCCAGCAAGCTCGCGTTCCTGATTTCAATCGCATAACGAAAGTCCTTGGGGAGTTGGCTCAAGAAAGAATCCAGTCGCGAGCAGAACTCGTTGCTGTACATCCCGTGGCGTTGAAACTCAAAGAGGAATGGGCCGGTGTGCGATTCAAACCTCGCTTCTCGATAAGGAGTTAACACCAGATCATTGAATAGCTTCGCATCAAGGAAGCGTGGATTCGGCTGTCCAGCTTTCGTGCCATATCGAGCTTGCTTCGCGAAGGTGGGAATCGTGATCTCCTCCCACACCTTGAAGCACATCTCAAAGTCTTCCGGGATCTGATTGAGATAGTGCCGAAGTTGGTTCGCGGTTGGTGGTCGGTAGAAGGTGGAGTCATTGCCAACCGTGCGAAAGAGTGGTTCACCATTATAGAGATACTGGCAATACTCACCCAGACATTCCCGTGCAAAGGTGGCTTTTGCGTACTTCTTCAGGTAGACCTGACCTCGCCAGCCTTCGTATGTCCAGGTTGAGGTGCCGAAGCGAACCACGGTGAGAGAGGCATGGGGCGAGAGTGTACCGGCTACATGCGTAGCTCCTCAAGAGGCTCACTCGATGCCGGGATTCCATCGATGGGTAGGAGTTGTAGGGTTTTCACGGTGACCGTGACGGTCGAGAAGTGCTCTTCGACCAGGCCGGTCAGCACATAGGCTTGATTCGTCGCGAGCAGATGACAGTAGTGCCGATAGATGTTGGGAAACAGGGTAGCATCATACATTCTAGTCTGATCCTCCAGGGTCATGAATTCCATCGGCTCACCTTTCTTCGTGGAGACAATCTTTTCCGTGATGAGCCACCCAATCATGGTGACTTCTTTCCCCACATACTGATCTAAATCCTTCGCAAGAATGCGGCGGGTACCAGCAAGCGCCTCGTTGAACAGATCCAGCGGATGGCAGCGCAGAGGAAAGCCAAAGAGGGCGAGCTCGTGCTGCAGATTCTTCTGGGCTGAATACTCCGTGGGGATGGGGATGGAGATGGAGCTCGGAGGTTTAGTCGCTTGCGCGGCAAACACGCGCCAGAGCAACGCCGGTCTGGTGAGTTCTCCAGCAATCGAATCCAAACATCCGGCCTTGATCAACAATTTGGCTTGGGCGTAGTCCAGCTTCACGCGACTGAGGAAATCTGACAGCGATCGGTACGGACCATTCGTTTCTCGCTCCACAATGATCTGATTGACGAGATCTTCTTGTAGCGACTTGATCTGCATCAGTCCCACTCGAACGTCGGTTCCCGATCCACTATAGGCCCATACACTCACGTTGATATCCGGCGGCAGGATGGAGAGGCCCATCCGTCGTCCCTCCGACAGATACGCGAAGGCTGAATAGTACCCACCTTGATTACTCACGACTGCGGCGATGAACTCCGCTGGATAGTGTGCTCTGAGGTAAGCCGATTTGAAACTCACCTGGGCATAGCTGGCGCTATGCGGCTTACAGAAACTATAGCCCGCGAAGCTCATAGTCATGGCCCAGATGGCATCGATCGCGTGCTGTTGGACACCACGGATTGTCGCTCCCTGATAGAACTGCCGCTGATAGTCACGGAGCTGTCGTTCCTTATGTTTCTTGCTCAAGACCTTTCTCAGCTGGTCGCCGTCTTCGACCGAGAAGCCACCCAGTGCGACCGCCACCTTCATCACATCTTCTTGGTAGACCATGATGCCGTGTGTTTCTTGGAGAACTTCATCCAGGAGCGGATGCGGTGAGCGATAGCGCTGTCCGTGCGCCCGACGAACAAACTCATCGGCGAACACATTTGCGGCAGGCCGGATGATCGACGACACCACCACAAGATATTCAAAGACATCCGCAACGGCTCGTCTGTCTGGCGGCATCCCGCCCCAGAGCTTCTTGAGTAAGAGCCTGGTCGCGGGAGATTCCACGTAGAAACAGCCCATCGTCTCACCGCGCCGAATTAGATCATTGCTGGCCGGATCAGTGATCGGGTCCCATGTCGCATAATCGATGACGCGTCCGGTGTTGCGGGCGACGGCTGCGATGGCGTCACGGATGACGGCGAGCGACCGATTGCCCAAGAGATCGATCTTCACGAGACCCGCGTCTTCTGTCTGATCCTTCTCCCATTGGATGACTGGCAGATTGGAGGCCGAGATCTCGACGGGGACATAGCGTCGGATTTCATCTGGAACCAACACGATGCCGCCAGGATGGAGCCCCAGATTCCTGAAGTGGCCGTCCAATTGCGTCGACCAATAGAGGATCTCCGGCCATGGATTTCTGAGGTTCAGGGCCCTGCAGACATCACGCGCCCAGTCCTTCACCGTCATGCCTGGCTGTACCTCAACGAAGTCCGCTCGTCGATCGAGAAAGTTCAACGCTTTGCCGATCTCACCACCAGGCAGGCCATAGACCTTCGCGATCTCGCGCAAGGCGGCACGGGTGGCGAGGGTATTCTGATTGGCCACCATCGCCACGTGCTGATGCCCATACTGTTTGAACACCCACTCCAGAATGGCGGGCCGTTCGTCCCAGGGAAAGTCCACGTCGATGTCGGGCGGATCGTGACGCCCGGGATTGAGGAACCGTTCAAACAAGAG
>CAZKVY010000183.1:0-2871 GCA_964556305.1 uncultured Nitrospira sp. | reverse complement strand
GACAGGTTGTGATCTGGATGGCCGGGGCCTTGCTGCTGCAGGGATGCGTCGGTTTCGGAGCCTGGACGCTGGGGAGTCGTACTGAATCCAGCGACCATCCAAAAATTGATCGAACGAGAGGTGTGCTCGACGTGCGCAACGGCCAACCCCAAGGGACACTGAAGACAGCCACCGACCTCCGCGCACAGTGGGGCGAGCCAGATCGGGTGGAATCGCTTGACGCCGGCAAGGAAGAATGGATCTACAAGACCGATGGTTTGCGATGGTCTGGACTGGTTCTCTATGTCGTCATTGTTCCCCTCCCCGCCATACTTCCGCTCGGTTCACAATATGTGACGTTCCTGATGAATGAAGGCCGGATCGAGAAGGCCACGCGCGCGAGCTGGGCGTTCAAGGCCGGTGCCTACTGCGGCTTCTTCGGGATGATGTACGGAGGGTTGGGCTGCGGAACGGGCACGTTTGAAGAGCGGCAGAGTGTCGCGACCCACTAAGCAGTTTCCACAAAAAGGCCGGGCTGCGGCTTTCCGCAGCCCGGTTTCCACTTCACTAATTCTGTCACCCACGCATCAATGAGCGCCGGATTTTTCCGGATGCACATCGATGATGTGACCGGCTTCGTTCAGCTCCGCCCGTACCCGCGCGCCATCCTTGATGGAGGCTGAGAGCACCTGTTTCTCCAGCGGAAACTTCTGCTCCCCCTTCGCAGTCTTTAATGTCATCTCATTTTGCATTGTGCCGATCGACACGACTTCACCGGTGACAAACCGATGCTTGCCTTCCGTGCCCTTGGGATGCACTTCCAGCACCATGTTGTTTTCATCAATGACCACGGTGACTTCGTCGCCGGCTTTCGGCAATGCATGACCATGACGCTCGGCACGGTTCTCATTGAGCTGATACGTTGCGCCGTTGGGAACCTTCACCGCAAGCGCTCCGCCCTTCTCCACCACCACCCCTTGCAGCTCCTGGTGGTGACTATTGGGGGAGCCTTTGTGGGAGCCTTCGTCGGCCCTTCCAACCTGACTCCTCATTCCAACCACAGCCAATACCACGCACACATATGTGAACAATTTCGACATGTCCTACCCTCCCGTTAGCGAGTCGTCTGTAAGATCTCCCTACGACGTACTCAGTAGAGTGGAGAATAGCGGTTTTCCGCGTAGTGAAGGACTAGGAGAAGCCCTGGCGTAAGTTCAGGGAAGAAGAGGCTGATGAGTAAAGGGCAAGGGCGCGGATCGGCCCCTTCACTAGCGCTAGGGTTACTCCTATTTTTAATACCTGGCAGACTCAGCCATGATTAAGAGTCTAGGACCATCACGATCTTGGACAAGAACATCCACATAGAACAGGATCTGCCATTCCAATATCGCCAATGGCGCTTGGAACGTATCGGGCAAGTCTTGATTGCAGGCTGCATCCTGGCCGCACTGCTCGGTCTCTTCGGGCATCACCCGCTCGCCTCCGTGACGCAGCGGACTGCGGATGGAGGATTCTCAATTCATTATGACCGGTTTGCGCGCGTTGAAAGCGCCAGCGCGGTACGGTTGACGCTCCATCCACGGAAGAGCGGGAACGGAGTCGTCCGTGTATGGCTGGATCAGGAGTACCTTGACGCACTGCAGCTAACATCCATATCCCCGGTGCCGCTCCGGGCGGAGGCGCACGACGGAGGCCGGACATTCGTCTTGCAGACCGACGGCAGTCGGTTCACGGTTACGTTATCGATTCAATTCCAAGCAGTCGGAACCGTGCATGGCAGCGTCAAGGTCGACGATGACGAGGCACTCGCCGTGACGCAGTTCGTATGGCCATAGAAGGAGACACCCATGGACGCCATTGTACGAGGTCTCGTGGTGTATCTGTTCCTCCTGATTCTTTTTCGCATTGCCGGTCGTCGTACCCTCGGCAGTATCACGAACTTCGACTTCGTGCTCCTCTTGATCATCAGCGAGGCGACGCAAAATGCCATGATCGGGAATGATTACTCTGTCACGAACGGCTTCCTCGTCATCCTCACACTGGTCGGGCTCGATATTGCCTTGTCCTATCTGAAGCAGCGATTTCCTGCGATGGAGCGGTATCTGGATGGACTGCCGTTGATCCTGGTCGATCAAGGTCGGCCGTTGAAGGAACTCATGCACCGGGCGCGCGTGGATGAACGGGATATCCTCGCGGCCGCGCGGGAAAAGCATGGTTTGGAGCGGATGGACCAAATCAAGTATGCGATCCTTGAAACGAACGGCATGATTTCCATCGTACCGAAGACGGGATAGCCGAGGTGAACCCTCCGTTCAAGCGACAATGAACGGCGGGGAAAGCCTGGGGCCATGGCTAGAATCCGAGTTCTTTTTCGAGGTCCGCTTTCTTTTTGTCGAATTGCTTCTGCTCCGCCTGACTCTGCTCCGCGAAGGCTCCCTTCACTTTCTCACCGGACTTTTCCAACGCACGGCTGGACTCTTCCATCTTCTTCTTCACCTGCGCCAGTTTGTCTTTTGACTTGGGGGAGCCGGCGAACTCGTAATACATCAGGGCATTCGCCTGGGTGAACGTCGAATCGGAACGCGCCGTGATCGTATCGCCCCGCTGCTCGGCCCGCTCCCGGGCCGCCTTGTCGCCTGCTTGCAAGAACTTCATCCACGCCGCAGCGGCACTCAGTTTTTCGAGAGATTTCATTGCGGACGTGGCCACATCAACCGCGCTGCCCGAAAGTCCCTTCGCATCCTGCTCTTCCGCTTTCATCAGCCGATCGGCCTTCGCGGATGCCATCTTCTGCAAGTCCTGACGATAGGCCTGTGGCGAGACATAGGGCTGACGCTCTCCTGTTTTCGGATCCGGCACCACCCAACGACCTTCATCCACACCCCAGGCCGT
>CAZKVY010000182.1:0-2968 GCA_964556305.1 uncultured Nitrospira sp. | reverse complement strand
TGTCACCCGGGCTGTTTACTCCAGAGTCGTGCCCTCAGGCATATCGATCACCAGCTGCAGCTAGCTCTTGTTGTCGAACGGCAGCATCTTCACCACCACCGCCCGGGTATAAAACAGCGCAACCGAGCCGACCAGCAACAGCGCGATGACCGCCAACACAAGATAGGCCAGGACCGGATGCGACAACACCGGAGCCAGGAGCCGTTGATAGAGGAGATAACTGCGGCTGCCCTCGAACGATTCGTGATCGACCCCGGCCATCTGGACACCGGGCCGGTAACAGGTCTGGCAGAACCAGGGGATGACAATGAACGCGACGAGCAGAGACACGAACATGGCAATCGACGCATTCACCGGGATGGGCCGCATGTAAGGACCCATCAAACCCGACACAAACGCCATGGGCAGAAGCGCGGCAATGACCGTCAGGGTGGCAAGGATCGTCGGGTTGCCGACCTCGTCGACGGCAAACAGCGAGGCCTCGCGATGCGGGAGGAGCCGGAGCGTGAGGTGCCGGTAGGTGTTCTCCACCACCACGATGGCGTCATCCACGAGTATGCCGATGGAAAAGATCAACGCAAACAGCGTGACGCGGTTGATGCTGTAGCCGATGAGCATGGATATGAACAGCGTCAATGCCAGTGTCAAAGGAATCGCAATGGAGACAACGAACGCGGGTCGAAACCCCAGTGTCAGTCCGAGAAACACTACGACGGCAACCACGGCGATCAGGAGATGCCAGAGCAGCTCGTTGGCCTTTTCATCGGCGGTTTCTCCGTAATCACGCGTGACCGTCACCCGCACATCGTCTGGAATCAGGCTTCCTTTGAGTTCCTCGACTTTTCGAATGACGCCCTGCGCGACTGTTACCGCATTGGTACCCGCTTGTTTGGCGATGGCCACGGTGACGGCGGGCACTTCCGCCGCGGAGGAAGAACCACCTCTCGCACCTTCGCCAAACCACACGTACTGATTCGTTTCGCTGGGGCCGTCGATCACCTCCGCCACTTGGCGAAGATACACCGGCCGTTGCTCATTGACGCCGACCACGACTCCATCAAGATCGTCCTTTGAACGGATGAACCGGCCCGTCTCGACGAGGAAACTTTCGTTTCGGCTTTCAAAGCGGCCGGTGGGCAACGCGAGATTTTCTCCTTGAATGACGCTCGCCACCCGCAAGGGCGTGAGACCGTAGGCTTTCAGGCGCGTCGGATCAATCTGCACACGCAATTCCCGACCACGCCCGCCTACCACAAAGCCACTCGCCGTGCCGGGGACTCTTTTCGCGTCCTCCAACACCTGATCTCCTAACTGGCGCAACTGGAAATCCGTGTATCGCTCGCTCGACAGCGTCAGAGTGACGATCGGAACATCATTGACGTCTCGCGGCTTGACTTGAAACGGGGCAGCGCCGGGCGGCAACAGATCCTGGTTGGACATCAACTTGTCATACAGGTCCACCAGACTTTGCTCCATCGGTTCACCGACATAGAACCGCACGATGATGAGCGCTCCGCCGGGACGCGAAACCGAATACAGATATTCGACCGTTTTAATTTCAGAGAGCTTGCGTTCGATAGGCTTAGTGACCTGTTCTTCCACGACCTTCGCGGAAGCCCCCGGGAACGGCAGCCAGACGTCTGCCATGGGCACCACGATCTGCGGCTCTTCTTCGCGCGGAGTTAAGAGGATAGCGAATAGGCCGAGGAGGAGGCTGGCGATGATGATCAACGGGGTAAGTTTACTGCCGACAAACAACGCTGCGAGGCGACCGCTCAAGCCGAGGGGGGCCGGGGCATGTGGGGGGGCTGGTACCATATGGCTTATAGCATGTGCATGTGATGTCACATCATCCTACAGATCAGCCTTTTGTCGTGCTGTCATACGCCATGAGGTATGGCTCCGTGGGCGAGTCACGATCCCTGAGGCGGCGATGCCACTGCCGTCATATCCTGTACCAACGCGCCGTCCCTGCCCTTGGCCCCCTCCACGATGACTCGCTCACCGGCGTCCACGCCGGAGAGGACTTCAACCCCGTGCTCCAGCGTACGGCCGATCTTGACCCATCGAAGACGAGCCACCCGGTCGCTTCCGACCACGAACAGGCTGGCTAGCTCACCCCGCTCGATGAAGGCGGACTTCGGGAGGAGCAGCGTCGTACTCATACCTTTTTCCAGGCGGAGCCGACCGAACATTCCCGACTTGAGCCCGCCCGTTCTGGGAAGGTCCACCTTCATCGTGAAGGTATGGGTTTGCGGATCGCCGGCAGGAAGAATCTGCGACACCTTCCCCTTGAGGGGATCGGCGCCCAACGCATCGATCACGACCGGGACTGGCGACCCGACCGACACAACCCGCACATCGCTTTCGGCCACGGTCGCTTCCAGGCGGAGTTGTTGGGGATCTTCCATCTTGAGCAGCGGCTGCCCGGGGGACGCCAGTTCCCCCATCTCAACCTTCTTCTCCGTGATCACCCCATCGAACGGCGCTTTCACGATCGTGTAACTCAACTGCGCCAGGACCGCCTTGCGAGCGGCTTCGGCCACCCGCAGCCCGCGCGTGGCATTCTCCAACTCCTGCTTGGACACCGCATCCTTCCGGTAGAGGTCCTCCATCCGGGTCTGGTGCGCTTTGGCATTGTCGAGCTCAGCCGTCACCCGGGATAACTCGGCCTGCAAGTCACGATTGTCGAGCACCATCAAGGTCTGCCCCTTGCGTACGATGCTGCCTTCGCGGACCAGCAGACTGTCGATGGTACCCTGTATGCGGCTGGCCAATGTGGCTTGATAGACCGCCGTCACCTGCCCGGTCACCTCGACCGTCACCGGGACCTGGCTGCTCTTCACCTCGATCATGGCCAGCTGGAGGGCGGGCTGAACGGCCGTCACCGACAGAGCCTCTCCGCCTCGAGGAGGCTGCTCAGACTGCCCGCAGCCCGCCGCGAGCAGGAGCGCGACCACAAGCCATC
>CAZKVY010000181.1:0-2978 GCA_964556305.1 uncultured Nitrospira sp. | reverse complement strand
CGGATCGAGCCAATCTCATTTCAGCGGGAACGGATCCCTGTCTCGTAAGGGTCACATCAATTTCAGCCGGGGACATTTGAACCCGGACATGCGCATAGTTAGACTTCATGAACTCGGTGTGAAAGTTCAAGATCGCCAACATCACGGCATATTCAACATCGACTTTGTTCGGATTCATGCTTGCCATGGTCTACTACTCGTCACTCATGCGGCGTCTACCGGCGAGAGGATGATCGATCTTGGCTCGGACGGGCATCAAGACGGGCCACCCGTCCGGGGAAACTCCCTGCGGGTGGCGTCATAGCGGTCGTCCCGGTGAGATCGTTCGACACTGTATCTACGATATCGATTTCTCGGTCAACGTACCAATAGAGCGGCTCGCCAATGCAACACTTCTGGCGTGTCACCTCGGCCCCTGGGACGCCGCAGACCCATGATCGCCTCGGGGTGCGCATGACGGCGCACCCCGAGACATCCAGCCTATTCAGTACGCTTTGCTATATGCGGCCTCTCCGTCGTGAGTCCACAGCTTTTGTGCCGCCGACCACCACCACCCTTTTTTGGTCAAGGTCACCAGGAACGTATCAATATCCGCATCCTGGACATCTTGAGTGGCCATAAACCGGCAGCGATACCAGTTCACCATCATCAGGTCTGGACTGACGAAGCCTGGCCAGACTTTTGTTCCGCGATTCGAAATGAATTCGCATTTAAATGGTCCGAACTCCCCGTCCGGGAAGTTTGGAATACCCTTCTCGGTGATGATGTACATATCTACACCCACGAGCCGAATCTCTTTTTTCTTCTTGGTCTTTTTCGGTGGTTCCGAAAACGTCGTTGCCATGAGCGACTCCCCCTTCGCGATTTGGTTGTGGGATCTCAGTTCTGTGCATGCATTTTGTCGACGATGGCCCGGGCATATTCGTCGGTCGTCGCAGTGCCTCCGACGTCGTAGGTGACATGTTTCCGTTCGTCCAGGACAGCGAACATGGCCTTTTCGATACGGTCTGCCGCCGCCGTCTCTTTCAACCATCGCAACATCATGATTCCTGACACCAACACCGCCGAAGGATTCACCTTCTTCATGCCAGCATACTTCGGCGCGGACCCGTGAACCGCCTCGAAGATCGAACAGTTGTCGCCGATATTGGCGCCGGGAGCGAATCCCAGCCCCCCCACGAGTCCCGCGCACAGATCCGTCAGGATATCGCCATACAAGTTCGGCAGGACCAGGCAGTCGAATTGGGCCGGGTTTCTCACCAGCTGCATGCAGCAATTGTCCACAATGACATCCCCGATCTCGATCTCAGGATATTTCTTCGCCGCTTCCCTGAATGCATCGAGAAACAGGCCGTCCGTCATCTTCATGATGTTGGCCTTATGCACGCAGTAGACCTTCTTCCGGCCATTGGCCCTCGCCCACTGGAATGCAAAATCGGCGATCCGGTAGGACCCCGGCCAGGTGATGACTTTCAAACACTGCGCCACCTCATCGGACACCATATGCTCGATGGCCGCATAGCAGTCTTCCGTGTTCTCACGGAAATTGATGATATCAATCTTGTCCCACGGGCGTTTCAACACCGGAATCAACTTCGCCGGTCGAACGTTGGCGAACAAATCGAACACCTTGCGGAGCGTCACGTTCGCGCTTTTGTGCCCCGTTCCGATCGGCGTGGTCGTGGGCCCCTTGAGCGCGACCTTGTTCTTGGCGATGTTCTCGATGGTCTTGTCCGGGAGCAAGGTGCCGTACTTCTCCAAACAGCCTAATCCGATCTCTTCGTATTCCCATTTGATATCGACGCCGCTTGCGTCGATGACCAGCCGCACCGCTTCGCAAATCTCAGGACCCGTACCTTCTCCCGGAAGCATCGTGACCACATGTTGTGCCATCAAAGAACCTCCCTTAAGCAGCAAGGGTATCGGACCATCCGCTCCCCTCTATACGAGCGAAGTGAATGCAAATTGAATTCCAGAATGAACTGCGTGGTGCTGGCACACGATCGCTGAAAATCGACCGTAGAATCGCGGTTCCTGCGATACAGGCTCCTTGTGCAATGCAGCACAGCCATTCGGGATGGTGCAACCGCACACATTCGGCGGATCTCCGTGCACCGACGCTCACCACGAACAATGTCGAATCGACTGTGCACCTAGGAGCGTGTAGGGAGTTCGGTCACAAACGTTTTGGCCAGCGGTCGGCAATAGCCTCCCAGCTGAGGCGATCCGGTCACGACCACGAGTCCCTGTGGACCGGCCGCCTGCAGAGCGCGTCTGAATGCGACATCAGGGTTCTCGACGATTTCCGCTGCCGCGGAAGAGTAGTTCCGCCATCGCTCCGTAATTGTCTGCGCATCGACGGCCAGCTCAAGTGGGTAACTGGTAACGATTATTCGGTCCGCTCCCGAACCGGAAAAGAAGCGAAGCATGTGCTCCCACTGTTGCTCGCGGGAAAGGGAGACGACCCATACGCTGCGACGCCCCTCGAATGCACAGCGGAGGTTTGCAACCAGCTGCGCCGCCGCCGGGGGATTGTGAGCGCTGTCAAGCACGACGGTCGGTGCGCCTGGAAAGACTTCACAGCAGGATGCAAGCTCCATCTCACTGAACAACCTTCCGATCTCTCGCGCGCCGATTTCAGGCACCAGTCCCCGGCGCCGCAGAACGTCGTAGGCCGTCAGCGCCTGTGACGCGTTGACCGCCGTAAAAGAGGCCGGCGACGGGATCGAGACCGTGGAGAAAATGGACGAACCGACCGTCAGCGTGCAGGTCCCTGTACAACCGGTTCGGACGAAGTCCGTCATATCGTAGTCTTGTCCGCTCCACAACACCGGTGCTTTGAGCTCTGCGGCTCGGGATTCGATCACGGCGCGAGAACCCTTGGTCATGGGCCCGCACAGGACCGGGGTAAGCGGTTTGATGAGTCCCGCCTTCTCGACCGCAATCTGCTCCAATGTCTCCCCGAGCAGATCCGTATG
>CAZKVY010000180.1:0-3031 GCA_964556305.1 uncultured Nitrospira sp. | reverse complement strand
GGGTGACATCGGATGGATGCGTCGAGAGGAATTCCGGAATCGCCTGCTGCGAGCGAAAACACAGCTTGTTGATCATGGCGCGCGGACACCCGCTCATCCGTTCCCAGAACGACACCGCTTCGCGCGGGTCATATCCTGCCTCGGCCATCAGGCGCAGACCGATCAAATCCGCTTCCGATTCCTGGCGGCGGTCGAAAGGTAAGGAGACGCCGACACCATACACGGTCATCGCGGCCATGGCCGCATCCGGTCGACCCACGGCCGCGCCGGCGCCCAAAGCGGCCAGTTGTCCGATCTGTTCGAGAATGCCGCGACTCATCCGCTCCGCTCCATGCCGCTGCAGGGCATGCGCCACCTCATGACCCATGACGGTCGCCAGCCCATCTTCGTTCTTGGTCACTTTCAAAATGCCGGTGAATACCGCAACCTTGCCACCGGGCAGCGCAAAGGCGTTGATGGTGCGATCGTCCTGAATGACGGCGAATTCCCATTGGTATTCCGGTTTGTTCGCCGCCTTGGCGATGCGGTTGCCCACCCGGTGCACCATCTCGTTGAGCTCCGCGTTGTCGCTCAAGGGCGCTTGCCGAAGTACTTCCCGGAAGGCCGAGAGGCCCATCGCCATTTCCTTTTCTTCCGACAGATAGATAAATTGGTCGCGCGCCGTGCCGGGTGCCCTTTGACATCCCCCGAGCGATTGCAACAAGCCCGTCGCCGCGCCAAGCCCCATGGTCGTGGCCAGCAGCGAGGCCGCGCGCGCACCGAGGGCGAGAGCCGAGCGGCGCCCGATCGGCGTATTGAGTAGCGTTTCGATTGAATGTCGGTCTGAGGGATACATCACGTCCACTCCATTCAATCAGCACCAGGCGGCGGAAGCAACTCACCGGCTCACGGCATCCACAGATACATGAATTGCGGAGACCCGCCTCGCACAACCGAAAGCAGATCGATGTTCGCCAGGCTGGCGAGGCTGGGTGCCGGCGCGACCAGCCGCGAATAGACATTGTTCTGATATTCGCCAGGCCGGCGGTAGGTCACGACCTTCGCGTCGGTCAATCCGGCTTTTTTCTTGGCCAACTCAATCGCATCGTCGAGGTATCCGATGTCATCAACCAGCCCCGAGGCCTTGGCCTGTTCCCCGGAATAAATCCGGCCGTCGGCCAGTTTCTTGATGGTCTCGCCGTTCAACCCCGGGCGGCCTTCTTGCACGACCTGAAGAAATCGCTGGTAGAAGCCGTCGATCACACCTTGGAAAATTGCTCGTTCTTCCGGCAGCATCGCGCGGAACGGCGACCCCATGTCCTTGCGCGGACCAGAAGTGACGGCATTCGTTTCCACGCCGACTTTCTCGAGCAATCCCCTGGCGTTCACAGTCAGCATGATGACGCCGATGCTGCCGGTGACCGATGAGGGGTGAGCGAGGACGCTGTCGGCTGCCGCGGCGATGTAGTACCCGCCGGATGCGCCCACATCCATGATGGACGCCACGATCGGAAGTTTGCGGCTGGTCTTAAATTTTTTGAGTTCGTGATAAATGATGTCGGACGCCGTGACGGTCCCTCCCGGGCTGTTGATCCGGAGGACGATCGCCTTGACGCGCTCGTCTTTTGCGGCCCGCTCCAATTCCTCCTTCACAGTCGCGAGCATGCCCGGCGAGGAATAGAACCCGTCCTTGTTTTCCGAGCTGATCACGCCCGACACATCCATCAACAGCACCTTGTCTTTGCCGGTGCCGCTGACCTTGTGTTCTTCCAGAGCACCGGGGCCGGGCGGGAGATTGATCGTGACGCAGGCGGCTTGCATCAATGCCAGGGCCAGCACAATTAGAGCGGTCGAAAGCTGCCAGGGACTAGGCATGGTGTGTCTCCATCAATGCGACAAATTGTTCAAACAGGTAGGCGGAGTCATGGGGACCAGGAGACGCTTCGGGATGGTATTGCACCGAAAAGACGGGACGATCCAGACAGCGCATGCCTTCGACGGATCCGTCGTTCAGGCTGGTGTGCGTCAATTGCACGCGACCGAAGGGCGTGTCTACGACCGGGAGATCCTGTCCCAGGACCGGCGTCCCGCCGGGGAACCGCACGGCAAAGTTGTGATTCTGGGATGTGATTTCGACTTTTCTCGTGCGCAGGTCGATGACCGGATGATTGGCGCCATGATGGCCGAACTTCAGTTTATACGTGGAGAATCCCAGCGCCAAGCCGAGCAGCTGATGCCCCAGGCAGATGCCGAAAATCGGCACGCGGCCGATCAGATCACGCAGCGCCGTCATGGCATAAGGTACGCCTTCAGGGTCGCCGGGACCGTTGGAGAGAAATACCCCCTGCGGATTCAGGGCCAACACGTCCCTCGCCGGAGTCGAGGCGGGCACGACGGTCACCTCGCAGCCGACATCCACCAGGCGCCGCAGAATATTGTGTTTGACGCCGAAATCATAGGCGACGACGCGCCAGGTTTTTTGCGTGGCTTGCACGGTGCCCTGTTCCGGCATGGTGATCTTCGGCGCCCACTCGCCCGTGCCTTCCTTCCACGGATACCGGCTAGGACACGTTACCGTGGCGGCCAGGTCTCGCCCGATGATGCCCGGTGCCTGCCGGGCTTTTTCAGCCACGCGGTGCGGATCGAGATCGATGTGAGAAATTACGCCCTGTTGTGCACCTCGCTCCCGCAGATGTCTGGTGAGGGCTCTGGTATCGATGCCCTCGATTGCCACGATATTCGCTGCCTGTAAGTAGTCCTGTAGCGTTCCCTTGCTGCGCCAGTTGCTGGACATCCGGCTGGCTTCTTTCACCACAAAGCCTTCCGCCCAAATGCGCGTGGACTCGATGTCTTCCGGTGTCACGCCGTAGTTGCCGATCTGGGGAGCGGTCATGGTAACGATCTGCCCGCGATACGAGGGATCGGTCAGCACTTCCTGATAGCCGGTCATGGCCGTATTGAACACGACCTCGCCGCCGGTCTCCCCTTCAGCTCCCAAAGCTCGGCCTTCAAACCAGGTTCCATCGGCGAGCGCAAGAATCGCTTTCTTCAC
>CAZKVY010000179.1:0-3261 GCA_964556305.1 uncultured Nitrospira sp. | reverse complement strand
AGGGGCGCGAAGACCGCCATGCGGGTGCCGATAAGGATCATGGCCGAGCCATCTTGCGCCGCCCTCCAGACCGCCGCGCGCGCTTTCATCGATAGGCCGCTGTGCAAGAGCATCGGACGTTCGCCTGCCGACGCCAGAGATCCTGCCAATCGACAGGCATTCTCGACATCACCCGTGAGGATCAACACACGCCTCCCGCGGCGGATGGTAGCTTGGGCTGCCTGGGCCAGGCACCACCGTGTCGTGGTGTGGTTCCCGTGAACCAGTATGGGGGTGAAGGTCTCCTTCGCAAGCGTCCGTTCCAGAAGAGCCGGCCACGGCATCGCTTCCGGGGGAGGCAATCCCAGAGAATCAAGCATCCCCAGCGGCTCAATTGGGAGTGCGCCTCCAGGCGGCCGGCCCTGTTGCTGTGCGGAGCTGAGGGTTCTTGGGGCTACCGGTTCGTCACAACGGACTACCAACCCTTTTTGGAGCAGCGCCTCCAAGGCGAGGGTCGTGCGGGGCTTGTCGCCTTTCAGAAGAGTCGTCGCCATGATGCCTTTGGGACGTCGGCGTACGCGTGCGAGCAGGTCTATTTCGGTTTCTCCCAACGCATCGACAGGCGAGGGACTCGCGAGGCCTTGCGCTGTCGGCACATATCGAGGCTGAGAGCGCCCTTCCCGATCATCGGGGGGCAGCACGAGCTTGATACATTGCCCCCAGGGTGCGGCGTACCGTTCCGCAACCCAGTGACTGAGCCCGATTTGATCGGTGGTCAACAGGTGGTCCGGCGACGCCGCGCCAAGCGAACGGATAGCTTTGAGGCCTTTTTCTGGTGCGCCGGGAGGAAGCCGATGATATACCGCAATGACGAGACCTTGAAGGTCTTGAGAGCCGAAGGGCACGACCACGGAGCGTCCGATCACGACCCGGCCTTTGAGTTCGGACGGGATCGTATAGGTGAACGGACGGTGAAGCCGACGTGGCAATACCACGTCAACATACGCAGGAAAAGGCGAAGCAACCACCGACGGAGCCGCCTGCGAGCATGGGTCGAGCATGCGGCATTCTAACAACACCGGACTGGAGCGACAATGACGACTGGTGAGAGAGACGCGACCAGTCAGGAGTAAAGAACACGATCCTAGATAGGGAGACGAGCGGAGAAGAGCGCAGGGGACGACGGCCGGCCTATTACAGAAGACCAGCCGTCATCGCGACTACGAGCCAGGAGCAGGCGATGGTGGATTCCCGTCAGCGGGAGAGGCAGGCACCCCGTCATTAGGGACTACCGTCGCACGATCGGTCGTCGTATCCAACGGAGCCGGTCCAGACGGCGTCTCCGACACCGGCACGCCGATGGGGTTCACCTGTGCCGAATCTAGCTGGTGGTAGGTGAACTGTGACGCCCCCAACTGCTTGTCGCCAGCCGGTGCTTTCACTGGTTGCGCGGGGGCTACCTCTTCGAGCGACTCAAGTACGACTTCAATGCGGCGGTTTTTCTTACGTCCCTCTTCGGTTCCGTTGCTGGCAACCGGGCGGCTCGCTCCATAGCCCACGGCAGACAGCTTCGCGGAATCCATGCCACCCTTCTCGATCAAATAGCGTACGATCTCTGCAGCGCGGGCCTTGGACAATTCCCAGTTGGTGGGAAAGACGCCCTTCAAGGACGGCCCGATTTCCATGTTATCGGAGTGACCTTCGACACGAATCTGCTGACCGCCGGCCGTCGTCGTCAAATACTCGGTCAGCTTCTCAAGGATGGGGACTCCTGCGGGTTTCACCTTGATTTCCCCGGACTCATACTCCAACTGATCCGCCAAATCATCAAGGTTGAGTCTCTTCGTTCCGCCCGCACGCTCGACTTTCACTTTGCCGGTCGAACGGGCGTCACTTGCATCAGCGACGGAAACATCCGCCTTCGAAACCAGCACAGGCTGCGCGGTGGCCGTTTGAAGATCAACCTCGCCGCCGCCAGCCTCCATGGCCTTCGCTGGCAAGCCATGTTTGGAACGAAGACGATCTCCAACCAAGGCGCGGGCCGATGCCTGAGACAACACGGCAGTGGCCGTGTGAGGTTCTGTCGCAAGCACCTTCACTTCGCCGATTTTTCGTTCGGGAAGGCCGCCGCCTGTACGAAACACTTCCATGTAGTCTCCGGACCGGAGGCCCTCATCTTGTCCCTTATCGAGATACACCACATTGCCTTGTGATACGAGCGACATGTGTTTATCTGCCTGTAACTCGACGATCATACTTTCGACAAGTGGCCCGGAAGAGGCAATCTCCCTGATTTCCTCGGCAGAAGGTGGCGTAAAGCGCATGACCGGGTCACCGGGTGAAAGTGGTGCATACGATCGGACAATCTGCACTCCCACCAGCACCGAATCCAGCTGAACGACTTTCACGACACCGACTCGATTGATCACATAACCGAGATACTGCTTCGTAATGGGATGAAACACCTTGCGGGACCGCCGATATACGGTATACAGGTCACCCAGCGCCGCTTCGCCTGGATTTTTCAGTTTAAGATACAGGGTATCTGTCCCAGACCATCCCAGCATCATCCGGTTGCCTGACAGTTGGTTGTCGCCGGTAATGACATTGATGACGCCTTCGATTGGCATGTCCTGTCGAATTGACCCGGCGGCATAGGTCAGCGCTGCCTCACCCAATCGCACACTCTGCGCATTCTGAGCGTAAGCAGGGACGGCCGTTACAGCCACTAAGCTGCAGGAAAGGATGGTCAGGCTGGCGCGCATAGGTAATGTCCTCATATTGATCACATCCAGGAGGGTTGTCTGTAGCAACCTTAGCAAAGAGCAAGGGGTTGTCAAGAAACTGTCCGGGCGCCAGAGTTTGATTCAGGTGCCTCTGGATGGTATCGTGAAGTCGCGGCCGTATACCATCGCGGAACAGAATCGGACGGGGAACCTCATGGGAATGGAGAAACGACGCATCAACACTCAAATGCCCCGCCGAACGAAGGTTCAACCATCCACACTCATGGCCTCGGAGTGGGATATCGGTGGCGGATCTCCACCGTCCGGCCTCAGAACTCCGGCAAGTCAGATGAGACCCGCCTCCACACATGATCATTCCTCCCCCGATGTTTCATCGGCATCCCGCTCGAAGACCACAAACAAACCCCGTGAATAGTGACAATCGGCGGCCGCTCATAACTGCTGGACAGTATTCACTTTCTAGGACTATCGGGACTAAAGCCCTAGGTCCTTTGTGCGCTTGCTATTAAAAATAGGCAGGGGCTAAGATTCCGAC
>CAZKVY010000178.1:0-3278 GCA_964556305.1 uncultured Nitrospira sp. | reverse complement strand
GAAAACGCGTCGGTCATCTCCTAGAATGCCGACCTATGTCACAACTACAAAACGGGGAACGCGTTCACCTGGTCGATAAGAAGGGCCGCCAGTACGCCCTGACTTTGAAGGCTGGAGATACCTATCACTTCAGTGGCGAGACGATTACGCACGATGAGTTGATTGGCAAGCCCGACGGGTCGATCGTGACGCTGTCGAAAGGCAAGCGCTTCCTGGCGTTGCGGCCGACGTTCGGAGAGTATGTCCTCAAGATGCCCCGCGGGGCGCAGGTGTTGTATCCCAAAGATTTGTCATTGATTCCCATGTGGGCGGACGTGTATCCCGGCGCGCGGGTGTTCGAGGCGGGAACCGGCTCCGGAGCGCTCACGATGGCCTTGTTACGCGCCGTGGGCCCTACCGGGCTGGTGGTGACCTATGAGGCTCGCGATGATTTCGCCCGCACGGCCTTGACGAATATCGAACGCTACATGGGGCCGGTGTCCACTTTGATGCCCATGAGGAAGAACGCCTATGAAGGCATCGACATCCTCGAAGATGGCCGTCCGTTTGATCGCCTGGTGCTGGATTTGCCGGAGCCCTGGCAGGTGGTGCCACATGCGGCGAAGGTGTTACGGTCCGGCGGCATTTATCTGAGCTTTGTGCCCACGGTGCCGCAGGTGATGCAAACCGTCGATGCGCTGGAGCGCACGTCGGTCTTCGGCAATATTGAAACCTTTGAGACCCTGCTGCGGACCTGGTCAATCCAAGGGCGTAGTGTCCGCCCGGATCATCGGATGGTCGCGCACTCGGGGTTCTTGACCGTGGCGAGGAAGGTTGAAGAGGGTTGGTGGTCACGTCCAACCAAGACCGTCGACCCCGAGGAGCAGGCCGAGAGGGACCACGAGCAGCACGAGGGGGAGGACGCATAGGCATGAATCGGTTACAGGGGAAAGTGGCCATCATTACCGGTGGCAATGCGGGAATCGGCGAAGCCATCGCCAAGTTGTTTGCGGATGAAGGGGCGCACGTCGTCGTCACCGGTCGCCGGAAAGAGGAACTTGACCGCGTCGTCAAGGGCATCGGAGTGAATGGAGGGCGAGCGCTGGCGGTCGCCGGGTCCGTGACGGATGAAGCCCATGTGCAGGACGTGGTGGCGCAGACCACGCGGACGTTCGGCAAGGTGCACATTCTGGTGAACAATGCCGGAATCGGCGACTTCGGCAAGCGGCTTCACGAGACGGACGATGCCATCTGGGCGAAGGTGTTGGACATCAATTTGACGGGCGTATTCCGGATGACGCGGGCGGCGCTTCCGGAGTTGATCAAGGCTGGCGGTGGCTCGATCATCAATATTTCCACCGTGGCGAGTTTGATCGGGATTCGCGGGCTGCCCGCCTATGCCGCATCAAAAGGCGGGTTGGATGCCTTGACCAGATCCGTGGCCGTCGACTACGGGCAAGACAATATCCGGTGCAATGCGGTGAATCCCGGTTTGGTCGATACGCCGATGGCGGCGCCCTTAATGGCGGATCCTGTCAGCCTGGAACCCATCATGGCGCAGTATGCCATCCGTCGTCCCGGCAAGCCGGAGGAAGTCGCCAAGATGGTGCTGTACCTGGCTTCCGATGAGGCGACCTGGGTGACCGGGCAGACTTTCCCCATCGATGGGGGCATGACGATCAGCAAAGGATAGACAGCAGCTTCTCTCGCCGGCCACGGCGTGGGAATCATCGCGCACGAAGCAGGATCATCGCGTATGGACATCACACCTCACACTCAATGGTGCGGCATCATCGGGAACCCGGTCGAGCATTCGCTGTCGCCGGCGATCCACAATGCCGCCTTTCAGAAAATGGGGCTGGATCTCGTCTATCTGGCCTTTCGCGTGGAATCCCTTGGCGATGCGCTGAAAGGCATACGGGCCTTGGGCAATGCGCGGGGCTTTAGCGTGACGATTCCACACAAGGTGGCGGCCATTCCGTTCCTGGACGAGGTGGAACCCACGGCCAAGCACATTGGGGCGATCAATACCATCGTCGCCGAAGAGGGTAAACTCAAAGGCTACAATACGGATGCGTCAGGAGCTCTGCGCGCGTTGAAAGAGGGTGGGGCACTGCTCGACGGGCATCGGGTGTTGATCCTGGGTTCCGGCGGAGCCGCTCGCGCCATTGCGTTTGCGCTAGCCACGGGGACGGGTCTCGCGGGGCTGACCATTCTCGGGATCGAAGAAGCGGAACGGCAGAAGCTGGTGAAGGACTTGCGTGACAAGACGGGAGTACCCATCGAAGACGGGCCGTTGACGCTGGACATGCTCCGCAATTGGGTGCCACATGTCCGTACGTTGATTCACTGTACGCCGGTCGGCATGTCGCCGAAGGTGGGAGAATCCTGCGTCCCGGCCAATCTGTTCAGGCCGGAACTGACGGTGATGGATATCGTCTACAACCCGCGCGAAACCAAGCTCCTCCAGGAAGCGAAGGCCGGCGGGTGCCGGACGATTTCAGGATTGGAGATGTTCCTCAACCAAGCGGTGCTGCAATTCGAGTTGTGGACGAACCGGCCGGCTCCGGTCGATATCATGCGTCATGTGCTGGAGTCACGTTTTGTCTAACGAATCGGCCCCTCTCTTCGGGCAGGCCTGGGCAGCGGCTTCATCCTGTCCTTCCTGGAAATTCCTATGAATCTGGTGTTGATCGGGTATCGCGGGACCGGCAAGAGCACGGTCGGCAAAGTTCTCGCCCGCAAACTCGGGCGTACGGTCGTCTCGACCGATGCCGAGATCGTGAAGCGCGCGAATCTCCCCGTGCCTGAAATCGTCAAACAATTCGGGTGGGGTCATTTTCGGGATTTGGAATCGGCCGTCTGTCGGGATTTTGCGGCGCAGGATCGTTTGATCATCGATACCGGTGGTGGTGCCATTCTCCGGCCGGAGAATGTGGCGGTGTTGCAAAAGAACGGCACGTTGGTCTGGCTTACCGCGACAGTGGAAACGATTACACGCCGGATCGGGGGCGATACGCAGCGGCCGTCGCTTACCGGCACGAAATCCTTCACGGAAGAAATCCGTGACGTCTTAGCCGAGCGGACGCCCAAGTACCAGGCGGCCGCCACTCACGTAGTTTCGACCGACGGCGTATCTACGGCAGAGGTGGCCGAACGCATTCTCCAACTCACCGCGGGCATTTCTTGACATCCCTTCAGTAACATGGTTTTAATCGCCACGCGCGCCCGTAGCTCAATTGGATAGAGCATCGGACTTCGGATCCGAGGGTTGGGGGTTCAAGTCCCTCCGGGCGCAC
>CAZKVY010000177.1:0-3310 GCA_964556305.1 uncultured Nitrospira sp. | reverse complement strand
CCGGATGTTGATCCAGCATCAACACATCGCCGGGACTAAAGTTCATCAAGTCCTGCACGTTGATTTTTGCCGTCCCGAGTTGAACCGCCACGGCGACGTCGCATTCTTGCAACGAATCCTTAAACCGGCTGCCCCAGCTGCTGTCCTGCTCCACGTTGTCGGCAAACAGGCCGGAATACAGTTTTTCTTTGATCGGCTCGAGCATGGAATAGGGATACGCGATGAACATTTCACGCGTAATGTCGCCGAGATGCACCTGTAACGTGACGACCACGACGATTTCCGACGTGGTGACCACCATGGCAAACTGCGGGTTACTCTCCGAGCGCAGATAGTTAAGCTTGACCGGCATGACCGCGTGCCAGGCTTTTTCCAGATCGACCAGTGCTTGTTGAACGAGTTTTTTGATCAGCCGAAGTTGGATGGTCGTGAACTCTCTGCCTTCCGGCTTCACATGGGTCTGCACTTTTCCGCCGAAAAAGAAATCCACGATCAGGTACACCAACATGGCGTCCATGACGAAGAGTCCGTTTCCGCGCAACGGTTCCATGGCGAACAAGTTGAATGAAGACGGCACGGGGACCTTCTGAATGAAGTCCCCGAACTTGATGATCTGGGTGCCGAGGACACTGAACTCGATTTTCTCCCGCAAAAGGCTCGTCCAAGAGACGGATTGTTGGCGCGTGAAGCGGTCATTGATCATTTCCATCGTGGGCATGCGCCCGCGAATGATCCGCTCCTGGCTGGTCAGACTGTAGGCTTTGACACCGCCGGGTGCTTCTTCCTCCTTCGGCTCCGTTTCGACGTCGCCGGACATGACACCGCCCATCAACGCATCGATTTCTTCCTGGGATAGTATCTTGTCCATGATGTCTTTGGAGCCGGCTCCGATTACTGAATCACAAATTCCGTGAAGTACGTCGATTTGACCGATTTCTTGGGCAACAGGCCGTTGATGCGTTCAGTGATGTCGTCGCGCAACTTGTGCTTACCCTGCGGCGAGCGGGCAGTGGCGGAGTCCAAGCTGGTCAACAACACGAGAATGGCATCGCGAATTTGCGGCGTACGCGCCTTGATCTGCTCGACCGTTCCGGCATTGTCCGCTTCCACTTTCATGGTCACTTTGAGGTACCGAATTTCCGGGGAATCCGCGAGGTTGACGATGAAGGGATCCAGATCGGCGATAGCGCTCGCATCGGCGACGACGCCGTGTTCCCCTCCGCCTTTTTCTTCGGCTGCTCCATGCCCGGAAGTTTTTTCTCCCCCGGCTTCGGCCTGCGCCTTCTCGGAGGGGGATCCGCCCATCATTTTCATCATCGCAAAGGCGCCCCCCAGCGCAAGGACCAATACCCCTCCGACGATGATGATGACCATCTTCATGGGAATCCCAGCCGGTGCTGCGGGTGCCTTTTCTTCAACTGCTTCTGACATACAAACCTCCTGCGAACAGTGTTTGCCGGTGCCGGTCAGTTGTGCAATGCATATGCCATAGAGCTCGCCTGCCGCATATTGCGCACAACGTGTCAGATCGTGTGATAAGACAATGATTTGGAGTCGCTGCGTCTGCTGCGCCAAGGTTCGCCGCCTGCGCGAGGCATGCGTTGTCACGCTGGTGACGCGGAAGTAACCACCGTCGACAGAATGTTGACGAGGAGGGTAAACCGTCGTAGACCGATGACGAGGAGATGACTAGGTAGAAATTGCCGACTTGGGCCCCGGCGCGGGTAAGTACACCGCGCCGGGGTCTTCGTAGTTATCGCTTGAGATTCACGAGCTCCTGCAGCATTTCATCGCTGGTCGTGATGGCCCGCGAATTGGCTTGAAATGCCCGCTGCGTAATGATCATGTCCACAAACTCTTTACCCAGATCCACATTGGACTGCTCTACTGTCCCTGACAGGACTCTCCCCAATCCGTTCACATTGGGCGCGCCGGTCAGCGCCGCACCGGACTCCACGGTCTCCAGGAAGTGATTGTCACCAACATCGGCTAAACCGTCGGGATTCATGAAACGACCCAAGACCACCTGCGCCAACGCACGGGTTTGCCCGTTGCTGAATTGAGCCACGACTTTTCCATCCTTGTCCACACTGATTCGATCCATGGTCCCGGAGGCGTAGCCGTTCTGTGTTTGACTCACGACACCGGAAGCGGCGCCGAATTGAGTGAGTGAGGCCAGGTCTACCGTCAGCGTTTGCGGCGTCGTGGCTCCGTTGGTCAAGGCCGCGGTCACTGTCTGCGTGCCGCCCGCCGTCACCGCGCCGCTCGCGTTGAAGGTCATGTTGGTTTGCGCGGTCGCTGCGCCTCCATCGATTTGGGAGTAGACTCCCCAGGCATTGGCGGCCGTCTTTCGGAAATACAACTGCATCTGATGTGAATTGCCCAGGGAATCGTAAAACGTCATTCCGGTTGAGAAATTGTACGATGTGGTATCGGTCACGGCGAAGGCCGCCGTAGGCGCAGTGGCATTAGCGTTGAGATTGCCGAGGATTGAGGCCGTGCTCGACGCGATCGGGGGAACGGCGCTCGAGGTCAATGTAATGCCGCTCACGATACTGGTAATGTTGCCAACACTGTCCGCCTGATATCCTTGCAGCAACGCCCCGCTGCTATCCACGACTTGCCCAAGGTTGTTGACCTGGAATTGCCCGGCCCGAGTGTAGAAGCTGGATCCGGCTGGGTTCTTGACCTGATAAAAGCCGTTTCCATCGACCGCAAGGTCGAAGGTATTGCCCGTGGTGGTCATCGACCCCTGTGAGAAATTGCGCTGGACGTCATTCATAAAAACACCGAGACCGATTTGAGCGGCCCCTGCGCCACCCCCTGCCAGGCTGGATGAAACCAGATCTGAAAAGGTCGCCCGGCTGGATTTGAATCCAGCCGTGCCAACGTTGGCGATATTATTGCCGATCACGCCCATGGCGTTGCCGTAGGAACTCAATCCGGTGACCGCCGTGAACATCGACGTTAAAATGCCCATGATCTCTCCTCCTTATTGCCGTGATCCATTACGTGGCTTTCGATGCTCCATACAACCAGTCGCCCACTAAGCGACCGGCGGGGTATCGGACTGCGCTGTTTTACCCTGGGCTGTCTCCTGGAGCGCCACGCTCTTTTCCATTAGTGCGACCATCTTCGTCATCTGGTCCAACTGCGAAAACTGAGCAGTCTGAGCGATGAACGCCTCGTTTTCCATCGGCTTCAGGGGGTCCTGATGTTGAAGCTGCGTCACCAGCAACTTGAGAAAGTCATCCTTGCCCAGCGGTTTGGGTCCATCAGTCGTCGGTGTCGATGTATCCGTCGAGGTCTT
>CAZKVY010000176.1:0-3316 GCA_964556305.1 uncultured Nitrospira sp. | reverse complement strand
ATCGTCCGATCCACAATCACATCGGCGACCCAGCTGTTCTTCGTGGAAATATCCGCACCGGTCTTCGGATCGCGATAGGTCGCCCCCTTGGGTCCGATGACGATACCGCCAAAGAGCCCATTGCGCGGGTTAGTCATGACATTCCCCCAATCCCACACCAGAGACGCGGTCTCCCCGATGAACGGATCGGCATAATAGGTGTACACGCGGCTCTCACCGGGAGCGACGGTTTGCTCGCCCGGATTGTTGCCAACATTCGCACCCAGGGAATCCTTCGGATCAAACGCCAGACCCAGCGCCGAGAAGGACGCACGACCCTCCTTCATCTTGTTGGTCAGCTTAACCTTCAGACAGTCTCCGACGTTCGCGCGCAACGTCAACGGCATCGGTTGCGCACCGGTAGCCACGGTCGCCGCGTCCTCATCCAAGACGTAAATCTTGGCTTCGGGGTTGACCATCTGGATCGTCCTCTCGAAATCGACCTCGATAGCGTCCGGGGCCTTCGGGTTCAACTTCATGGACGGGAAATCGATCGCCGATACGTTGTAACTCTTCACCGGCGCATCGGCCGGGCACACCGGCGGCGCCGCTGGAATCACGTTCCGCCCGCTATACCCGGCAGGCAACTTCTGCAGATCCGCCACGTCTTTATCGAGAACGCGCAAGATACCCCAGGCACCTTCCGAGAACTTGGACGAGCGACCATTGAAGTGGATATAGTCACCCGCCTGCAGGCGCGGTCCACCTGCTTGCGGAACAACGAGGTCGTATCGTTCAGCGATACCGACATGGATCGAGTTCTTCCGGTTCGCATCACCGGCATACCGCTCAGTCAGATAGGTATGACCGGACAGCGTCCAGACCATGCTTTCGTTGGTCATGGTCTGCAGCAACCGGAATACGATCGTATCTCCCAGATAGGCTCGCACCATGGGTGTGTACGGATCGCCGTGCACGGCGCTGCTGAAGAGCTTCGACGGATCCGGATTCGCCTTCAGGCGTCCGCTGATCGGCTCTGCCCTGAAGTTCAAGCTCCCGCCCGTCGTATGGGTACCGCCGTTCAGGAACGGCATCGGCGTCATCTTGATATGGTCTGGAATCGGGAACGAGATCGTCTTCCCCGCTTCCAGGGCAATTTCCACCGGCTGACCGGGAGGATTGCCCGCCGTCACGATATTGATCGTATGCGGCACGCTGTCGTTCAACTGCACCATTAATTCACGGAAGCTGCCGTTCACCCCGTAGCCCACAGGCTCCGCGGTGCGGATGTCCGCCAACGGACCGCTACGGATCGGCGCGCCAGTCTTGGGATTGTGATAGGTCGATCCGACCGGTTCGACGATCATCGTGCCGAATCCGCCGTGGCCCCAGGTAATCCGGCCCAACGCATGGTCGTGCCAGAACACCGTGCCCACATCGGAATCCACCCAGAAACGCTGCCGGACGAATTCCACCGTCACGATATCCTTCACAGGATGATCGTGCTTCAACGGACGAACGAGCGTAATCTCGTTGCCCTTGATCGACTGAATCCGTCCGACTTCATTCCCGCCGACGTTGTCCGCGCCGATGAGGATCTCGATTCCCGGATGATACTGTGCGGCGTTCTTGAGGGTGATCACGCGATCACCTTTTTTGCCGGCCTTCGTTAAAATGGTGTTCAAGGGCAACGGCAAACCCTTATCCGTTTTCTTTTCCAGCATGGTGAACGGGCGCACCGACTGTTCGTTCGAGAAGCCGGTGATCACACCGTCAGATGACTGGTTGTCGAACTGCAGAAAGTGCCAATGGGTATTGACCTTCGAGGCGTGGAAATTCCCAAAGTCGTCGTCATCCCACTCGCTGGTCAACATCCAATCGACGCAATCGTAGATGTTCGACCGCACGACCAACGGAAACTTCAGGTCGTTATTTTTGCGAATGGCCGCTTCCTCTTCGTGCAACACATAGATCAACCCGCCTTCATCCGTGATGGCCGGCGTGTCGCCTTGTTTGTCGGCGAGCATCATCGGCGTATGGATAAAATGCACGTTGTATTTCTTCGAACCGGCATTCTCGGGACACAGGCTCCAGCGTCCGTTCTCACCCGGCTTGGCGGGATAGGAACTCGGAAGCCCATCCTCCTCGAGATGGATCATCTCCAGCCAGGGGGATGGATTGTGGCCCTTCGAGAACGGCACGCGGCGACCGAAATGCGGTTTCAAGTGCGGCCAGGACACCTTGCCGGTCAACGGCTCGAACACGATCGGCAAACGCTCGCCCGGATGGGTCGATTGATACCGCGGATTCGGCACCGTGTTCTCAGGCTCGGTCATGGCGCGATTACCCTGCCAGGCCCAATTCAACACGCTCGCGTCATAGGATCTGGTCTGATCACGCTCATCTTTCTTATGGCCCGGGAGCCCCTGCGGAGGGAATTGCATTTCAACCCAGTCCTTGACGGTCACGATGGCCGGGTCGGCCTTCCAATCGGTCTTTCCCTTTTCGATAATCTTGAACTGCTTGCCGAACCAATCGACCGTCTTACCGATCAACTCGTCCGAAGTAACACCCGTCTTGATGCGGCCCTTGCGGTCCGGCAGCTCCAGCAGGTCCGGCATCACGTCGTTGTGATTCGCGCCCTGTTGAATGGTGTTGTAGACACGCCAGTATCCCCACATGCCCGCGATGTAGTGATGGGCGACGTGGCAGTGGAAGAGGAAGTCTCCAGCCAACTGCTGGCAGAGACCGGATCCGCACTCCGTTTCCAGGTCCATGGTCTCGGACGGCCCGATGACTTCCACGTCGACGCGATCGGACTTCGTCCGGATCACGGGATATTTCACGGGACCGTTCTTCGCCGCATGCCACAAGGGCATTTCGTCGATGGCCCGCGGGCTCCGCGGCCACCGAATCGATCCGCCGTGCGGATGGTGCGAGTGGAACACTTCGGAGCCCCCGTGCACCAGCCGGAACTTGGCCGGATCACCGAGGTAGCTGCGCGGGATCGTCGTGGCCGGATCGCCGAACGTATAGGCGCTGTAGGCCATCGACTCATCCTCGAAGCCGAAGTATTCGTGCTGCGTCTGCATGTTGTCGACGCCGAACGGCTCGCTACGATAGTTCAACGCGCGGGCGACCGGACGATACACGTCGGTGAGCGGATCGCGCTGCGGGATGAAGTCGCCCTTCTTGTTCAACGGACGGAAGGCTTCGTCGCCGACTTCATGATAGAACAGCACGAATTCCCGGAAATCCGGTCCGCTGCCGTTCTTGATGATCGCCTGCCAGCCGCTCTTGGTCGGCTGAGGGTCACCGGTTCCCAGCGGTTCGAGGT
>CAZKVY010000175.1:0-3338 GCA_964556305.1 uncultured Nitrospira sp. | reverse complement strand
AATACATGGCCGCAGTCAATGCGCCGGCCAGCAGAAACGCGGTGTCGACCGTCGAGAACTCGCATTGCCACGCGCGCCGTCCGGTCTGCATGTCAAGAAGATGATAATAAAAGCCGTGGAAGCCGGTCGCCTCGGGTTCGGGGCCATGCAGGCTGTTCCAGAAGAAACGCAGCGTCGCCAGCGTGCGTTCCACCGCCGCGGCCCGCGACATGAATCCGCGTGCGACACTGACCGGGTAGCCCCGCGCCACAAGTTGCTCCCGCAACGTCTTATCTCCCAGGACTCGGTCCACCACTGGCGCATCCGCTGGCATCGTATGGGCACATGCGGAGAGCCCTAGCGCCACACCGATCCCCAGCCATCCCGGTCGGCCACCGCATGATGCCCTCCTTGAGCCACGCCTCATGAAACGGCTTTGGGAAACCATTTACTGAATCATGCCGTGCGGCCGCATCGCGCGGTGTTCTTGAGCCAGCGCATCCGCTTCCTCCGCCGCTTTCACGTAGTTTTGAGCGATCGCCCGACAGTGAGCAGCATGCTGAGCTGGTTCAGTCTTCCCATGCGGCTCTGAATGTTTGTCGTAGTACTCGGCCGTGAACTCCCACTGTTTGGCTTTTCCCCTGAGCTCCTGCGCCTGTTGGGTGTAGTATTCGGCTAAACCGTTATGATTGTTCGCGTTAATCATCCGTTGCGTGGAAGTTTCCGCACAGCCGTACAACACCAGCATCAAACCGACCGCAGGTACCATAGAAATCCATCGTGCATTCAACATGACGGCCCTCCATTCTCGCCGGTGAACCAGTTCACTGCATTGGTGAATTGCAACAACCTTGCTGCTCTATCGCACTTGTGAGACAGCAAGACTTATACGGATAATGGTCGCTTTGCCCTGATTCACATTCATTGTCGATTCGTCCTGCATCTAACTGGCTCGACGAGACGTTTGGAGACAGAATGGGACAGACAGATCCCCTCTTTTTGCTGAAATATTCGCCCGCTCAGCGGAAACAGCCGAGCGGCGACCGAAGCACTGGAGGTGTGGGATCAGATCCGGAGCACCGGGGAAGAGTCTATGGAGAGGGGGACAATTGAGCAGGCGTTGCTCCAGGAGCACTGCGTCGGAGTCGGGAAAACTGTGAGTACGGCACCAAGACTGAGCAAGATCGTTGCGTAAGTAGAATCCATTACGATGATGCTCTGTCTGAGTTGGCGTTCGGGGGACGAGGTGATTGACGGCGGACACATGATCATCCCATCCATGGGGCAAGCCATGTGCTCTTCCGCCATGGTTGCGGCTTCTTCTGCCATCGACAGGTCCGACCAGGTACACATCGATCCAATCACCTGACAGAAGGTGAAGAGGAGCACCAACGCGGCATATTTCGTTCTAACCCGCTGGATCATGCGAGTGACCAAGCTTCGGAAGGCCTGCTCAAAAGCGTGCTTATTTTCTGGCAATCGTCATAGACACGTCAAGTCTAACCGAAGTCGTATGAAGAAAAAGCAAGAGGAGTGCCAGAGAGAATCCCATCGACACCTCGTCATACCCTAGCTATTATTTCAATACATTAGAGGGATATCCCAACAAAATTCAGACTCTCCACTTAATATTCGTGTTGAGGCATTTCGGGGCAGCACCACACTCCCTGCAGCAAATCGCAGCACGCTTCAGCTTCGTCTCACCAAGCGATCAGTCCCACTGCAGGGCGGGGCGGGCATCTGAGCCGCCCCGCTTTTTGTCACTTGAGAAAGGCTGCCCTCCCGGGCACGACGTTTGGCCGGAAGACTTTATTGTTTCCAGTTGCCACAAGCTCGGTCACGGCCGCCGTCTCTCCTTAGAGACGTGTGTTAAGATTAAGGCAGTAAAGAAGCCGCTATCAGCTTTCGAGTTAAATCATTGACTATTTTGAGATATGCGGTGTGATCTTCTTCTAATTCAGCGGGAAACAGGTCGCGATGCTTGCGCTGTAAGATAGCTCCAAAACGTTTTTCTCTCGCAGCTCATACAGCGCCGCCAGTGCGGTCACAAATTGGCCTCCGCCGGACGCGGCTTTCTGCCGCAGGTTTTGTAGTTCACTCCCGCACTGCTTATTCCATCACCATTTGAAGAAGCGCTTCGGTGCTTGGCAAACGACTAGTTGTCCCGACAACCGCTGGACTAGGCCCCATATCGGCCAGCTCGCTTGTAAAGTATTGCGATTCCTATATTGGATTGTAGGTTATAAGAGTGAGGGTCTTAAGCGGCGAAAGCTAGAACCTCTATCGAGAAGCAAAAACCCTGGTTCCCCCTTTGGAAGAATTCGGGACGCCATCTTCATTGCACCAGGGTTGCATGCATTGAGCACACAAATCACCGCGCCGACGGGCCGATGGTTGTAATTTACTCGTTCCTACCCCATTGACGTAGAAATCTGAAAGACGTACTGCTTCAGACCATTGATGAGTTATCAATTTGCCGATCGCGTCAAACCGATCCGGCCATCTTCGGCCCAATGCCCACCCCACAGCAGTGATAATACGATAAACATTCCTCCATACGCCGCATAGACTCGACCGAAATAAGCCGCTGAACGGCAGGAACGATAGCATACAGTATGAGGACAAGAGCCCCGCAGAGCGCATAGGCGATCCGTTTCCCTTGACGAAACCATATCCACACCAAGTAACCGCCGCCAATTTTACAAAGCCCCAGCGAGCACAAACAAACCTATTGATAGTGGTAAAGCCACAGACAGCCCTCTCATAACATGGTTGACTGTTAATTCTTATCTGGCTGGATCCACTCAACACGTTGTTCCATCATCTGTAACGTGATATGGTCAATGAGGAATCGCTCTGGAAACATGTGTTGAACATCCACTAGAACGCTATCTCGATTCTTGCCGGCCGACACAATGATATGAGCGCTCAATGCATCTCGGCCAGAGGTGATGCTCCAAATATGGAGCTCGTGCACCTCTCTTACGCCGGCCACTTCGATCATGGCATTAGCGACTTCTTCAGCGTTGAGATGCGGCGGAACGCCTTCCATGAGTACATTCACCGCCTGAGACAGTAACAGCCAGGTTCGCCACACTATAAATAACGTAATAAGGACGCTGAGGAGAGGGTCAATGGGATACCAATCGGTCATCCAGATGATACCTCCTCCGAGTACCACGCCAATAGACGTGATCGCGTCACTCAGAATCTCTAAGTAGGCGCTCCGGATATTGATGCTGGCTTCTCGGCCTCCAGCTAGGAGCTTCAAACACACCAGATTGACAGCTAGCCCCACTATTCCGACCAGCATGACCGGCAAGCCGAGCACATCTGAGGGATGATAAAAGCGCGTGAAT
>CAZKVY010000174.1:0-3361 GCA_964556305.1 uncultured Nitrospira sp. | reverse complement strand
ACGAGATGTACGTGGAGGAAAAATTCACCTGCTGAAGAATCGCCTCCCGATTGGTTTGCAAGTCGAGTCCGAACATCCGGATCGAGCCAGAGGTAGGCGTGACCAGCCCCAGCATCATCTGAAAGGTCGTGGTTTTCCCCGCCCCATTGGGCCCCAGCAACCCTAAGATCTCGCCCCGCCCGATATCGAAGGAAATCCCGTCTACGGCGATGAATTCACCGAATCGTTTGTTCAGATTGCGTACTTCGACCACCGGCGATGACATGCGCAGAGGCTTTCGTGGGCTAGAACGACAAGAAGTCCGTGAGCTTCTCAGGCAGATGACACGTTTCGCACTTCCGGCTCAGCACTCTACCTTCATACTCGGTTTTGTTATCGTGGCATCGGAAGCAATCCGCCTGCGCCCGCTTGTGCAAAACGGAACCCTCGGGATGCTCGGGCTTCCAGGGCCGGCTATCGGTCGACACATGCCCGCGTGGAATGACGATCGGATACCCTTTGATGGGCTGTTCATGCACCACCGCCGCGTGACAGGTGGTGCACCCCTCTCCTTGCCCTCGCTGATCGAACGCCGCCATGTGCTTGCCATGGCTCATGATCAGACCCACATCTTTTACAGGTGCGGGCAAATCCCGGGTCGCAATCTCCGACACTCGGAGGATGTTTCGATGGCAACTCAGACACACGCCTGAATCGACATGCGCTCGCAGATTGTGGGGCTCGGTCGGTTTGCCGAAGAGATAAATAGCCACATCCCTGGTTCCGTGCCACGCCTTATCCTGTAACCAGCCGGCCACGCCCGGTCTGACATGACAGGCCACGCATTCCACCTCTTTATGGGACGATTGCAACCAGCGCTCATAGGCCGGTTGAATGGTATGGCAGCTGGCACAGAATTTCGGATGGTTGGTCAGCGGAACCGCAACTCCCCCGAAAGCCACTGCGCCGGCCAGGATCGCCCCGAACACAATGGCAGGAGTTCTACGCATCATCCCGTTGGGGTTTGGGGAAATGCCGGATGATCAACGCCGCCACCGCCGCCACATCATCAGGGTCAAGCAGCGGTACGGAGGTCTGGACCGGTTTGTTGGACACGACAGCCAGCAAACCATCCTGTGAGACCGGCACCTCGCCGATCTGGTCGCGTACGACGACGATCTTGGGATACCCTTCGCTCCGCCAGCCTTCAGCCAGGATCAGGTCATAGGATGGGTCGAGATACCGCTCGCGCACATCCTCCACATTCATATGATCGGAGACGTCGGCGAACATCGCCAGACTACTTTTCGAAATGATTACCACACTACTCGCTCCGGCTTGCTTGTGCCGCCAGCTGTCCTTCCCTTCAGTGTCCAGATCGAATCCATGCCCGGCATGTTTAACGGTCGCCACCTTATAGCCCGCACGCACCAGCTCTGGGATCACACGCTCGATCAGCGTGGTCTTGCCGCTATTGGATCGGCCGACAAAGGACAAAATGGGCACGGGCATGACAACGTTCCTTTCGCGGTTTCAACAGCAGGAGGGGCGGTGGCCGGCAGATGCAGCCGGAGCGGCCTGGTCCAGCCACACCGACCCGCTGAGAAGTTGCACGGTTACCGGATCACCGGGATTGAGACGTTCCACCTCGACCGGAATATCGATCAGACAGTTGGCTTTGACCATGGAGGTGAGGATTCCCGACCCCTGATCGCCGGTCGTCCTGACTTTGAACACGCCCTCCTCACGCCACAACACTCCGCGCAGAAAATGACGGCGGTCGGTGCGCTTGGAAAATTTCTCCTGAAAGACCGCCTCAAGCAACGGACGCCCGTAACTCCGCGCCCCGGACAGTTTCAACATCGCCGGACGAACGAGTTGCTCAAAGGTCACCATCGAGGACACAGGATTTCCTGGGAGCCCGAACGCCAGTTTGCCCTGAATCTTCCCGAAGGCCAGCGGCTGGCCCGGCCGGATGGCTAACTTCCAGAAATTCATCTCCGCGCCCAGGTCACGAAACACCGCTTTCGTGAAGTCGTAATCACCCATCGACACCCCGCCGGACAGCACGAGAATGTCGGCGTTCAGTCCATGGGAAATCTTCTCTTTCAACGCGGCGGGAGTATCCCGCGCAATGCCCAGCAAGATCGGTACGCCGCCGGCTTCTTGCACTGCTGCAGCAATGCCGTAGCTATTCGAATTGATGATTTTTTCTTCACTGAAACGCTCATCAAGATCGGCGAGCTCATCGCCAGTTGATAAAATCGCGACTCGCGGGCGCTGATACACCAGCACGAAAGACTTCGCCAGAATGGCCAGCATGCCTGCTTCGCCGGAGCGAATCTGCGTGCCTTTGGGGATGATGCAGTCACCCTTTTGCACATCTTCGCCCTGCGGACGGATGTTGGCGCCACGCGTCTCCGGCTTGAAGACGCGCACGGAATCGGGCGTATGTTCGGTATCTTCGACTTTGATGACGGTATCGGCTCCCGCGGGAATGGGCGCCCCCGTCATAATCCGAATGGCCTGGCCTTTTCCCACGGACTTGGTGGGCATCTTCCCTGCCGGCACATCTTCGATGACGGTCAACGTGACCGGCTTGGAGATCGCGTGTTCCTGTGCAATGTCTTCAGCTCGCACCGCAAAACCATCCATCGCGGAATTGTCCCACGGCGGATTCGATCGCTCGGCGATGATATCTTCCCCGAGCACGCGGCCCAAGGCGTCCATAATCGAGACCTTCTCAAGCCCCAACGGAGCAGCCGCGTCCAGCACGATACGCTGGGCCTCATGAAGCGGCGTTAATCCGACTGTCGCATCGGCAGATTTCACGCGTCACCGTCCCATCAATGTTGCTGTCGCGGCGCCAGTTTTATGAGCGACCCGCTTTTTTTACAGAAGGCTTCCACCTGGTTGGCAATATCATGGTACGCCTGAGCGGTCGCCGAGTCGGAATTGAAGAGGGCAAATGGCTCGCCGGCATCGCTCTGTGTCACGACATCGGGATCCAGCGGAATCCGGCCCAGGAAGGGGACGCCCATATCCGTGGCCGAGGCTTCTCCGCCGCCCTTGCGGAAGACATTCACTTCCTTGTGACAGTGGGGGCATTCCAATCCGCTCATGTTCTCAACGATGCCGATAATCGGCACTTCGCTGTCCTTGCAGAACGTGACGGACTTGCGGGAATCGAGCAAAGCTACCTCTTGCGGCGTCGTAATGATGACCGCCCCGCTGACACCGCCCAGCAGATCGATAGTCGTGACCGACTCATTGCCCGTCCCGGGAGGAAGATCGATCAGCAGGAAATTCAGATCCTGCCACTCCACTCCTCCCAGCAATTGGTTGATGAATTCATACTTATACGCGTCGCGCCAGATGATGG
>CAZKVY010000173.1:0-3403 GCA_964556305.1 uncultured Nitrospira sp. | reverse complement strand
ACTAGACTGTCCGATTCGAGATTCTGTCCCACTCCACAATCGAATCAAATTGTCCTTATGCCGCACCCAAATCATGAGACTCACGACACAGGCAAATCCGATAAACGTCCACGAGCGATGGAAGAACAGCGCCACAATCGGAAACATCGCAAAGGCGAACAGCGCGCCGCCGGACGAATACTTCCACCACAATACAGCGCTGATCCAGAGCGCCATTAAAGTGAGTCCGACCCATGGAGCGACACCCAGTGCGGCACCCAACGCCGTGGCCACGCCTTTTCCGCCCTTGAATCCAAGAAACACCGAATGCAGATGGCCGATGATGGACGCCAGGGCGACCCACAGAATGGCGGCTTCCTGGTGCAGCACCATCGTTGCCACCCACCCTGCCAATGAGCCTTTTCCAATATCTCCGAGCAGCGTCAGGATACCCGCTTTTTTCCCGCTCACCCGCAAGACATTGGTGAAGCCGACATTCTTGCTGCCGGCCGTTCGCGGATCAACGGCGCCCAACAGGCGTGACACGACGACTCCAAAAGGAACCGACCCGAGGAGATACGCGGAGAGGATGAGCAAACCGATGAGCCAAGGACTGTCCATCACCGAGTGACTGCCGCCGGGTTGTCCACTTAGAGACCTTTTGCTCCGACCTGACGCCAGAAGCTCCAGACATATTGTGCGCCCGACACATATCCGAGGATCAAAGAGAGGTACAGGGTGACGATGCCGGCCAGATGCAGGTTGCCGATGGTCTCTACGACGGTGCCTTCAAGCACCAGAAGGACGATGGCGATGACCTGCAACGCCATTTTGTATTTGCCGGTGACCTCGGCCGACATGATCAACCCTTCGGAAGCGGCGATCGCCCGCAAGCCGGTGACGGCCACCTCTCGTGCGATGATCAGAATGGCCACCAGTGCGCTGACGCGATCGACTTGCACCAGGAGAATCAAGGCCGACAACACGAGCAGCTTGTCGGCAATGGGATCCAACAGTCGCCCGAGCTTCGTGATCTGGCCGGTTTTCCTGGCCACGTAGCCGTCCAGGAGATCCGTCACGGCCGCCACGACGAAGACGATGGCAGCGGCCAGGGCGCGATCCGGCGTGGGGTCGATCAGCAACATGACGAAAACCGGGATCAAAAGAATCCGGACAAGCGTCAGCACGTTCGGCAGGTTGACGTTGCTTTCCCGCCCTGCCGACCGCATCAGGACCAGTCCTGCTTCTTTCCAGTTTTCTGCCATAGTCGCTTCCGCCCGGTGTCCTTGGGATTCTCCTATACAATGCCGTGTTTGAGCAGGTCATGCAAGTGAACCACCCCGGCCAGGCGATTCGGCGGCTCGATGACCACCAGCGCCGTGATGGAGAAACGCTCCATCATGGCGACAGCGGTCGTGGCCAGTTCATCCGGCCCGATCGTCTTCGGATGACGGCTGGCCAGGTCACCAGCCGTGATCTGGCTGAAATTCCCGCCGGCTTGAATGAAGCGTCGCAAGTCACCGTCGGTCACGATTCCGTACAGCGCCCCTTTCGCATTGACCACCGTCGTCAGACCGAGTTTCTTCGACGTCATCTCCAGGATCGTATCCGCCCCTGACACGTCGAAGCGCACGCGCGGCAAGTGGTCACCATGCTGCATGAGATCACGCACCTTCACCAGCAGTCGTCGCCCGAGGCTGCCGCCGGGATGAAACTGTGCGAAATCGTCGTGCTTGAATCCGCGTTTTTGCAGCAAAGCCACGGCCAGGGCATCACCCATTGCGAGGGTGGCGGTCGTGCTGGCGGTCGGCGCCAGACCCAGCGGGCAGGCTTCTTCATTGACCGACACATCGAGCGTGACATCGCTGTTTTTTGCGAGTGTCGAGGTCATCTTTCCCGTCATGCTCACGACCGGCACATTCAGCCGTTTGACGAAGGGCAGCAGTTGCAGCACTTCCTGCGTTTCCCCGCTGTTTGAAATGGCGATGAGCACGTCCTGTTTGGCTAACATGCCCAGGTCGCCGTGGACGCCTTCGGCCGGATGCAAAAAGAAGGAGGGGGTCCCGGTGCTGGCCAAGGTCGCCGCGATTTTCTGCCCGATGAGCCCAGATTTGCCCATGCCGGAAATGACGACTTTCCCATGGCACTCGTACAGCAGCGTCACGGCCCGTGCGAATCGCTCATCCAGACGGGCTTTGAGATCGAGCACCGCGCGCGCTTCGATATCGAGGACGCGAATGCCTTCGCGCACGCTTGCATCGACTTGCGCGGATCGACTTTTGGCCGTCGTGGACTTGCCTGTTATCGGACCGGCTGTGTGGCGGCTGCGTCGCATATACGTAATACCCGTTCCAGGAGTGAGTGAAGCGCGTGAAGCGGAACCATGTTCGGTCCATCGGACAGGGCGGAATCGGGATCCGGATGCACTTCCATGAAGAACCCGTCGCAGCCGGCTCCTGCCGCTGCGCAAGCCAGGGGTTCGACGAATTCACGCTGGCCGCTGGATTTGGTGCCACCCCCGCCGGGTAGTTGCACGCTATGGGTGGCATCGAAGACCACCGGATAGCCGAACCGGCGCATGATCGGAAATGAGCGCATGTCGACGACCAGATTGTTGTAGCCGAAGGAGGAACCCCGCTCCGTCAGCACGATGCGACGGTTGCCGCACTCTTCCACTTTCTTGACGGCATTGCTCATTTCCGGCGGCGACAGAAACTGCCCTTTCTTGATGTTGACGACTTTGCCCGTCTTCGCGGCGGCCATCAGCAGGTCGGTCTGGCGGCAGAGAAAGGCGGGAATTTGCAGAATGTCCACGACCTGGCCGGCTTCCGTGGCCTGCTCTTCCGAATGAACGTCGGTCAATACCGGCACACCGATCTGTTGCTTGACCTTGGCAAGCACGGCCAAGCCTTTCTCCAATCCCGGTCCGCGAAAGGAGGTGATGGAGGTGCGATTGGCCTTGTCGAAGGACGACTTGAAGACGTACGGCATGCCGATCGCTTTGGTGATCTCGGCAATGCGCCCCGCCGTGTCCATGACAAGTTGCTCGCTTTCAATCACGCACGGTCCCGCGATCAAAAACGGCCGATGCCCCGCCCCGATCTTAAATTGTCCGAGATCAACTTCGTACGCCATAGTCTTCTCTTCTGAATTCGCGGGATGCTCAAACTGATCTTTCAGCAAGGCCGCAGACGAGGCAGAGCCGGAGGCGTAGCGGAGCTACGTCGAGGACTGTGCCGAGTCGAGAACGCCGCAGAAAGGCAGTTTCAGCATCCCGTTTAGTGGCCGCACTTGCGCCGTAGTGCCGCCCCTACAAATCCACTAAACAAGGGATGGGGATGATGCGGCCGCGACTTGTATTCCGGATGAAACTGCGTGGCCAGGAACCAGGGATGGTTCTGCAGTTCGACGATTTCAACCAAAC
>CAZKVY010000172.1:0-3455 GCA_964556305.1 uncultured Nitrospira sp. | reverse complement strand
GTATGTGCCGACTTGAGGCACCATATCGGAAGCGTAAAATGATGTCAACAAAATGCATGCCAGATGACGTCATGGTTGTATATTGCTGACTGTGCTGCTACTGTCCGGAGCATCTTCCATAGACTTGTGCTCCTGTATGCAGGGATGAAGAGGGGAAGTGGGTTGCTCCTGCTTCTCCGAAAGAGTCCTGGATTGTCCCGTTCTACCAAATCTCATGCAGAGTAAGCTCCACTTGGCCATCGCGTCTGGGGCCTGCCGAATATCTTGACTTCACGCGCCCCCATTCTATAGACTGCCCGATGCTATTTTTTTGATGTTTTTCGAGGCGATCGGAGCTTTGGCTCGAACCCGGCTTCGATGGCCTTTTTCTTTGGTGACTGGTGCTTGACGCGCTGAGCGAAAAATTTGAACGGATCCTCAAGAAGCTTCGTGGGCAGGGTATGCTCACTGAGGAGAATATTGCCGAAGCGCTGAAGGAAGTCCGTCTCGCACTGCTTGAGGCGGACGTGAACTTCAAAGTCGTCAAGGATTTCCTGGATCGCGTTCGTGAGAAGGCGATCGGTCAGGAAGTGCTGAAAAGCCTGACGCCTGGTCATCAGGTTGTCAAAGTTGTGTGGGACGAACTCCGCGGCATGATGGGCGGTGAGCGGTCCGGCATCAGTCTCGCCTCCCGGCCGCCAACGATTCTCATGATGGTTGGATTGCAGGGAGCCGGGAAAACTACGACCTCCGGCAAGCTGGCCCGGTTATTCAAGAGCCAGGGGAAGCGTGTGTTGCTTGTGGCGGCCGACCCGCGTCGCCCTGCTGCAGGCGATCAGTTGGCCAGCCTCGGACACGACCTGGGTATCGATGTTCATCGGTTCGATCAAGTCGATGCCTCGCGCGCCGACGTGGTGCGTATTTGCCAGCGCGGGGTGGAACGTGCCCAGGAACAGGGCTACGACCTCGTCGTCCTCGATACTGGCGGTCGGCTGCATGTCGATGACGAATTGATGGCCGAACTGGTAGCGGTCAAACAGGCCGTGACTCCCCATGAGGTGCTTCTGGTTGCCGACGCGATGACCGGTCAGGATGCGGTCAATATGGCCGGCCAGTTCGACCGGCAGGTCGGTCTTACCGGGGTGATCCTGACGAAGGTCGAAGGCGACGCACGGGGGGGTGCCGTGCTCTCAATCCGCGCCGTGACCGGGAAGCCGATTAAGTTTCTGGGCATGGGTGAAAAGCTCGACGCACTGGAGCCCTTCCATCCGGATCGAATGGCCTCACGGATCCTCGGAATGGGTGATGTCCTTTCGTTGATCGAAAAGGCGCAGGAGACGTTTTCGCGGGAAGAGGCCGAAGCCGCCCAAAAGAAACTGACGAGCAGTACGTTTACGTTGGAAGACTTCCGCTCGCAACTGGGTCAAATGAATCGGTTGGGATCATTTGAACAGATCCTGGGTATGCTGCCGGGCGGACAAAAGCTGAAAGATCTTGCCAACAGCGGGTTGCCGGAAAAGGAAATGAAGCGGGTTGCGGCCATGATCGATTCCATGACCAGCCGTGAACGGCGCGATCACACCCTGATCAACGGCAGCAGAAAAAAAAGAATTGCGCGTGGCAGTGGAACGAGCGTGCAAGAGGTCAACCGGTTGATCAAGCAGTTTTTGCAGGCTCGAAAAATTGCCAAGGTGATGTCGGGCGGGGCCGGCGGGCGTCGTCAATTGGCCCAAATGCTTCGGGGACTGTGAGAGCGGGCAGGCGCAAGAGTGTGCACACGTATTCACTGGTGAAGAAGAGAATGTTAACCGAGCAGACCCAGCCGATGGCTGATCGCTCATTATTTTGAGGAGGTTCTAGTGGCGGTTCATTTACGATTAGCACGGACGGGGCGACACAAGCGGCCGATGTATCGGGTTATCGCGGCGGATTCACGCAAGCCGCGCGATGGCCGATTTTTGGAGATTCTGGGCATTTTCGATCCCCTGAAGAATCCGGCGGTGCCGGTGCTGAAGTCGGAACGGGTGCTCTCATGGTTGCGGCATGGCGCGCAGCCTACGACGACGGTGCGGACGCTGTTGAAGCGGCACGGGGTCTGGAAGGAGTTCGAGACCGAGAAGAGTGCCAAGGCAGAAAAGCCGGGAAAAGACGAGAAGAGCAAAAAGTAATCAGACCTCATGACGCCGCTCGATCAGGCAGAGCTGGTGACTATTGGACGGATCGAACGATCCTTTGGGGTGCGTGGCGAAGCGCGGGTTCGGTCGCTGAGCGACGTGCCCGGGCGATTTGAGTCGCTTCGCGAGGTGACGATTGTCGCGGCGAGCGGCAAAAGCCTTGTGACTCGTGTCACGCACGTCCGGTCCGGTGGGCCGACATTGATTATGGGGTTCGAAGCGTTTACGACGCCGGAGCAGATCGCCGAGTTTCGCGGTGGACTCTTGCAGGTTCCCCGTGGAGACTCGCCGGCGCTGCCGACCGATCAATACTATCAATGCGACCTGATCGGGATGGTAGTCCAAGATGAAGGCGGAACGGTATTAGGCCAGCTGGAGGAAGTTCTGGCCATGTCGGATAACCAGGCTTTCGTGGTGCGACAGGACGGAAAAGAGTTGCTGATTCCTGCGGCAAAACAAATCGTCCTGTCGGTAGATGTCGCGAAGCGGGTGATGACCGTTCGGCTTCCTGAAGGGTTCGGAGATCTGTAAGATGCGGTGCGCCGTTCTGACCTTGTTTCCCGATATGGTGGCTCCGGTGCTCGGCCACAGTATTCTGAAGCGGGCCCAGGAAAAGGGGCTGCTGGACGTCTGTGTCCAGAACCTGCGGGACTATACCTTCGACCGGCACAAAACGGCGGACGACGTCCCGTATGGCGGGGGCGCGGGCATGGTCATGAAAGCTGAGCCGGTCCTGCAGGCGGTCGATGCGCTGCGCGCCCGGTATCAGGCCTCTCATCCAGAGACGACCTTGCGGGTGATTATGCCGTCTCCCCAGGGACGGCCGTTTACGCAGGACATCGCGCAGTCTCTTGCGCTGGATGACCGAGTTGTGGTGTTTGTCTGCGGGCATTATGAGGGAATGGATGCGCGTGTGAATGTCGCGCTGTGTCCGGAAGAGATCTCCGTCGGCGATTATGTGTTGACCGGAGGAGAACTGGCGGCGTTGGTGATGATCGACGCGGCGGCCCGCTTGGTCCCCGGCGTGCTCGGTGATGCGGCGTCGGCGGCCGAAGAATCGTTTACCGAGGGATTATTGGAGTATCCGCACTATACCAGGCCTGCGGAGGTGCGCGGGATGGCGGTTCCTGAGGTGTTGGTATCGGGGCACCACGAGGCGATTCGCCTGTGGCGTCGCAAGGAAGCGTTGCGGAACACCTATCTGAAGCGACCGGATCTCCTGCGGGATCGCGAGCTTGGATTGGAAGATCGACGGTTGTTGAGCGAAGTGATGCAAGAGAGTCTTGTACAGGTACCTGTTCG
>CAZKVY010000171.1:0-3460 GCA_964556305.1 uncultured Nitrospira sp. | reverse complement strand
CATGGCCCCGCGGGCCGGTCCATGCGGGTGAGCTCTCCTTGCTGAGCGTGATCGTAAGATGGAAATTCTCGTACCGTCGGACGAGATACTCCAATTCCTCATGGAAGATAATGTCTTGCATGGTGTTGCAGGCGTAGATCAGGAAGATCTCTCCGGTCCAGGCCTGATCCGTCAGACAGCGGATCGCGCTCATCAATGGCGTGATCCCGACGCCTCCGGCAATCAGCACGACGCTCGGGGCCTCATGTCCGCGAAACGTAAATTTTCCGAACGGCCCGCTGACGCTGATCAGATCTCCGACCTGAATCCGCTCATGCAGATAATTCGACACCAGTCCGGACGGCGTCTGCTTCACCGTCAACTCGCACAATGTCCGCCGGCAGGGCGAGGAGGCGATGGAATAGGATCGCTTCATCTCTTTGCCGTCGATGTTGACTGAGACGGTCAAAAACTGTCCCGGTTCGAACACAAAGGGAAGGAGAGGAAGGTCTCCGCCTGACGGATGCACCAGCCGGAACGTTCGCACATCGGGCGTCTCTTGGAAAATTTTGGCCACCCGAAGTTGTCCGGACCACCGGCCGGCCGGAATCGTCACCAGTGGCATGGCTGTATCTCGCGCTGTCGGTCCTGTGCTGGGCGCCATGGCGAGAGCGGGGCTCACGGTCCGTGGTGTCGTAGCCGCCGTCACCGGACCCGCGGAGAGCTCCTGTCTTCCTCCCGCCAGGCTCGCCAGCAGTGCATCTGCACGCCGCATGCGATGATAGTACAGCCAGACCATAGAAGCGCTGAACGTCAGCAACAGCATCATCACGAAGTAATGAAACCACGACAGTCCGAACAAGCCGTGCGGAGGCTGGCCTGATCCGGCAGGTAACAGGTTCATCTCACCCTTGAACCATTGCAATGCGACATCGCGCGGAGCTCTGGCTTCAGCGAGCGCGCGGTACCCCGCCAGCCCGCTTTCAAACTGCGCCAACCCCTCCCGCATCTGCTCCATGGCCTCCTGCATCACGACATAGTCGTCGCGAGTGGCGCTCGACGAGAGCGTCGAGATCCCTTCCGACATCAGTCCCGCGCCGTTCGTCATTCGCTCGTGGGCCTGACGTTCGACATCTGCCCGCTTCTCGGGTGGGAGGTCGGGAAGGCTCATCAAGGAGGGATAGAGGTCTTTGGGGGGCGAAGTCCCCATTCCCATTTCTCCCATGCCCCCGCCCATCCCACCCGTGCCACCACGCATCTCTCCCATGCTCCCGCCCATCGTCCCGCCCGCGGCCCTATCCGGCGCATCACCGGAACCTGCGGAATCACCTGAACCCGGTTGAGGGTGGTGCTCGGCATGCTGGCCTTGTGCCGTTTGGTCGAGAGACGGCGCAGCCCATACCAGAGCGGTTGCCAGACTCACGGCCGACCATCGATTGCAGCGCGTCTTCATCGCCTCACGCATTTCTGCTAGCGCATCTCATGAGGGCCTGACATGAGCCCTCTCCCCTCGGAGTGTGAGCCACGGCCACCCTGCATCTGTCCCATCCCCATATGCCCCATCCCCTCTTGAAGGGGACATTGCCCTGTCTTGGCAATAACGGGACAATCCTTCGCGATGTCCCGCTGGCAGTCCTCGGCGGGCTTTCCCATTCTCAAACAGTCAGCCATCTTCTGATACATATCGGCCAGATCCTTTCGCAACTCCGGCGACACCTGGCTCGACCGATCTTCGCCGAAACTTAAGGAAGAAATACCCACCGTAAAACAGACAGCCGTAACTAAAATCGTTTTCGTAAGCATGGCGCTTGCTCCTTTTATGGTTCGTCCTTACTGTTGTTTGGACGTCATCGTTCCCAACAGGGTCCGATGTTGATCATGTGTGAGGACCTTGGCCGCTTCCCCGACCGCTCGGATGAAGTTCATGCGTTGATCCGCACGCAGCTTCTCGAGCTCCGCAATTTTGGCCTGAATCTGGGCGACATCCGGCTGGTCGGCGCCCGTCAACATGTACAGCTCTTGCTCGGCTCCATCAATGCGGCGTTGCTGCGTCGCGCGATCGAGCAGGGCCTTCTCCTTTAAGCGATTCAACGTCGTCTTTTGTTCAGGAGTCAGGGCGATATGCTTTGCATGGTCAAGGAAAAAGCCGGTTGACCCGACGTGATACAGGTGAGAGGCGCCTGGCTGTCCGGGCTTGGCGGATGACGATTTTTTCATGCCGCCCATACCGGAACTCCTCATGCCACCCATCATCCCGCCCATTTCGCCCATACAACACATCTTCATGTTGCCGCCGGACGACATCCCGCCCATCTCGCCTTCCATCATGCCCATGCTGCCGCCGCCGGATGACTTTCCGCCAGGGGACATGCCGGCCATTTCGCCTTCATCTTCCATGTCCATCATGCCCGTGCCGGAGCTCCCGCCGGAGGACATGCCGCCCATCTGGCTCATGTCGTCGTCCATCATGGTCATCTTGCCGCCGCCGCTCATCGTTCCGCCACTTCCCATCGCGCTGCTGCGCCGCTGCCTGTTCTGCTTTTGAAGGATGGCCTGCAGGGTTGCGACCTGTTGCTGCAATTGTTGGATCTGATCGGCCAAGGCCTGGTTGTCGGTAGCCTGGGCGGCCGGATGATCGGCGTGTGCAGTCTTCGCCGCTAGCATCGGCATTGCGAGACATCCTGCAAGCAGGAGCAGTCCTGCGGTCAGGACCCAGCGATGCCGCTTATGGTTGTTCACGAGCTTCATAATGTTTGCTCCTTTCATTCTGCTCCCTCTTCTGATTGTTCCCATTGCCGATAGCGAGCGCCGATCTCTTTCAGCTTGCCTTCCATCTCATGGAGGCAAAAGACTTCGCACGCGTCCACAGGGGCATCCAGCTGCGCTCGATGGAGAATTGTGATCGTGACCGTCACCTCCGACCGATTGTGTCGGACGGGGTCATAGAGAATGACATTGTCCCTGACGGACATGTCGTACCGCGAAGGCCTTTCCGCCTTCGGCAGGATCCACTTTGCGACCTCGCGCAGATGGCCCAGAATGGTTCGGCATTGCTCGCAGCCCGGATGGGGCGCTTCGGTTCCGTGCGCGTGGGCGCCGTAGAGTTCCAGATTGAAGCCGACCAACAGCGGCTGCTCGTCCGTGACCGGAAGCAGTTCCGGTAACACCTCCCAGCACACACGGTGTTCACGCACCAACGCGCTCAGCCGCGCCATGGCGGTCGTGTCAGCTGCTTGCTCTCCTCGCTGCTCATCTTGCGGCACAGGTCGCCTCTCGCGGTATTCTCCAAGACGTGACTTTCAGGCTATTCCGCAGTCGAGGCAGACTGACGCGCGCGTCCGCCAGATCTTCCCGGGAGCCGTCCGGGCGCCTGCGCCTCGGTGACCTCGATCCACCGAAGTTCGAATCGGCAGCACGGATCGGTGCCGCAGCAAGCCGGATGCGCACATTGGAATCGGAACTCGATCCGGCGCGTCGCCGG
>CAZKVY010000170.1:0-3542 GCA_964556305.1 uncultured Nitrospira sp. | reverse complement strand
GTCCAAAGAGGTTGATGGGATCGACAATGAGGTCGATCAGGGAGACGACCATGCCAATCATGCCGCGCTGCTTGATGAGGCCGAACAGCGCTTCGTCAGTCGCATACTGCTGCACTTCGGTTGACGAGACAGCGTAGCCGAGCTTCTCGACCGCCTCAGCCAGCGCAGCGCGGCTCGTCTTCGAGGTGTCAGCCTCGACCAGGACAATCCCATGCACCAAATTCACCAGCACACTGTTGACGCCGGGATATCGTTTCAAGGCCTTCTCGACGCTCATCGTGCAAAAAGAGCACATCAGCCCCGAGACTTTCATTTGCACAGATTCAGTTGCCACAGGACACCTCCACGTTTCAGACCAGGGAGATAAACGCCCTGGCATAATGAACACTCACAAAAAGAAGGACGGAACCGCTCACAACCTGAAGCGCCCTCCGCCATTGCCCGAGCCGCGTAAGCTGCACCACGGTTCCGGCGAAGACTCCGACCAGGAGAAATGGAAGGCCCCGGCCAACACCGAATGACAACGCCAGAAGCAGGCCGTAGAGCGTGTTCGCCTGTGCCGCTGAGATCGTCAGCAGCAGAAGGAGTGGAGCGGCCGACGTGCCGAGGCTAAAAATAAAACCGTACGCGAAAGCGCCCCCGAAGCCCGGTTTGCGCAGGGCTGCAAGTCTATCGACCGGAAGTTGTGGCCCGAAAAAGATCAAGCCGGCAGCGAGAAGTGACATGAGTGCCATGCTGAAGGTCCAGTACTTCCCGAAGGAGTCCGTCAGCACCGCCCCTAGATGGCCGGCGAGGGCTCCAAGGATGGCGAGATTGACGATGATCCCCACGAAGAATGAGAAGGCGATTAACATACCGCGACGCCGGCTTTGTGTTTCGGAGGCTCCAGCCATACCGGCCATTCCAAGGCCCATGGGAAGAGTGCAGGGACACACTGCACTGGCCACCACACCGGCAAGAAGTGCAATGGCTGGAGCCCAGACAGAACCGAGGGGAAGGGCAGAGCCATAGGAGTTAAGAAAGCCGTCGAGCGTCATGGGTCATTCTCCGCGACCGGTTCCCCGGTCTTGTAGCCGAGCTGCCGGACCGCCGCCGCGATGCTATCAGGGGCCACTTTTCCTTCGACGTACTGAACACGGGCCCGCCTGTCGGCGAGGCTCACGTCAATCCTGGTGACCCCATCCAACGCTTGCAGGGCGCGCTTGACCGAAGCCACGCAGGAACCGCACGTCATCCCCTCGACGGAAAAACCCACAGTCGTAAGTTGGGCATTTGCCGAGCCCTGTGTCGTTTGGGCGAGCTCTGCCCGGAGCGGACAGGCAAAGACAAGAGCGCCCGCGACCGCGAACATGGATAGGATTAAAGTGATTTTAAGATGTCTTCTTTTTCGTGGTTTCACGCTTCACCTCGCAACAGACTTTGTTGTTTTCCTGAGCGTGGAGGTCTGTGAGAACCGGGCACGCACCTTCAGACTGACGGCATTTTTGGAGGGCATTCTTCAAAGCCGCCGATACTCGCTTGAGGTCTTTCATCTTCTGCTCAACTTCCTGAAGCCTTTTTTCGATGAGCCCCTGGATATCCTTTTTGGCAATCTTTTGTTTCCCGTCCGTGACGAGCAGCATATGGATGTCTTCGAGCGTGAACCCCACGGCCTGGGCGGAGCGGATGAACGCCAATTGCTCGACTGCTCGCTGGTCATAAAGCCGATATCCCGCCTCGCTTCGTCCCTGGGGAATAAGTACTCCTTCACGCTCGTAGTACCTGAGGGCGGTCGTGGCCACGCCCGCGGCACGAGCGACCTGGCCAATATTCATAAGATTGCTTTTCATGTTCGCCATTGTCATACCTCCTAATCGTACACCTTATACTTAGATGTAAGGTCAAGGCTTTTAAAATCTGGCTGTGTTTCGCGATTTACGACACTTCAACTATTTATCCAGGCGTCTTTGGTACCGGCCTTTGTCGGAGTCAATAGATTCGTGACGGTAGGAGTTGATTTCCTGGTGGGCGAAACCCACGTCGAGCGCCTTCATTAGGCCGCGCCAAGGCCGCCCCGCCGAGCAATCTTTTCGCCTTCAGCGACCGTAACCGCGGCACTGTGTTCCGACCATCCCGGAAGGAAATTCCCTACGGGATCGTCTATGTCTTCAGGCAAGTTTTTCCCGCTGCGCCGGACTAAAAAGCCCCTGTTAATCAAAAAAAAAGATAGGTGGTTATTGCTTCTCATATTTTTTCGCACCATAGCCATAAATCTGGCTTTTTTCGTGCAAATTGGTTCGTAGGCGAAGTGGCAAGCTCGTTTTGCCGCCGAGTTCTGGTGACACCGACATAGGCCGAACGTTGTATTTTGGGATGCTGTCTCGATTCAATAAATTGGTCAGCCACCGCGCTTGTGCCCGCACCTGACGCAACGGTTGGTCCACTGTCTGCTTGCCTTCTATCTGAACGGTATTGCCCTCGTAGACGATCTTCCTCCTGCCAGGCCTTGGCTTGGAGCGTTTTCGTCTCAATGGTAAAAAAATGCACTACCAGACGTTCGGTCATTTATTTGCGCTTGACAACCAGGAGAAGATGTACTATTTTGATTTTGAGAAACAATCTCATCAGAGAGCTTCATCGTGACACCTGGATTCACACAGTCTCGCAGAGAGGATTTCGAAGAGGGTCGTAACCACGCAAACCACGAATCGTGGTTGAGATTTTGCTGAAAGGATCACTCGATGACACCATTAGTCCCCATGCCTCCGCATAGACCAGCACAGTCCGCCCCGGAGCGGCCTCGAGAAACTCGATCACCGTTAGTGCATCGGAGAGTTACTCTCGGCAGTCCCGTCCCCCGGCTGAATCTGTTGGCCTTTGTGCGAGGTCAATATATGCCTCTGGATTCATCCTCTTTATCTGGTCGCTGGCTCGCGCTGTGCTTCCCTGGTTCTCTCCATCCCGCGGCCCATACCTGTTTGAATGTGCAGGGTGACGCGCTGAGGCGTGAGGGGGTCGTGATGTTGCTCGCGCTTTCAGATGCGCGGCTGCGTCGACTGGCCGACCGTGATGCGCTCCAAGGATTTAGGGCACCAATTGTGACGGATCCGTTGAACCGACTCCATCGATCGTACGGAGTTCAACGCCGGCTCCCTTTCTCACAACCGGCCACATTCGTAATCGACCCCGATCGGATTCTCCGACTCGAATTCGATCATGCACTCAATGATGCGGATTTCGATCTCCTGCGTGGTGTAGTGCGCGTCACACCGAGGAATTGTCGGTCGAGTGACGGATCACCCACGTCGCAGAGGGAGGTATCTCATGTCCTGTGCACACCCTAATGACTCACCCGTGTTGGAGGTGTGTGAGTGCGGACGGGTCTACCTGACGTATGGCCCCGTCACAATGACCTTCCAGTATCCGGAATTTCTCAGGTACGCGCGCAACGTGGCGCGGTTGGCAGACACGGCCGTTGAGCGCATTGGAACAATCGTGCTCTCCGATAAACTCCAGACACACTAACTCTAGAAAGGACATGTATGAAAATCCGAGCCTGTCCT
>CAZKVY010000169.1:0-3549 GCA_964556305.1 uncultured Nitrospira sp. | reverse complement strand
CGCGCCAACTTCCGATGATTCTATTTCCTCATGGCGGCCCTGCCTCGCGATCGCCAGGTGCATACAACTATTGGACGCAGTGGTTTGTCAGTCGCGGTTGGGCCGTGCTGGAGCCTCGCTTTCGAGGAACCGAAGGGTATGGAGACGAATTTCTGCGTGCCGGATTTCAACGCTGGGGCTTGGAGATGCAGGACGACCTGACCGATGCGGTGCAGTACGCCATCCGCTCCGGCATCGCCAATGCCAACCGTATCTGTATCGTCGGATCGGGCTATGGAGGGTACGCCGCGCTGATGGGCGCCGTGAAGACGCCTGATCTCTATCGCTGCGCCGTCAGCCTGGGCGGGGTGACGGACTTGCCGCAGGTCGTCTCCGATAGCCGTTGGTATTTGAATCAGAAACCGATGGCCGAGTTACGAATCGGTTCCTGGTGGAACGATCGGGACCGGCTTCGCGAAACGTCCCCCATTTCCCACGCGCGGGAGATTCGTACGCCGCTGCTGTTGATGCACGGCCTCATGGATCGTTCCGTGCCGGTCTCACAGGGCCGCGACATGGCCGATGCGCTGAAGGCGGCGAATGTGACGAGCTATCGATACGTGGAATTGCCCCTCGCTGATGAAGGCCTTCGCCGAGAGGAGGATCGTCTGCAGGTGTTTACGGAAATGGAACGGTTCCTCACGCAGTACCTCGACTGACTACGCGTCCTACATTCAGTGCCAGCCATTGTTGTGTCCATCCCGGTTTCTCATTCTCGTTTTTCTTTCGAGCTATAGCGGCCGTGGGCCGTGGCCGGTGGTAGCCCGTGTGCACCGTGCCGGATCCCTCAGCGTTCAGACCGCAATCGGGGAACAGCCGGGAAGATGAAGATCGACCCACATTTTGTCTCCGTCCCCCCTCAATGAACACCATCCTTAAATTGCTGTAGAATGCGAACGATTAGGGGACACCAGTACAATCACACAGGAGAACTGCGTATGAACGTAGTACGTGCAGGAGTGATGGTCGCTTCGTTATGTGCGCTCGTGGCGGCTGCGCCGGCGGATTTTGCACTGGCCGACAGCGGTGGGCATGTGAGGGAAACGATCAAGCACGCCAAGGAAGGCCTGGAGCATGAAAAGGAAGCGATCAAGCACCTGCAGGAAGCGGTAAAGGGCAGCAACGATCCGCATGCGAAAGAAGCGCTAGAGCATGCGAAGGAAGGCGTCAAGCATGCAGAAGAGTCTCTGGCGCATGCGGAGCAGGCTTCGAGCAAGAAGGGAAAGGGAAAGAGTAAGTAACCAGACGTCGATGCCACGAGGGAGGCGGAGAGCACCCGGCTTCCCCATGGCTTCCCGCCCGAGTCGATTCCACCGGTGGTGTTCGGCCGCTTGCGTACAACTTAGCCCCGGTTTCCCTGATCGCCATAACCCTGTATAACCTCTTGCCGATGACGGTCCGGAAACGATACTGTAGCACCGGTTGGTATCCATGAGCGCGCGTCTGTAGACGACCGGGTATCTCGGGGCTGTAACTCCCACCCTAAGGAGGAAGCCCCATGCGACGTGTCTTGATCGCCCTGATCCAGCTACTCGTGCTGACAGGTGGAACAGCGGGATGGGGAGCCGACGACTCGCTTGAGCGTTTGTTGCGGGCCCAGGCGTTCAACAGGAGTTCAAAGGGGTTTGATTTTTATTATGTCAAAATAGAAGCGGATCAGCCGCAGCCCGACGGATCGCATGAAGTGCTGGCGACGGCCAGCGGCAAATTCTCGGACAATACCACGCGCATGAAAGTGTTATTTCTCATCATGAATGGTTTCATTGTCGGTGGTCAGATTCTGGAAGGCATTGGTCTTCCACCGTGTCTGGCGCCGGAGTATCGTTCGTCTTCATCCCTTTAACCTATCAGGAGGTTGTGTATGCTGAGCAGGAGTGCAGTGTTGTTTCTGGGCGCGTTGAGTCTGTTGTCGAGTGCAACCGGAGCCTGGGCGTTGCAGGCCGGTGGCGTCGAGGTGGGCGACCTCCAGACCGGTTCTGTGGTGGGCCAGCCGTTTAAGGAATTGGAAGTGGATGCGGAGTTGTATGCGGTGGAAGTGGGCGCCTTGAAAGCCTGGTATCCACCGACCACCGTGATCGATTTCAAAATCCGTCCCGGTCGGCCGGTCTTGTTGAAGGTGACGAATAACACCTCCTCCGACCGTGGTTTCCAGATGACGGACCCGGTCAACGCCGCCTCTCCGTTCGTGCTCATGGCGGAAGTGGTGCTCAAGGCCGGCGAGACTAAGTACATCGGCATTCCGACCAGCGATTTGTTCAACGCGACGCAGGGCAACACCCTCACCTACCGGGATCAGTTGAATCCGAAGCAGCCCGGTGGCCAGTTGATCATGATTAAGTAACTGCCGATCGATTCGGTTGTGGCAACGCCCCGTTCATCTCCGGATGGACGGGGCGTTGTCGTTGAGAACCTGCCAAGCGCAAGGACGGGGGCATACGCGTCACATCCATGCCAGGGAAAAGGGCAACGGCGTTGAATCGGGCAATCTGTCGAAGTGCTACCAGTAGTACGGAAAACGCCCGTAGGGTCCCCAGTACGGATGCCAGAACGGACTGTAGTACGGATACGGGCGGTATCGGGGGAGGTTCGAGTCTTGGGATGGAACCCACGTGCGAAACGTTTTGATCTCCAGCACCGGATAGGTGTAGTCGGTCTCGTCCAGCGGCTGAGTGACGGAGCCGGTCAACTGACCGGTGATGGTGAGAAACGTGCCCTGTGGCACGGTTGCAGGGTCCAGAAACTCCCGTTGGATCGCGAGGAATCGTCCCTGCGATTTCGTGAGGTCCAGAGATGGCTGTTGCGCCTCGTTGAGAGGCAGTTGCAGCACTTCGATGCGGGTGCCCTCTTTCAGCCGCCGGGCCGAGAGCACTTGACCACCCAGCACCAGGGTCTGCCCTTTGAATGATTCCGGGGCGGCTTTGATTTGTGAAAACTGCGGTGTGGTGGTTGCAGCGTCTTCTCCCTCGCGCTGATCTGCGGAGGTCGCGCAAGCGCCCAGGGCTGCGGCCATCCACAAAATAGCGAGTCCCTGTAGAAGTTTGCCCCGCATCATTGGCATTATAACAGACGCATAAGAGTGCGGGCATTGTTTATAATGCCAATGAGCCTGTGGAAACGATCCAAGTCTGAAAAAGGAGTGCAGCGTATGGTGATGCGTCGTGTATGGCACGGTGGTGTATTCGTCGGATTGATGGTGATGGCGCTCTTTGGGTTGGCGGGAACGGCGCAGGCGGCAAAGCCCGAACTCAAGGGCAACTTTCAGGTGTTGAGTGATGAAAAATCGACCCACAAGCCGGGAAAGGTCCAATTGGTGGAGTTCGCGGATTTCTATTGCCCACATTGCCACCGGTTCGACGGCGAAGGGTTGATGATTCTCGAGAAGGAATTCGGGAGCAAGATCGAAGCGGTCATGGTGGGGTACCCCGTTATCCCCGGCAAGTTGCCGACGGCCTTCGATATGTATGAGCAGGCCAAGAGCATGGGCAAGGGCAATGAGATGAAGCGGGCGCT
>CAZKVY010000168.1:0-3555 GCA_964556305.1 uncultured Nitrospira sp. | reverse complement strand
CCTGACGAATGTGCACTTGCTTGAGCGACCCGTAGACCGCGCTCGGAATCGTGAGCAGCACGTCGTGGAGTTCATTGTTGTTTCCTCGCGGTAAGGCCTCGATCTCCTTACGACTGAGCGCATAGGTTTCACTGGAGGCTTTGTATTGGATGGGCGCCAAGGGCGACACGACTTCGAGCGCGATCTCCTTGGTCTTCGAGAGGGTCAAGGTCACCGGAGCGACCGGCTCGGCTCCGAGCCTAATAATGGCATATTCGCTGCGATACGTATCCTGAACCGCGCTCACCGAATAGGTTCCCTCGGACGGCAGATCGACGGAGAATTCTCCGGCTTCGTTCGCGACCGCCGTACTTACAATCATCCCTTCCTGATCCTTTACCTCCACCGAGGCCTGGGGCACCCGCCGAAGGTCCTGGTTTTGCACCGTCCCCGTAATCATCCGCCCTTTCGCAACCACCGGCTTCTGCGCGAACACCGGCGAAAGAGCGGGCGCAAGAGCTATCAACAACAACCCAAGACACAGTTGAGACACACCTCGAACCGACGACAGCATGAGAACCTCCCCCAAATAATCCCGCACAGGTCAGAGCCCGACACAAAGCCGTGGCTGAGACGAAGCGGTGAAAGCCAAAATGAACGTAGCGATGGCGTTGAGGTTAGGTCAGAGGCGGCGCGCGCGAGGTTCTGGTGGTCGCGAGAGACTGAGAACTGAGGATCGATCGATAGACAGGAGGTGGCGGAGCTTCCGCCAGGAACGAGCAGGGCGGCGGTGCGTCACCCACCAGCGAATGGCCGGTGTGATATTGCACCCACTGGCAGAGGTCGGTATCGGAATGCTCATGCCCGTCGTGGTCCGCTGCCGCCAGCTCGTGATGAATCTCCAACGCCGCGGCAAACGGCGCCATCGCGAGCAGCATGCAGACAAGGAGAAGCACGACGACCGAGCCGAATTTTTTCTGGGCGAAATGACGAAACATGACCGTCCCGGCCGACACATTCATGAGGCGTGAGTTGTAACAAAGGGGGCCCCGCGAATGCAAGCCGATCCTCAGACAACCGCCCACACTGGACTTTATCCTATAAACTTCGATATGTTGTTGGGCAATCTTGAATTGACGCGTGAGCTCGCCAGACATTCAAAGGGACAAGCATGAACAGGCCGATCGATAACCAGCACGTCATAGAGATTAAACCGCTCCCCTCGCCTCGCGATGTCAAAACGAAGCTGCCTATCAGCGACGAGGTGTCCGAGCTGGTGTTTCAGACTCGGCAGGCCATCAGAAATATCCTGCACGGTCGTGACAATGACCGGCTGATCGTCATCGTCGGCCCCTGCTCGATTCATGACCCCGCTGCCGCCTATGAATATGCCGACCGGCTCAAACCTGTCGCCGACGCCGTGCGCGAGAAGCTGCTGGTCGTCATGCGGACGTACTTCGAAAAACCCCGCACCACCGTCGGCTGGAAGGGTTTGATCAACGATCCCCATCTGGACGGGACCTGCGAGATTGCCCAGGGCATTGAGTTGGCCCGGACCATTTTGCTCAATGTCAACGGCAAAGGCCTCCCCTGCGCCACCGAACTACTCGACCCGGTCACGCCGCAATACATTGCCGACCTGTTGAGCTGGACCGCCATCGGCGCGCGCACGACCGAAAGCCAGATCCATCGCGAAATGGCCAGCGGACTTTCTATGCCGGTCGGTTTCAAAAACGGGACCGAAGGCAGCCTGCAAGTCGCCATCAACGCCATGATCACCAGCCGGAGCCCGCACCATTTTGTCGGCGTCAATGCCGACGGTATCACTTCGATCATCAAAACCACCGGAAACCCCGATCATCACATCGTATTGCGGGGCGGTGGAGGGCGCACGAACTACAGCGTTGAAGACATCGCCCGCGCCGAAACCGCCGTAGCGAGCGAAGGCTTGGCCCGCGGCGTGATGGTAGACTGTTCGCACGACAACTCCGGCAAGAACCATCAGCGCCAGGTTGAAGTGGCGGGCGACGTCCTGAAACAATTTCAACAAGGCCGACGCTCGATCATGGGCGTCATGCTGGAAAGTCACCTGCAAGGGGGCCGGCAGACCTGGGATCCGAACAAGGCCCTGACCTACGGCATGTCGATCACCGATTCCTGTCTTGGGTGGAGCGACACCGAAGCGCTGCTCCACGGCATGGCCGAATCGCTCGCCACGAAATCAGTCTAACCAGTCACGGACCCATTCGTTTCGATGCTCCACCTGAAGAAGTCCGCCTCGCCGCGGCTGGGCCAAGCGAGACCTGACTAAGCGACGGCTATTCAGCCGACCTCATCCACGTTCTCACCACCACGCTCCAAACCGCCATCTCGTACCCCTGGGCCAGAACAGGCGACGGAAATTTGTCTGTCATTCATCCACCTAAAAGGATTAGAGTGGGGAGAGCCTATCAGGCCTCCCATCGCTGCGTTCGATCTGCATCAGAGCTCGCATCGACGCGTCCGACCCATCGACTTTCGAAGAGTCGTTTCGGCGCCGACCTCAGACGTCCCGTGCTGCCCCCGTTAGTGACCCGTTTTTCATGACTGTGGCCTGCACTGCGTCCACGCGCAGTCTAGACATCTCGTTCAAGAAGGGAACCTCACCATTGCATACGCGCCTGACGACTATCCCTGCGACTCTGCTTCGCCTGAAGGCACACTTTAGGGAGGACAGTCCCGCCCACCACTCTCCCGGTGATGAGTCGCCGCTGCGAGCGGAGCTGTTCAGCGCCGAGCAAATGCAACAGCATGGCAAAATCCTCGCGCGGTTGCATGCCGTGAGCGCCGAGCACGAGCCCGACCCGCTGCTCGCTCGACTGGCGGAGAATGAACGCGTTCTGCTGGACGTGCGGAATCTCGTGGCCGAGGCGGTAAAGGGAAACCGACGCATCACACCGGCCGGAGAATGGCTGCTCGATAATTTTTACTTGATTGAAGAACAAATCCGCCTGGCCAGGCGTCACCTGCCCAAAGGCTATAGCCGCGAACTTCCCCGGCTTGGCAGCGGACCCTCGACCGGCCTGCCCAGGGTCTATGACATCGCACTTGAAATCATCTCGCATGGCGATGGACGGGTGGACCCGGAAAGTCTCAGCGGCTTCGTCGCCGCCTATCAGACGGTTACGTCCCTGAAGCTCGGTGAATTATGGGCTATCCCCATCATGATTCGTTTGGCCTTGATCGAGAATCTGCGACGGGCCGGCGCCCGCATCGCAAGCGACCGGGTGGATCGCAATCGCGCTCACGAATGGGCCGGCCAAATGATGGAGACGGCTGAAAAGGATCCCAAGAGTCTCATCCTGGTGGTTGCGGACATGGCCCGATCGAATCCGCCCATGGTAAGCGCCTTCGTGGCGGAACTCGCTCGTCGTCTGCAAGGACAGAGTGCGGCGTTGGCCTTGCCTCTGACCTGGATCGAACAGCGCCTGTCGGAGTTAGGACTCACCATCGAGCAGTTGGTGCAGTCGGAGACGCAACAGCAGGCGATCGATCAAGTCTCCATGAGCAACAGCATCGGCAGTCTCCGGTTCCTGG
>CAZKVY010000167.1:0-3739 GCA_964556305.1 uncultured Nitrospira sp. | reverse complement strand
GGCCCATCGCGCGCTCACGGCCTGCGATCTTGTCGATTTCGTCCAAAAAGACGATGCCGGTTTGCTCGACTTTCGTGATGGCCTCGCGCACCACCTCATCCATATCGATCAGTTTCTGCGCTTCTTCCTGAGTCAGGTGCTTGAGCGCATCGGGCACTTTCATCACCCGCTTCTTTTTCTTTCCCTGGAACATGCCGCCCAGCATGTCGCGGAGATTCCCTTCGAGATCTTCCATCCCACCCGCGTTCGAGATCACCCCGAGGGGTAAGGCCCGCTCCTTCACCTCTACTTCCACAGACCGCTGATCCAGCTTGCCCTCGCGCAACTGCAATCGCAGCTTCGAGCGCGTGGCATCCGGCGACTCTGTGGGATCCGTCGCTTCCGCACGCGACCCCGCATGGTCGAATCCTGGGGGGACCGAACGGGAAGGCGCGCCAGGCAACAGCAAATCAAGGACTCGTTCCTCTCCGAGCCGCGAGGCCTTCTCTTGCACATCTTCCAGATGTTTCGTTTTCACCAAACTGATCGCCTGTTCGGTGAGATCACGAATGATGGATTCGACGTCCCGGCCCACATACCCGACTTCGGTAAATTTTGATGCCTCCACCTTGATAAATGGCGCTTCGGCGAGCTTCGCCAACCGTCTGGCGATTTCAGTTTTCCCCACGCCGGTCGGACCGATCATGATGATGTTCTTCGGCATGACTTCATCACGCAACTCCGGCGCCAATTGTTGCCGACGCCACCGGTTCCGCAAGGCAATCGCGACCATGCGCTTGGCATCCTGCTGTCCGATCACATACCGATCCAGCGCCTCGACGATCTGCCGGGGGGTGAGACTATTCACATTCAGCGGACGGGAGGTCGATTCAGTCGTCATGGCAGGCTGATCCTAACGCGTGAGGGATTCGATCACAATCTGTTGGTTGGTATAAATGTCGATTCCGCCGGCGATCATCAGGGATTCACGCACGACTTGTTCGGCGGCCAGTTCGGAATGCGCCAGTAGGGCGCGCGCGGAAGCCAATGCATAGGGTCCGCCCGATCCGATGGCGAGAATACCGTCCTCCGGCTCAACCACGTCGCCGGTGCCGGAGATGATGAAAGAGTGATCGAGATCGGCGACCGCCAGCAGCGCTTCCAGACGGCGCAGCACCCGATCCGTCCGCCAGTCTTTCGCCAGTTCCACGGCAGCCCTCGTCAGGTTGCCGCGATATTCAGCCAGTTTCGCTTCAAACTTCTCAAACAAGGTGAAGGCATCGGCCGTGGCGCCAGCGAAACCGGACAAGACCGTATCGTTATGCATGCGTCGCATTTTCTTGGCGTTATGCTTCATGACGGTGGTGCCGACGGTGACTTGTCCGTCACAACCCATCGTCACCTGATTGCCCCGCCTGACGCACAGCACCGTGGTCGATCGAATCTTCATCGCGGGCCCTTCTGCTTATCTCTCTTCACCGCCTCCGCCGCAGTGACGGCACGGGGATGGGTGCGATCGTATAACGCGAGTAGCTGGTCTGTCGCAAGATGAGTGTATTTTTGCGTCGTACTAAGCGACACATGCCCCAGCATCTCTTGAATGGCACGCAGGTCGGCGCCTTCATCCAACAGGTGCGTGGCAAAAGAATGCCGCAGCGTGTGGGGGTGGATCGCTCCGCCGCTCAGCTGTCCTGAATATTTGGCTACGATGCGGGCAATCGTTCTGGTCGTCAATCGCCCACCGCGACGATTGCGAAAGACGGCCCCGGTATCCTGTGAATCCCTTGCGGATGATTTCGAGACGCCCGCGACGGAAGCGTGAGCATGATACGCATCGATGGCCTCCAGGGCGAGTGGGCTCAACGGAATCACTCGCTCTTTCTGTCCCTTGCCGCGAACACAGACCACACCTTCACTGCGGCTGATATCCTCACAATTCATCCCGACCAGTTCACTGACACGCGCTCCGGTTGAATACAACGTTTCGAGAATGGCACGATCGCGCAAACCCTCGTGCCCTTCTCCGCGCGGAAATTCCATCAACGCCCCGGCATCGTCCTTCGTGAGCACCTGAGGAAGGTGCTTGGGAAGTTTCGGTGCCCGTACATCTTCCGCCGGATTTACTGCCAACCGCCCGACACGAATCAGATATCGAAAGAAACTGCGCAGGCAGGCGAGCTTTCTCGCCAGGGACGTGTTCTTGTCTCCTTCACGATCACGCGCAGCGAGAAATTCCCGAATCAGGCCCGCTTCTATCGACTCGACAGTCATCACTCCGCGAGGCTTCAGCGAGGCCAAGACAAAGGCGTGAAACTGGGCCAGGTCGGACGAATAGGCGCGGATCGTTTGTGGAGAGGCGCCTTCCTGAACAGCCAGAACGTCTAGGAAAGCCCGGATTGCGCGATCCATGCGTCAAAATCCTCAACGGCTCGTTGCTGAATGAGACGCCGCTTCTGATCTTTATCGCGCGTCTTGACGGTAACCGGCGGGAAGAGCCCGAAATTGGTATTCATCGGTTGAAAATGCGCCGGGTCGCTTTTGGTGATGTGCGCCATCAGGCAGCCATGGGCGCTGGCGGGCGGCGGGGTCACGAGCGGTTGTCCAGCCAGACCTCGTGCCGCATTGATACCGGCGATCCCACCCATCGCCGCAGATTCCGTATATCCTTCGACACCGACCAATTGTCCGGCAAAAAATACGGTGCCGCGACTTTTGAGCTGGAGCGTATCGCGCAAGAGTTGCGGAGAGTTGATAAACGTGTTGCGATGAAGACTGCCGAGTCGCAAAAACTCGGCCTGTTCGAGCCCCGGAATCATTCGAAATACACGCCGCTGTTCGGGATAGGTCAGCTTGGTCTGGAATCCCACCATGTTGTAGCAGGTGCCGTGCGCATTCTCGGTACGAAGCTGCACCACGGCATAGGGACGCACGCCTGTCTTGGGATGTTCTAGTCCGACCGGTTTTAGCGGGCCGAACTGCATGGTCTGTCGTCCTCGCTCAGCCATGACTTCGATCGGAATACAGCTTTCAAAGTAGGCGACCTTTTCGAACTCTTTCGGCTGCACCTTCTCTGCCGCCATCATGGCATCGTACAACGCATTATAGGCCGCTTCATCCATCGGACAGTTCAGGTAGTCCGCGCCGCCCTTCCCATACCGAGATGCGCGGTACACAATGTCCATGTTGATCGAGTCAGCGTCGATAATGGGCGAGATCGCATCGAAAAAATAGAGGTGCCGTTCGTGCGTCAATTCGCTGATCGCCTTCGACAATCTTTCGGAGGTTAACGGGCCGGTGGCGATGATCGTCACGGTATCCGCGGGGATCTCCGTCACTTCTTCGCGAGTGATCCGAATGTTCGGGTGCCCTTCCAACGCCTGCGTAATGGCGCGCGCGAAAATTTCGCGATCGACCGCCAGTGCCGAACCGGCCGGCACCCGTGCTTCCTCGGCGGCGCGAATCACGAGGGAGTTGAGACGTCGCATCTCCCCCTTGAGAATGCCGGGCGCATTGAGCGGGTCCATCGACCCCAAGGAGTTGGAACAGACGAGTTCTGCCAGATCACCGGTTTTGTGCGCCTTCGTCGTCTCTTTCGGACGCATCTCATAGAGCGTCACCTTAGCTCCGCGATTTGCTGCCTGCCAAGCCGCTTCCGCACCGGCCAGACCTCCCCCGATGATGACGATATCTTCACGCATGAATGGAAAACCTTTGAAAAGATGGAAGGAGGCACATTGTAAGAATCGCCTTTTCTCGATGT
>CAZKVY010000166.1:0-3842 GCA_964556305.1 uncultured Nitrospira sp. | reverse complement strand
GAGAGGCCGGTCGATTGGGGCGGAATTTGATGCAGTGGTCCATGAGCCACTGCTGCACCGCCACCGCCAAGAATTCTCGGCCACGGTCAGTTTGAATCCGCTGCACCGGAAACGGCATTTCTTCGATGACCCGCTCCAAGAAGACCAGCGTACTGGCCGCGGTGCTTCGAGAGAACACGCCCAGCACGCGATAACGTGTACAGTCGTCAATGGTCGTGTATTGATAACAACCCGGGGCAATCTTGCACGTGTCGAGCTGTACGCGGTCCCCAGGAATCGGTCGGGCATACCGGTGTCGTGTCTTCCGCCGAGCAGGGCGCACCAGTGGGGGCATGTGATTGGTGACCAGGATTGTGAATGGAGTCGAGCGAGAGGCTGAGCTCATGATGGCGCCGCAGTTCGTGTTGGATCCGGCGAGCCCCTAACTTCCGCTCCCTCCGCAGGGCGAGAATCAAGGCGCGCTCGTGCTCGAAAATACGTCGGCTTGGAGATCGGGTGGGACGTCGGCTGCGACTGACCAGGCCGGCCTCACCGGTTTCTCGGTATCGGCGCATCCACTTCCGAAGGGTCGGATAAGAGATCCCGCATCGACGGCAGACAAGCCCGGCATCTCCCATTTCCTGATAGAGCTGTACCCAGCGTAGTCGCTTGCGCATGTCAGCATCCATTCGGGCAGTTTATGTGAAACGATGTGTGCGAATCACACAGTTTAGACGATTCGTCTCCTTTTCGTCCCTCATGGTGTGATTGTTGCATCCCCAGTCACTTGGTCTGTCATGACATACTTGTTGCCCGTGATAGTACGGCCAACAGTTCTTGGCGAGCATAGGGTTTCTGCAGGAGGGCGAACGCCTCATGACGAAGGAGCACCACCCTGGCGTCCTGACTATCTGTCCCCGTGAGGACAATAATCGGCAAATTGTGATCGTACTCTTTAAGCAAAGCGAACACCTCTGTTCCATCCTGGTCCGGCAACTGCACATCCAGGATGACCGCGGCGAACGTTAACGTGGTCACACGTGCCAGTGCCGCCCAGCCAGTTCCGACACTGTGGACCGTATATCCCCGCGATTCGAGTAGATCCGTGAGACCCTGACGAATGTCTGGGTCATCATCTACAACCAAGATCATCTTGTGGGCGGAAGAGTTCATCGGCTCATGTCGCCTCAGCAAGGCACCGTATCCCCAGCGTCAGCCCACTGGTTCAGAAACTGAAGGAGCATCCCATTGAACTGGTTCGGCTGCTCGAGCATGGGACAATGGCCGCAATGGTGTACTTTCCTCAGCGTCCCCTGTTTGAGCAGCCGCATTTCATGTTCCCATTCCTCCACCGGGGTGACGCGATCATGTACTCCCCAAATCATCAACACCGGACAGTCGATGTGCGGAAGGATGCCGCGCACGTCATAGTTTCGCGCCGCTCTGAGCGCCCGGGCGATGTTCACGAGGACTTTCCGATGAGCCAGAAGCTTAAATGTGGTTTCGATTCTTTCGTCGGTCAGGCAAGCTCGGTCGTAGCAGAGTAGGTCAGCGACGGCATAGGCGGATTCGACGGTGATGGCTAGTGGCGCATTTGCCGTAGCATTCTGAGGAGACGGTAGACCGGGCGCGCCGCTGATGACCAGCGCCTTCACGCGATTCGGAAAATGGAAGGCAAAGTCCAGCGCCGCCAACGCGCCGAGAGAATTTCCGCAGAGTACTGCCTTCTCGATACGGCCTTGATCCAAGTACCGACTGACATGGCCTCGCAAATTGGAGATCAATGTGTCGCTGAACGGGGAACCGAGATTGAGCAAGGCCAAGGGGTCAGGGACTGCCAGAACCCGATACCCCTGTGCTAAGAGGCACGTTCGCGTGCGGTCCCACATCCACGCCCCGGCAAATAACCCCGGCAATAAGACGACGCTCGCGCTACTCATCCTTGCCCATAGATGTTCTCCCCCCTCGGCTCCACTCTCTCATTAGCGCATTCTCTAAACGGCCCTCTCCTGGCATTCACCTTCCTCCCACGAAATCGGAGGATGTCCGTTCATTAATGACTATGGCTGTGTCCGTCCGACATACCCGAAAATCCGTCCTGCCTGGATGGCACCTTCACTTTCGTGAACGGAGGTGCGTTCTGGATCACATCGTTCTCAGGCGCTAACGCAGCCGCCTTCAGGAAGTGCGTCTTGGCCTCGGCATCCTTTCCTTGCCGATATAACACCATGCCCAGGTTGTAATGCGCTTCCGCGAGCGACGGCGCAATCTTGACTGCTGCCTCAAATTGTTCCTCCGCTCGGTTCCACTGCTCTTGCTTGTACGCTTGCATCCCTGCTTCGTTGTGCCGCGCGGCCAAGGCATCTGCGGTTGACGGCGCAGACAACAGCGGGCCTTGCCATAACTGACATCCACTGCCTACCGCGGCGACCAAAAAGAGCACGAAGACTGTGCCGGCTCGAATCGTCATTGCTAAACTCCCTTCCTCGGAAACCAATTATCGCGATCTTGGACGCGGACCATAACGACGAACGAATAGGTCCGTGGCCCTCTCCTGGTCACTCATGACCAATTTCTTGGTGTACACTTCTCTTATTGTGAGAAGCTGACGATGAGAGATTTCCCTTCGAGCCACGTTCGGTGGAGCCTACCGAAGCGATGCTTCTCTCAGGCCCCCTGACCGCTATGGCGGATATCACGTGCCCATGGAGAGCGAAAAGGTTATCCGATCTTGATTCGTAATGGCCTCCGGGAAGCCCTCATCGAATAGTAGCGTTGCCATCCGTCCTCAACGGTTGTCCTGTCAGCGAAGTCACCCCAGACAACCCCGTCCGTGGCGGTATTCCTCATCTTAGGCATGGGGCTGATGTCTTTCCGGATGTTGAAGATAATGAAGGGCTTTCTCCTTCCACGTGTCGGCTTTCCCGCCCGGTGGTAGGTAGCCGAGAAAGTTGTCGCCCTGGTCGCAGAATGAGAGGGTGCAATCGAGACCCACGACCAATCGCACCCTTTCCTCATGGACCAGCGCCCAACAAGTCAATGGAGCAATCCAGACCGGATTATTCCTGTTGCGGTCAGGACGAATGGCATAGACGGCATTCCAGCCGTCGGCGGGACTGATTTGGAGAATTCGTCTTGCCATATGACTTCTCCTTGCTGCCTGATTAAGAGCGATTCGTTCGTTCACGCAACCGTTCCGCCTGCATCGCGAACGCCAGGCACAGCACCCCAACGCCAGTTCATAACAGTTCTCTCGCCCGACGCAATTAGGCAAACGTCATCCCTCTGACGTCGCTATAGCCGTAGGCCCTCAGCAGCGTCCCGGCCTCTTGGGCATTGGTACTTCCAGGAACGACAAACGTTCATCCCTTGATGAACGTGGTCAGTGCGTCGATGGACTGCGCCTTCACGATATCGACCGGCTCTCCGAGGGATCGCAGAATCACATAAACCTCCAGGGTTTCCACCACCCAACCACCGCTAGAGAGAAGAAAGGACGCCCGATTGCGGATGTAAAAACCCACGATCCAGTCATCGAGTGCAAGCAACTTTTCACGGCTGGCTTCCAGAGCAGGGACCCGAATCCGGTACCGCTCAAGCCCCCTAAACTGCAACGTGAAGAAACCACGGCGTTGAATGAGAATGAACATCGCGGTGGCGAACAGAAGGAAACCCAAACTGACGCACGCAGCGATGCTGACAGATGATCAGCAGGTGCCGATGGAGCCGGGACCCACATGCCTAGACCTATGCCAGTGAGAATATAGAGTATCTGAGCGATCGTCATGGTTGTCTTGGCGACGATGACGGGCGCCAATCCATCGGCTATTGGGACAGCGAATGTTTTGAGCAGACTCACCTTC
>CAZKVY010000165.1:0-3886 GCA_964556305.1 uncultured Nitrospira sp. | reverse complement strand
CCCTCAATTGGCTTATACGGATTCGTGTCTTCCTGATCAGCAACACCGTTGCTTTCACGCTTGTAGGGATTCCTGCCTTTACAAAAAGCCGCTGTCAAATCACCAAGCGTGATGTCGCGAAGGATGTCATTTTTCCTCTGGCCTGAATAGGTCTTCAGGAAATGCCAGCCCGGCGCCCGCAGCCAGTCATGATCCAGGTCGGCCTCCAGGAGCCGCTGGAGATCCCAGTTGCATTTGGAAGCCCCACTGGCAAATCCTTCCGGGAGGCGGGCCTCTCCTAAGGGGAGATACAGCTTCGGACCGAACCGCATCCAGTAGTACCGGTTATCGCTGAGCATGTCGAGGTAGGCAAGGCGAAACCCTTCCCCCACCTCATTGTTGACCCCATGGACGGTGAGGTAGGTCGCGGTGTCCTTGGCCAGGATCGTCAAGCCTGAAAGTAGAGGGCCCAAGTCCAAGTCCTTCACCTGTCTGTACATCGGCTTCAGGAGGTCGGCATCTAATAATGTGTGTGGTTTCATAGATCTACCTAGATTGTCGTGCAATTGATCACCAATCAACGCGCAATATCCCATCCATCCAGGGCAATTTCACCATGCCGAGCCCCCAGCCATGGGGCAACCGATCGAGCAGGATGTCCTGGGCCTTGCGCTCAACCAGGAGATGCCACCCGGATTCCCGTTTCTCGAGTTTGCCATCGCGCTGGAAGAACCCCTGACGCAGTCCATCGGGCGAGCACTTCCCGAGCGCGTTCCAGTGAGCGATCGCGGCTTGAAGCAAGGCCTCACTCTCGGACTGCTCTGCCGCCTCGATTTCAATCGTGTAGTCGAGGGGGGCGTTCAACGGCATCCCACAGAGAAACTTGGGCAACACGAGTTGGTATTCAGGAGTGCGGACTTCACCCGTTGCCAGGTGATGCAAGAGGCATACGGCCCTCTGACGGCAGACTTCATTTCTAAATGCGTCTTCCTCACAGAGGTCCAATGCTCGAAAGAACCGAACGAGGAAAGGATGCAACAGAATAACCCCCGCCGCCTGGACGTAAAACACACCACCGTCCTCGGCCCTACGGGTGCTCGGCACCTCAGCACGGTCTGCGGGAACAGTGTCACGTACGAGATCTGCCACTCTAGACTCATCTTGCGTCGCACGAAACTTCTGCGCCGGAGGGGGAAGGGCTCTGATGGCTTCGACCACGCGGGTCCATGCCTCACCCGCTGCTTCCTCAACCTTCTTTCCACCGAGCGTCCTCAAGAGAATTCCCTGCCATGGCAGCAACGCATCAGAATGGAGGACCCTGGCCATCAAGGTGGTTGTATCGCTCTGACGCCCTTTGACAATGACTTCATCGATGAGTATCCGCCATACAGTCAGTTCGATCCGACGCAGCAGGTCACGCGTCGGCAGGGGCCGCCCGGGCGCTGGTTCTGCGGCCAGGGGCCGCAGGCCAGTGTTTTCTCCAAGCACTTCAGCAATGTGGGCGCTCACTACGTTGGCCACCTCGGGGCGTTCAAAATCCCGGAGAAGGATCTTCCAGGAATCCACCTTAATTAGCCACTGTGCTAGACTCGATGGGCTCGCAGCTGCGCTCCCCAAAACCTGCACCATGTGGCTCTTCAGCTCTGATTCATCACGACCGCCCGGTTGTAGTCCTACCAGATGTGCCACAAGATCGAGCAGCGCATCGGCGATACTCCCCACCTCGGTCGGAGTGCTCCTGCCTGCCGAATGGATCCGATCCGACAAATCCGTGACCGCTCGCACCAGCACCGCGACGACGACGCTCACCAGTCTCCGTAGATCGTCCTGGTTGCGGCTGGTCATGATCACAAGGATGCGCTGCAGGAAGGCCTCGTCGTACTGGAGGATGAGACGTTCCAGCGCCACCGGACGTCTGGACACCACGTACCGAAGACGTTGCACAGCGCTGCGCTCGGTGGCTAGGCATTCACAGACCTGCCGGTTCCATTCCTCCTGCGACTCTGGTCTGGCGGCGTCCGCAGGCAAGAAACCATGCTCCAAGAAATACAACCATAGGTCGAAACGCCCGACTCGAATTGGTTGCACATGCGCTTCGGTCGCGCCCCCCCGCAAGGTACTCGAAAGCGTGGAGTCGAGGCGCGACACCAGGCTTTCGACAAACCGTCCAGAGAGAATGTCCTCCGCCGACCAGCGCCCCACATCGAGCTCCAGCCGATCAACCCGCACGATCTTATCCGAGGCAACGACCCGATCAAAAAGCCGCTCGAACGCAGGGACAATCGATTGCCAATAATGCCGGCTAAAGGAATTCTGGAATTGAGGAACAGCCCCCTCATTGAAGCCAACCCGCAGTTCGAACACTTGCTTTGCAATGAGGTGTTGGTTCGCCATGGCTTAGCTCTTTTGAATCAGCGCCAGGTACTCGCGAACAGCTTTTGTAGTCGCAGTTCCGAGGAGCTCGCCGAGCTCCTTTCCCTTCCAACCCATCGCGAGCTGTTCCAGCCGCATCCCCTTCTTCTTCATCGCCTGCAGCAATGGAGGCAGCATCGTCCCGACATCGGGCGCAACCTCCGTCGGATGTTCCTGCAGGAGATGGTCGAGAAGATACCAGAAGGCGTTGCTGAACACGGTCGTGAGCGCTTCACTCTTCCTTTTTCCCTTTGCCCCGATGTCCTTGGCCATTTGCTCGGCCAGTCGTTTAAAGGCATCCAGACTCGGAGCGTTCGCGAGGAAATGGCGCGCCTGGCCGTAACTTTTCGTGCTCTTTGCTAGAGCGTACTCGACGTCGCGAAAGTCTTGTTGATACTTCTCCCTACGTTCGTTTGCCGCTCTACGAACAGCTGCGACATCCACCTTCTCGGCAGTGGCCTCAGGCGGTGTTTCATCATGTGTCTTTGCCGGTTCACACTCTCGCCAAAACAGGCTTTCCGATTCTTCAATGCACTTGTCATGTTGTTTCGTCGTCTCTTTCGGCAAGCACTCACACTCTGCGGCTGCGGGATCGGGGTCGGGACAGGGTGGTTCGTTGCGCAATCCCCCGATCTGTTTCACCATCTCGCAGAAGGGATCCTGCTCGCCTGCGCAAACGACGGGCGGACAACGCCGCGAACTCAGCCACGGTTTGAGCACCTCCTCGAATTCGCACATTTGTCGCGGACCCAGCCAGACGATATTCAACCCCACCATGGCCGGCACCTCGCGGTAGAGCATCTGTCGAAAAAAGTGCCGCTTCTCGCCGTTCTTGAAGCGCTCGACCCAGCTTGGAAGGACCACGGTCGCCCAAAACGAATAGGGATCCGATCCAGGGACGTATTCCAGCACCGGGTTCTCTTCCTCTGCGCAGGGATCGTCTGGATCGAGGTCCTCCTGCCACTCCAGGGGGCACATGCGATCGGGACAAACCGGGAGGAGACACTTGTCTTGTTCCTCCGACTGCGGACGCAACAAGATATGTTCGACGAGGTGCATTCCCTCGTCCTGCACGCAGGCTCGCGCACGCTCCGCCGCTCGAGCAGCACCCGTACGATCGGGGTGGTAATGAGGATGCGAAGCGAGTACCTGCTGGGGGTCGATAATGGAGAAAGAAAACGCCCCGAGCCCCGTCTCCTCCTCGGGGTAATAGCTCTGTTGGTCAGCGAGCAGCACGAGAAAACGCTTGAACGCCTTTTCCGCCGCCGCGCGGCACGGATAGCACGCCGTGCTCTCGAACACATACGTCCGACCACAATACGCCGGCGTCGCCTGCTGTTTATTGGCTTCTATTTTTTCGCAGCCGCAAATCTTGAGCTTCTCATCCAGGCGGGCACCGTTTTCTGGGTAGTACAGCCGGAAGCCGTATCCAGCGTCTTTCTTGAACACCGGATACTTCCGCAGCAACTCTATGAATTCTCCGATATCGACCGCA
>CAZKVY010000164.1:0-4022 GCA_964556305.1 uncultured Nitrospira sp. | reverse complement strand
ATGGCACTGGTAAAAGAAGTGAAAACGGAGTTGATGAAGAGTTTTCAGCAGCATGACAAGGACACCGGCTCTCCGGAAGTGCAGATCGCCATTCTGACGAACCGGATCACGTATTTGACGGAACATTTCAAGCTGCACAAGAAGGACCACCATTCCCGGCGTGGATTGTTGACCTTGGTCGGTCGCCGGCGCCGCTTGCTGGATTATCTCCGGCACGTTGAAGAGGCTCGGTATCGCGCAGTGATCGAACGTCTGGGTATTCGTAAGTAGTCGTGTGACCGAATCGACCGCCACCATTCCGTGTGGCGGTCGAACTATTGTCCCCGCAGGTGAACACTGAAACACGTTCAAGCGCATGGGCCTGTACCTGGCCGACGCAGAGACCTGCAAGGCTTTGTATGCGAATTGAGCGTATCTCTGTGGGCATCTGTGGGATTTAACCGGAGGAGACCATAGATGAAACATGTTGTAGACATCGAGCTGGCGGGTCGCCGCTTGACGCTGGAAACCGGCCGTATTGCCAAGCAGGCAGACGGCGCGATCTGGGCCACGTACGGCGACACCGTGATACTGGCCACGGCCGTGGCATCACAGACCGCAAAGCCCGGGGTGGACTTCCTGCCGCTGACTGTGGATTACCAGGAAAAGACCTACGCGGCGGGCAAAATTCCCGGCGGGTATTTCAAGCGGGAAGGACGACCCTCCGAGCGCGAAGTGCTTACCAGCCGGTTGATCGATCGTCCGCTTCGTCCCCTCTTTCCCGAAGGATACTATTTCGAAACTCAAGTCATCACCTCTGTTCTGTCGGCAGACAAAACCGGCGTGTCTGATGTGATTGCCATCACCGCCGCATCGGCCGCGTTGGCGATTTCGTCCATTCCGTTTAATGGCCCGATCGCAGGGGTCAAGATCGGCCGTGTCAACGGACAGTTTGTCGTCAATCCCGATCTGGAAACGCTGGAGACGAGTGAGTTGCACCTCGTGGTCGCGGGAACTGCCGATGCTGTCATGATGGTTGAAGCGGGGGCGAATGAACTGCCCGAAGCGACCATGCTGGAGGCGATCGAGTTGGCGCACAGCGAGATTAAGAAAATCGTGGCGAAGATCGAAGAGCTTCGCGCTCTGGCCGGTAAGCCGAAACGGGTGGTGAAGCAAGAATCGATCGATACGGCCTTGGCCGAGCAGGTGCGCAAGCTGGTGGCCGGACCGATTCGTGAAGCTATTTTGATTCCCAATAAGAGTGCACGGCAAGAGCGATTGGATCAGGTGTTGGCAGAGACGCTTGTCGCGCTCAAATCGGACGAGCCGAACCGGGACCGGCATGTCAAAATCACGTTCCACGGATTAGAGTACACCGAAGTTCGCAACATGATCCTCGAAAAGCGGGTGCGTGCCGATGGGCGCGGTCCGTCGGACATTCGGCCGATCACCTGCGAAGTGGGAGTGCTCCCCCGTGCGCACGGGTCTGCGGTTTTTACCCGCGGAGAAACGCAGAGTTTAGCGGTAGTGACGTTGGGAACGGCCGACGATGAACAGCGTATCGACGCCCTCGAGGGCGAGTACATGCGGACCTTCATGTTGCACTACAATTTCCCGCCCTTCAGTGTCGGCGAAGCGCGGCCGTTGCGATCTCCGGGGCGCCGCGAAGTCGGGCACGGGGCTCTGGCGGAGCGCGCATTGAAGTCGATCATCCCGGGCAAGGATAAGTTTCCCTACACGGTTCGGATTGTGTCGGAAATTCTTGAATCAAACGGCTCCTCCTCCATGGCCACGGTGTGCGGTGGAACTCTGGCATTACTGGACGCAGGTGTGCCGATCAAGGAACCGGTGGCGGGCATCGCGATGGGACTGATCAAGGAAGGGGATCAGGTATTGGTCCTATCAGACATTCTTGGCCTGGAAGATCATTTGGGCGATATGGACTTCAAGGTGACGGGAACAAAGAACGGGGTCACCGCGCTTCAGATGGATATCAAGATCGGGGGCATCGATTCGGCATTGATGCGCGAAGCGTTGGCACAAGCCAAGGCCGGCAGACTGCACATTCTGGGATGCATGGCGCAGGCATTGACGGCTCCCAGGACCAAGTTGTCTGCATTCGCTCCGCGCATATTCCCGATGAAGATCAAGCAGGATAAGATCCGGGACGTCATCGGCCCGGGCGGGAAAATGATCCGCAGCATCATCGCGGAGACGGGCGTCAAGATCAATGTCGAGGACACGGGCGATGTGACGATCGCGTCCTCGGACGAAGCCTCGGCACAGAAGGCCATCGATATGATCAAGCGCCTGACCGAAGAAGTCGAAGTCGGCAAGATTTATCAGGGGACGGTCCGAAAGATTATGGATTTCGGTGCCTTTGTCGAGGTTCTTCCTGGCACCGACGGCTTGGTCCATATCTCCCAGCTGGCCCATCACCGTGTGAAGGCGGTCACCGACGAAGTGTCCGAGGGTGACCAGATCCAGGTGAAAGTGTTGGAAATCGACAAGCAGGGGAAAATTCGCTTGAGCCGAAAAGAAGCGATGCCGGCACCTGCTGGGTCTCCGGCTACCGAACCGACGCCCGCAGGATAATCGATCGTGTATCGTAAGATCGTTCTCGACAACAAGTTGCGGGTCGTAGCCGAGTTACTTCCGACGTTGAAGTCCGTCACGATCGGGATTTGGGTCAATGTCGGGTCTCGCGATGAGCAGCCTGGGGAGGAGGGGCTTTCTCACTTTCTGGAGCATATGTTCTTCAAGGGAACGCGAAGCCGGTCGGCCACGCAGATTTCCCGTGAAATCGATGCCTTGGGCGGAGAGATGAATGCCTTCACGACCCGCGAGACGACGACCTTTTATGTCAAGGTGCTCGATCAGCAGCTGGAGGCGGCGCTGGAGCTTCTCTCAGACCTGTTCTACCGTTCCCGATTCGAGTCTAAGGAAGTCGAAAAAGAAAAGCAGGTGGTGCTGGAAGAGATTCGAATGGTTCAGGATGATCCTGAAGATCTCGTTCAGGAACTCCATATGAAGCATACCCTTGGCAGCCATCCGTTGGGACGGCCCATCCTGGGGCAGGCTCCGAGAATTCAGGCGCTGGGACGTCGCGATCTAGTGTCATATGTCAGTTCACACTACGACCCTGAGCGTACCGTCGTTGCAGTGGCCGGAAACTTCTCCTGGAAGCGTCTGGAACAACTCTTGGCCCGCTATTTCTCCGCTCCTCACAAGGGTGTTACCGTCAAGCAGAGTCGGCGGCCTCCGGAGGTCCGTGGCGGAGTGCTGGTCAGGCGTAAAGCGCTGGAGCAAGTCCATCTCTGCTTGGGCTTGCAAGGTTTGGGAGCCGGGCATGCAGACCGGTACGCGGCCCATGCGCTGAACGGGGTCCTGGGAGGAAGTGTGAGTTCGCGCCTTTTTCAAGAAGTGAGGGAGAAGCGCGGTCTGGTGTACTCGATTTATTCGTTCCTGTCCACATACTCGGATGGCGGCATGACGACTGTGTATGCAGGCACGCGTCCTAAAGAAGTTGAGCGTGTCGTAGAGGTCGTATGTCGTGAACTGAAGAAGCTCCGTAGCAAGGGGATTGATGCGAAGGATCTGGCCCGCGTGAAGAATCAAATGAAGGGCAGTCTCATGCTCAGCCTGGAAAGCTCGCATAGCCGTATGAGTAAGCTGGCGAAGGATGAGTTGACGCAAGGGAGCCATGTTTCACTCGAACAGATGATCGGGGAGATTGATCGCGTTACTATGGATCAGGTCTATCGTGTGGCGCAAAACTTGTTAGATCAACGCTGTCTGGCCATCACGGCCCTCGGGCCCATTCCGGCCAAGAGTCTTCAATCATTTGCGTCATAATTGATCATGCGCCGGGCAGTCTTCAGTTGGCGCAGCGACGGAGCGAAAGCAAAATGGGCTCTATCAAGACGGTTTCAGGTGCTAACTGATTGAACCCATAGAATTTTATTGATGGCGATCGCCGCAGGATTTTCGGAAAACATTTTCTTGACACCTTTGGTGGATTTAAGTACCATGGCCGCGTTTTC
>CAZKVY010000163.1:0-4042 GCA_964556305.1 uncultured Nitrospira sp. | reverse complement strand
CGCGCTTCTCCGGCCCACGCTGGGACGCGCTCGTTCGACGGGGGGCGATGAGCCAACCGGTCCTCTGGACGGGTACGGGGACGAAAGATCCCACCTCTCGCGACGTGAAATATGTGGAAGCTCTCATCGGCCCTGACACCGTCAACGCGATGCCCCCGGCGACCTTCGAGGCTTTTCACGATCATGGACGACCTGACAACTGGCTTAGCGACGGTGCCGACGATGCGAAAGCGGTCTTGCGCGCGTTCGCGCAAACCGGTTCGTCGCTCAAGGAGATCACCGATGACTGTTGGAGGAGGAGCTGCAGGTGCTCAAGAAGGCTTTCGACCGACTCCTGGCCGCTATCGAGCACCAATCCAGAGTGAATGAGCCTGTTCAGTCGAAACGACCGCTAAACTATTCGTCGCGCCTCATACGCGATAGAAAGGAGACAGCGGCATGTCTTTTCCAGGGCATAAATACTGCCAGAAAGGAATCCAACCATTGAAAGAAACCGCATTTCGAACCCTGCCCTCCCAAACCTTCTCACCTTTGAGGCGCGACTCTCGCGAAACTTTTATCACCTGATTCAACCCTGGCGCTACAGCCTTTCGTATCGACGCGAACACTTTGACGACGTGCGCGATGGCTCCATTTGCCTCCATGTCGAGGATTTTTCCCGTCGAGCAGTCCTCGAATCCTTTCATCTCAGGCGTGGCTCGTATCTTGCTCTCATTCAGGCTGGTCCTGAGGAGGACCTCGGCTGATATCCGGGGTTTCCCTGTCGAAGAGCCCTTGGGCGATGACCTGTTGCGCTGCAGTGGGCAGTGTGATGATGTCCTGGATGAAAACCTTGTGGGCCTGAACAATGGACGACCTGTCCATGTCATCTCTAGCAGCAATGTATATAGACATATGCAATGGGATCGGCATGAGAGGAATACAGGTGGTGCATTCCATTACTGTAAGTAATAATATTTATTAGACATGACTATAAAAAAAGAACTTCAGCCTCCTCTTTATGAATTCTAATTGAAAAGTTGTGTGGGAAAAGCGGTCAATATCGCCACGATATTTCGTGGGCGTCTCGCGGAAAATCGCTTTATGTCGCGACTTTTGCCCCAGGGCAGATGGTGATCCAAACCAGCAATCTCGAATCCATCTACGTGCGTAGGACGGGCGATGAGACTTGTTCCCAGTTTATGGGAGTTCTCTCTGATTGTGGCGATGAAGCCGGGCAAATTCTGGGCAGATGAGCGTAAACGTGCGACTGCTACACTACCAACACTCCTGTCTGATGCACGAAGTGCAGGGGGCAAAACGGGCGATGGAGGCCGTGATGGCTGACCAGTCATGCGTTGTTTGTAGGTCACATAAGCACTGCACCTTCAAGGTTTCCTGCCGAGAAGGCCAGGAGCTCGGTTGTAGAGAGAGTGTGGGATAATCACTAACAAACGGAGAAAAAATGTCGATGTGCAAGATATTTTTGGGCGTGATGATGACGGTTTTGATGGTGGTGCCCCACGGATTTGCCGACGAGCGACAGAAGCACGAAGGGACGCACATGAAGTTCGGCGGCGTCGTCTCCAAGGTCGAGCCGAAGTACATTACCGTTAAGACTACATGGGGATCCCTGTTGATTACCTCAGATACCAGCCCCAAGAATCTCGAAACTGGGAAAGCGGTGGAGGTGACGGTGAACGAAAACAATACCGCGATCGATATCCATCGGAAGGGAGATCCGGCCCACGCACATCGTTTCGTGACCGGCAAGTTGGTCTACGTAGGGAAGATGAAGAAGGAAATCAAACTCTGGACGTCAGAAGGTGAAAAAGTGTTTCCGCTCGACCGCCTTGAGACCAAAGCGGGTGGAATTGAGGAGGGGGCGTTGGTTACGGTAGAACTGAATGAAGCCGGGACCGTGATAGACCTACATCGCATGACGGTGGAGCTGAGTATTAATGAGCATCCTCGCACCGAAACTGGTCATCACCTCACTTTGAATGGTGAAGTGGCGAGAATCCAGTCCGGAGTGGTGTTTGTGGAGACCCCCGTGGGGCAATACACAATCTCCGCGAAGACGGTCCCTGCCGATGCGGCCGTCGGTGATGAGGTCATATTGTGGCTCAACGAAGAGAATCTGGTGATCGATCACCATGGTAAGCATAAAAATAGGCCAGGGGCGCATCGACTAGTGACTGGGAAATTGGTCTATACGGGGCTCACCAAAAATCAAATCAAGCTCTGGACCCCTGAAGGAGAGAAAGTGTTCCCGCTCGAACGGATGGAAGTGAAGACAAAGCCAATTGCGGAAGAATCGATGATTACTGTTGAATTGGATGAAAGCGGGTCGGTGATCGATCTGCGGAAGTCGGAGTAACTACACTCAACGGCTCTCAACAAAAGGTGCAACCCGGTTTAGGCGCACTGAAGCAGTCGAACAGTTGTTTGTGGAGAGCCTACGAGTGGTTCTTCCCTTGGCGATTGTTCCGTAACGAAACAGTCATTACCGTGAGCAGACGACTTCTTCGGCGGTCTGTTTGGCCTGACGTTGGGCAGGGGATTGTGCCCAATCCAGTTATCCACGACCGTCAAGATCCGAAACGCTCGCCGGTCAGCCAGGGTATGATGCACAAGGTCCATGCTCGAGCTCTCGGTCGGCCCAATCGGGCTCGGGCCGGACCATAATGCAGGGCGATGTGTCTTCGGTACCACACCCCGCATGCGCAGCTGTATCCCATCCAGTCGATACAATCGTCGCACTCGCCTGCGATTCACCGGCCAGCCCTCACGCCGCAGAAACACCCCAACCTGCATTTAGCCAGCCGAGGCCGGGCATGAGCCAGATCGCGAATGCGCAACCGCTGGACGGTTGATTCTTCGTGTGATTTCGATACCATGAGGCTTGACCGAACTGGTCAAATCGAGAGGCCTGCGCGTAGCTGAGCGAGAACGCCCCGTGAAAGGACAGGGCCAGTTCCCGGCGGCGCGCGAGCATCAGATCTTGTTCGCAGAGTCTATGTACTTGTCGAGCGAGGGGTCGGCCCCCAGCCGTTTCAACCGGCTGGAGATTTCTCCCTTTGCCGAAGCCGCCAGAGCTCACTCACTCCCAGGTGCGCGTACTTCTGCTTCCACGTGTAGAAGGGCTGTTCGGCGCTTCCCAGCTCCCGGCAAAGGTGACCGATGGTGGTGCCGGAGTCGGCTTGGCGGAGGGCATAGACGATCTGCTCTTCGGTGAATCTCGACCGCTTCATGGGTCCACTCCCTTCGTGGTCTCAGCCCTTCGTCATGGACACGATCGAGGAGGCAACTTGCAGGCACGTAAAGGTACAGCGTGTTGATATTCGAAACGCTACGCTATACAGTTTGATGGTATGATTAAGACGTTCCGGCACAAGGGGTTGCAAGGCTTTTTTGAAACTGGCAGCAAGGCCGGCATCCAGCCACACCATGCGGCTCGGGCGGCAACTAGCCCGACTTGACTTGGCCAAAACGGCGGCGGATATGAATGTGCCGGGATGGGGACTGCATGCATTGGCCGGCAATCTTGCGGGCCGGTATGCGGTGTCCGTGAGCGGGAATTGGCGGCTGACTTTTGGCTTCGATGGCGGAGATGCCGTACTCATCGATTACCAAGATTATCACTAGGAGGAAGACAATATGAGCCGGATGCATAAGCCACCGCACCCAGGCGAAACCTTGAGAGAGGATATTTTGCCTGCCTTAGGCTTGAACGTGACGCAAGCCGCAGCGCAACTGGGGGTGACCCGTGCCGCATTGTCGCGTGTTTTGAATGGTCGCGCGGCGATCTCTCCGGAAATGGCCCTGCGATTAGAAGGCTGGCTTGGCGTGAAACATGGAGGCCGTGCCGATGTGTGGGTGGCGCAGCAGGCCGCGTATGACCTGTGGCAAGCCCGCAAGGCTGGCGTGCCAAGAGTACGGCGGGCCGTATTGGTCGAAGCGTGAGACCGTTCTGCGAAAGAATCTGCACATACGGGCGGGGGCTGATGCCGCTGACGATAGCCGTTGCCAGAGGAACGGTAGTTGATTCTCATTGGCTGGC
>CAZKVY010000162.1:0-4094 GCA_964556305.1 uncultured Nitrospira sp. | reverse complement strand
AATCCGCCGCTGATGGAGAGAAACACGTCCAGGAAGCCGATGAACATCAAGGCCGTGCCGACCATCATCCCGAAGACGTGCGTTTGGCGGTCAGCCGTGCTTTCGTCGTCAGGGCGATGCGGGGGCGGCCAGGACGGACGGGTGGAAGGATCTGGGAGGTCGCTGGGAGGTGCCATATTCAGGCCTTAAAATGTTTGCTGAGGGTGAGGGCTTGTCGTTGGTATGACGAGCCGAGCGCCGTCCCATACACCTGGGACGGGACCGTGAGCATTCGATCATACACTACTTTGAAGAAGGTTTGCCCGTCATGAATGAGGAACGGCACATCATGCGGGCGTACTTCCAGCACGACCTGAGTGCCCCGCATCGTCCCGTCGCCATAGCCGAAGCCGGGGTCGAAAAATCCCGCATAATGCGTGCGCAGCTCGCCGCAGGCGGCCTCGTACGCCACCATTTCGGCGGCGTAGCCGGACGGGACTCGGATTCGTTCCTTAGAAGCCAAAATGTAAAACTCTTCCGGCTCCAACAGCAGACTGTCATGCCGGTGTCTCTTTAACGGTTCCCAGAAATCCTGGGCTGCATAGTGACCGATTTTGGCAAGATCGATGACATGGCTGTTTTTCTTCGCCCGATAGCCGATGACGGCATCCTCGCGTGCGCTGCCGGTGAGGTCAATCCGCAGGAACAGCCCTCGTTCGGTCCGGAACTCTTTGTGAGGAAGCGGCTTCGGGGAGGACGCATTGCGGAAGAGCAAAGGATCGGCCTCGTGCAATTTTTGGAGCGCGGTATCCGATACTGTTGCGTCTCCGCGCACGAAACGGATTTGATTGAGCGAATCACCGGTGCGGACCTTTATGGCGAATGATCGGGGAACCACTTCGAGGTAGAGCGGACCTGTATAGCCGGCCCGGATCTCATCAAAACCGGCGTTGAGGTCGGTGACGACACGGGTGAACACGTCCAGGCGTCCTGTCGTGCTTTTCGGGTTGGCCCGGGCGCGGAGAGCGGCAGGCAATGCGAGATGCTCCAAGAGCGGCACCAGATAAACATGGCCCTTTTCCAGAATGGCGCCCTGGGTGAGGTCCATTTCATACATCACCAGATCGGATTGATAAAAGTCGAGGACGTTGAGGCGGCTGCTGATGGCCGACAATTCCGGCAAGAAGCTGCTGATGAGCCGGTAGGCCTTTCTCCCCAGCCGCAAGTCCAGACTGGCCGGCTGGATTTGGCGGTCTTCGATCGACGTATCCGACTTAATAGCGCCACGGGCGATCAGTTGGGTGATGTGCTGGTACGGTAGAATTCCCTTCGACGAACCGGCACGTCTCACAGGTGCTCACTCCCGCCGTCACACCCGTTGCCGGCAGCAGCCCACGAAGGGTGGGCGCCGACCATTGGTAACTCGCGTCCTTGAGAGGATCCGGGCTGAGGATAGTGGTACGTGTTGTTTTCGTAGTTTCTCAGCACCGCGCCATCTTCATCCAGATTGACGAGATACTCGCCGGGAAGCAGGGGAATTTTCCCGCCGCCGCCGGGGGCATCGATCACAAAATGGGGAACAGCCATACCGCTGGTGTGGCCCTGCAAGGCCTTGATGATCTTCAGCCCTGTTTCCACTGAGGTCCGGAAATGATTCGTGCCTTTGGTCAAGTCTGCCTGATACAAATAGTAGGGCTTGACGCGTGCCAGCAGAAGCTGGTGCATCAACCGTTTCATGATTTCAGGATCGTCGTTAACCCCCTTCAGTAACACAGTCTGTGCTCCCAGGGGAACCCCGGCGTCGGCCAGCATGCCGCACGCGCGCTTCACTTCCGGCGTCAGCTCGTCAGGATGGTTGAAGTGCAGATTCATATAAAACGGGTGATATTTTCTGATCATCTCGCAGAGTTTCGGCGTGATCCGTTCGGGTAAGCTGCCTGGAACCCGCGTCCCAATCCGGATCACTTCCAAATGGGGAATGCTACGGAGTGATTTGAGGATTCGTTCTAAAAGATGATCCGGCAGTAACAGCGGATCGCCGCCGGACAGGATCACATCCCGCACTTCCTGATGTTCGCGTAGATAGGCAATGGCCCGGTCCAGCTCCCCTTTTTTGAGGAAGCCCGGCTTGCCGACCAGCCGCTTTCGAGTGCAAAAGCGGCAATAGATCGGGCACTGGTTGGTGACCATCAAGAGCACACGGTCGGGGTAGCGGTGGACCAAATGCGGCACGGGACTCATCAGGTCTTCTTCGAGCGGATCGTCCTCCGCATCGGCATCGGCCATTTCAGCGCGATCGGGCACGACCTGCTTCCAGATCGCGTCGCCTTTTTCCTTGATGGTGGCCAACACGGTCGGCGTAATTCGCATGGGGTACTCCCCCACGATGTCTTCGATTTCTTTGGCGTCGACGCCGAGCCGTTCGGCCAGGTCTTTTGGCTTCACCACGCTCTGAGCCAGAATGCGTTTCCAATCCTCCACGTGTCTATCCTTTCGCTGATGCCGTTCGAATCGGCCAGGCCGGACCGGCCCGCGCCGCTTCACGGTATCTCGTCTTAGTCGTGATCCTCAACGGTCGCACTGCGGGTCCTGGCAGCCTCTTCACGGCTGCGCCTTGTCGTAGTGCGTGTCCAGGTGGGCCAGAATGTCGTGGGTTTCCGTGAGTACTGTATCTCCATCTTTCAAGACGGGGACATAGTACTGGCCCGAGACTTCGTAGACCTGTTTGCGCATCGGCCGAAAATCCGGCACGACCACGTCTTCGTAGGAAAGGTTCAATTCACTGAGTCGATCCCGAACCACCGCGCAATCGGGACACCATCGGACATGATAGAAGGTGAGGGCCATGAGTACCTATTCGAGAAAAAAGTGGTCAGCCGGCGATTGAGGCGATGCGAGCCTCGTCGTCATCTCGCCGCCCTATGCCGGGCCGCTCGGCGCGATCGCGCAAGGCGCCATGATTGCGTCGACCATGCCATGAATGATTTTCTTATTGGCGGGACAGAGTGTGGCCAGGATCCCGCCGAGTTCGGCCTTGTCGCCGACGACAAAATAATACGGAGATAAGCGAACCCTCCCGGACATCGGTACCACGGTGTCGCTTCGTTCATCCCAATAGGATGACTCGAACAACCGGCCCTTGTGGAATTCTTGAAGAACGTAGGGCGTGGTCGAGAAAGACTGCAGCGCATGATCCAGTGCGGCAGCCCATTCGACTTGCGGGAGATCATGCCCGATGGAAACTCCCCTGCTGCCCCAGGCCAGTTCGGAAAATCCTGAGGGTTTGACCACCAACTGCCGCTCCTTTTGGGTCGTGTGGGCCAAGCGCCGAAAGTCCGATACGGTTCGTCCGCTGATAAGGAGATTCGGGATAACGGCCGTTGGAGGCACCGGTTGCGGGTCGAGAATCCAGGTTCGGGGCAGTAACTGTCGTAAGTTCGTTCTCGTCTCAGCGGTCAATGTCTGCTCCCAAAAGGGCTCCAGCTCGGGGTGATGGAACAGCCCGAACGCCAGCTTTTCCTCTAGGGCCGGCTTGTAAGGCGGTGTGACGGCGACCTGTCCCTTCTTAGCAGCATACATCATGAGCTCGGACTTCGGGATGTTCTTCAGGTCAAACAGTTCAAAAAAGCGGTAGAGTAATCCGATCGTCCGCTGCCCATGCTCTTCCTGGAGAAACAGGCCTTCATCGGTAAAACGAATATCCCTGGGTGCGACACAGAACGCCTGGCACCCGATTTCGCGCAGACGTTGGGCCATCCATTCCATCTCCGGCCGGTACTCCTTCGCCTCATCGGACACGACAATCGCCAGACAGCCTTCCTGCTCCCCCTGCTGGGCTCGCAGCATCGCGGCAAAGCCTTGCAACATGCCATCACGGCCGGCAATCAGAAGAGAACGTTCGGATGGTGTGGGGGCGGGAGTAGAGGCGAGTCCGAGTTGGTCATCATACGCTCGGGTCATGCAAGCGGTCAGGCCGATTCCTCCGGGAACGGAATCAAGCTCGGTGATCACCATGCCGTTGGCGGTCGGGATCACATCCGGCCGAATGATGCCGGGTATGAGGTTTCGGAATCGGTTCATGCGGCTGAAGGTGGTGAGGGATTCGGGTTTCCCCT
>CAZKVY010000161.1:0-4153 GCA_964556305.1 uncultured Nitrospira sp. | reverse complement strand
CTGGAGGTGCTCCGATGGAGAAACAGGAGAGGAGACCGGAATCCAGAAAAGAGTCGCACGCCAAAGAAGAGGTCAAGCCGAACCCGAAAGTCGTCGAATCGGGGAAAAAGATGAAAGAGGACATCGACAAGTTGGTCGATGAAATCGATGACGTCCTGGAAAAAAACGCCGAAGAATTTGTGAAGAATTATGTGCAAAAGGGAGGGGAATAGTCCCCTCCCTTTTTGATTTGGTTCTCACGCGCTCGCCCATAGCCATCCTGGATTCCCTTCCGCTCACCATCGCGTTACCACATCACCGCACCGTAAGGTTGTAGCCCTGCCGACGTCCCGTTTGACAAAGATGGGGTGAGTCGATACCATTCCCCTTACTTCTCAGCAACTTCCGAAATTTTCAGCTCTAAAACAGAGGGGTCATGCTCGAAAAACTCTGGGTGTTCAGACCGTCCGATGCGGTCTTGCAGAGCAGTCTAGTCAGAACGCTGTCGATCTCGCCGGTGACCGCATCGATATTGCTTGCTCGCGGGGTCACGACCGCCGACCAGGCGACCCGTTGGATGTCCAGCGCACAGGATGGGCTTCACGATCCATTTTTGATTCCTGATATGGAAGTAGCCGTCGAGCGACTCCATCTGGCGCTCGCCCGTCAGGAGCGCGTGTGTTTCTATGGAGATTACGATGTGGACGGTGTTTCGGCGACGAGCCTGTACCTATCGTTCTACCAGGGGCTAGGGGGAAACGGCTGCGGATATATTCCGCACAGGGTGCGCGAGGGCTATGGTCTCAACGAGGGGGCGGTCAGACGGTTGGCACAAGAAGGCGTTACGTTGCTGGTCACTTCAGATTGCGGGACGACATCGCATCATGAAATCGCCGTCGCGAAAGAACTGGGCATGGATGTAGTGGTGACGGACCATCATCAGACCGATGCAACGATGCCCTCCGCCCTTGCCGTACTCAATCCGCACCGACGCGATGCCATCTATCCTTTTAAGGGGCTCTGTTCCGCAGGCTTGGCGTATAAGGTGGTTTCCGCCTACCAGCGACGGTATGGTTCAGGCGAGGTCGATCCGGAATCCTGCCTGGATTTGGTGGCCCTGGCGACGGTGGCCGATATCGTACCGCTTCAAGATGAGAATCGTATTCTGGTGCGGGAAGGGCTGATCCAGATCAATCGCGGTGCCCGCTGTGGAATCCGCGCCCTGAAACAGGTCGCCGGTATTGCGAACGCGTGTACCAGCGAAACGATCGGGTTTCGCCTGGGGCCGCGGCTGAATGCTGCGGGGCGACTGGATCATGCGATGCTGTGCGTGCAACTCCTTATGACCGAATCCGACCGTGAAGCGATGCAGATTGCCGAACAGTTGGAGCAGCTGAATCGACGGCGCCAGCAGATCGAGGAGGGGATTACCTCGGAGGCGGGGAGCTATCTCAAGCAGGATGAATCGGCTGCCGCGATCGTGCTGGGCTCGCGTCACTGGCATCTGGGTGTGGTTGGGATTGTCGCCGCTAGATTGGTTGATCGCTTTCATCGTCCGAGCATCGTGATCGCAGTGGATGAGAAGGGAATCGGGAAAGGCTCTGCACGCACCGTGGAGGGCTTTGATCTGTATCAGGGATTGTCGGCCTGTCGAGATCTATTGGAAGCCTTCGGCGGCCATCCGAGCGCCGCGGGGTTGACTATCCAGGAATCGCGGTTGGATGAGTTTCGGCGGCGGTTTTGTGAAGTGGCGGCACAGTGGGCCACCGGCAGCTCCGCCAGACCGACCTTGCACGTCGATGCGGAGGTGAAGCTGACGGAAGTGAATTTCGATTTGATTCAGGAACTCGAATCCTTGCATCCTTTCGGGGCGGGCAACCCGGAACCGACATTGGCCGTTCGCGGTCTCGATGTGGTAGAGGCGCGGGTCGTCGGCGAGAAACATCTGAAACTGCGGGTGCGGCAAGGCCGTTCCTATATTTTTGATAGCATCGGCTTTCGCATGGGATCGTTTGAAGAGCTTGGGTTGAAGTCGGGCAGGCCTGTCGATCTGGCCTTTAGTCCTGAGCGAAACCATTGGAACGGGTACGACCGCGTGCAGTTGCGTATCAAGGCATTGCGCATGAGTGGCGAGGTGTCATAAACATGCCACACGAGACCGTCACAGAGCTCGATCAATTGATCGAGCGAGTCAAGAGCTATAACGTCGAGGCCGATTTGGACCTCGTACGCCGGGCCTATGATTTTTCGGCCAAAGCCCATGAAGGGCAGATGCGCCGATCCGGCGAACCCTATTTCCGCCATCCACTGGCGGTGGCCGGCCTGTTGACTCATCTGAAGACGGACGTGACGGCTATCGTTGCCGGTCTTCTGCACGACACGTTGGAGGATACGCTGGCGACCCCGCTTGAATTAGAACAGCGGTTTGGAAAAGACGTCGTCCACCTTGTCGATGGCGTCACCAAGATCGGCAAGATCACGTTTCGGAACTACGAGGAAAAGCAGGCGGAGAATTTCCGTAAGATGGTGTTGTCGATGGCGGATGATATCCGCGTCGTCCTCATCAAGTTGGCGGACCGGCTCCATAACATGCGGACGTTGGAGTATCTCAGCGAAGGGAAGCGGCGGCAAATTGCCCAAGAGACGCTGGAAATTTATGCTCCCCTGGCCAATCGCCTGGGGATCGGGTGGATCAAAAACGAACTTGAAGACCTCTGTTTGAAACACCTCAAGCCGGAGGTGTACGAAATGCTGCGGGTGCGCGTGGCCAAGCGGGACGAAGACCGGCAGCAATACATTCAGGAAGTCATCGACATGGTGAAAAAGGCCATGTCGGAGGCCGGCTTGCATGGGGAGGTGTCCGGTCGACCCAAGCATCTGTATGGCATCTATCAAAAAATGGAAAAGCAGTCGATCTCGTTTGAGGAGGTCTACGATCTCGCGGCGTTACGCATCATCACCGATATCAAAATGAACTGCTACGCCTTGCTCGGTGTGATTCATTCGCTATGGCGCCCGCTGCCTGGCCGCTTTAAGGATTACATCGCCATTCCGAAATCCAATATGTATCAGTCGTTGCATACGACGGTGGCAGGCCCCAAGGGCGAGCATGTGGAGTTTCAGATCCGCACCGAGGAAATGCATCGAGTGTCCGAGCAAGGTATCGCTGCACATTGGAAATACAAGGAACACGGACGAATCGACGAAAAGGACGGAAAGGTATTCAGCTGGCTCCGGCAGTTCGTGGAGTGGAATCAGGATCTGCCTGACAATCGCCAGTTTATGGATTCAGTCAAGCTCGACCTCTTCCATGACGTGGTGTACGTCTTTACTCCACAGGGCATGGTGAAGGAACTCCCGAAAGGTTCCACTCCCGTGGACTTCGCCTATTCGGTCCATACGGAAATCGGAGACCATTGTGTCGGAGCGAAGGTCAACGGCAAGATTGTCCCGCTGAAACACATGATGGAGAGCGGAGACATGGTGGAGATTTTGACGGCGGCCAATCAAACGCCCCACCGGGACTGGCTGAAGTTTGTCCGCACCTCTCGCGCGAAGACAAAAATCAAGCACTGGATCAAAGCAGAGGAACAGTCTCGCAGCATCGAGATCGGCAAACGATTGCTGGAAGCGGAGTTCCGGCGGCATGGGCTGGCCCCGGCTCAGATGATGCGATCGGAGCAGCTCCTCGCGGTCGCCAAGCAGGTTGGGTATGAAACACCGGAAGAACTTGCCGCTGCGGTGGGTTTTGGACATGTACCGACGTCTCAGGTAATGAGCAAAATTGCGCCTCCTTCGCCGGGAGAAGGGCAGATCGTGACGCCTGAACCTCCGGTGCCGCACAAGCCCGCGACCGGACGCGCTGAGGATACGGGTGTCCAGGTCAAGGGGGCTCGGGATCTCCTGATGCAACTGTCTCGCTGCTGCAATCCCGTCCCCGGGGATCGTATTTTGGGCTACATCACCAGAGGGCGTGGGCTCACAATTCATACGGTTGATTGCCCCAATCTCGAAGCGCTGGATTACGATAAAAACAGACTGGTCGAAGTCGAGTGGGATCAAACCACGCCCAGCACCCATTCCGTCAAGGTCAGCGTGATTGCGGTGGACAAAACCGGGGTGTTGGCGCATGTCTCTACGGCCATCTCGGAATGCCAGGCCAATATTAGTCGAG
>CAZKVY010000160.1:0-4236 GCA_964556305.1 uncultured Nitrospira sp. | reverse complement strand
CTGTCACCTGCTGTGGCTCAATACCATAAGCTCCCGCGTATTGTCACCCTCTGTCCTAGGATAGAAAACGGGCATGTAGGCCGTCCGCCTTGGCGACTGTCGGAAAAATAGAGAGGGCGCTTATTTAGGAGGCTTCATCAGCAGCCTGTCAGGAGCGAGGGGCCTTCTCTGCAACATGGAAAGGATGTGAGGTGAGATGCGATGAGGACTGGATGATAACGGAAGAAGCGGCCTTGCCGGAACCTGGCCCCGGCGCCCCACGGGCAGGCGCCGGGGACTCTCGTCTATTTGCGCAGCAACATGTGGCCCCGCCGGTTCTGTTGATGGCAGGCCTCGTCATGTTCGGCACAGAAAGGCCGATCCTTACCGTACGAGATGATCGCTACCTGCTTTGAGCTCACGCCCATATCGACCAGGAAAGCTTTCGCCGCCTTGGCACGTTTTTCACCCAACACGAGGTTGTAATCATGGGTCCCGCGTTCATCGCAGTGCCCGGAGATCTTGAGCAGGGCTTTCGGGTTTTCCTTGAGCCAGGCGGCGTTGGTCGTCAGCGAGGCCACGCCATCACTTTCAGACACGTTATACCGGTCATACCCGTAAAACACATCCTTTAAACCGGCTTCCAGGGCCGCCGCTTCCTCACGCCTGATTTCTGCCGCCCACTTCTCATCCCGTTCATTCGACGTCAACATACTGCCGATCGGACTGCGGCTCAATCGTTCCTCTCCCGCAATCTGCCCGTTCACCAGCGGGGAAAAGCCGCGCAACCGTCCGCCTTCCGCCTCCGCCATGTCCTGCTGCCGACCCAGCGAGGGATACTGGCCGTCACGGCCAGCCTCGCCGCTTCCGTACCCACCCCCCGCGCCGGACGACGCCGACGAGGGAGACTCCGAGTTGGAGGCTTCATCAGCGCCGGACTGAAACCATTTCATGTTGCTGCAGCCCGGTGCCGTTAACAGGACCATTGCCATTCCGCCCAACATCAGTTGCGACGCGCCACGGTACTTCATGAACCTTGCTCCTTGGAGGGGGTGTAACCTGTGCTGTACGTAACAAATATAGCACCGGCATCGAATTCCTCAGGATTTCGCATTGGCGCCTCATAAATTAGCCTCATTTCAATAAGTTGTAAGCACAGCTGAAAAGCCGCGCTTCCGTGCCTCACTCTACGCGAGCCCGCCTCCACACCGGTTGTGGCACAGCGTGGGACTTCATCTTATTTCTCGAGAAGGAGTGCTTCCAAGGAACTATTCGATACGTCGCGTTACTGCGAGAGAAAGCGTGGAGAGGGAAAAGATAGATGAACGGCAGGAACCTTTTCATGCATTTTCATATAAGGTAAAAACATCACACCTAGAAAGATGTGGGAGAAATGGACAGATGGCGACAACGCAGCTGCTTGATGAGGCCTCGTGCGCTCTTCGGTTTAGGGCTTTGACTCCCATCCTTTTTCCATCATGCACTGAGAATACACGCCATAAGTGCCAGACAACGACTCCTTGGCGTACTGGCGGCAGATGACATCATCCTTTGCCCGTCCGTCGGCAGGTTGAATCACGTGCATGGGCAACGGGGTCTCCTGCTCCATTGGTGGATACCTGCGAGGACTCACATCTTGTAAAATCTCTCCGTCTTTCCCTCCAGGCGGTACACACTTTGAATAGCCGAATGCATCGGTGATCAGCCTTCCGTCTGAACATTCCACGGGAGATGGTGCAGATCGTAGGGAGACGTCTTTGGGTCGTGACACTCGAGGCTCGACAAGCCATTGATACCCTTTTGCCTGCATGCACTGCGTGAAGAGTCTTGCCTGATAGTCCCGCGCCCTCCCTGCGCCATTGCTGGCGGCGATTGCCTGACAGTCTTTTGAATCCTCCGGATATTCTTGGTTTGTCAGAGCTTGCGCTCTATCGGGTCTGGTCCAATAACCCTGCGGCTGGCTTCGGCAAGAAATGGTACCGCTTATCGCAGAAAAAAGGAGAGCCACAGCGAGCGACGAGGAGAGTTTCAATTTGACCTGCATCGAGAAGCCCTATGGTTTGTTCACTTCGCTTACATCAAACACAGCCTGGGCTAGGCATGACACTAGGTGATGCCGTCTGAGCCCTCGTCAGCGGGACCTGACTTTCATCACGTGAAACCGACCTCCGGGTTTTTGTGGCGCAGTGTCACCTTCGATACGCGTATACCACCATCGACCGTCGCCTTCGGAGTAGTCGGGTGACAACGAAATCTCAAATCCCCCTTCTCGATCATTCGCCTGCTGTGCCCAGGCTCCGGTCCAGCGATGGCCGGACAACAGATTAGTTAGGAAGCGACCCTCCTTGAAGTCATAGGTACCATTCCCAGAGGGATCCAAGCGTAGCGGCACCACCATGCCACTCTCTTCATATTCCCATTCTCCCGCGAGCACATGTTTCCCCGTGTCTTCGCCCAATACACTTTATGATGCCGGAGGTCCGTTTAGCACATGGTCAGATGCCACAGGAGCCCGGCTGCAGGATTGCAGGATAAGGATGGAAGCGCCAAACATCACTGCAGATGAGAATAAATATTTCATGCGTCCGATTCCTTGAAGTACGGAATACCAAGGGGTTGATCAGACCATTGCCTCGGAGAGACAGGCTGGGTGATCCATCGCCAATCAGGTGCACATACCCCCAATGTTTTGTTTAGCTTATCACCGCCTGTCGGTCAGGCGACTAGCTAGGACATACCCTAATATCACTCGACCCATCCTTGAAGACTCGTGCGATTGGGAGATTGCTGGTGGGCTCACTCTGCAGTTTGCAAGCAAGGGGCCGCACAAGGGAATCGAGGGGATGGGATAAGCCTATAAAGTCTAGGCAACCAGCTTAAAAGTGCCCTGCCGCAACAAGTCTAGCTACCCTCGAGACGTGAAATCGCTGGTGCGCATCTCGACCTACCCATGAGGGCAGAAGGACCAACCGCAGCACAACGTGGACAAGCCCCGTCAGTCCTTTGAGTGATCCGTTGCGTTGCGCTTTGGAAAGCAGAAGCTATACTTCTTCTAAGTCGTAGAGGAGGACGTGATGACCAATTGGCTCGCCTATGCCGGTGCAATTCTTACTGGCCTGGTACCACCGTTGATCATGTATCTGATTGGATCGCAAAAAAAAGTCCTTGGCTATGCCATCACCAAAAACGAGCCAGTGATCAATCTTCGCCATCCCGACCTGGATGGGAGACTTTCCATCACCTTGGATGGAAAGAATCTTAATGGGTGTCAGGTCATGGGGTTGACCATTCAGAATCTCGGCATGAAGGACATTGAAGAACAATCTGTTCACCTCACCTTTCCCGCTGGCGTGACAGTGCGGCATGCCCACTGCTCATCTTCCACCTTGGCCATCGGACCTAAAATCGACCTGCTCCAGGCAGATTCCCATGAGGTACGCATCCCCCTTATGAATCCCGGCGACAAATTATTGGTGCATCTCTTGATGACGGGGAATGAGGCCGGGCGGATCCTGGTTACAGCCAAAGGGCCAAGTCTTAAGTTTAAGCGATTCGACCCTACGACGTTCATTTCGCCAGCCATAAACCGCGGACTATTGGTCATGAGCGGAGCGGTCTTCGCCTGGATTGTCTGGGCCTGTGCTGGAACCGACAGGTTTATGGCCAGACCAATTTGGGATAAAACCATTACTCTATTCCTGATTGGCCTCTTTTTAGCCATTCCCTCAGCGATCCTGGCCTATCAAGGTACGATTCCCTTATTAAAACGGGCCCTCCAGTGGAGGACGCAGAACAGACTAGGCACGCCTCAAACACCCCCCGAGCTTCTCTCCTGACAGCCGGCCTCTCCGGTTATTCGGGTCTGATTTCACGGTGACAATTACAGGCGCCGAAGGTTACTGCCAAGGATGACCCACGGCTACGGAATCAGATTCCGGAACCATGAGATCAATGGCCCACCGCAGAAGCCTGGTGGCACTGACTCCGGCATACCGCAGCCAGCCGCCCTGTCATGGCAGGAGTCGATCTCGTATCGGTGAGGGAGGCTCTCGGATAACCTGATACTGAGACGACTATGCGCTGCCCACCTAGCCCCAGGACATTTTCGGGACGCAGTGAATCGAGGGAGCCTGACTGGAACGTGACCAAAGCCGTGACCGAGGAAGAGGAAGAACCGGAAGAAGCGATGCCACCGATTGTGGTCTGGTGCGCCCGGAGGGACTTGAACCCCCAACCCTCGGATCCGAAGTCCGATGC
>CAZKVY010000159.1:0-4380 GCA_964556305.1 uncultured Nitrospira sp. | reverse complement strand
TTCTAGCAGACAAACCGCGCGGATTCTACCATTGCGATTGAAAAATCGTCAATTTTGCGTCGGCACCGAAACCTGACGGACCCGCGCGCGATAGTCGAGAAAAAACGCGAGGAAGATACCGATGACCAATGCAAGCACCCCGGCAACCGCCACGTTGAGCAATATGCGCGGACGCGTCCGCTTGTCGGCCGGCACAGCTTCGTCAAGCACCTGCACCGTTGGCGTGTCCCGTGCCTCGGCGATCTTAGCCTGTTCATGTTGCGACGTCAGTAAGGTAAAGAGCGTCTCCTGAACCTTTACTTGCCTGAAGAGTCGCCCAAACTGCAGGGCTAGATCAGGCACAGCCACCATCGCAGGGTGAAGTCGTTCACTCGACAATATGCCCTTGGCATCCTTCCCTGACCCCATGGTGGCGAGTTGTTTTTTGAGTTCTTCGACATTCGAGCGGATTCGAGCAAGATCCGGATTATCCGGCGACAGATAACTCCCCATCACTTGGAGCTGGACTTCCTGCGCCGTAATCTGCCCCTGAATGATGGCTGCAGCTTCGATCATCACCTTCGCCTGCGCCTCGACGGCCACTGTCTTGTTTTTCGCCTGAAAATCTCGAAGCGCCTCCTCGGCCCTGGCCATGCTCTCCATCGTCTCATTCAGCCGCCGCTCAAGAAACGCGCGATTCTGTCCGGCCTTGCTGACCGTCACTGTCCGGTTCAAGCGATCGAGATTCGACACATAAAAATTCGCCATATCAGCCGCTACCTGCGGGTCCTCATCCTCCACCGCGACCTTGATCACTTTCTCCTTGGTGACCGTGATCCGTAGATGATCTTCCAGTTCTTTGCGAGTTTCGACCATCGTCTTTTCCCGATAGCGATCCATCAAATTGAACTTCTTGATCACCTCGTCGGCCATCAGACGCGATTTCAAGATCGAGACAAAGACGTCGGTGGGCGTAGTCGGCAAACCGGGCAACCCAAGGCCAAGATTCTGCGCCATTCCGCCGGCTGCCGGTGAGGCCAACAAGGCGGCCAGTGCGCCACCTTCCTTGGACTCCAACTGTGGCAAAACCGACGATGTCGATTCATATACGTTTGGAAGAAGGAGACTGATTCCTAAGGACAGGACCGCCCCCAGCAGGAAGGAGCCGGCGATCACCGCTCGCCGCGCGATAAGGACATCCCAGTAATCATACAAAGTGGCTGAGTTGGCGGCAGCAACTCTCTCTGCTGAATGGCGAGGAGGATCCAAAAGGGCCTGAGGACTATCTGAATGCCAATCCATCTCGTTAGCCGTATCTCGTGAAGCGTCTCTCGTCGCTCGAGACCGCCATAAGTCATATGTCATTCGTCAAACGTTCACGGAAACGACGCGCCGGAAGGATTTCACCGATCCCGCGCATGACGGTTGACGTATGACGATTGATCTTCCTGCGCTACCGGCCAACCACAGCGATTCCCGCCGCCGCCAGGGCGACACTGCCGATAATGCTCGCGACCGTCTGCCACAAGGCAAGCTGTGGCGTGTGCGCCTCGATCTTCTGCGGGACAACGATGGTGTCCCCCGGGCGCACTTCCTTGGCTGAGAGATATGAAGAATCGGTCGTCCCATTCGCGCGCATCACATACATTTCACGTTTGTTCGCATCTTCCGTCACACCACCGGATTGCCGCAGATAGTCATTGAGATCCAAGCCTGGCCGATACACCACCGTACTGGGATTCTTCACCGACCCGATAATGCCGACCGTTTGCGGAGGAGTCGGGATGGTGATTCGGTCGCGCGACTCCAGGATGATATCGTCTTCCGTCCCTTCCAAACGTTCGATCGAATCCAGACGAACAATGACCCGGCCCAGCTCGATCCGTGACGCGGTCGCTTCCAGTTGCTGCAGACGCAACGACAGGACCTGTTGTTCTGCGATCGTCCCACTCATAGAGAAGGCTGACGCGGCAGTCAGCCCCGCGGTCCCTGCGGCTATCCCGGCGGATTGAGCCGTCAGACGCTGTCGTTCGGCCGCAATAAACCGGTCCAACTCGGCCTGCTGCTTCAGCTTCACCGACTCACGCACAAGGACAATTCCGTTCGGAAACGCATTCGGTGTAAATCCCCCGGACCGTTTCAGTACCGAACTGAGACGCTCCCCGATCTCGATCGTATAGTATCCTGCGCGCCTCACCTCCCCTTCGACCATCACCAGCGCGGGCGGACGCATCTGACTCGCAATCACAACCTGATCTAATCGGTTCAAGACATGGTTCTCGGACTCCTGCCCTTCAAACACCGCCTTAGGGCTAAACGGGATCACCTTGGTGAGATAGGTTTTTGGATCGGTGCGAATAATCTCCGCCTTATCCCCATAAGCATCGACCGTGAGCTGCTCCGGAGACAAAATGTCCCTCACATGCATCCCGGGTCGATACTCATATGGACCCGGACTTTTCACCGCACCCACAAGGCTGACGACATTGACCACCTGTGTGGGTAATGTCGCGATACGGACATAGTCACCATCCAGCAAGATTGGATCGCCCCCCTCTACCCCCAGGCGATTCTTCTCCGCCCCCTGTGAAGCAAAGGCACGCACAAGGTCTACGTCGATCATGTTGCGTTCTTGAAGCGCCGGATCCTGGCGAAACAGATGGCACCGCTGGCGGTCGGACAACGGCGTCAGCCCACCAGCCAAGGTCAACAATTCTGTCAAGCGAGATCCGGGCTTCATTTCATAAATAGCTGGCCGTTTTACCGATCCGCTGATGGCTACCACAGTCCCCAATGGCGGGACCAACACCACATCGCCGGCTTGCAGTCGATTGTCCTGTCGTCGGTCCCCCTGCAGCAAGAAGTCGTACAGGTCTAACTGCCCGACCGTCTTCCCCTCCCGCATAATGCGGATCTGCCGCAAGGAGCCTGATCGCGACGGACCGCAGGCTGCATAAATCGCATTCGATGCGGTGGCTAGCGCGCTCAGTTCATAGGCTCCTGGCCGTGCTACCTCCCCCACCACATACACCTTCATCGTGCGGATGCGGGCCATTGACACGTGTAATTCGAAGCGCTTCAAGAGCATGCTCAACCGAGCATGGATCGTACGCTCAGCCTGAGAAAATGTTTGGCCTCCGACAGGAATGGCGCCGACTTGCGGAATCACCACCATCCCATCCCGCTCGACGGGCGCAATGTAACTGCGATTGAAATTTTGATCCGGCACGTTCCAGATGTGGACTGCGAGCGAATCCTGTGGCCCGATCACATAATCCGGCCCGACCGGCACGTCCTGGAGTGAGGTAAACCCGCCCGCATGCGCGTCAAAAAAATCATAGCCGAACTGCTTCAAGCGACTTTTGACCCCCTGCAACACCGAAAATTGCGCAAAGGCCTCTTCCACAGAAAAATCCTGGTGCCGCAACAATTCGGCCGTAAATGGCTTTCGCTCGACCTGCTGCTTCTGTTGGTTCTGCTGATTTTGAGCCTGCATGCCACCCATGGCACCCTGTGCGGCCGATTGCAGCCCCTGTAACTGGGACACGCCTTTCTTCTCCCGTTCCACCTGGCTCTGAAGCTCCAATCCGCGCTTTTCCTTTTCTGCCTGCAATCGTTCGAGCTGCCGATCGCGCTCTTCCTCTTCCTGTCTCATGCGCTGTTCGACGGAAGTCGGCAATAAGCTGTTCGCGGCCATGGGCCAATAGTCATTCAGATTTGGAACCGTGTTTTCCGGAGAGAGGTCGGGTGCCGTTGGTATTGGGCAAGGAGCATGCTGGGGCACAATCGGTTGAGTCGCGGTCGGATTAGTCACAATTGCCTGCCCCGGAGGAGTGGGCAAACCGTAATTCCCAAATGGGAGAAACGGCGACATTTGGTTCCCGAGTGACGGCCCGCCGGATGACGGTACGGACGAGGGTGGGAGCACGGGATTCGTCAGAGTTTGCGCCAGCAGGGGAGGAGGAAGAACGATGCTACCCACCAACAGCCAGATCACGACGCCTATCCATCGGTTGGGTCCTGGGATACGACTAACGGACTGCACTGACTCGTCGATCGAACTATGCATATGATTGAGACCGTTCCAGCCCGTGGATAACGACTGTAGGTTCTAATCCAAAATCCCCACCCCAGTCAAACGAGAGTCACCTCAGCACGGCTAAAATTGGATGGCCAGAGAAGTCCAGAACAAATGGTTCCGGGCCTCGACGCCGGCAGCGAACGTTTCGACAAACGGCGTAATCTGAGAGACTTGCCCGGGATTCTTGAGACGCTGAAACGTATAGCCCACCGTGAGCTGAGTCCGGCTCGACCACCACCAGGTGAGGTCCACGGCCGCCTCCCGCTTCTTCTCATGGACCGGTTGCCCGCGATCCCTCTCCTGCAGGTTGAAGTTCGCGC
>CAZKVY010000158.1:0-4605 GCA_964556305.1 uncultured Nitrospira sp. | reverse complement strand
CGGAAAAAATGCTGTCCGGCTTTCTCGCCAACCGAATCATGAGTCGCTCCTGTAACCTCTCACAGAGTTGCCCCACCGCCAGCATGTGATGCTGATGAGGGAGCCTGTTCTCGAGGACGATAGTTTGAATATCACAGTCCACCCCGGTCTGGACGGGTCCTCTGCTTACCCTTCCCAAACGGCGCGACAGTCCACACTACCCATCGCCATGATCGACACCCATCCGCATGAATAGCAGGAAAGAAATCCCATCTTCACAAGGGAACGATAAAAAGGGATCCGCTGTTTGCCTGGCCACATTCCTCATTTTTGACCCTTGTCCGGGGTGTCGGCTCATCACTGCTGCGTCGGAGGTGTTGCGAGCACCCGCCGAAGGGTGTCAATCAAGATTTCTTTCTCAATGGGTTTGCGGAGAAAGGCGGCAGCGCCTTGGGATCGTGCCTTGGATTCCAATCCTGGGGTGGTCTGCGCCGTGACCACAATAACGGGAATCTTCGTGGTGCGAAGATTTGCTTTGAGCCTATCGAGAAGGAGCATTCCCCCTCCTCCCGGTAAGCCAATGTCGAGCAAGATGACATTCGGTTGTTCGCGCACCGCAGTCGAGGTCGCTTGCACGACATCCGTGGCCGCGACGCAAGATACGCCATAATCCTCCAGTAGGGTTTTAATCAGCAGATGAAAGTCTATGCTGTCGTCGATTATGAGAAGTTTGATAGGACGCAAGGGTTGGAGCATCTCCGGATTCGTGTGAGGACTGCGTGTGCGGAAAAACCGCTGTTCGAATCATATCCACTCGCATGACCGGCACAAACTAGGGATACCACTAATTCAAAAACTCGTACCAAAAGGACACTCCTGTAACTGCATGAGGCTATTAATGACTGGCCCCATCCATGGCGAAGAGTGTCAACGTTCCAGTAGGTTCACACAGATAGTAACGGTGTGGGAGTGAATGGTCTGATGCCCGACGTGACGAAGAACGACGCTATTATCGCGATCCTGAAATCAGCAGGCTTTCAACAGATCATGCTGAGAGTCGTCCGGAAACTCTTCCTGTTTACCGATGGCGTATGCCAATCGGAACTCGAATTCTCTCGAACTTATTTCGACGAGGCGGCGCTACTTTTTTGATGACGCAGGTTGCTCAGCACACAGGAAATTCGTAAATAAATCACCATTGCCTTTCTAGGCACGTCATACGGGGCTGAGGCATCTTCTTGTCGTATGAATACAGTAGGTTAATGCAACTACATAACCTCGGACGCGACTCGCTCGCCCAGAGTCCTTTCCCATCACACGTGCGCGATTTCACTCCAAGAGTGTTGAGAGGTAGGTTCAGGACATGGGAAATTGTAGCACGGTCAGAGGATCTTGCCGTGCCGGCTCCAGCTGATTCAGCCGAGGGCAATTGACGGTGCCCATGGTAGCGATGATCGTCTGAGACAACCCTCTTCTTAAATCCGACGAACGTGACTCACGAATTTTTACAGCAGCGCCGCACGTGTCATAGCCACCTGCGTCCGCATCTCAGGTCGCCTCAAGCTAAGGACCACCTTCCTAGCTAGGGAGCTTTAAAGGAGCACCTAGGGGCTGCTCTAGTGCAGCCCCCCAGGGTCAGCCTGATATGTATACGCCCCACAGAAGGTTGCGACTAACACAGTAACAGAGAGGAGCTGACCATGCAGGCCCCCATGACTATCCTTCCTATCGAGAGCAAGCAAACCGACATATCGCAGTCAGACTCATGCCGCCGATGCGGTGGGATATTGGTCCATGAGCAGTGTATCGATCTGGCCGGAAGCGAAGGCGGCTACCGTTTTTGGGCGAGCCGATGTATCCAATGCGGGGATCTCGTCGATCCTGTCATTCTACGCAATCGATTGAATCCCCCTCAGGCTGAGGAATCGATTGCGCAGATCGAAAACACAATCGAGCACGCCGCGTAACGTGACGAGCACGGTCCGAACCACTGAAACGAGGAATCGAACAGCATGGAGGCTTACTGAACGGGAAGAGATCCGTGATGCCCCGGCCCGCGTCGACTGAATTACGAAGAGCAGTCCCAAGCCAATGTGCCAGGCTCACCCCTGCTCTCGCAAATGCGCCTCAATAATCGGCAGAGCCTGCTTGCGGTACTCCTCGTCAAGGCGCTGGTCCGAACCGAACCTGCCAGCGGGATCGTGGGACTGCATGGCTCAGTCCACTACAGTTCCATCCGTCAAGTCGTCCTTCTTGCTCTGAAGCGGCCCCTGGCTACCGGACCCGACCGCATCCGGCGTGAGCCGTGGCTCCGCAATGAGTGCCACGACCCCATGTCCAGTGGTATCCCACGCGTAGGCACTGCATTGGAAGTCAGCAATGGGACCATCAGAGAACGACGGCACCCATATGGCACTCATTTCGTTCCGAGGTTTGGCAGCTTCATGAGCTGAATCAGAACCGTATAGCGCCGGGCGTCCTCGGTTAGTTGCTGAGTAATCACGCACGGCTTGTCCACAAACGACACATTGTGTGTCACCCCGTGGTGCCGATCCGAACATGAAAACGAGCTGCCGAACGCGTGATAGTACAGCACCATCAATTCGTCAAAATCGCTCCCGTTCAGGTCGAGCGTTTTCTCGTGGATGCCTTGAGAGGGCGTCGGGGTGTCACGAACCGGGATGGATTCGGCAGATAACGTATCCAGTATGATCGGGACAAGAGCTTCAGGACAGTGATTGAAGGGCGTGGACATGTCGTTCCTCCTCACCGACGCTAGCCTGCTACCATTTAACCGTGTCCATGTTATGAGCTTTTCGAACTGTTGGAGTCGCTTGGGGAAGGACCGCCGTCACTTTGTTGAAGATACACAATCCCGACAAAAGGATCAGCAGGAAGACGGTCAGAGAGAGATAAGAGGACTCTCCCGGTTTCCGAGGCATGGGCCGCGATGTTTGTGAAGCCGAATGCCCCGGCCATGATCGCAATCAGAAAGAAGATCGCTGCCCACATGAAATACAGGCGTGCCTCCTTGGCAAATGATGCCGCTGTGGTCATGACCGCATGTGACTGGCTTTCTTCACGGCCTTTAATAAGGCTCGTCGATTCGTGATGGCGTCCTCATCGTTGAGGTGCGCGTCCGTCTCCTCTCCGTTCGCCAGCCGCGTTCGAGCCACCCGCAGAGTCCAGACCTCTTTCGAGAGAGCGCGGAGCAATGCTTCGATTCGAGACAGGTGATGGTCGGTCTTACTGTTCATCGCTCCGATCTCGAGCAACGGTGCCCTGTAGCCTCCCACGAGACCGTGTGCGCGAGGCTTTTGAAGATGCATTCTCGAGTGCTTTGGAGGCAGACTGTTTTCCTCTGCTGGAAGTCCCATCAGGATGCCGAGGCGATGACGGCTGTAATTTTGCCACCTCCGCAATCAAGACCTGGAGTGCGTCTTCAATGCGTGCTAGGCGTTCGCGCACTTTCTTTTTCATGATGCCCTCTCTGCCCGTATCTCGAGAGGACGCCCCTCTCGACGATCAGTGTTTATGACTTCCGTGAATAGGTGATCTCCATCATTGACTTCCTGGCCTCCGTTCTCATCCGTACCGTACATTTCAAAAATATGCGTATGGTCATCAATGATCTTCAGAACCGAGCGCAGTTTCATACGGCCTCGCATGGGACACGTATACTCGCCTTGTTGCGTGATAGTTTTTGCATCCCCTGCGGTTCCCTCCATGACATGGAGCGTCGTCGCCATATTATCCAGCCAGGTGCTCGTATATTTCTTGGACGTGTTGTCGTAACCGGTAATGCCCATCCCTTCAAATTGCTTGCCCATCATTTCGCCCTTACATCTCTGCTTCAGGAAGCGTCCGTCCATGACCATGTGATACTCGCAACTCCCTGCAGTTTCCATGGGGGGCTTATCCGGCTCGATCCACGACTTGGTCTTCGTATCCCATTTACCCTCCAACTTCGCCATTTGCTTATGCTATTCGCCAGGTGCCCCCGCTTTCTCAAACTTCTCCATCATCATGTTCATGTCTGATTTTTGTTCATCAGCCATCGCCAATGGACGCCGACAACAGCAGTCCTGAAATTCCGAAGATCATCCGTGTGAGTCGCATGGATGTCTCCCTTGTCAGATGAGTGTGAATACCCATTTATGACTCGGCCGACGGGCAGAATCTGTCGCGGGTCGGCGTCACGGACGAGACCTTCTGGTGGGTGAATTAAAGCCGTTTCCCATGCTTAGCGGATTGCATATATTCCCACATCTAGGGAAACCCCCTGCGCCTCAAAAAACGCCGCAGCCTAGGACCTCATGCGCCCACGCACAGGGGCAATGGTTACGATAGGATGGGAAGACCTCTCAGCGATGCTGAGGCCGGCCCTTATTCGCCTGCAGATCCAGACATGGTGGAGAAACAATCCGCCCTGGAAAAATGCGTTGCATACTTGCGCGGAGATCCTGGGGACCCGGACGGCAAAAGAATTCACCTTGCGAAGACGACGCGGCCTCTCCACACTGTTGGATACTCAGCTATCGTGTAGCAGCACGTTAGCAAGGATCAAGACGGAATGGGGTAAGGACGCGAAAAACAGAGATCAAATGGATGGTGCCGAAGCCGGGA
>CAZKVY010000157.1:0-4616 GCA_964556305.1 uncultured Nitrospira sp. | reverse complement strand
GATCTTTGATCTTCCGCATCAAAATGTCCGCTACTTCCATGCGGATCTGATCTGCTACCCGATCGGCCCGGCTATACGTGGACTTCGTCATGACGTGGCCTTACAGCAACTCGATCCGAGAGCGGAGCAACTGAATCGTGGGCACCCCCTGAATCAAATTCACAGCCTGGTCCAGCACCTGATTGACATGGGCGGATTCATTCGCCACACAGGCCAACCCTAAAATTGCCTTCTGCCATAACTCCTGATCTCCCACTTCAGCTACCGACACATTGAACTTATCCCGCAAACGGCTTTTCAGACTTTGCAACACCTGCCGCTTGTCTTTCAATGAATGTCCATCGGGAATGAACAACTCGACCGTACAAAGCCCGACGATCATGCCCGATGAGTTTGCGGGGAGGTGCCGCGCTGTGCCGGCTCGAGCTTTGCCGCAACCTTGTCGATGGCATAGGCCTCGATAATGTCTCCTGCTTTGAGGTCATTGAAGTTTTCAACCGTGATGCCGCATTCATATCCCTGCTGGACTTCCCTCACATCATCCTTGAAACGCCTGAGCGAGCCCAACTTACCCTCATAGACCACCACACTATCCCGAATCACGCGCACGCCTACGCTGGCGCGGGAAATGACGCCATCCACCACGTAGCAACCGGCCACCAGGCCGGCCTTGGGGATCGTGAACATCTGCCGCACTTCAGCCCGCCCGAGAATCCGCTCCTTGAGCGTGGGTTCGAGCAACCCTTCCATAGCGGCCCGGATATCATTCAGCGCGTCGTAAATGATGCTATAGAGACGGACATCCACGCCCTCTCGTTCCGCCAACGCCGCTGCTTTCGGCTCAGGACGAATGTTGAATCCGATGACAATTGCCTTCGATGCGGCCGCCAGCAGAATATCGGTTTCGGTAATACCTCCCACCCCGGTGTGCATGACCCGCAACTTGACGGCGCCGGCCGGCATCTTTTCTACGGCGGCAGCCAAGGCTTCTGAGGAGCCCTGCACATCAGCCTTGATGACGATCGGCAACTCTTTGACATTGCCCTCTTGGATCTTGGCAAACAAATCGTCTAGGCTGACTTTGGCCGGGCCGGCCAAATCAGCTGCCCGCTGCTTCATAGCCCGTTCTTGGGCGATCTCGCGGGCGACCCGCTCATCCTTCACAATGGTGAACGCATCACCGGCAGACGGCACGCCCGGCAATCCGATCACCTCGACCGGCACCGATGGTCCGGCTTCCGTGGTTTTCTTTCCCGTATCAGTGATCAGCGCGCGCACGCGGCCGCTGAAATTGCCGACCACAAACGCGTCCCCCACATGCAAGGTCCCGCTTTGCACCAGAACCGTCGCGATCGGTCCCCGCCCGCGATCCAACTTGGCTTCGATCACCAGGCCTTTCGCCATGCGCGTCGGATCCGCTTGCAGTTCCAATACTTCGGCTTGCAGAAGAATCATTTCCAAAAGCTGATCCAGACCGGTCCGTTGTTTCGCGGAGACTTCGACCATGATCGTATCACCGCCCCACGATTCAGCCACCAGTCCATGCTCGGTCAGAGCATTTTTCACCCGGTCGACATTGGCTCCCGGTTTGTCGACTTTATTGATGGCCACGATCAGCGGCACTCCGGCGGCCTTGGCATGATGAATGGCTTCCACCGTCTGAGGCATCACTCCATCGTCTGCTGCAACGACCAAAATGACGATATCCGTCGCCTTCGCACCCCGTGCGCGCATCGCCGTGAATGCTTCGTGGCCCGGCGTATCGAGAAACGTCACCTGCTTGCCGTGCACGCCAACGATGTAGGCGCCGATGTGCTGCGTAATGCCACCGGCTTCGCCCTCCGCCACCTTCGTTTCACGAATCGCGTCCAGCAGGGATGTTTTTCCATGATCGACATGACCCATGATCGTGACGACTGGGGGCCGCGATACCGCATGCTCTTCACCGGATGATTGCGCTGCCTCTTCCAGCAAGGCTTCGCCCACCTTCTCCGTCGATACTTCCACCCGGGCGCCATACTCTTCGGCAATCAACGACGCCGCTTCGAGATTGATCGACTGGTTGAAGGTCACCATCTGCCCCATGTCCATCAGCTTCCGGACCACGTCGGCCGGACGCTGACCGATGAGCTCCGCAAACTCCTTGACGCTAACTCCTGCGGTCAATTTCACGCTTTTCTTTCTCGGCTTGGTGATTTCCGTTGGCGAGGCATGGTGAATGTGTTTGGATCGGTCTTCACGCCGCTGCACCGGGATCGCCCGCAAGTCTCCCCACCGAGTGGCGTCGTTCTTAAACTTGGCTTCGTCTTCCTCCCGAGTCCGGGGTGCCTTCTTGGCTTTTTTCAATTTCTCCCGCGCGGCCGCTTCGGCTTCCAAGGCGTCCTGAGCCGGGGTTTTCTTTTTGATTGCCCCAAGGAGATCGGCGGGAGGCGTTGCTACCACAGGCGCCTGAACCGGCTTGATTGTCACATCCTCGGAAGTCACAACGATGGCCGGCTGCGGCTTAGCTTCTACAGCCGGGACAGTCTCGATCGGACCAGCCTCACTCACCTCTGAACCGGGCAGGGCGGCGGGAGCCACTGCGCCGGCCTCCACTACTGCCGGAGCGGCCGGTGCAAACACAGCTTCGGCCGCGGCTAACGGCGCAGCCGCCTCTTCTGCGCCTTCTTCGCGTTTTTTCTTGATGAGAATGCGTTTCTTGTCAGGCTTCGAAGGCTCTTCATGCGCGACCGCATGCGATGCACCGTGCTCTTTCGGCAAACGAACCATTTTTTTAGCCTCATGCCCGGGAGCAGGCGTCTCACCACCGCGGGCCTTCGAGCTCAGCTTTTCGAGCGCCATGCGGACCGAATCGTCATCCAAGGCGCTGCTGTGGGACGCCACTGCAATCCCGAGCCGTTTCAGTTCAGGAATCAGCTCCCGATTTTCCATCCCCAGCTGCTTTGCTAATTCGTACACGCGCATACAATACCGCTCAGCTCCACCCGCTTAGATAAATTGCCATTCAGCTCGTGAGTTTCGAGCCGCTTCAGTCCGCCTGCTGCGCCGCAGCCCGTGCCTCATCCTGCTGGCGCTGAGCCTCAGTCTCTTCCGCCAAGGCCGCCTTGATATCCCGATCTCGTTCCGCCTTTTCCTTCTCGTATTCCGTCGCGCTGATGATATCAATCTTCCAGCCGGTCAGGCGGGCGGCCAGTCGAACATTTTGCCCGTTCTTCCCGATCGCCAGCGAGAGCTGCGAATCCGCCACGACCACCAATGCCGACTTCTTTTCTTCATCGATGCCGACCTTCTCGATCGTCGCGGGATTCAACGCTTCCGCGATGAACACGCGCGGATCCTGCGTCCACGTAATGATATCGATCTTTTCTCCACGCAACTCTCGCACTACGGCCTGCACGCGCGACCCCTTGATCCCGACACAGGCCCCAACCGGATCCACCGCCTTATCACGCGATGACACCGCGATCTTGGTGCGATCCCCCGGTTCGCGCACGATCGACTTGATCTCGACGATTTTCTCACCGACTTCCGGGACTTCCAGCTCGAACATCTTCGCCACAAACTGCGGATGACTGCGGGAGAGGATGACCTGCACGTCCTTCGGTGTGCGACGCACCTCGAGCAGCAACGCCTTCACCCGATCTCCACGCCGGTATGTTTCGCGCGGGATCTGCTCCTGAATAGGAAGAATTGCCTCGGTCTTGCCGAGATCGACCAGGAAATTTCTCCGCTCCATACCAAGGATGATGCCGTTCACCAGGTCTCCCTGGCGCGTCGAATATTCCTTTTGAACGGCTTCCCATTCAGCTTCCCGGACCTTCTGAAAAATCACCTGCTTGGCAGTTTGAGCGGCAATGCGCCCCAACTCGTCCATCTCGATAAGAGAGCCGATTTCGTCGCCGACCTCCGCGCCTTCATCGTATTGGCGCGCCTCTTTCAGCGAAATCTCGGCTTTCGGATTGGCCACCGTATCAACGATGATTTTCTTGGACACAACCGAAATTTCGCCGGTCTTGCTGTCAATCTCGACCTGAATATTCTCGGCCTGCCCGAATCGTTTCTTCGCAGCGGTTTGCAGCGCTGACTCGATCGCGCCAATGACCCTGGCCTTATCGATTCCTTTTTGACGGCCGATTTCATCGATGACGGCGATCAACTCTCGGTTCATAGCTCACACCTCATAGTTAACACACGACCGGGCACCGTCTGCTACTTGGAAAACTCGACCTTCCGACGGGCCACCGCAATGTGATCAAACTCTACCCGAATCGTATCCGTAGTTTTTTTCTGCTGAACAGCCAATGTCACCGCGGAATCATCCACCTCTACCACGGTCCCCACCAGCCGCCACTGTGACTGAATCGGTTCGCGCAACTTGAGCGTCACCGAATGCCCGATCAGACGCCGATAATCTTGCGCGGTTCGTAGGGGACGATCCAGGCCGGGCGACGATATTTCCAGCGTATAGGCATGTGGGAACGGATCAATGACGTCCAGCGCCGGGCTCAGAGAACGGTGCGCCTGCTCGCAGTCGGTCAGCGAAATTCCGCCGGGCTTGTCAATGAAAACCCGGATCACGGTCCGGGGACCTTGGCCGACACACACCGTCTCGACCA
>CAZKVY010000156.1:0-4630 GCA_964556305.1 uncultured Nitrospira sp. | reverse complement strand
GGTCTCAGTGACGATGTCGTGCGGTAGCACGGTTCGGGTGACGGTGATCCATCATGCCCGCGGCTAGGTCGTTGCGCGCCCTCGACCCTGGCCGCGGCGGCGAACGTCGGCGGGGGTGGGTCGGAGTCGCTGCTGCAGGAAATCGCCGAATGCAGGTCCTAAGGACGGGTTTTTCAGGGCCAACTCCACCGTGGCAATGAGAAATCCCAGTTTGTCGCCGGCATCATGCCGCTGTCCTTCGATCTCATGCGCGAACATGGGCGTGTGCTTGACGAGTTGCCGCAGGGCGTCCGTCAATTGGATTTCTCCGTTCTTGCCCGGGGGGGTCTTGCGAAGGATCGGGAAAATTTCAGGGGGCAGCACATACCGTCCGATGACGGCGAGATTCGAGGGCGCATCGGCGGGCGCGGGCTTTTCCACCAGGTCGTCGACACGGTGCAGGCCGTTGCGAATTTTGCGCGCCGAGATGATGCCGTACCGGCTGACTTCCTGGGGCGGGACTTCCTGCACGCCGAGCACGGCGCCCTTGCGCTGTTTGTAGATATGGATCAATTGTGCGAGGCCGGGCACGGCCGCGTCGATGATTTCATCGCCGAGAATGACCGCGAAGGGCTCGTCGCCGATCAAATGCTGCGCGCACAAGACGGCATGCCCAAGGCCCATGGCTTCCGGCTGGCGGACGTAGCAGAAGTTCGCCAGATTGGAGATGTGCCGCATCTGGTTGAGCACCTGCCCTTTGCCGCTGCCCTTGAGATTTTCTTCCAGTTCGAGCGAGCGATCGAAGTGGTCTTCGATGGCGCGCTTGCCTCGCCCGGTGATGACGATGATGTCTTCAATGCCGGATGCGACCGCTTCTTCGACGACATATTGAATCAGCGGTTTGTCGACCAGCGGCAGCATCTCTTTCGGGGAGGCTTTGGTGGCGGGAAGAAAGCGTGTGCCCAGTCCGGCAGCGGGAATAATCGCTTTACGTACGTCTGTTCTTGTCATAGGGGCGATAGTATGTGATGGGGTACATGAAGTCAAGATTTCGTCTGGTCTTTTCGATCGCTGCGCGCGCGTCGTGGTGCGGGGAAACTCCTTTACATTGAAAAATGTGGTCAATATAATCCGAGAGTTTTTCTGCACATGTGCGGTGGTGCTGCAACGAAAGCGGCGCATCGGTGATGGTAACGAAAACAGTTCGTGAGTGCCTGCGCAAGGCCGGTCGGCCCGACGCACGAGACGCGACACGGAACGCGGTGGTTTCCTATCTCGAACTTCAGGACAACCAGTGCTTGCATTCCGAAGTGGTACGGAAGGATTGCGGTGACCAAGTCGGGAGGCAGGCGGTGGGTGCCGATTCTCATTCTTGCACTGGTGGCGTTTTTCGCGATCGGCGAGGCAGAGTGTGTGCGAGCTCAAGTGAGCGCACCGCTGGTCAGCTCCGTCACCATCCGTGGTCAGAAACGTATTGAACTACAGGCGATCCAGGGGCGTCTCACCCTCAAGGCCAACGATCGGTTTACCCCTGACGCGCTCCGAGAACAGGTCAAGATTCTCTACGGAACCGGCTACTTCGAGGATGTGCAGGTGGAAACGGATTCAGCCGATGGCGGCGTCGCTGTCGGCTTCATCGTCCGCGAGAAACCGTTCATCACCGAAATCGTGTTCGACGGCAATGAGGAATTGAGCGACGACAAGCTCAAAGAAAAGATCACGATCAAAAGCCAGACCTTTCTCGACCAACAACAGGCGAAAGAGAGCGCGGAAAAGATCCGGCTCGCCTACCAGGAAGATGGCTTTTACAATTGCCAGGTCATTCCTGTGATTCAATCCGTGGATGAGGACCGCAAGCGGCTGACCTATTTCATCAAGGAAGGCACCAAGGCCAAAGTCCGTCGCATCAATTTTGATGGCATGCGGGCGGTGACCAAGGAAGAAGTGTTCAAAGTGACGGCCACGCGCGAATGGATTCCCTGGTACGGGCTTGTGACGCAGCTCAAATTGCCGTCGCTGCTGTCGGATGCCGGTGTGCTGAAGCGCGAAGAACTGGGCAACGATATCGAACGTATTCGTGAAGTCTATCTGAACAAGGGCTACTTGAATGTGCAGATCAGCCAGCCGACGCTGGAATTGAGCGACGATAAGAAGTGGTTTGAGATCAGCTATTCGGTCGTCGAAGGTGAACCGTTCATCGTGCAGGAGGTCGGCTTCCGCGGCAATACGGTCTTCGAGGACCATGAACTGCGGGAAGGGTTGGGCATCCGGCCGGGCGAAATCTTTCAGCGGGCCAAGATTCGTGGAGAAATCACGCGCATTACCGATCTCTATGGCGCGAAGGGCTACGTCTTTTCGGATGTCGTGCCGAACGTGACGCCGGACAACAACGCCCGCACCGCAACGATCACGCTCAATGTCAAAGAGGGCGAGATGATGCGGATCCGGGAGATTCATGTCACCGGCAACGATAAGACGCGCGACAATGTCGTGCGCCGGGAATTGCGCCTCGACGAACAGGATGTCATCGATACGCTGGCCTTGAAGCGGAGTTTCCAGCGCTTGAACAACCTTAACTTTTTCGAAACGGTGGAAATTCTTCCCCAGCAGGTCGATGTCGATAAGGTCGACCTCAATGTGAAGGTCAAAGAGAAACCCACCGGTCAGTTCAGCATCGGCGGCGGGTTCAGCACCTTGGACAAACTAGTGGCGATTGCCGACATTACCGAGGGTAATCTCGGGGGGAACGGTTGGCTAGGCCGTATTCGCGGGCAATTGGGTCAGCAGCGATCTTTGGGGCTCGTCACCTTCCGGAATCCCTATGTGAACGATTCGTATAATGCTCTGCAGCTGGATATTTACCGGTCGATGACCAACTATATCTCTTACTTCGAGTCCAAGTCAGGAGCCAGTGCCACCTGGAGTCGTTGGTTGTCGGAGTATGTGAACGGGAGCATCAGCCTGTTTGGCGAGCAACTCAAGTACAGCGATCCGCAAGAAGGGCTCTGTCCGGATTTGATTCCGCTCATCTGCCGTCAGCTCGGGACGCAATCGTCGACCGGTTTCCGGACGTCGCTGTTTCGGGACACCCGTGACTATTATCTGGATCCCCGCACGGGATGGCGCCTGAGTGTCGGTGCCGACTACGGGACGCCTGCGCTCGGAGGATCGAACCATTTCTACAAGGTGTACTTCGATGTCATCAAGTACACGCCGCTGGTCTATGACACGCGGTTCTCGGTACATGTCCGCTACGGGCAGACAGAGGGGATCGGGGGCCGGCCCATTCCCCTCACCGAGCGCTTCTTCGTCGGAGGCATCAATACGATGCGCGGCTTCGTGTTCGGCCGTGCAGGCCCCGTGACGCCATCGGGCTCGCTTCTGGGTTCCGCGAAGGAGCTCATTTTCAACAACGACTTTATCTTCACGATTTCGTCAGAGGCGAAGTTGAACGGCGTGTTCTTCTTCGACTACGGAAACGGATTCGATGATAACGAGCCAGTGCAGTTCAGTAAGTTACGGAGTGCGGCAGGATTTGAGGCCCGGTGGATTTCTCCGTTCGGTCCGTTGCGGGCTGCCTATGGAATCAACCTCGATCCCAGGCCGACCGAGCGGATGGGCGTCTTTGAGTTTACAATCGGATCATTGTTCTGATGAAGACGGTGCGGCGCTGGTGTGGGGGAAAGGAATCGGACGAATGCGTGGACTGATGGGCTGGAAAGGGTCGAAAAGAGCCGGGTGGACCGGACTATGCCTGGCGCTCCTGACCGTAACGCTGCTGGCCGGCGGGTGCCGGTCGAATCCGTCGACGGTGCCGACCTCCACACGGATCGGTGTAGTGGATCCCCAGCGTATCCTGGGCGAGACCAATGCCGGGAAGAGAGCTAAGGACATGTTGGCCTCGTTTGCCAAGAATCGGCAGGCGCTGATAGAACTCGAAGAAAAAGAACTTCGGCGGATGGAAGAAGACTTCGTCAAGCAGGGCAGCGTGCTCAGCGCAACCGCCAAGCGTGAACGTGAAGAACAGTTCCGGCGGCGGATGGCAGAATATCAACAGAAAGTGACCGATCTGAATCGCGAAGTCCAGGACAAGCAGAAGGAAGTGTTGGACGCATTCCGGGAAAAGATCGAAGCCATGTCGGGCAAGGTGGCGAAGCGGCTGGAGTTGCAGGTCGTATTCGACCGCGGGCGCGGAGGGCCGACCCTCTATTTCGATGAGGCGGTGGATGTGTCGTCGCAGTTGATCGAGGAATTCAACAAAACGTATCCATGAGAGGGAATCCATGAACGTACGTAATTGGATGGCGGCCGGTGTTGTATCAGCACTGCTGGCATGGGGAGCGCAGCCGGTGCTGGCTGCGGACCACATCAAGGTGGCGATGATGGATCAGCAACAGGTCATCGAGCGGAGCGTGGCTGGGAAACGCGCCTTGGAAGAACTGAAGAGTTATTCCACGACGCGCCAGAAGATTATCGATTCCGATGACCAGGAGTTAAAGGATCTGGAAAAGAGCATGCAGGACGCCTCGCTGTCGGAAGACGCGCGCAAGGAGAAGCAAGAGCACTTCAGGACCAAGCTGGAGGCCTATCAGCGCCGGATTCAGGACTTCAATCGCGAGGTGCAGGAAAAGCAGCGCGGCATGGTGGCGGA
>CAZKVY010000155.1:0-4808 GCA_964556305.1 uncultured Nitrospira sp. | reverse complement strand
CGCCAGCCTTTGGAGCTGGCTACCTAGGTTCGATTCCTAGTCCCCCAGCCAATTTTATCTTCACGAGCTCTGCACCGTCTGTGCGCGTTTCTCATCCAACTCGGCCCAGCGGGCATACAGTCGCTCCACTTCAGCCTGTGCCTCCACCAATGCCTGACTTCGGTCCTGTAGTGCGGCAGCGTCCGACATGACGGCTGGATCGTGCATCGCGGCCTGGCAGGCAGAGACGTGGTCTTCGGCTTTGAGGATACTCTCCTCCATCGCGCCCCATTCTTTCTGTTCGCGATAACTGAGCTTCTTGGCTTTGCGAGCCGGTGCGGCCCCTGCCCCTTCGTCGCTGGCTGCGGGAGCGGAGCCCTCTTCATTCGCATTCGTCCCGGATTCGGCAGCCCGCTCCTGTGCGCTTTCCCACTGGGCATAGTCGGCGAACCATTCGAGGCGACCGGTCGCGTCCAGTGCCAGGAGGATGGTCGAGACACGATCCAGTAACCACCGATCATGGGTCACGAGCACGAGCGCACCGGGGAATTCGAGCAGACTATCCTCCAGCACATCCAGGGTCGGAATATCCAAATCATTGGTCGGCTCGTCGAGAATGAGCAGGTCCGCCGGCTGCAACATCAGTTGGGCGATCAGAAGTCGTGCCTGTTCACCGCCGGAAAGTCGCGATACCGGAAGGTCGAGCTGTTCGGGGCGGAAGAGGAACCGCTTCGCCCACGAGGCCAGATGGATCGAGCGGCCTTGATAGATCACAGCATCCCCTGACGGGGCCAGTGCGCGCCGCAAGGTGGCGGCCTGATCCAATGATTCGCGATGTTGTTCGAATGAGACGATGCGCAGCCCGTCTGCCCGCACAATGGTGCCTGAGTCTGGTTCCAGCGTGCCGGCCAGCAATCGAAGCAGGGTAGTCTTGCCGCTGCCGTTCGGGCCGAGGAGGCCGAGCCGTTGCCCGGGCCCGAGGAGCAAATCCAGATTCGTCACGACCGGTGTGCCATTGAAGCTCTTCGTGACTTGCTCCGCCACCAGCAGTTGTTTGGACTTTCGCCCCGAGGCGGAAAAGTCGATGCCGATCGACGATTGCGCGGCGCGAGACTCGACCTGGTCTAACTCCTCGATCAGTTTGCCGGCTGATTGAATGCGGCCTTTGGCTTTGGTCGTGCGGGCTTTGGGGCCGCGTCGCAACCATTCCACTTCCCGCCGGACGCGATTGGCCAGCGAGGATTGATAGTCGGCCTGCGCCTGGAGTGCGGCATCCCGTTGCTCGAGAAAGTCGCTGTAGCGACCACGCGCTTCAAAGCGGCCCTCAGGATAGCAACGATTGAGTTCCACCATGCGCGACGCGATCGATTCTAAAAATCGACGGTCGTGGCTAATGACAAGAAAGGCTTTGGCGCGATTTCTGAGGAGCCGCTCCAACCAGAGAATGCCCTCGACATCCAAATGGTTGGTCGGTTCATCCATGAGCAGCACGTCCGGCTCTAGCAGCAGCGCCTGGGTGATGGCCAGCCGCTTGCGCCAGCCTCCGGAGAGGGTGTCGACGATTTGTTCGGGATCAGGAAAGGTGCCGATGCTGAGTGCTCTGGCAATCCGGCCACCTTCTTCATGAGGATCACGCCCTGCTGCCGACAGCGTTTCCTGTAAAACCTGTTCAATGCTGTGGCCGTCGGGAAAGCTTGGCTCCTGCGGCACATACCCGACGCGGGTATGCCCGCGTAAGGTGCGCGTGCCTTGGTCGGGCGATTCGAGTCCCGCCAGGATTTTGAGCAAGGTGGATTTGCCGGATCCGTTTGGGCCGATCAGTCCGACGTGATCCCCCTCGCTCAAGGCCAGGGTTAAATTTGCAAACAGGGCTCGCACCCCATAACTCTTACTGATCGACTCGCAACTCAATAGAATGTTCGGGGCCATACCCTGGGTACCTCTTTCTCGACATGGAAAGCCTGCAGTATACGGTGCAGGGGCGGCCGGGGGCTAGCTGCACGGCGGGAAACGACCGCCGTGCCGTCTGAGCGGGTGAAGCAGTCCAATTGAGAAGGTGAGCGTGCTGTTAATGCGCGGTCCTGGCGCGTCCCGTGCGGAGCCGTTGGTGAAAACAGGCCGGGCAGAGATGGTAGCCGCCTTGTGAGGACGTATGAAACGATTCCATCTGGGCGGTGCCGCAATCAAAGCAGCGAACTTGGCTCACGATGGAGCGGGGCAGGAGAGGCGTTACATCGATGCACTGAAGTTGATCGTGGAGCCGACGGACGGAGCGGTGAATGTTCACCAGGAGTGGTTGCACGTCGGTCGCTGCGCCGGGAATCGCGGCTTCCAGCTGCAGCAGGCGCTCCCGGAATGAACCACGTTCGGCCTGATCTTCGCTGCCTGATCCTGTTGTCATCGTCGTAACTCCTATGGCGGGAATGAGAGGAGCAATTGCGCGAGAAGCCATTCTCGTTCATCGCCAGGAGAGGGTTCAAGGCTGCCGAAGGGCGGCGCACCAGTACTTTGCGTGGGACTGCGGGAATGTTGAATCGAGCCGGAGCGGAGTGAATCAGCGCGGGGCGTGGGCCTTCTCGAGCTTGGCCCAGGCGTCTTTGAGCGTCACGGTTCGGTTGAACACCAGCTTGTCAGGCGCCGAATCGGGGTCGGCACAGAAGTAGCCGACGCGTTCGAACTGGACGCTGGTGCCGGGAGTGATCGAGACCAGGCCAGGCTCTACTTTGCAGGCTGACAGCCGTTCTAGAGAATGGGGATTCAACTGTTGGGTCCAATCCTGATCAGCGGGAAGTTTCCCCGGGTCTGTAAGGAGGAGGCTTTCATAGAGCCGGATTTCCGCATCCAGAGCATGGGCGGCCGACACCCAGTGGATCGTTGCCTTCACTTTTCGTTGCGCCTGCGCTCCGCCGCTTTTGGTTTCGGGATCGTAGGTGCAGCGGAGTTCGGTGATATCGCCCGTAGCGGGGTCCTTCACGACACCGACACAGGTAATGATGTAGGCATAACGCAGCCGCACTTCACGGCCCGGTGCGAGACGGAAGAATTGCTTGGGCGGATCCTCTTTGAAATCTTCCTGGTCGATATACAGGACGCGAGAAAAGGGCAACTGGCGCGTACCGGCCGAAGCATCTTCCGGGTTGTTGACGGCATCGAGGTGCTCGACCTGATGCTCAGGATAATTTTCGATCACGAGGCGCAAGGGTCGAAGGACCGCCATGACGCGGGGCGCGCGCTTATTCAAGTCTTCGCGGACAAAGTGTTCAAGGAGCTGCATTTCGACGATGGCATCCCGTTTCGCTACGCCGATGGCTTCGCAAAATGCGCGCAGGGCTTCGGGAGGGAAGCCGCGCCGGCGTAGTCCCTTGAGCGTAGGTAGGCGCGGATCGTCCCAGCCGTTGACCAGTTTGCGTTCGACGAGGTCGAGTAGCTTGCGCTTGCTCATGACCGTGAAGGTCACATTCAGCCGGGCAAATTCGATTTGCTGCGGGCGCTGCGGCATTTCGCATTGCTCGACGACCCAGTCGTAGAGCGGCCGGTGGTCCTCAAACTCCAATGTGCAGATCGAATGGGTGATGCCCTCGATCGCATCGGACAGGGGATGCGCGAAATCGTAGGCGGGGTAGATCGGCCAGGTCGTGCCGGTGCGGTAGTGCGCCACATGCCGGATGCGATAGAGAACCGGATCGCGGAGATTGATATTCGGCGACGCCATATCGATTTTGGCGCGGAGTACATGCGTGCCGTCGGGGAATTCCCCCGCCCGCATCCGCCTGAACAGATCCAAGTTTTCGTCGATGCTGCGGGTGCGATGGGGGCTGGGTTGACCTGGTTCCGTGAGTGTTCCGCGGTAGCGGCGCATCTCGTCGGCCGTCAGGCTGTCGACATAGGCGACACCTTTTCTGATAAGTTTCTGGGCGTATCCATAGAGTCGTTCGAAGTAATCGGAGGCGAAAAACATCTTGCCTCGCCAGTCGAATCCCAGCCAGCGGACATCTTCTTGAATCGCCTGCACGTATTCGGGATCTTCTGTCGTCGGGTTGGTATCATCCATGCGGAGATGGCAGATCCCGCCCGGTTGCTCGTTGGCAATGCCGAAGTTGAGGCAGATCGATTTGGCATGGCCGATATGAAGATAGCCGTTCGGCTCCGGCGGAAAGCGGGTGACCACTCGGCCGTCATGTTTGCCGGCGGCCCGATCGGCCGCAACAATCTCTCGAATGAAGTCTGAGCGTGTCGGAGATTCTGGCGTGGTGGACATACTGGGTGCGATTCCGTCGAGTTGTCGATGATGAAACGCGCATGGTTCTATCACAGAACGGCGAGTGGGAGAAGGGGGATTGATGAGCGGCCTGTGCCGTGTCGATTTTCTCTGGATCGATTGGGGAGAGTATTTTAGAATCAATTTTCTATCGCAGGCTGCCTGTAGCGTGGTGATTCAGTGAGGGAGATCGGATGATGCGTGGTCAACGGATGCTGTTGGTGCTGGTGGTATTGCTAGGCATGGGCGGGGTTGATTGGCTTCAAGCGGAAGAGCCGGCCTCTTTGGAGGTCTGTCGGACCCAGCCGTTCGAGGCCAAGATGCAGTGCTATCAGACGCATCTGGAAACCGTCTTGCTGGCGGAAGGCACCGAGCAGGCGCTGACGGCTCTGGAGCAGATCACCGCGCAAGATCCTGAGGCGATGCGGGAGGCGCATCCACTCGTGCATCATGTCGGCCAACGTTCGTTTACACGGTATGGTACGGCGCCGCTTGCGATGTCGCATTGCCGGGATGTGTTCTGGTCTGGGTGTTACCATGGTGTGCTGCAGTCTATTCTGAACAGTCTGCA
>CAZKVY010000154.1:0-4912 GCA_964556305.1 uncultured Nitrospira sp. | reverse complement strand
CATGGCAGCGTGATCCGCGGCATGATGGCGGCTCGCCGAGCCCGCCCGCAACAGGTTTCCGACGGACGTCCGCGGCGTACCATGTTCGTGACCCTGAAAAACGGTCTGGCGGATATAGTCGCCGGATTGACCGCACGTATCCGAGAGACCGGCGGCGTCTTGAGGTCAGGCGTTCAGGCAGAAGCGCTTCGAGTACGCTCGCATCAGCCGGGACGCTGGATGTACGATGTGATTTGTACCGATGGGACGGCGCTGTCGGCGGAAGCGTTGGTGCTGGCGACGCCGGCTTACGTGAGTGCTGACCTGGTGCGGCCGTTGAGCCCGCTTGCGGCCGGATTGATGGAAACGATTCCGTATGCCTCGACGGCGACGATTTCCTTGGTCTACCCGGCTGCTGCGGCGGGGACCCGGTTGCAAGGGTTTGGCTTCGTGGTCCCGCGGGTTGAGGGACGTGACCTGATTGCCGCGACCTGGACGTCGATCAAATGGCCACATCGAGCGCCTCCTGAAGAAGTCTCCGTTCGCTGTTATCTGGGAGGGGTGGGACGCGAGGCCATCTTGCAGCAGGAGGATGAAGCGTTGGTCCGTTGCGTGCGGGAGGAATTGGCGTCCATTGTGGGCCTGCAGGCGACGCCGCACTATGTGGAGGTCAACCGGTGGCACCGGGCGATGCCACAATATACGCTCGGGCATCTCGATCGACTGACACAACTTGAGGCCGCTCTGTCGCGGTTCGGCGGATTGGCCATCACGGGAGCAGGGTACCGCGGCGTCGGCCTACCCGATTGTATCAGGGACGGTGCAGAAGCGGCCGCGCAAACACTACGATATCTCCAAACGACTTCGACGCGCGAGATGGAATCGTGACGGGCGATGCAACAGAAGGACGTGAAAGATGTTAAATGACCAGTTGGTGATCTCCAGCGTAGCCGGCCCCTTTCGCGAGCCTCGGGAGCCGGTGTTTTCGTATGACTATTCCATTCAACGGGCGACCTGGGCGGCGACCCACGCAGTTCGGGTGAAGATCGCGCTCACGGAAGAGTTGGATTATGTGAAAACGAAGCTCCTGGGCACCGTGAGCGGGAGTCCGGGGCAGCACCTGATGTTGAATAAACTGCTGTCGCGCAAGATCGGCGATCAAAAGCTTCGGATTGCCGAGCAGGAAGGCTGGCTGAAGGAGCGCGCCGATGTCTTGGTGCCTCCCTTTACAGGACCGCTGGCGCATCACTTTCCGCAATTGGAATCGTGGATCCAAGCCCAGCAGGAGTCCTTGCGGAGCGAAATCAAGCAAGCGATCGGTTTGGCAGTCTGATGCATCCACCCCACGAGGGGTGGTTCCTGGCCTCCCCATGCAGCAACGCGCGATTCCTTCGCGGCCGCCCTCTCATTTTCCTACATTAAACACGGCATCAACACCCGCTCGTTGTCCGCTCTCTGACTGCTTTGTCTCACCGGTTGGCGATCAGGCCGGCGGAGGGGCGGATGCTCGTTATCTCACACACAGAATCTGTGGATAAGCGTGTGTATAGCAGCGACCTCACGGCCCAAGCCCCTTCGTAGGCTGGTCCTTGAGCGGCCTGCACAAGTTTTAGGCATTGGGGGTCATCATGGGGTGGACCACCAGATGCTGTAGAAGATGAAAACCCTTAGGGGAATCTCTGGCGATCTATTTCGACTTGGGGATAGCGAAGGCGCGTCAGGCGTGGGATTTCGAGAATCGGCTCAAAAAATCCGGCGGTATTGTTTGCTGTGGACCCCTGAGTCATCGGCAAAGCCGATGGATCCGGTGTCGGGATTACTCGTATCGTTCAGGTCGATGCGGTAATGTCCGCGCACCTGTTCCATGGCCTCCTCGAATGGAATGGCCTGCGGATAGAGGTTGCCCGGAGCATGGGCCCCGCGGGCCAATGTCCCGACGACTTCCGCCGTCGCATATTTGGGATCCGAAAAGATGTACAAATCGGCGACCGCATGATCGCCAAGCTTGTGCCCCGGACTCGTGGCCGGAATCACACCGGACAGCGTTTGATGGAGTCTCGCTTGCTGGAATTGTTTCAGCAGACCGACGACCTGGCTGGTCGTCACCTGGGCAGGGACGACAATACTGACGGCATTGAATTCCGTCAAGGTCGTCTGAACCTTATACATGACCGGCGCGGAATCCGGATCTTCGGTACCGACTTGAGAAATTTCCGGTCCGGCAGCCTGTTTCTGTTTCCCGCTGGGCACGGCAAGATTGATCAAGAGCCACATGATCAGAATGGCACCGAAGAGCACGAGGAGCGGATGGAGTCCGGCTCGTTTGCCTTCTTCATATGGGTGCTGTTCATTACTCATACGGGAGTCTGTGGCGCCTCTTTCCCGGAAGCGGGCTGGGCGCTGACCGCAGGACGATCGGCCTGTTCCAATCGTTTTGCGGCGTTCCAATAGTGATCCATTTCGGCGGTGGTGAGGTCGTGTACACTCCGTCCGCTACGCGCCGCTTCATGTTCAATGTACTGGAATCGAGAGGTGAACCGGTTCGTGGCTTGACGCAGCGATTCCTCCGGATTCACCTTGATGTGGCGCGCCAGGTTGACCAACGAGAAGAGCAGGTCGCCCAATTCCGCCGCCATTTCCGCGGTGGGTTCCGAGGGCGGCTGGGAGGAGGCCGCAGCGTCACTCACGGCTTTGCGGAGCTCTCCGATTTCCTCCTCGACTTTGCCGAGGACGTCAGCGAGGCCCTGCGGACTGTCGGGCCAGTCGAACCCGACACGCGCGGCGCGAACCTGAGTTTGATAGGCCCGAAGCAGGGCCGGAAGAGCCTGGGGAATGTCCTGCAGCACTGAATCAGATTTTCCGGCGTTCTTCCGCTCGGCTCGTTTGATGTCTTCCCATCGGTGCACGACCTGGTCGGAGTTCAGACTCGGCGTGCCGGTCGCCGCATCCCCGAAGACATGCGGGTGGCGGCGCACGAGTTTATCGCCCAGCTGCTCGAGCACCTCATCCATGGTGAAGGTGCCGGCTTCCGTGCCGATCTGGCTGTGGAACAACACCTGGAGTAGTACATCGCCGAGTTCTTCCTTGAGTTTGGGAAAATCCCGCCGATCGATGGTGTCGAGCGCTTCGTACGTTTCTTCGATCAGGTAGGGCTTGAGGGATTCATGGGTTTGTTTGCGATCCCATGGGCAACCGCCGGGTGCCCGGAGCCGGGCCATGATCGCCACCACTTGATCGAAACGTTCGGACATGCGTACCCCCTCGTGGCGTCACTCTAACTGAGTTTTTCTTCACCTTCAACGGGGCCTGCTGCCTTGCGCGTCTTTGAGGCCTATGGTAGGGTACGTTCCTGCATTTTATGGCCGGTTGATCGGAGGATTTGCGTATGGGTGATGAGAAGGATCAGGGATTCGTCATCCGCGATCGTCGAGGGCGGGGAGAAGACGCGCCTCCCGCAGGATCGGTCCCCCCGCCTCCTACTCCGGAACCGGCGTCTGCCGAGTCTCATCATGATGCGCATGGGCATGCCGGACACCTTCCGGTCAATTTCTCCTCCTTCGTGATATCCATGGGGAGCTCGGCCTTGATGCTCATGGGGGAACAACTGGATCCCCAACAGCCGACGATGCCGCTGAACCTTCCGCAAGCGAAGGAGATCATCGATCTTCTCTCCATGCTGGAAGAAAAAACGCGGGGCAATCTTACGCCGGATGAGCAGGTCGTGATGAAGGACATGCTGTATGCCTTGAGGATGAAGTTCGTCAGCCTGACTTCCGGGAAACCATCGATCCATACTCCGTAAACCGTGACCGCCCTCTGCGCGTGCTCCTGTTCCGAATGGTCTAACCTTCCATTGGTAGCGCCTGACCTCTCAGTCTCTCTGCGTCCGCCGTTCCTCTCCCAGTCCAATGAGAGGGGTCTGGTCTGTCTTTTGAGACTTCCCCCGAGAATTCGTTATAGTGTGACAGCATCGAAGGATTCGAGATGGAGTCGGAGACACGCCGATGCCTGAATCGACGGACATGACCAAGCTCATCCCTCCGGGTGTGCTGCGCGAAAAAGAGCCGTCGTCGCCTGCTTCGATTGAGAGCGAGCGGCGCAAGCGTCATGTCCGGCCCGTGTGGATCGTCCTGATTCTCTTGCTGCCCTGCCTGGCGCTGACCTTCTACTACGCGCAAATGGCCGTCCCGGTCGGGGATGAGTCGGATTCCTTTCTCCCGAGCACCGGGTATGCGTTCGTGTTGCTGCTGGTCAATCTCGACTTGATCGGGTTCGTCGTTCTCACACTGCTCCTGTCCCGGAACCTCATCAAAGCCTACTTCGAGCGGCGCCATCGGCTTGTGGGGTCCGGGTTTCGCGCCAAGCTGGTCGCTGCCTTCATCGGGTTTTCCTTGATTCCCACGGTGCTGCTCGCGTTGGTGGCCAGCGGGCTGGTCAACAAGGCGGTCGATGTCTGGTTCAACGATCAAATCGAGCATGTGATGAAGGATTCCTACGAGGTGGCACGTATGCACCACGCCGGGCATGTGTCGTTGGCGATCAACAGCGCCCGCGCCATTAGCCATGAGATCTTTCGCGAGGAATTGTTACTGCCGGAACAGCGGGATCTGTTGGTTGCGGCGATTGCCAGGAAGCGCGCTGAATACGCCACCGCGGGCATCGAGGTCTTTTCGTCGAAAATGGAAACGCTGACGAAAGCTTTGGATCCTGAGGTGCCGGTGACCGTACTCGATCTGCCGATCGGCCAGCTGGTGTTGCAGGTAATCAACGGCAAACAGGAGTTGACCTCGGTGCAGGAAGCGCAGACCGGCCGGCTGGTTCGAGCCGGCGTGCCCATCGCCTCCAGCGTGCGGCGCGGGGAAATCGACGGGGTCGTGGTGGTGGACGCCTATGTGCCCGAATCGTTGCTCGGCAAAATGGAGAGCATCGGCCG
>CAZKVY010000153.1:0-4947 GCA_964556305.1 uncultured Nitrospira sp. | reverse complement strand
ATCTGGGCCCAGGTGCTCGGCCTCGCCCAGGTCGGCCGCCATGACAACTTCTTCGAACTCGGCGGGGATTCGATCACCAGCCTGCAGGTCCTCGCCCAGGCTCATCGGGAGGGGCTCACCCTGACACCCAAGCAACTCTTCGAGCACCCCACCGTCGCGTTGGCGGCGGCGGTGGCCGTGGTGGGGAGCGCGGACGCGATACCGTCTGTGGCAGATGAGCAAGGCGCGGGACGAATCGTGGACGTGGAATTGAACGACGAAGAGATGGAGAACCTCTTGAAGGAGATTGGATAGGGATGCAGGCGAAGACGAGCAATCAGGGGACGACTGACCGGGTGCCGGGCGGCGCGCTCACGAACATCGAGGCGGTGTACCCGCTCTCTCCCATGCAGGAAGGCATGCTGTTTCATACGCTGATGAACCCCGGCACCGGTATCTATTTGATGCAGAACCGGTACTGCGTGGAGGGTGACTTGGACCAGGCGGTGTTTCGCCGCGCATGGACACAGGTCATCGCGCGTCATTCGATCCTGCGGACATCCTTTGTCTGGAAGAGTCAGAAGCGTCCCCTCCAGGCCGTCCACAAGGAGGTCGACGTGCCCTTGGATATCATGGACTGGCGAGAGAAGGATCGTGCGAACCAGATCGCCGACCTGGATACTCTGTTGCAGCAGGAACTCGCACAGGGATTCGACTTCGCCAAGGCCCCCCTGATGCGTCTGCGATTGATTCGCCTGAACGATCGCAGCTATCAGTTCGTGCACAGCTTCCACCATATCCTGCTCGACGAATGGTGTATCTCTCCATTGCTGATGGATTTTCTGGCTCACTACGAAGCCTCCGCTCAAGGGCTGGTCTGTCAGGCGGAAAAGCCGCGGCCGTATCGGGACTATATCGCCTGGCTGCAACGGCGCGATCTGGATGCCGCGAACCGGTTTTGGCAAGAGTACTTACAGGGCTTCTCGACTCCCACGCCGCTCGCCTATGACCGGCCTCCGGAAGGATTGGCCGACCAGAATGATGACGCGGCGGATCACTGCGTGCACCTGAGTGCGGATCTGACGGCGCGGCTCACGGCCCTGGCACAGCAACATCGCGTGACGCCGAATACCTTCGTGCAGGGAGCCTGGGCACTGCTCCTCGCGCATTACAGCGGTGAGAAGGATGTGCTCTTCGGAGTGACGGTGGCCGGCCGGCCGACGCAACTCGTCGGCGTCGAATCGGTGCTGGGGTTGTTCATCAATACCCTGCCGTTACGCGTGTCGGTGGCGCCGGATCGTCCGGTCATGGCCTGGTTGAAGGACCTGTTGGCGGAGAACGTGCGGCTTCGCGAGTACGAATACACACCGCTCATTCAAATCCAACGATCGAGCGACATCCCGCGTGGAGAGGCGCTGTTTCACAGTTTGTTCGTCTTCGAAAACGCCCCGGTGGATCCCGCGCTCTGCGAGGGACGGATCATGTTTCGCGCTGAAGAAGAGCAGTATCGGGTGCACACGAACTATCCCATGACCGTGATGGGCTGGCCGGGCAAGGAACTCGGACTCAAACTCTCCTACGACCGCCGCCTCTTCGACTCCGAAACGGTCCTCCGGATGATCTGGCATTTAAAGGGTCTCTTGGAAAGCTTCATCACGCACCCGGATGCCCGCATCGGCGACCTGCCTATGTTGGGTCGGGAAGAACGCACACAACTGCTTTCGCAAGGAATCGGGGAAACGGACAAGCCGCGGGACGAGCGCAGTTTCGCTCAGCGATTCGAAGCGCAGGTGCGACGATCCCCGCAGGCCATCGCGGTCGTGTGCGACAACCGGTCGTTGACGTATGACGCCTTGAATCGTCGGGCCAATCGTGTGGCCCATCGGTTGAGAGCGAAGGGCATCGGTGCGGATGCGATCGTCGCTGTTTTGGATGAGCGCGGAACGGACCTTCTCGCGATGATCCTCGGCTGCTTCAAAGCCGGAGGGGCCTATCTCCCGCTTGACCCGCACCATCCAGTCGCCCGCGTGGCCCGGCTGTTGGAATTGAGCCGTGTCTCGGCCGTCGTGACCTCGCGGCGTTTGAAGTCTCAGCTCGACCAGGTCCTGTCGGCGATGTCGCAGGGAGCGCGACCATTCGTCGTGCTGCTGGATGATCTACAAGAGGGGCCGGGGTCCGATGAGGATCGCGCGGTGCCCGCCCGTATGGATCAGTTGGCCTACGTCATCTATACGTCCGGCTCGACCGGCGTCCCCAAGGGGGCGATGGTGACGATGGGCGGCATGCTCAACAATATTGACAGCAAGTTGAGCTCTTTGGTGATCGGGCCTCAAGATGTGATCGCACAGACCGCCTCCCAATGTTTCGACATTTCGGTATGGCAGTTTTTGACCGCGCTTTTGTGCGGCGCGAGTACCCATATCCTGCCTGATGAAGTGGTTCGTGAGCCGTCGCGGCTGCTGACCCGGCTCGGCACCGCAGGCGTCACCATCTACGAGGCGGTGCCGGCCGTCCTGCAGGCCCTGTTGGATGCGGGCGACTCCGCTGATGCGCCAGCCAATCCCTTTGCACAGGTGCGCTGGATCTTGCCGACGGGCGAAGCCCTTCCGCCGGCCCTCTGTCGGCGCTGGTTCGGGCGTCATCCGAACATTCCCCTCATGAACGCCTATGGTCCGGCCGAATGTGCCGACGATGTGGCCGTCCATCCCATTCTGGAAGCACCGGCCGAGGATATCGTCCGGATGCCGATCGGCCGTGCGATTCAGCACACACGACTCTATGTCGTCAACCATTTGCTGGCACCGGTTCCGGTCGGTGTCTCGGGCGAACTCTGCATCGGCGGGATCGGTGTCGGGCGGGGGTACTTGGAAGATCCGTCCCGTACGGCTCACGTCTTCCTGCCCGATCCCTTCGTGAACGAGCCGGGAGCAAGGCTGTATCGCACCGGTGATCTTGCCCGCCACCGGCCTGACGGGACGATCGAATATGTAGGGCGCGTCGATCATCAGGTCAAGATCCGCGGCTTCCGGATCGAACTCGGCGAAATCGAGTCCTGCCTCACCGGTCAAGACGACGTCCGTGATGCCGCCGTCATCGTTCGAGAAGATTGTCCTGGAGACAAGCGATTAGTCGCCTACGTCGTGCCGCGGGAAGGGCGCGCAATCGATCAGGAACGGTTACGGACAGCAGTCCAGGCGCACCTCCCCGAGTACATGGTTCCTTCTCTGTTTCTCTCGCTCGATTCCCTGCCGCGCACTCCGAACGGGAAGGTGGCCCGCCGAGCCTTACCCGCTCCCGAGCTTGACGGTCTCGACGGTTCGTCCTACGTCGCCCCCCGCAACGTCACGGAAGAGCTGTTGGCCGGCATCTGGGCGGACATTCTCGGACTTGAGCGGGTCGGGGTCCGGGACCATTTCTTCGAGCTGGGCGGCCATTCCCTCTTGGCGACCCAGGTGGTGTCCCGCATCCGGAGCACCTTTCACATGGACCTTCCGTTGCGGGCTGCGTTCGACTGTCCCACCATCGCCGATCTGGCGGCCACGGTGGATCGAGCACGCGTGGAAGGCGCCGGACCCCAGGTTCCCACCTTGAAGGCCGAGCGCCCCGAAGGCCCGGCTCCGCTCTCGTTCGCGCAACAGCGTCTCTGGTTCCTGGCACAACTCGAACCGGAGAGCTGGTTATACAACTTGTCATTTGGCATGCGGCTTCGCGGACCGCTCGACGTGGAAGCGCTCCGCGCGAGTTTCGCGGCCGTCGCAACGAAGCACGATCTCTTGCGTACCCAGTTCCTCACGGTTGACGGACGACCGGTTCAGGCCATCGATGAATCTTCGGCCCTCCCGTTTGAACAACGGAACGGAGCCCCGGTGCCGGACGAGGCATTGGACGAATATGTCGCGCGCGCGGCGGCACAGGAAGCTCAACGGCCCTTTGACTTGGAGGGACATCTTCTGTGGCGCGTCAAGCTCATGCAGTTGGCCGAGCAGGATCATCTGCTGCTTGTCACCTTGCACCATGCCATTGCGGATGGGTGGTCCTTGAATCTGCTCTTGGCCGACATGGTCGAGACATACTCCGCGTTGCGCGCGGGAAAACCGTCGCCCTTGCCGGCGCCAACGGTGCGATATGCCGACTATGCACGGTGGCAGCGGGATTGGATGACGGGGGAGATCCTGGACCACGAACTGGGGTACTGGAAGCGGACGCTCGCCGGTGCTCCATCCATGCTGAGTCTGCAGCCGGACCACGCCCGTCCCACCGTGCAAACCTTCCGGGGAGCGCGACAGAGTTTCACGGTGACGCCGGAGCTCACCGAGGCGTTGCAGAAACTCAGCCGCCGACAGGGCGTCACGCTGTTCATGACCCTCCTCGCGGGCTTTCAAGTCCTGCTGCATCGCTACAGCGGCGATGTGGATCTTTCCATCGGCACACCGATCGCGAACCGCACCAGCCTGGAGACGGAAGAACTGATCGGGTTCTTCGTCAATACCCTGGTGCTCAGAACCGACTTGAGCGGCAATCCACGCTTCGTCGATTTGCTCGACCGTGTGCGGGAAGTCGTGCTGGGTGCGCAGAGCCACCAAGACGTGCCGTTCGAGCAGGTGGTCGATGCCCTGAGCCCCGCACGGGATCTGAGCCATGCGCCGCTTTTTCAAGTGATGTTTGCGCTGCAGACTCTCGGCCGGCAGGCGGTGGAGATTCCCGATTTGACTGTCGAGCCGGTGGAGGTCGATCCCGGCAGCGCGAAATTCGATCTCTCGCTGGAAATGACGCTGGCGCCGGAAGGCCTCACCGGTTTCTTCGAATTTAATCTTGATCTGTTCGAATCCGCCACCATCGAGCGCATGACCGCTCACTTTCTGACCCTCCTCGAGAAGATCGTCGCGGAGCCGCAGCGAAAGCTCGCCGCGTTTCCCTTGATGGGACCGGGGGAGCGGGCGCAGGTGGTGGCGGGGTGGAACGACACGG
>CAZKVY010000152.1:0-5098 GCA_964556305.1 uncultured Nitrospira sp. | reverse complement strand
GCCTCCTGGCTCATCGTCGGCACTGGTTTACCACTTTCCTTGGCAAATTTCTCCAGAAAATGTTGGCTCAAAAGCGGAATATCGCCCGTGCGCATGCGCAGCGGCGGAAGCTTGATCGGAATCACATCGAGCCGGTAATACAGATCTTCTCGAAATGCGCCTTCGGCGACTGCCTTTTCCAGGTCACGATTCGTGGCCGCAACGATCCGGACATCCACTTTCACATCCTGCGTTCCGCCCACCCGCCGAAACTCACGTTCCTGAATCACGCGCAACAGCTTAACTTGAATCGCAGGCGTGGTATCGCCGATTTCGTCGAGAAAAATCGTACCGCCGTTCGCCACTTCGAAGAGACCGGCCTTGTTGGAAATCGCGCCGGTGAAGGAGCCCTTCATATGGCCGAACAGTTCACTTTCGAGCAAGGTTTCCGGCACCGCGCTGCAATTGACCGTCACGAACGGCATCGATGCGCGCGCGCTGTTGAAGTGAATGGCTCGCGCCACCAGCTCCTTGCCGGTTCCGCTTTCCCCGCCGATCAGGACATTGCTCTTGGAATCGGCCACTTTCCTGATGACATCGTAAACCTTTTGCATGGCCTCGCTCTGGCCGACGATCTGCGAAAACGACGACTGGCTGGCCAATTCCCGCTTCAGGAGCATGTTCTCCGTCGACAGCCGACGCCGCTCGATCGCGTTGCGAATGATCAGTTGGACCTCATCGACCTGAAACGGCTTGGTGAGATAGTCGTACGCCCCATGTTTCATCGCTTCCACTGCCGAGTCGGCGGACGCAAAGGCCGTGATCATCAGGACCACCGTGTCCGGAGACGCAGTCTTGACGGCCTTCAGCACCTCAAGGCCCCCCACTTTCGGCATCTTGAGGTCCGTGATGACCAGATCAAAAATCTCCTTCTGAATCTGCGCAATCGCCTCTTCTCCGTCCGACGCCACGGTGACGGCGTACCCCGCCCGCTTCAGCATGATGCTCAGCACGTCGCGCAGACCCTGCTCATCATCGACGACTAGAATCTTTTCCACGGTTCCCTTCCCTCATACCGCAAGCGAGCACCGGTTTCCCCAGACTGTGGAAGACACACGACAAACCGTGCGCCGCTCCCGACTTCGCTCTCCACCTTGATCCATCCGTCGTGCAACTCCACGATGCGATGAACCTGGGCCAGCCCCAATCCTGAGCCTTCTTTTTTCGTCGTAAAAAACGGCAAAAAGATCTTGTCGAAGTTCTGCTTGGGAATGCCTTCCCCGTTATCGTGAAAGCTGATCTCAATCACATCCGCGCGGCGCCCACCGACTTCCACCCGCCGCAGCCCGGTGGCAATCGTCAGCGTCCCTCCCGTGGGCATCGCATCGAACGCGTTCACCGCGAGGTTCCAGAACACCTGTTTCAGTTGATCCTGATCCACTTGCGCCACCAGGGCGGTCGGGGCCAATCGGGACACGATCGTGATGCCGGCCCGTGATCGCGCTTCATGTTGGATCAGATCCAGCGTATCGGCAAGGACTTTATTCAAATCCTGCTCGGCGATGCGCAGGGCGGGCGGCCGCGCATATTGCAAAAACTCCGTGATGATATTGTCGAGCCGCCTGGCTTCACGAATGGCAATGTCCATCAGCCGCTGGCTGGTTTCATCGGAGCCGACGTCCTGTCGCAACATTTGCATCGCTCCGGCCAATGCGCCGAGTGGATTACGTATTTCGTGCGCCATACCCGCAGACATCTCTCCCAGGTTGGCCAGCCATTCTCGTCGACGCATTTCTTCTTCCAGGTAGCGAATCTGGGTGAGATCCTTGAAGACCCCTACCAAACCGCGTTGCGTACCATGCTCCTGGAGCGGCGACAGAGTCATGCCCAACACCAGACAGCTACCATTGGCATGAAAGCAATCGACCTCAAACCGCAAAGGAGACAGCGATGTCATGTCTGCATCCTGCGATCGGTCCGCCGGGTGCCAGTTGAAGACTTCCTGCCACAAGCGCCCCTGCACATCCGTGAATGCATAGCCAGTGACCTCATGCGCTGCGGGATTGAACGAGGTGATACGCCCCTCCTGATCGGTCGTAAACACACCGCTGCTGATGCTTCGCACGATGCTCTCGTGGAACACCTGGAGGCGGCTAAGTCCCTGCTCCTTCTCCCTCAGGGACTGACCGGCATGGCGAAGTTCGTCGGCCAGCACACTGCTTAAGAATCCCACAACCAGAAATGCGAGCCCGTACACCTCGAATGTCTGCAGGGCTTCAGGCCCTTCCAGCTTACTGGGGGGCAACCAGGTAGAGGCGTTCCACAGCCCGAAATATTGAACAGCCGTGATCGAACCGAAGAGGAGGGTGCAACCGGCTCCCGTGACAATGCCGACACGCCGGTGGGGGACCAGGCTGGCCACCGTCACCGTGATGACATACAACACGGCAAACGGACTCTCGACTCCTCCTGTTCTCGCGATCAGGACGGTTTCAAGAAGCACATCGATCCCGACCTGCACCCAGATGAACGCCGTATACGCATCGGCGGTCCTGAGGCGCCTCAGCACCAACGCATACGCGATGGTAATGGTGTAGGTGAAGACGATTAGAGCGGTGTAGGTAGGTGCGGATTCTCCTCGCGCCGTCTGAAAGGCCAGGGACAAACCCAGCATCAATGTGACCAAAGCTACCCGCAGCCCCATGAGCCAATGGAGCCGGGTCTTTAATTCAGGCATGGCGCGCTCGCCGGCTGGCGCATGAGCTGCGTCGACAGCATGCGCACGCGCGGGTGCGGGTGCCCGGTCGCCGGGCGATTCGTTCTCGGTGGACGGAACTGAACAGGTTGAAGACAGCATGCCGGGCGCGTTGCCCTGATGGATGTGCGGCGCGAGACCCTCTCGTCAGATCGGGCCGCGCGCCGGGAATCGGACGCGACTGTGCAGCGTCGCTATTGGATGGCCTGTGCCATCGTGAAGATCGGCAGGTACATGGCGACGACGATAAACCCGATGATGGTGCCCAACACCACCATCATGATCGGTTCCAGGAGCGAGGTCAGTGTCTCGACGGCCTGATCGACTTCGTCTTCGTAGAAGTCGGCAATCTTGCCGAGCATGGCATCCAGCGCGCCGGTCGATTCGCCGACGGCAATCATGTGCGTCACCATTTTGGGGAACACGTTGCACTTCGCTAGCGGCTCCGAAATCGTTTTCCCTCCGCTGATACTCACCCGCGCGTTCATGAGCGCTTCTTCGATCACCTTGTTGCCCGACGTCTTGGCGCAGATACTCAGACCCTCCAACAGCGGCACACCGCTGGTGATCAAGGTTCCGAGCGTGCGGGTAAATTTCGCGACGGACGCTTTCCTGATCAAATCTCCGACGATCGGCATCTTAAGGAGCAGGCGATCGATCACCACCCGCCCGTTTACGGTGGCATAGTAGCGCTTGATCGCAATCACCATGCCGACCATGGCCCCGAACATGGCGTACCAGAAACTCTGGAAAAAGTTGCTGACGTTGATGACGATCTGGGTCGGGCCCGGCAGTCCGACTTTTCCGCCGGACATTTCCATGAACATTTGCGCGAACACCGGGATGACCCACACCATCAACACACTGATGATAATCACGGCCACTCCCACGATGGCCGTGGGATAAACCATCGCCGACTTGATCTGGCCCTTCAATTTCATGGCCTTTTCAATGTGCTTGGCCAAGCGGGTCAGAATCGTATCGAGTAGACCGCCCACTTCACCGGCGTGGATCATGTTGACGTAAAGATCGTCGAATACTTTGGGGTGCCGCCTCAAGGCGTCCGAAAAGGTTGAGCCGGCCTCCACGCTGTTCTTGACGTCGCCGACCGTTTCTCGCAGGACTTTGTTTTCGGACTGGGTGGAAAGAATATCGAGGCATTGAATCAGGGGCAGTCCCGCATTGATCATCGTGCCGAATTGGCGGGTGAACACCACGAGATCTTTATCGGTCAGGCCGCTCCCGAGGCTCAACTTGAATTTTCCGCCACCCGATTTTTCTTCCAGGCTGGTGACCACGACCTGTTGCTTGCGAAGCTGGTCCACCGCCTCGTCTCTGGTTTTGGCGGTGAGTTCCCCCTTCTTTACAGCACCCTGGCGGTTGCGTCCGACATAGGCGAATGTGCTCATAACGCGGTTCTCACTCCTTTGAACGCCAGGCAGGACACGTAGGTATGCAGCGGAAAACTATGATCGAAGTCTATAAGACGACCTAAAAACTGTCAAACAAATGCACGAAAGACGGAGCCGCAGGAACAGGCACCATAAGCGCCCGAGCTAGTGACGGCACGCTATGCCTGGCTGGAGGTAATGCGTACGTAGCCGCGGGAGAGGTAGTGCAGGCCGGACGTCAGCGTCACGGCGCCCATCAGGTACAGAAGCGGATCGAGGGTGGTGAGATCCAGTCGCCGCGAGGCGAAAAAGACGACTGCGACCAGAGTCGCCAGTTGGATCAATGTAGTGCCCTTCCCCAGCACCGTCGGCGAGATATCGACTTGTGTATTGGTGAAGTGGGCGACCGCCGCACCCAACATCAGCATGAGGTCGCGGCTGGCGACGAGAATCGTCAGCCAGAGCGGCACGAGGTGCATGACGGACAGCGTAATAAAGCCCGTCGTCAACATCAGTTTGTCCGCCAGGGGATCCAGCACTTCTCCGAGCCTGGTTCGCTGGTTGGCCACGCGGGCAATGATCCCGTCGAGCGCGTCGGTCAAGCCGGCGATGAACAGGATCGCCAACGCATAGTCGAACTGCTCGTAGTTGAGCAGCCCGACATAGACCGGGATCAAGAGGATCCGCAACATCGTGAGACTGTTGGGAACGTTCATATTCATCACAATAACGGGACTGGAATCGCCGTTTCGGCTACCAGACATGCCGCCGGAATCGCGCATCATAGAAACCCCCGCAGAACCTTGTCAACGACGGTTGCACTCGACAAGGGAGGTCCCTATAATCGGGACCCGTAAGTCGCAGCCTGCGATTATCGACGGAGGTTTTGTATGAGTGGACTCCCCCTCCTCTTTAAGAAAGAGGGATTGATTGAACGGCATCAGGTCGAGGGGATCGATCCAAGCGATCGCTA
>CAZKVY010000151.1:0-5207 GCA_964556305.1 uncultured Nitrospira sp. | reverse complement strand
ATCGGTCGTTCAAGCCTGAAAAGGACGGCTTGTTCTGCGCCAAGATTTTCGGTCCGATCAAGGACTGGGAGTGCAATTGCGGCAAATACAAGCGCATGAAGCACCGCGGAATTGTCTGCGATAAATGTGGTGTCGAAGTTATTCAGTCCAAGGTGCGCCGTGAGCGGATGGGGCACATTGAACTGGCTGCGCCGGTTGCGCATATCTGGTTCTTGAAAGGTGTGCCGAGCCGGATCGGGACGTTGCTCGACATGAGTCTCAAGCAGCTTGAAAAGATTCTCTATTTCGAAAGTTACGTCATGGTCGATCCAGGCTCGACCAGCATGAGTGAGCAAGAGTTAGTGTCTGAAGAGCAGCTGCGTTCCCTGCAGTCTGAGTATGGAAGCGGTGCGTTCAAGGTTGGGATCGGCGCCGAAGCCATCCGGGAATTGCTTCGCAAGGTTGACATCAATACGCAGTGGGATGAACTGCATGTGAAGGCGAAGGCGTCAGCTTCGGCGGCGCTCAAGAAGAAGTATGCCAAGCGGTTGAAGGTTCTGGAGGCATTTCGTCGTTCCGGCAACAAGCCAGAGTGGATGATCATGGATGTCATCCCGGTGTTGCCGCCTGAATTGCGCCCGCTGGTCCCATTGGATGGCGGCCGATTTGCGACGTCAGACCTCAACGACCTGTATCGCCGGGTCATCAATCGGAACAATCGCTTGAAGCGCTTGATCGAGCTCAAGGCTCCCGGTGTGATTATCCGCAACGAGATGCGCATGTTGCAGGAGGCGGTAGATGCGTTGTTCGACAACGGCCGTCGTGGCCGCGCCATCCGCGGACCAAACAAGCGCCCGTTGAAGTCATTGAGCGATATGCTGAAGGGCAAGCAAGGCCGTTTCCGGCAGAACTTGCTGGGGAAACGGGTCGACTATTCAGGCCGAACGGTCATTGTCGTCGGTCCGGAGTTGCGCTTGCATCAATGCGGGTTGCCTAAGAAGATGGCACTGGAGCTGTTCAAGCCGTTTATTTTCCACAAGCTGGAAGAGCGCGGGGCGGCTACGACCATCAAGAGTGCAAAACGTTTGGTGGAAAAAGAGCGTCCCGAAGTGTGGGATGTGCTGGATGAAGTCATTCGCGAGCATCCGGTGTTGCTGAACCGCGCCCCGACGTTGCACAGGCTCGGTATTCAGGCTTTTGACCCAGTCTTGGTGGAAGGTAAGGCGATCCGGCTCCACCCGCTCGTCTGCGCGGCGTTTAACGCTGACTTTGACGGCGATCAAATGGCAGTCCACGTGCCGTTGTCGGTGGAAGCGCAGGTTGAAGCCCGCGTTCTCATGATGTCGATCAATAATATTTTGTCTCCGGCCAACGGCAAACCGATCGCCGTGCCGTCACAAGACATGGTCCTTGGCTGCTACTGGTTGACCAAGGAACGTGTCGGCGCGAAGGGTGAGGGCAAACTGTTCGGATCTCCTGAGGAAGCGCGGATCGCGTATGACGCCGGCGCTCTCGACGAGCATGCCCGGATCAAGGTCCGGTGCAATGGCACCCTGGTACAAACGACGGCTGGACGCGTCATTCTGTCGGAAATTCTGCCTCCCATGATGCCGTTCGCTGATGCCAATAAGCTGATGACGAAGAAGGAAATGTCGAAGCTGATCGATGCGGTGTATCGGCAGGCTGGCCATCGTGAGACGGTCACGTTCTTGGACAAAATCAAGGACCTGGGTTTCCATTATGCGACCAGAGCCGGTATGTCGATCTGCATCGACAACATGCACATTCCTTCCCGTAAGGAAGATCTGATCGGCAAGGCGCAGCATGAAGTCAATGAAATCGAGAAACAGTACTCGGAAGGGTTGATTACCAACGGCGAACGATACAACAAGGTCATCGATATTTGGGCACACGTGACCGAGCAGGTGGCCAACGAGATGATGAAGGAACTGGGCGCGGGAGGCGATCCTGCCAAGGCTGAGTCGTTCAACCCGATTTTCATGATGGCTGATTCCGGCGCTCGAGGTAGCTCGCAGCAAATTCGGCAGCTGGGCGGTATGCGCGGACTGATGGCGAAACCATCTGGTGAAATCATTGAAACTCCGATTACGGCAAACTTCCGTGAAGGGTTGACGGTATTGCAGTACTTCATTTCGACGCACGGTGCGAGAAAAGGTTTGGCGGATACGGCGTTGAAGACGGCGAACTCCGGTTACCTGACGCGACGACTAGTCGACATTGCGCAAGACGTCATCGTGACCGAAGAGGATTGCGGTACAACAGACGGGATCCTCGTGAGCGCACTGCTTGAAGGCGGTGAAATTATTCAGCCGCTGGAAGAGCGTCTTTTGGGTCGTCTGGCCGGCGAAGATATCCGCGATCCCGTGACTGGCGAGATCATTGTCTCGTTCAATGAGGAGATTGACGAAGAGCAAGCCAAGGCGGTGGTGGAAGCCGGAGTGGATCGAGTCAAGATTCGATCCGTGCTGACTTGCCAGTCGGCACGCGGAGTATGTCGCCTCTGTTACGGACGCGACTTGTCGCGAGGACGGCTTGTCGAAAAGGGCGAGCCCGTCGGTGTCATTGCGGCGCAATCCATCGGTGAGCCTGGTACGCAGTTGACGATGCGTACGTTCCACATCGGTGGTACGGCCAGTAAGGTGGTCGAGCAGACGGTCTTGGAGGCCAAACACGCCGGTCACCTGAAGTATATGAGTCTGGATGCGAAGAAGAATGCCGATGTGCACAACGCCGGCATTGCGGTCCGGAATAAAGAAGGTGAGTGGGTCGTGATGAATCGCAACGCGAAAATCGCGATCGTCGACGACAGCGGCCGTGAGCGCGAGAAGTATCCGGTCGTCTATGGCGCCAAGATTAAGTTGAAAGATGGTGATCGGGTAGAAGTTGGCCAGAAACTGGTCGAATGGGACCCGTATTCGTTAACCATCCTCACGGAAACCGGCGGAAAAGTCGCTTATGGCGACATTCTCGAAGGCGTCACGATGAAGGAAGAGTTCGACGAAGTCACCGGCTTGTCTCGGAAGGTTATCATCGAGCAAAGCGGAGCCACGCTTAGGCCGCGCGTTTCGATCAAAGATGACAGCGGGAAAACAGCTAAAGTATCAGGCACTGGAGCGCCCGTTGCTCGGTATCTGTTGCCCGTGGGGGCGCACATTTTCGTCGAAAAGGGGGCCATGGTGCACCCCGGCGACGTGTTAGCCAAGATTCCGCGTGAAACCACCAAGACCAAGGACATCACCGGAGGTCTCCCGCGAGTCGCGGAACTGTTCGAGGCTCGTAAGCCAAAAGAGCAGGCTGTGATTAGCGAAATCGACGGGGAAGTCTCTTATGGCGGCTTTGTGAAGGGTATGCGGAAAGTATTGGTTGACAACAAAATGGGCGATGTGAAGGAATACTTCATCCCCAAAGGTAAGCACGTCAATGTGCATGAGGGAGACTGGGTGCGCGCCGGTGAGCCCCTCATGGACGGGTCAGCTAACCCGCACGATATTTTGGATGTCTTGGGCCCGAAGGAACTCCAGAAATATCTTGTTGATGAAGTGCAGGACGTTTATCGGTTGCAGGGTGTGTCCATCAACGACAAGCACATCGAAATCATCGTTCGCCAGATGTTGCGTAAGGTCCGCATTGAGGATCCGGGAGACACATCCTTCCTGCCAGGTAGTCAGGTGAGTAAGGGGATGTTCGATGTGGAAAATCAACGGGTGCTGGAAAAGGACGGCAAGCCGGCTCTCGGAAAGCCGGTCTTGTTGGGCATTACCAAGGCAGCGCTGACCACAGACAGCTTCATCTCTGCGGCCTCCTTCCAAGAAACGACCCGCGTGTTGACGGAGGCGGCCATCAACGGCCGGGAAGACAATCTCCTTGGGTTGAAGGAAAATGTGATTGTTGGGCGATTGATCCCGGCTGGCAGTGGTTTTGAGGAGTATCGCGAAACCTTTGTTGCCAGCGCGAAGGCGCCAGGAGAGTTGTCGAGTGGGCAGCCTCAACCGGTAGCGGTGGGGCAGGCTCCAGTTGGATCGACCGGTAATGAATCAGAAAATAATAATGTGTGAAGAAAAAGAAGGTTCTTGACATAAGTAGTACACATCTCTATAATCCGACGGCTTCGCTCAGGAGCATTTTTGAGCAACTGCCTGATTTTCAAGAAAGAGTATAGTGCATGCCAACGATTAATCAGTTAGTGCGAAAAGGACGGACGCTCGTTAAGTCGAAGACGAAAAGTCCTGCCTTGAAGCGTTGTCCCCAGAAGCGTGGCGTCTGCCTCCGTGTCTACACTACGACTCCGAAGAAGCCTAACTCCGCGCTTCGTAAGGTTGCGCGTGTGCGTTTGACTAATGGGATGGAGGTGACCACTTACATCCCTGGTGTCGGGCACAACCTCCAGGAGCACTCAATCGTTCTTGTTCGCGGTGGTCGCGTCAAGGACTTGCCAGGTGTTCGTTATCACATTGTGCGCGGTTCGCTGGATGCGGTTGGTGTTGCTGATCGAAAGCAAGCCCGATCCAAGTACGGGGCGAAACGGCCCAAGTAGTAGTTCATTCTGCCATTGCGCGGATGCGCAGTGAAAACTGACTTTATTTTATAGGACAACGATGCCACGCGGACAATTTTTCGGTCATCGAGAAGCGCAGCCTGATTCGAAGTATCGCGATAAGCTTGTCGGGAAATTTCTCAACGTCCTGATGGGTGGTGGGAAGAAGAGCACGGCCGAGCGGATTTGTTATGGCGCCTTCGATCTGATTCAGGAGAAGACCGGCGGAGGAGACCCCATGAAGGTCTTTAAGTCGGCGATCGATAATGTGAAGCCGGTTGTTGAAGTTAAGTCGCGTCGGGTCGGCGGCGCCTCCTATCAGGTTCCTGTTGAGATCAGGCCTTCTCGCCGTGTGTCATTGGCCTTGCGATGGATCACGGAGTATTCCCGGTCGCGCGGCGGAAAGAGTATGCAGGATAGGCTAGCGGCTGAATTGCTTGACGCCTCCAATAACACCGGTGCCTCAGTGAAGAAGCGTGAGGATGTTCATCGTATGGCGGAGGCCAATAAGGCTTTTGCTCATTATCGCTGGTAGTGTTGAGTTGTGCTGCTGTTGAGCCGGGCTGCGATGCTTCTCGGTAAGAGTGGGTATCGTGGTGATTGGTCCTCGGCTCGGATGGCAGCACGTTCGTTTTTTCTGGGGGAGTTGTGGCTAGGCAGACACCGTTAGAGC
>CAZKVY010000150.1:0-5229 GCA_964556305.1 uncultured Nitrospira sp. | reverse complement strand
TCACGTTAGGAACGTGTGCGTGATGCGATCGAGATTGTTGCAGACCCTCGCCTTGTGTATGTCCATCGGAGTCTGGTTCGGGCCTGCGGTCGCCGACGATCGGCTAGCCGCACTAAAGGTCGGGCGGGTTGCATCGGGGACCATGGCGGCGCCGTTTGAGTTGAAGTCCCTGGACGGCCCAGCGGTGGAACTCGCGCACTTAAAAGGAAAAGTCGTCGTGGTGAACTTCTGGGCCACCTGGTGCGGGCCCTGCAAAGAAGAAATGCCGGCCTTCGAGCGCTTACGCCGGCAGCTGGATCCCGACCGGTTCGCGCTGCTCACGATCACGACTGATCTGCAACGGCAGGGCATCAAACATTTTCTCGCCTCTCTCCACGTGCAGTTGCCCGTGTTGTTCGATGAGGATCAAGCCGTGTCTCAAGCCTACCTCGTGCGCGCCTTGCCGACGACGGTGTTTATCGACCAGCAGGGACTGTTGATCGGCCGCGCGGTCGGACCCCGTGAGTGGGATGCGCCGGCTGCGGTGCAGGCATTACAGAGTCTGATGCCATGATGCGTGTCACGAAACCACCCGTCGGACTCGCGGCTGCGCTGGCAGGGCTCTATCTGATTCTGGCCGTCTTCTCCGTTGCCTGTGTGTTCGATCATGTCGATCCGACACCGGCCGCCCACCACCATGGCGGAACGGTGTCTCATTCCAGCTTCTGTGCCTGGGCCTGTCAGGCGAATCCAACCTCGGATGCCGGCTCAGTTACATTGTTATTGCAGCCGTTTTTCGTGGCGACGCTCGTTGTCGAGAGCGGCCATGCCATCATCGCGGGTGGCATCGGGTTCCACACTGCCTCTCGTGCTCCACCTATTCAGTCGTAACTCCTCTTTATATATCGCTAGGTCCTCTAGCTTCTCTTCTCGTCCGTTCAGACAGGGGCGTGAGGGGATTGTCTCATCTGTCGTGTGCACAGTTGTGCCGGGAGGATGTGTATGTGGGCCCGCCGGGATTCATTCAGACGTTATACTTTTATAAGTTGTGCCTTGCTGGCGACCGTTCCCGTGACCGTCGCCACCTCATTTGCGCAAGAGGAGACGGCTGCCGGGGCTGTTGTGGAGAGAAGCGTGCGGGAGCGCGACCTGCGCGACCAGCTGCAGAACATTCTTCGTGAGTTAGAAGAGTTGCAGCAGCAACCGGCATCAGGGGCGACAGCGCCTACGGCCCAGCCGTCTGTCGTGAAGGAATCGCCGGAGACCAAAGCATCGGAACCGATCCCGGAATATGACCTCTCCGACGTGAGCATCGTAAGCGACCGTGTGCAGCGACGGCCCGAGGGCCTGTCACTCGCAGCCACTCAACCGTCGGAGACGGACTCGCAACCGACGAGGACGATGAAGGAGTCGATGGAGTCATTGCCCGGCGTAGTACTGCGGCAGGCCAACGGTCCGCGCGATTTCAGCATGATGATCCGCGGGCAAGGGGCCAAGACCACCTTTGCTGTCCGAGACATCAAATTGTACGAAGACGGCTTTATCCAGACCCAATCGGACGGGTTGTCGCGATTGGATATTCACGACCCCTGGTTCATGCGCAGCGTGGAAGTGACACGTGGTGCATCCTCGTCGCTGTACGACAACTATGCACTCGGCGGCATGGTGCACTTTCGCACGAGGCGCGGGAGCGACATTAATGGGTTCGAAACGTTCCTGTCAGGCGGATCGTACGGCTACCACAAGGAAGCGTTCGCCGTAGGAGAACAGTATGAAAACCTTGACGTCTCCCTGTTCGCCAGCAACGTGGGCGAAGACGGGTTCATCCGGAACAGCGACTACAAAACGCAGACGCTGAATTTCAATTTGCGGTTCAAAATCGACGACAAGCAGAACTTCTACTTCAAGGCCATTACGAACTGGCTGGATTCGCGGGTGCCGACCCGGTTGACCCAGTCCCAGTTCCATGCGGACGAGCGTCAGTTCGGTGGATCGCAGACGGCTTGTACGCCGGGATCGTACAACGCCGGTTGTGCGAACGCGAGCCTGTTGCACCAACAGCGTGTCGATCGTCGCACGATCATCGGCGGGATGTACGAGCGGCAGATCAACGCCAATACCGTATTGACCATCGAAGCCGATTACGACGTGAAGGATATCAATCAGTATTTCTCGCAGATCACAGACAATGTGAACGCCAACTACAAGCATTACGCCGATCTTCGTCATGATGGGCGGCTTGGTGACATGCCGTTGCGGAGTTATGTCGGCTTCTTTGCCAATCAGATGGAACAAGAGGGACAAACGTTTCAGAACCTGGCGACCGGTTTCGGGACACGGGGATTATTGATTCAAAACAATCGGGGCACCATCAGGAATATCGGCGGCCGGATTCGTGAAGAATTGGAATTTATCCCGAAGTGGACGTGGGCGGCAGGAATTGGGTTCGAACAATCCATGATCAGCGTCGATGCTATCAATTATGAAGGCGTCGGACCGCTGAGATCCGGCGCCAACCGGACGTTCTACAATTGGGCCCCGGAAACATCCGTTTCGTGGAAACCGAGCGAACAATATCGGCATTGGATCCGCGCGTCGACCGGATATGGGATTCCTCAGTTCAACAATCTTTTACGGAATCCAATCACCGGGTTGCCTGGGACAAACTTTGATCTCAAGCCCCAGAGGAACCTCAACACCGAAATCGGGACGGAATCCAAGCTCACGAAGGATTTAACGGTCGAACTGGTCGGCTTCTGGACCTTCTTCAAGAATGAAATCATCACGCAGACGATCTCCGGCGGCAACACGGCATCGGTGAATGCAGATTCATCCCAGTATCGAGGAGTCGAGGCCCGGTACGATTGGCGCCCGCTGAGCGGCTTGCGACTATCCGGAGCCTACACTCACATCGATGCCCGGTACATCAACTTCTCGGATCGCGTGGCTGCAGGATTTTTGACTCGCGACGGCAAGAACGTGCCGAACGTGCCGACCGACGTGTTCTTCACCAAGGCGGAGTACGAACATTCGCCGAGCGGATGGGGCGCCTGGATCGAGGGAAGTTATTACAACAGTTACTTCCTGAACAACAGCAACACGTTCGGGATTCCCTCGTACATGATCGCGAACGTCAATGTGCACAAAACTGTCGAGGTGAAGAATTCCTGGTTCCGATTCGCGAAGTTCTACATCGAGGTGGACAACATTGCCGACATGAAATACGCCGCATCCGGCCAGGTCATCGGCGGGGAGACCGCCGGGGCTGCGGCGGCGAATCAGATCTTCTTCGCTGGGTACGGCCGGGCGATTTACGGTGGTGTGACCTTGGGGTTGTTCTAACCATGGGGCGTGAGCGGTAGTGTCGAGCGTTGTCGCTCATGCCTCTACTTCAAAGGAGATTGCGATATGACCAAGCAACTCTTGCGCGTCGGAGAAGCGGCGGATGTGTTGGCGGTGAGCCGTTGGACGATTTACCGGTGGGTCGAGGACGATCGATTGGAAGGCACCAAGATCGGCAGTGGCAGCCTCCGGGCCTTTCGCGCGTCGCTGGATCGACTGGTTCAAAGCAACAAGACGCATGAAATGAACCTCATTCAATGACGAACCGGGCACGAGCCTGCGAATGGCCGTCAGGGGATTCGCGACCCTCGCCAGGGCCGCCTGAGCCTCATGTGGTGTCTGCTCGCGTCGGTTCTGGTGGAGTCCGGTTGTGCAGGCAGTCCGATCACGCTGTTGGAAAAGCACTATGCCTACGTCAACGGCCGGTGGTTCGACGGAGCAGGCTTTCAACCGGACACACCTTAGTCTTGGCGCTGGCGTAAAAATGGGATGGACGACCGTCACGCGAACATGTGATAACTGAATCCGTCGGGTATGACCCCGGATGGGCATGTCCTGGTAACTGTAGGGATAGACCGTGCCGGCCATCTACGGACTTGTCACTGTTCTGCTACTTGTCTGGAGCCTGGTGCCGGTCTACGCCGAGTCCGGTTCTGCATCGCCGCCCACCGCCGCGTTTGCCTCGCTTCCCCTCATTGACTCCATTCAACTGTCTCCTTCCGGTCGGTATCTGGCGGTGCTCCGCAATCATGAAGGGCACACGGTTCTCGATACCCAAACCGTCACGGGACAGGATGTGCACCGTGCCGTTTTGACGGACAATCGTGAATACATCATCACCTGGTTTCGCTGGGTCAATGATGAGCGGCTGCTGGTGAGTATCCGGTTCGCGGCAACGCGGAATGCGATCGACTCGATCGAGACTCGGTTGTTGGCGGTGAATCGCGACGGGTCAGAACAAACCGCCAATTTGTTCAAGCAGGGCGCTTTCTCATCGATTTTCGGACAGAAACGTTTTCCTCAATTCCAAGATCAGCTGGTCGGCACGATTCCCGGTGATCCCAGGCACGTGTTGATCGCCCTCGATCTCGAACACGCCAATGTCCCAGATGTCTACAAGGTGGACGTGTATTCCGGTGATCGGCAATTGGTCCAAGCAAATCCCAGTTCCCAACCGGACGCCAGAGCAATCTTGCAGTGGATTGCCGATCGGGAGGGGAACGTGCGGGCGGGGGTGGGGCAATTTCAGACGACCGTGCGTGCAATCTTCAAGCAGCCGGACTCCAATCTCTGGCGCGAATTGGCTGAGTATGACCTGGCAAAGGAAACCGGGCTTGTACCCTTGGCCTTCGATGCCGATCCCACCTGGCTCTATGTGAGGGATCAACATCGGGGCAAAGCAGCAATTTTCAAGATCAACGTGCTAGACCGCGGGGCGGATCGTATCCTCGTGGTGGCCGATCCGAAGTATGACCTGACCGGCGAATTGGTCTATGCGCCGGGACGCAAGAAGGTGGTCGGCGTTCGTTACAGCAGGGCGGATGAGCGGGTGCTTTTCTGGGACTACGACGCCCAGCGCTTGCAGGCGCGCATCGACCGAGCGCTTCCGGGATCGGTCAATGTCATTCACAGCAGCAGCGACGACGGGCGGCTGCATATCGTGAAGTCGAGCGGTGCGGCGTATCCCCCGCGTTGGTCGATCTTCGATGAGCGCGACGGACGGATGGTGTTGCTTGGCAGGTCGTACCCTGATCTTGAGGGAGCCGCGCTGTCTACTCCTACCACGACCTATGTGACGGCGCGGGACGGCAAGGAGCTGCAGGTCTTCCTGACCGTTCCCAAGGATCGGGACTCGCGCCAACTTCCGATGATTCTATTTCCTCATGGCGGCCCTGCCTCGCGATCGCC
>CAZKVY010000149.1:0-5260 GCA_964556305.1 uncultured Nitrospira sp. | reverse complement strand
CAGGCGATCGATCAAGTCTCCATGAGCAACAGCATCGGCAGTCTCCGGTTCCTGGCGGCAATGGACTGGCGCGAGTTTGTCGAAGCGCACAGCCTGGTGGAGCAGACGCTCCATCAAGATCCAGCCGGCGCATACGGTCAGATGGATTTTGCCACCCGCGACCGGTATCGCCATGCGGTGGAAGAACTCGCGAAGAGGAGCCCCTTATCGGAAGGTGAGGTTGCGCGGGCGTCGATCCTCCTCGCACAGACCATGGCCTCGACGAAGGGGCATACCCATCGGACCGCCCACGTGGGCTTCTACCTCATCGACGACGGACAGAGGCAGTTGGAACAGGCCGTAAGCGTACGCCGTTCTACCCTTGAAACCGTTCGCAGATGGAGTGGATCCAGGGCGTTGCCGGTCTATCTTGGCTCGGTGCTTGTCCTGACAGCCACATTCACCGGATGTTTCCTGGCCCTCGCCCACGCAGCAGATTGGCATGGGTGGGCGCTCACGCTACTGGGACTCGTGTCGGCTCTGGCGACCAGTCAGTTGGCGGTGACCGTGGTGAATTGGCTCGCCACCGCGCTGGTCATACCCCATCCCCTCCCGCGAATGGATTTTTCGGATGGCCTTCCTCCGTCTGTACGGACGCTGGTCGTGGTTCCCACGCTCCTCCAGCATGCACAGGGCATCGACCATCTCCTCGAGGCGCTCGAAGTCCGATTCCTCGCGAACCGGGACAGCCATCTCCACTTTGCCTTGCTCACAGACCTCCAGGATGCGGACCAGGAGACCGTCCCTGGTGATGATCAGCTGGTGATGTCGGCAGGAGCCGGGATCAACGCGCTGAATGCCAAATATTCAGGCGAGCATGGCGATACGTTTTTTCTCTTCCATCGACCACGCCGCTGGAATGCCCATGAACGGCTGTGGATGGGATACGAGCGCAAGCGAGGCAAACTGGCAGACTTGAACGGGCTCCTGCGTGGCAGGTCGAGCGACCGATTTTCAACGATTGTCGGACAGCCGGACATTCTGTCCACGGTGAACTATGTGATCACGCTCGACACGGACACACAATTGCCTCGCGATTCCGCGCGGCAATTCGTGGCAGCCATGGCCCATCCGCTCAATCGTCCGCAGTACGATCCTACGGCACAGCGCGTGACGGCGGGGTACGGAATTCTGCAGCCGCGGGTGGCCGTCAGCCTCCCCGGCACGAATCGATCACGGTACGCACGGCTCAATGCCAGCGAACCCGGTATCGATCCCTACACGCGCGCCGTGTCCGACGTCTATCAGGATCTGTTTGGAGAAGGGTCCTTCATCGGCAAGGGAATCTATGAGGTCGATGCCTTCGAGCGTGCACTTGGCGATCGTTTCCCGGAAAATCGCATCCTCAGCCACGACTTGCTTGAAGGATCCTATGCCCGCGCCGGACTCCTGAGCGATGTGCAGCTCTACGAGGAATACCCCGCCCGCTACAGCGCGGACGTGGCCCGGCGCTATCGCTGGATCCGCGGAGATTGGCAGATTGCGCGCTGGGCCTTTCCGCGCGTGCCGGGACCGGACGGACGCACCCTGAGCAATCCGCTGTCCGCCCTCTCTCGTTGGAAGATTTTCGATAACCTGCGGCGCAGTCTCGTCCCCGCTGCGCTGACATCTCTATTCGTCGTGGGATGGACCCTGCTGTCCCCTGTCTGGCTTTGGACACTCTCTACGCTCGGTCTGTTCCTGATCGCGCCGTTACTGGGCGTCTTGGTCGATCTGTGTCGCAAGCCCGAGGATATGCGAATGAGCCAGCACCTCGCGGCAACCGCACAGGCCCTGACGCAACATCTAACCCACGCGCTTCTGACGCTCATGTGTCTACCCTACGAAAGTTTCTACAGCCTGGACGCCATTCTACGAACCGCCGGGCGGGTGTGGTTCACTCGCACGCGCCTATTGGAATGGAACCCATCTGGCGCGATGGACAAGGGCAGGACGGACCTGATCGGCTCTTACCGATCGATGTGGATCGGTCCGGCGATCGGCCTGGTCATCACAATCCTTCTGCTGCAGACACGCGCGGAGGCACTCCTGGTTGCGGCGCCGGTGCTCGGTCTTTGGGCGCTGTCTCCCCTGTTTACCTGGTGGATCAGCACACCCCTGGCTCGACGCGAGGCCAGACTCACGGACGACCAGAAGATATTCCTCCGGAAGATGGCTCGAAAAACCTGGGCCTTCTTCGAAACCTACGTCGGCCCGGAAGATCACTGGCTCCCGCCCGACAACTTTCAAGAGCATCCGGTCCCGAAGGTCGCGCACCGGACGTCGCCGACGAATATGGGATTGGCCCTGCTGGCCAATCTCTCCGCGTACGACTTCGGCTACTTATCGGCAGGACAGCTCATCGAACGCACCGCTCATACCGTTGACACCATGGCGACCTTGGAACGGTTTCAAGGCCATTTCTACAATTGGTACGACACCCAGACGTTGAAACCACTGCTGCCCATGTACGTGTCATCGGTAGACAGCGGCAATCTGGCGGGTCATGTCATGACCCTGCACTCGGGGCTCCTCAGCCTTCCGGAACACCAGATCCTCGCCCAGCGAACCTTCGAGGGACTTCGGGATCCCCTTGCGCTGATGAGTGAATCGCTCGCGACCACAGCGATGGCTCAAGTGGAAGTGCTTCAGCGCACCCTGGCCCCTGCCTGTCATCACCGGCCGATTGGACTGACTCAGGCGCACCATACCCTCACCCTGCTCATCGCGCAGACGGATGCAGTCACCGCACAACTCGATCCCGCCGCCAACGCGGAGGCGCACCGATGGGCCCAGGCCGCCGCGAAACAATGCCGTGACGCGCTGGCGGAGCTGCTCCTGCTTGCTCCATGGATCGGCCTTCCCAGCACCGATGACGTCCTCCGCCTATTTCCGGAATTGGATCGGATCCCGACACTCCGGACATTGGCTACACTGGACAGTGAGTGGATACCGGCGATCGACGCGCGACTTGGACCAGACATATCTCAAACAGAGCGTGGCCGGCTGCTTGAACTGCGAAGGCATGTGAGCACCGCTACCCGCGTGGCCGAACAGCGTCTCGCCTCGCTCGACCACCTGGCTCGACAAGCGAATCAGTTTGCCCAGATGGAGTACGGCTTTCTCTTCGACGAGACGCGCTTCCTGCTCTCCATCGGGTACAACGTTGCGGAACGACGGCGGGACGCGAGCTACTACGACCTCCTGGCCTCGGAAGCGAGATTGTGCAGCTTCGTGGCGATTGCGCAAGGCCACTTGCCGCAGGAAAGCTGGTTCGCCCTGGGGCGGCTCCTCACGACGACCGGGGGTGAACCGATTCTTCTCTCCTGGAGCGGGTCGATGTTCGAATACCTGATGCCGCTGCTCGTCATGCCGACGTACCAACAGACGCTGCTGGATCAAACCTGTCGCGCGGCGGTGGCGCGACAGATCGACTACGGCCGGGAACGGGGTATTCCCTGGGGCGTCTCGGAATCCGGTTACAACATGGTCGACGTTCAGTTGAATTATCAGTATCGGGCTTTCGGGGTGCCCGGCCTTGGTCTGAAGCGCGGCCTCGGCGAGGAATTGGTCATCGCCCCCTACGCCACCTCCCTCGCCCTCATGGTCGCGCCGGAAGAGGCCTGCCTGAACCTCCAGCGCCTCACCGCCGAAGGAGCCGACGGACCGTTCGGTTTGTACGAAGCGATCGATTACACGCCGTCGCGTCTCCCCCGCGGACAGTCGAAAGTCGTGATTCGATCGTACATGGCCCACCATGTCGGGATGAGTTTCCTCTCCCTGGCCTATCAGCTCCTCGACCGCCCGATGCAGAAACGGTTCGAGGCAGACCCGCTGTTTCAAGCCACCCTGCTGGTATTGCAGGAGCGAATTCCCAAGGCCACGGCCTTTTATGCCCACAGCACGGAGCTATCCGATTTACGCACGACGTCTGCCGCAACGGACACGCCCGTGCGCGTCCAAACCACCGCGAACACCCCGGTACCGGACGTGCAACTTTTGTCTAACGGCCGATACCACGTCATGGTCACGAACGCGGGAGGCGGTTCCAGCCGCTGGAAGGACCTGGCGGTGACGCGGTGGCGGGAAGACAGTACCTGCGACAACTGGGGGACGTTCTGCTATCTCCGCGACGTGGAGAGCCGAGAGGTCTGGTCCACGGCGTATCAGCCGACGCTGACAGCATCCAAGAGCTACGAGGTGATTTTTTCCGAAGGGCGGGCTGAGTTTCGGCGCCGCGACCACGACATCGAAACCCATGCCGAAATCGTCGTGTCGCCGGAGGACGATATCGAGCTGCGGCGAATCCGTCTCACCAACTGCTCCGGCACGACGCGAACGATCGACCTCACCAGTTATGCGGAAGTCGTGCTTGCGCTGCCGGCGGCTGACGCCCTCCATCCGGCATTCAGTAATCTCTTTGTCCAGACGGAAATCATCCGCGACCGTCAGGCCATTCTCTCCACGCGCCGCGGTCGTTCACAGAATGAGCAGGCTCCCTGGGCGTTCCACCTCATGGCGGTGCGTGGCGCCCAGAGTGGAGAGATCTCTTATGAAACGGACCGCATGCAGTTCATCGGCCGTGGCCGCACTCTGGCCTCTCCGCAAGCCATGGACCATGCCGCTCCCCTCTCAGGGAGTCAAGGCTCGGTGCTGGACCCCATTCTGTCCATCCGCAGCCAGGTCGTCCTTGAGCCGGGGGAGTCGGCCACCGTGGATCTGGTGACGGGCATCGGAGAGACCCGCGATCTGTGCCTGCGCCTGGTCGACAAGTATCTAGACCGGCATCTCGCCGATCGAGTCTTTGAGCTCGCCTGGACTCATAGCCAAGTCGTGCTGCGGCAGCTCAATACCACCGAAGCGGATGCGCAATTGTATGGCAGACTGGCCGGTTCGATCCTCTATGCCAACGCGTCCCTTCGCGCAGAAGCCTCCGTGCTCAGCAAGAACCGCCGGGGACAATCCGGACTGTGGGGATACGCGATTTCCGGAGACTTGCCTATTGTGCTGCTCCAGATCGGGGATCCGTCCAACATCGATCTCGTCCGTCAGTTGGTCCAGGCCCATGCCTACTGGAGACTGAAAGGGCTCGTCGTGGACCTCGTCATTTGGAACGAGGATCACGCCGGCTACCGTCAAGTCCTCCACGATCAAATCATGGGTCTGATCTCGGCAGGGGTCGAGGCGAATGTGATGGATCGACCGGGTGGTATCTTCGTGCGAACGGCGGAACAGATGTCGG
>CAZKVY010000148.1:0-5291 GCA_964556305.1 uncultured Nitrospira sp. | reverse complement strand
GTGCCAGCGCACCGGCCAAGGATCCGTCTTGCGCGTGAGTCGCGCCCAAACGGTAGCGCTTGTGCAAATGTTCGACTTGAACCGCCACGTCATGCATCGCGTTCACATCCCGAGTCCGTGATCATAGGTTGCTCGTGGTTCTCTGCTGTGCGACTTTTCTTCATGGGTGGACTTTTCTCACAGGGGCGACACCACCGCTGACTTTGCCGGCCAGAAACTCCTTGAGCTCGCCGATACTGTTCATGTCAGCCAGTTCGTTCCCCTTGAATCGGATTCCGAATGCCTGCTCGATGCCGAACATCAAATTGATATGCGCCACGGAGTCCCAGCCTTCGATATCGGCGGCTGTCATCTGATCGCGCAGCACGAGCGCATCATTGTCGAATACCTGACGAAACACTTCTTCCAATCGATTATGCAGCTCCATGAACTTCCTCATATCATATGGTTAAGCTTCGTATCGTAATTGACCCGTCTCAAAGTGTGTCCATTCGGGGTCGCTTCTATGGCCGGTTAAATGTCTCCATGATCTGTAAGGCCTGTGATGGGCTGGCCCGATACAAATGCCCAATAATCGAGGCTGCAGCCTGTTCGACTTCCATGGCTCCCTGCCGTCCCACGGTCGTATTCGTCTGATCCGTGAGAAGTTTGGGAGGTCTGACAATAAGATGCCGGGCCTTAGGGTAGTGGGCGGCGGCCCAGTTCACCAGACCCTCAAGCGCGCATTTCGACGTCACGTAATGCGGAAACTCTGCAGGAAGTTCTCTCACAAAAGACGAAGAAATCACGATGTTCCATCCTCCCCGTTCGGCTACGGTGTCGAGAAAGGTGGCCATCGGAGCGCAGAAGAGCTCGAGACTTCGGTTCAGAAAATCTTGAAACTGCGTTATTTTCTCCGGTTTGAACACGAGCGGACGAATCGGCGGGGACGCATTGCACACCAGCATATCGAGGCCGCCGTATTGCTTGAGAATCCTATCCCTTACAGACAGACACCATTGAATGTCCGCTGCATTCCCCTGCATCAATTCAACCAGTGCCGACCGATCCCCCAGGCTGGCGCGAACCTGTTCCGCTTCCGTCTCACTATACTGATAGTTCAGCAATACTGAGCATCCTTGCGAAGCCAACGCCTGAGTGATGGCGGCGCCGAGACCGCGGCTTCCGCCGGTCACCAATGCGAGCTTACCCTTCAGTTGTTCTGATTCTGGCAACAGATCAGCGATGCGACGGAGGGAGGGTTGCGGGGAATCCTGCCGCACGAACGCCGACATGTGAGTCGTCGCATAAGGCAGCGAGCCCGCGGAAAGCGTTCCTACAGAGCGAAGCAGGTCATATCGCTCATCCAACTCCTCAACGGCCGCATCGTAGAAGAACGGTCCATCCGGGTGCGCTCCTGCCTCATGAAAATCAAGCGTCAATCGCCAGAAAACAGCGCGTTTTCCAGGCAGGTGCATTCCTACGATATAGCTGGCCCACATTAACGCCGCAATCTGGTGCGGAGTGGCGCCTTTTCCGGCGAGTCTCCAGCGATCGACCACCTGCGCAAAATCCTCGGTCCGTGGCGCATAGGTGCCGGTCACCCGAGTTCCCGATACGAGAGTGTCTTTTTTTCGGTCTGCCGGTTCCGCAGCACAGCATGTCTCCGGGAACTGCATTGACTCGGTGTGGTCCTGTCCGGGCATAAAGGAGACTGTCGCCGTCATCATGAGGCGGTTCGCATCATAGAGTTTGATGCGTGCCTTGTCTGTCGACGATTCGATGATGTCGAAACGATAGGACACATCCACGCTGAGAGGATTGCGAAATTCGACGGAGATGTGTTGCAGTCGACGATCAGGGCGTTCAGAAAGTTGCCCAAGCCCAGCCAGCAGCCCTAACAGGCCGAACACCACTGGTTCGGCATAGGGCGTTGTGCGGGCATACTTCTCGGAAATGTGCAGGGGATTTCTATCGCGACTTGCCGCGCTGAACAGGGCAAGATCCTGTTTCGTGAAGCGAACGATGGTCATGTTGGCAGGAATGACCGACCCGGCGTCACCACGTCAGGAAGTCCCATCAACGGTGTCCCAAGAATCGACGGTCTTCACGAACGCATTGGCAATGGGGCCTTTAGTTTGCAGGTCATATTGCCACACCTGATGCCCGTTGGTTTGGTCGAATGGCTCGAAGCCGTGCTTCGCATAGGCATCGGCTGCCATGGCGTTCTTCTGTGTCGGGATATAAGTCCCTTGGAGCACAGTGCAGCCGAGACGCGCCGCTTGACGACAGAGGTGTTCCAACATCGTCGCCTCGACGGTTCGACCGATGACCCGGCAGCTCATGAGCCAGGTGTCGATATCCAGGAGGTGACCTTCCCTTCGTGCAATCATGACACTGACAAGACCATGATCGGCATAGCGGTCCCGCAACCGTAATCCGAAGTGGACATAGTTCGTGCTTCGGATGAAGGCCGTCAACTGCGGCATGCCGTGGCGTCTGGTGGTGAGATTGAATTGATTGGTTTTGCCAATCAGTTGCGCAATGCGCGGCAGTTGTGCGTCTTCGAAGGGCGTCACGATCGCCTGCATGCCAAGGCTGCGATAAAAGTCTTCAATGGACCCGGCCGCGGCCTCCAGCTCTTTGATCTGCGCCCTGGCCCGATACTGGTCGGCCCGCTCACTGTCCTCGGCCGTCAGGGAGGCGGTCTCGAGTGAGAGATACTGCGACAATGTTCGGAGGTAATAGGCGGGATCGTCAGGTAACTCGAGCACGTCGACTTCGGGGAGGAATTTGCGGACAATGTCCCGCTCGACAGGGTTATCGTCGAGGAACACCAGACTATCCAGTCCGATTTGCAAGGTGTCGGCGATTCTGCGGATGTTATCCGGTTTAGATTCCCAATTCGCGATGAAGAGGGCGATATCCTGCAGTTTTAGCCGCATCTCCGAATGTTGTTCGAACGGTTGGATGGCATCGGCATAATTGTTCTTCGAGCACACTGTGAGGATAACGCCTTTCCGTTTCAGCTTCAGGATATATTCCTGGAAGGCCACAAATGCTTCGCCGTCCGGTCCCTGTCCCAATTTGATTCCTGCGAGACCCTCTTCTGCAATCACACCGCCCCACAAAGTATTGTCGAGATCGAGTACCAAACATTTACGGCTTACCCCGAGGTCCGCAGCGATCACCGCCGCCGTATGTCTGGCCAGCAAGGGAAGTGCTTCCAGCGCCACGGCCTGTTTAGAGAGGTTCCAGTAGCGAGGATCACACCAATGCCGCTTCCCGACGAGCGCTGAAAGTCGTTCACAATCCACCAAGGACACGGCATGTCCCGCCGCTTCTCCCAACCGCATGTTCACGGCTTGCGTCATCATGTATCGGGAGCCTGGCAGTCTCGTCGCCAGGTGGCCTGCGGGCACTTCGCAGGGCAGAGCAAAGTTATGCTGGATGACGCGGGCACGCGAACGTTCCGCAACCAGCTTCCAGAGCGCCGTCCACCGGTCGACTTCGATTCGAACATCTTTCTCAGGAGTCGCACTGTACTCGGGGAGGCGGAGGTCTCCTTCGTGAACCGCCAGGATGACCATGTCGGGGTCAAAGGTGTAGAGCCGACTCCCGGAATCAATGATATCCTGTTGGTACTGTCCGTATTGGCTCTCGTAGAGATCGATATGGATGCCGAGCCGGGCCGCCGCCAGTTGCAACAATGGACAGAATTGGGTAGTCGTGTAGCTGCTCACCATCGCGACTTTGATTGATCGCACGACGGGTGAAGTGTTCGTATCCGAGTGGCGTTGGTAGAGTGCCCAGCCGGCCAGCCAGGCCGTGAGATCATCACCCGCTTCAACGATGGACAGGGCCCACCTGCAGACCTCTGAATGGTTCTTGATCTGATCGTAACATCGCGCAAGTTTTAGGCAGAGTGCGGGAGAGACGGGGAACGTCGCGGCCTTCAAATAGAAGCGGATGGCTTCTTCGACCCGGCCTTGTTTTCGAAAGGCGTCGCCGCACTCCTCGGGCCTCTCGGAGGAGGCAGGTTGTTGTGGCGAGACTATGCCGCTTGGGGTCATCCTATCTGGACTCACATGCTTTGGGACATATGCCTAATGGTGCGGGGCTCTTCTGAGGCATTCGAGAGGCGAATCACTCGGGGAGCTTCGGCAAAGACTCTGGCTCCGGAAGGAACATGAGACATGACCACCACATTCGGGCCAATGACCGCGCCGTCCCCGATAGTCACGGCCGCAAAAATCACCGCGCCGGGACCCACCTCTACATGGTTCCCGATCCTGGGCCCTTTGTGCAGGGTTTTCTGTCCGCCATACCCTGCGCCGATGGTGGCATTGTGACGGATCAGGCAGTCATCGCCGACGACAGTCTTCCAATGAAAGACGATTCCGTTTTGATGGACAAGCCATAATCTTCGCCCCAAGATGACCGTCAGAGGAATTTCGATGCCATAATAATTGCGTATATAACGATACATGACCCTGTATAGCCCGAGCAGCACCGTTCGAAGCGCACCGGGACGCTTATTGGACACCCAAGTGCCAAAGCGATGCACGGCAATGGCCCGGAAACCAGGCATGGTCCAGTCACGGTTGTTTGTGGCCCAGTCCTCGTGGATTTGGCTCGTAAGATCCTGCAGGCTTCGACAGAGTCTGCGAAATGTTCCCACCATAGGCATGTCGGTCGGATGAAAAAGTCTCGCCAGCACGTTCATACCACCTCATTTCGATGGGTAATGCTTAGCTTCACTCGCATGCGTCCCGCCTGCATTCAACGACACTCTTGGCTTTTGGTAGAGGATCTGCATGTGAACATCATCTGCTTTCGTCCACCCTCCATAGCGAATTGAAAGCAGGCACCTGGACATTCCGGCCGCCGTATGAATGTAGCCGATCTTACCATATGTCCAGCATTACTGGACAAGCCAAAAACATGTCGGCGAATAAATTGGCGGGGATTTTTTCGTGTAGGCCTGGCAATGACAAGTAGCCATGCGTGGAACAAGATCTGCGCCAGATCAGGAGCATTGTCCGACCAACCAGCCATTCATGATAAGGATTCGACAGATGGCTTCATGAATCGACTAGGTCTATCCCTAGTGCGGGGCGAAGGAGATAGCTACCTTCTGCTGTCTCTGCATGGAATTGATGGAAGCATGGTAATGAGCAGGGCAAGAATTGGCCGCTACGGATCAGTCAACTCTGAGCCGAAATACCTATTTCATGGCTTGTATGGCAGTGGGACGCGTGGTACTATTCGCGGTCTCCCGCTGGGGCCTGGTGAGGGATGCGTTGAAATAG
>CAZKVY010000147.1:0-5340 GCA_964556305.1 uncultured Nitrospira sp. | reverse complement strand
GGTGAACAGTTAGCGCAGCTACGGGGGCATCTTTGACCTGGCTCGGATGACCGCTGAACTCAACGACATCGACGTCAAAACCTCTCAGCCGGATTTCTGGAAAGATACGCAGGCTGCCGCCAAGGTAAACCGGCGCAAGGCTGCCTTGGATCGCGAACTGTCCCGCTGGCGTGAAACTGAACGTCGTCAGAACGATATCGAGGCGCTCCTGGAGTTAGCCCTGGAGTCGGGGGATGCCGGACTGGAGCAGGAACTGACGGCCGAACTCGAGCCATTCGAAAAATTCGTTGCCCAATTCCGCATCGAATTGCTGCTGTCAGGAGAGTTGGACGCCAATAACGCCATCTTCGCCATCCATCCCGGCGCCGGAGGCACCGAGTCGCAAGACTGGGCCCAAATGCTCCTTCGGATGTACGTGCGATGGGCCGAGCAAAAGGGATTCAAGGTCGAGACATTGGATTTGCAGGGCGGCGATGAGGCCGGCATCAAGAGCGCGACATTGTCTGTCAACGGTCCCTACGCCTATGGCTACCTGAAGGCCGAGGCTGGCGTGCATCGGCTCGTGAGAATCTCTCCATTTGATGCGAACAAGCGTCGGCACACCTCCTTCGCGTCGGTCTTCGTGTATCCGGAGCTTGACGATGACGTGCAGGTGGTGATCGATGACAAGGACCTTCGAGTGGACACGTTCCGGGCTGGCGGCGCGGGCGGTCAAAATGTGAACAAGGTGGAGACGGCTATCCGCATCACTCACATTCCCACGGGTATCGTGGTGCAATGTCAAAACGAACGGTCTCAGCTTCAAAATCGTAACGGGGCCATGAAAATTCTGAGAGCCCGTCTTTTTGAAGTCGAACAGCGCAAGAAGGAAGCCGAGTTCAATGCGATCGTCGGCGAGAAAAAGGAGATTGCCTGGGGCAGCCAGATCCGTTCTTACGTCTTCCAGCCGTACCAGATGGTCAAGGACCATCGGACGGGGCATGAAGTCGGCCAGGTGTCCGCTGTGATGGACGGCGATTTGGACGGCTTCATCGAGGCCTACCTTCAGAGAAAAATGACCGGCGGCAAGACTCCCCAACCAGTGGCCATGACAGACGACGACTTATAAATGTGACACGTATGGCGCGACGCATGGGTCACAGGTCACGAGATATGAGCGACGAACGACGAGAGACTCATTCATGGACGAATTAAACGATCAACGGCAACAACGCATCAAGAAACTCGACCACCTCCGTCAGCTCGGTGTGGCGCCTTATGGAACACGCTTCGAAATCAAGGACCGCGCCGGGCAGCTCTCCCGCCTGCATGGGGAGAAGAGCAAAGAGGTGCTGGAGCAGGAGCACATCAGCTGCACCATCGCCGGACGTATCGTCGGATTGCGCCGCTTCGGCAAAGCAGCGTTCGCCGTGTTGCAGGACGGGTCTGACCGTCTGCAGGTCTATCTGAAGAAAGACACATTGGGCGATCAGGCCCACCAGATTTCCGAGGGGCTGGATCTCGGCGACTGGATCGGGGTGACCGGCAACCTCTTTCGCACCAAGACCAATGAGTTCACCGTCGAGGCGAAGACGCTCACCTTTTTGAGCAAAGCCCTCCGTCCCCTGCCGGAAAAATGGCACGGCCTCACCGATGTGGAAACCAGATATCGGCAACGATATGTCGACTTGATCGCCAACCCGCAAGTGCACCAGATTTTCTCACTCCGCAGTCGCATCATTTCGGGGATTCGCGCATTCCTCATCGAACGCGGCTTCCTCGAAGTCGAGACGCCGATGATGCATCCCATACCGGGTGGCGCGGCTGCCAAACCTTTTGTCACCCATCATAACGCCCTGGACGCCGAGCTGTATCTCCGCATCGCCCCCGAACTCTATCTGAAGCGCCTGATCGTCGGCGGATTTCCCCGCGTGTTCGAAATTAACCGGAACTTCAGGAATGAAGGCATTTCGACGATTCACAACCCTGAATTTACCATGCTGGAGTTTTACGTTGCCTATGCCGACTATCAGGACCTAATTGTGCTGACCGAGGAACTGTTCAGCCGGTTGGCCCAGGATATTCTCGGCGCCACGACGATCGAATATCAGGGCACACCGATTCGTCTGGGATCCCCCTGGCGCCGTTGGTCCTACCATCAGTCAATTTTGGAAGTAAACAGCTTGCCGCCGTCCGTTCTCACGAATCGCGAGGAAGCCCTCGCCGCAGCACAACGGCTCGGAGTCGAGGTATCTCCCAAGGAGTCGCTCGTCAACATCCTGAACGAGATCTTCGAAGAAACCGTCGAGCCCAAACTCCAGCAACCCACGTTTATCACCGACTACCCGATTGAAATCTCTCCCCTGGCGCGCCGCAAGGATTCCGATCCCACGTTGACCGACCGGTTCGAACTGTATATCGCGGGGCGCGAGATCGCCAATGCCTTTTCCGAGTTGAACGATCCGCTCGATCAGCGGGAACGCTTCGAAGCTCAGGCTGCCCAGCATGCCGCCGGTGACGAAGAGGCCCATCGGGTGGACGAAGACTTTCTGCGCGCCCTTGAATACGGTATGCCGCCGACCGCCGGCGAAGGCATCGGCATCGATCGTCTCGTCATGCTCTTCACCAACCAGGCCTCTATTCGGGATGTCGTTCTCTTCCCGCAACTCAGGCCTGAAAAGTAGACATGGCGCTTCCCTACGAAATCTTCATCGGCCTGCGCTACCTGCGCGCAAAGCGGCGCAACCGCACCATCTCCTTCAATACGATCGTCTCCATCGTCGGCATTACGCTCGGCGTGGCAGCCTTGATCGGCACCGTCGGTATCATGACGGGTTTTAAGGAAGATGTGCAGGCGAAGATTCTGGGCACCACCGCACACATTCTGGTGAACGACCGGATGAAAGAGTCCATGGTCGATTACGAGGATCACGTGAAGAAGGTAACCGGCGTTCCAGAGGTGGTTGCCGCCACGCCGTTCATCTTCCGCCAAGTACTCCTGACCTCTCCATCAGGAGTCCAGGGCATTATCCTGCGCGGCATCGATCCGGCGCGTGAAGGCACCGTCACCGAGTTGGCACATAATCTCGTCAATGGGAACCTCGAGGACCTCTCACATTTGACCAAGGTCGTGCTGCCTGAAAAGGAACGCGAGCCGAACGGACCGGACACCGCTATGCGGCCGGGCATCATTCTCGGCAAGGAACTCTCGATGCGACTCGGCGCATTCCCCGGCGATACCCTGAATGTCGTCTCTCCGGTCGGGCCCGTGACCGGCGCCAGCATGACCCCGAAAATCCGGCAATTCGTCGTCGTCGGCATCTTCCAATCAGGCATGTACGAATACGATTCTTCGCTCGCCTATATCGAACTGGCGGAAGCACAGAAGTTTTTCAATATGGGCGCGACCGTGACCGGCATCGAGGTCAAAGTCGCCGATGTCTTCCGAGCCGCTGACGTCGCTCGTTCCATCGAACAGCACCTTGGCTTTGCCTTCTGGGCCAGAGACTGGATGCAAATGAACCGCAACCTGTTTTCAGCCCTGAAGCTGGAAAAGACGATGATGTTTCTCCTGCTGGTCCTGATCACGATTGTGGCCTCGTTCAACATCGTCAGCACGCTCACGATGATTGTGACCGAGAAACAGCGCGAGATTGCGATCCTCAAAGCAATGGGCGCCACACGTAAGGGTATCATGCGCATTTTTATGCTCAACGGCCTGATCATCGGCTGTTCGGGTGCGGCTATCGGCGTTCCGCTCGGGTATGCCTTTCTCTGGTTGATTCAAACGTTCTGGACCTTCGATCCGACGGTTTATTACATCTCACGCATTCCGGTTCATGTCCTAGGGTCGGATGTGTTGCTGGTCGCAGGGTCGGCTATTCTGATCAGTTTCGTCGCCACGCTGTATCCGTCGCTCCAAGCGGCCAAACTCGATCCCGCCGCCGCCCTCCGGTATGAGTGACATCCACAGAGCGGCCCAATACGTACGAGCATTGAACATGAGCATCGAACAGTCCAAGGTGCAGTTGCCGCATGATTGACGTTGTCGACCTCTACAAAACCTTTCCGATGGGCGGGCGTGAGCTGGTGGTGTTGAATAACATCAACCTGCGCATCCAGCGCGGCGAACTCATTGCCATCATGGGCGCGTCAGGAGCGGGAAAAAGCACCCTCCTTCAAATCCTCGGCACGTTGGACCGGCCCACCAAAGGCACAGTCTCGTTCGAGGGGCAGAATCTTTTTCAGCTCACGGAACAACAGCAGGCGGAGTTCCGCAATAAGCGCGTCGGCTTTGTCTTTCAGTTTCACCACCTGCTACCGGAATTCACCGCACTTGAGAACGCCTGTTTACCAGCCATGATCCAGAAGCGGGAGATGGCCGATGTCGTGGGCGAAGCCACGAAGCTTCTCGGCGAGGTGGGTCTGGGCGATCGTCTGCATCACAAACCGGGCGAACTGTCCGGTGGCGAGCAGCAACGGGTGTCCGTGGCGCGCGCCTTGATGCAGCAACCGGATCTCGTATTGGCCGATGAACCGACCGGCAACCTCGATACACATACCGGGGATGCTCTTTTCGCGCTGTTGCGACAATTGAATCGCTCGCGAGGCACCACATTTGTGATCGTCACGCACAACGACAAACTATCCGCCCAGGCGGACCGCATCGTCTCCATGCAGGACGGCACGATCATCTCGTCTTAGGGCATGCCTCACCGGTGACGTCCACGCGTCCAGTGACTTCTTGACGGCTTCAGCATGTTTTCGTAGACTGCGCCATCATCCTTCCGAGCTGGAATCAGACCGACTTATGAAGACACCCGTCAGATCATACGTGCGATACACGACCGTACTGCTCGCCGTCCTTCTGCCGCTCCAGGCGGCAGCAGTCGAATTCGTCTTTGTCGGTTCACGACAGATGGGTATGGGCGGCGCAGGAGTGGCCACGACAACCGACTCCCTCGCCACCTATTGGAATCCTGCCGGGATGGCGATGAGCAAGAAATTCGACATGCGGATTCAAGGCGGCGGCCAGGTGGTGGATCGCGGCGACGTCTTTGATACGATCAAAGACATCAACCATGTGAACTTGAATGACACGTCGGCAGCCAATCTCGCCCGGCTGCAACAGCAAATCGATCGCATGAACAAACCGGGTACCAATCTGACGGCAGCCGCGTCCGGCGGGTTTTACGTCAAGGGCAACTTCGGCGAACATGCGTTGGGATTCAACGTCTCGGATGTCGCCACGTCCGGCGGCTTTTTACGCGGCCCGGTGGGCTTTACGAACAACGGCACGAATCTGACGGTCAACGGGCAATTCGCCATGAACGGACTGGAAGTCCGGCAGGCCGCGCTGTC
>CAZKVY010000146.1:0-5353 GCA_964556305.1 uncultured Nitrospira sp. | reverse complement strand
CCGAGCCGCAGGCGATTCCGACTGCCATGAAGTAAGCGGGCAAGTCATGGCGTAATCGCGAATGGGGGAGCTGCCTGTATCACGCAGCTCCCCCATCTGTGTTTTTGAGTCTCAAGGGAGGAAATAGGCGATGGGTTCCCAGTATGATCGAGGATACTGTCGATCACGTGAACCCATCACAGAGGAGGCCGGACGTGACACTGGGTACCACACATCAGCATGAACAGCAGACGAAGAAGACAAACGCTTTTGCTTGGATTGTAGGATTGGCTACGGTGGCCCTCGCGTCGTCTTTCGCGAACGGTTCCGCCTCAGCTTATGAAGAAATGACCGTGTCGGATGGAGGGACACTGACAGGGGTCGTGAAGTTGGAAGGGGTGGTGCCGAAGCCGAAAGGCTATAACCTCACCACGCTGCCGGATCCGTTCTATTGCGGGCGGATTTCCGATGGAGAAGGCTGGCGCATTCTGCAGCCGTTCAATGTCGGACCGGGAGGCGAATTCAGGGAAGTGGTGGTCTACCTCGAGGGGATTGAGAAGGGCAAACCGTTCGCGGAAAAAGAAGTCCCGCAGATTGAGGCCAAAGACTGCCTGTTCCTGCCCTTTACGACCGTCGTGCGCGACGATCAATCGGTGACAGTCGTCAACATGGACCCGGTGATGCACGACATTCAGGCCTATGAGACGTCGAATTTGGGCGCACGGGTCTTGTTCAACGTGCCGCTTCCGATGAACCCCCAGCATCCGCGGAATTTTAAGGATCGCACCGAAGCCGGGATGTATCACAAGCACATGGCCGGTCCACCGATGAAAGAACTGGTGAAACTGAGCAAAGGCCGCCGCATCTTTGTGATGCAATGCGGTTTTCACGCCTACATGGAGAGCTGGGGCGTGGCCATTACCAATCCATATTTTGCGAAGACCGATGAACAGGGCCGATTCACCATGACCGATGTGCCGCCGGGAACCTATAAGTTGGTCGTTTGGCATCCCTACGTGAGAACGGCGACGGAACAGACCGTGACTATTGGGCCGAAGGGCACGGTGGACACCACCATTGGGGTTCCGGCTCCGACGGGGCGTCTCTATGCGAACGAAGTTCTGGACCACGCCTATACCCGGTACAACGTGACCGAGGAAACGAAAAAGGAAATCGACCCGTTGCTCCAAAAGCAGGGGCACTGACCGAGGCCGTCGGCGGGTAACGAGTGACGCATGATGGGCAGACATCACACGATCAGCACAATTGCAGTAGCGACGGTCATGAGTGTAACGGCCTGGTTGGCCTTGGCCGACTGGGCCCATGCCGATCATGAGTTGCCGAAGCCGCCGCCGCTCTGGGCCCCGTTGGATGATGTGGAGCGGCTGGCGTTGATCGAGGTGCCGGACGGGATGGCTCAGGTGCCGGCGGGCCCGTTCCTGATGGGAAGCGACCCAAAGTTTGATCGCGCCGCGGGGCCGCAGGAGCTGCCACAACATCAGGTCTATGTGGATGCGTTCAGCATCGACCGGTACGAGGTCAGCAACGTGAACTATCTGCGCTTCGTGCTGGCGACCGGCGCGGCATGGCCCCATTACTGGCGAGCCCAACCGTTCCTGGACAAGATGGCCAAACATCCGGTTATCGGTGTGTCCTGGCGAGAGGCCGATGCCTATTGCCGGTGGCGCGGGGCGCGTTTGCCGACCGAAGCCGAGTGGGAAAAGGCGGCGCGTGGTGAGGACGGACGGATGTTTCCCTGGGGTAATGAGCCCGCCGGCTGGATCAAGAGCAACATCGCCCATCCGGGGTCGAAGCGCGGAGCAAAGTATCCGCCGCTGGCCAACGTCGATCGCTACGACAATGGCACCAGCCCTTACGGCGTACATCAATTGGCCGGAAACGTGAGCGAATGGGTCTCGGACTGGTTTGATCCGGAGTATTACCGGCGCCAGGAGAACCGCAATCCCCAGGGGCCCCCATCAGGGCAGGACAAAGTGTTTCGCGGAGGATCATGGAATGAAGATCCCGAGGTAGCCCGTTCCGCCGGTCGTAATGCCGGGGGGCTGGATCACTGGAGTTATCTCACAGGATTTCGTTGCGCAATATCGGGCGAGAGTGGTCGTCAGCTTTCGTCCATCGATAGGGACATTCTGCGAAATGCAGATCGTGAAGCTCTGACGGCAGGACAATAAGGAGGCCAGAGATGGAAGGACGAGAAAGGGGCATCAGGAGGACACGAACAGGATTGACACGGGCGCTCGTGATCGGAGCCGCGCTCTTTGCGTTGGCACCCGCCGCAGAAGCGTTGGATACGCAGGACATCATCATCGAGTGGACCGAAGAAGGGAAGAAGCTCGCGCAGGAACGCGTCGCGAAGTGGAAGACGAAGGAAGAAATGGTCCTGATTCCGGCCGGCGAATTCCTCATGGGCAGCGATAAGAAGACGGATCGGTTGGCTTACCGGAGCGAAATTCCACAACGGTCGGTCTATTTGGATGCGTTCATGATCGGCAAGTACGAAGTCACGGCGCTTGAGTATCTCAAATTTGTCCTGGCGACGGATCGCCTGCCACAGCTGGATTGGCGCTACGACGGAGGAAACTTTCAGGACACCATGGCGCACCATCCGATCATGCATGTGAACTGGTATGACGCCGATGCCTATTGCAAGTGGGCAGGAAAACGGCTGCCGACCGAAGCCGAGTGGGAGAAAGCGGCGCGCGGAGTGGATGGGAGACTGTTCCCCTGGGGGAGCGAATATGCCGGTCCCACCCGGGCCAATTTCGGCAGAACCGGGTTATCCGGTCCGGTGCGGGATCGCCCCGAACGGTTGCTGCTGTATCCGCCGATCATCTCCGTCGACAAGTATGAGAACGCCCTGAGCCCCTATGGGCTCTATCAAACCATCGGGAACGTCGCCGAGTGGGTGTCCGATTGGTACGACCAGGACTATTACAAGACCGCGCCGGGCCGGAATCCGAAAGGACCGGCAACCGGAACCCAGAAGGCCTTCCGGGGCGGCGGCTGGATGGATAGCACCACCACCATGCGGGCGGCCATGCGGAACGGCACCGACCCGAAGACGAAGATCAATTGGATGGGCTTCCGTTGCGCGCAGGATGCCAAAGAAGACGCGGGCACGAAGGTTTCGCTAACGAAAGAGTAGTGTAGGGAGAGGGACGGAAGGAAGGGCTTCCGTCCCCGCGAAACCCATGAGCCGGTTCGTCTCCAACCTAGAGCGGGGGGACGACCCGCTTTCCATCGCATCTACGGCATGAAATCCGTGAGCAATCTCAGGAGGCGATTTCGAGCAGGTGGACGGCCGGGAATGAAGGGATCATCCGAGTGCGGTGTGAAAGGACCGGCTCACCTTGGTTCGAGTAGCCGTCGATTGCAGGGTGTTGGAGTAGTGCCAGGAATCGGCGAATCGTGAAACGGAAGCCCTGCCTTATCGAAAATTGTGACACCTGCGGGCTTCGCGAGAAGGTCGTTCTGTGCGATATTTCCGGAAGTGATCTCGCCGAATTTCAGAAAATCAAACGCGCGATCGAGTATGCGCCTCGCCAGACTGTCTTCTACGAAGGGCATGTGTGCTTGGGCCTCTACCTGTTGTGTTCGGGCAAGGTCAAGCTCACTCGGTCTTCGACAAGAGGCCGGCGGCAGATCGTCCGCATCCTGGGCCCTGGCGAGTTGATCGAGAAGCACGTCTTCGGCGAGCGAGCCCTTCATGAAGTGACGTGCGAGACATTGGAACCCTCTCAAGTCTGCATCATCGACAAGGAACGCTATCTTGCAGTCATCCGCGGAAATCCTGAACTGGCGATCAAGCTGATCCAACTCCTCAGTAACGAGGTCGGGGTCAATATGGATCATCTCGATCAATTCACCTTCAAAACCGCCCGCGAGCGATTAGCCGGCCTGCTGCTGGAACTCGGCGATCGATTCGGCAAGAAACATGACGATCATGTCCGGGTGGGACTCACGCTCAAACGGGAAGAAGTGGCCGAGATGGCCGGGATTACGGTTGAAACCGCCATCCGCCTGCTCGGTGTCTTTCGCGATGAGGGCGTGCTCACCATCGATGGAAGAACCATCACCTTGCTGAATCCAGACCGCCTCTCCAGAATTGCCGAACGCTGACCGACTCCACCCACGTTGTCAGTGATACGTCCTTCGTGAATCGCGATAGGGGCGATGGGACGTTCTCGGTTTCAGGTTCGACAGTCCCCACGCCTCGGGCTCTCCGTCATCTCGTCGTCCGCGTAGGTTTCGTTCATCTCGCCACTTCCACCGTCCCTGCATCTATAGGTCCAATGGCCTATCCAACACGTTGAGATCAATCATGCGTTAGACCGGCGGATGCCAGTGTGGGCCGCCGTCCTGTTCGATACAGTGCGCACGCATCACGTAGTCGCATTGTTCTCACGTAGGAGCTTCCGTCCATGGGATCCCGGAACGATGGTGTCTCAAGGTAACAGGCGAATGAGTCTCACCGTCGATCCGGTGGCACTGCTCGAACGGGAGCACCGAATGATTTTGGACCGACTGGCTATGGTCGAAACGACGATGAGTCCGCGATCCGTCGGGAACGGCACGGTGAAGCGAACGAACCGGGGCACGTTACGAGAGCTGCTCGAATTCTTTACCGGCCCCGTGGACGTGCATTTCAAACGGGAAGAAATGCTGGTGAGCGAACTGCGGCGAATCCTCGGCCGGACGCAAGAGGAGCGTGACCAGTTTCAGAGCTTCTTGGACGAACACCGGGCGCTGAAAGCCGACGCCACAAAGGTGATGAAGCAGCTGGCGCAAAAGCGGCCCCACGGTCAAAACGCAGCAGCATCAAAGGCATTCAGCGGATTACGGACCCTGACCGGGAAGCTTCACGCACTCATTCGTCGCTATCGTGAACAGATCGCCTGCGAGGAGCGGCTGCTATTCGCCTTGGCCGAGATGCGGTTGACCGCCGAACAAAGGCGGCGAATCAGCCGGCAGATGTTGCAGGTGTGATGTCGCACATGAGCGGCAACGGGCTCGAGGCCGATGGGGGCCGTGACTCGCTGCGGTGAGGCAGGCGCGAGCGTCGCCGCGATGTTGGATGATCGAAGAAGGGCTCAGACGAGGAATGTCCATGATGTTCAGAAGAGTGAACCACATACTTTCGCTGCTCCTGCCTCAGGCCGGTGAAGACAAGACGGGGAGCCAACCCGGGCGCCAGTCAGGCGCGTCGGTGACATATCAAGGAGGAGACTATCATGAGGGTTCGGAACGTCGTCCGGAACATTGGAATGTGGGGTGCAGGAGTTGCGATCGCCGCGGTGCTCGGTGTTGCTTGTGCGCAGCCGGCATCGGCTGAGGAAGGCACCGGCAACATGGT
>CAZKVY010000145.1:0-5388 GCA_964556305.1 uncultured Nitrospira sp. | reverse complement strand
CGTCACGCGGATCGCTACGCACGAGCACGATGCCAGCGGATTCGATGGCAACATCCGTTCCTGCGCCGATCGCAATTCCGACATCGGCGGTGGCCAATGCTGGGGCATCGTTCACCCCGTCTCCCACCATGGCCACCCGCTTGCCGCCTGCCTGAAACCGCTTGACGGCCTCGGCCTTGTCGCCGGGAAGCACCTCAGCTGCGACCTCATCGATCCCGAGGCGCCGGGCGACGGACTCTGCCACGGGTTTCGCATCTCCCGTGATCATGGCAACTCGGATACCGAGCCGATGCAGGTCGGTGACAGCTTCAAGCGACTCGGGCCGGATCTCGTCTTCTACAGCAAGCGCTCCGAGCAGTCGTCCTTCCGCGATCACATACAGGACGGTCCTTCCTTCCGACGCCCAGGTACTCGTCACCTTCTCAACTTCTGAAGGCACCACAGCCTTGGACTCGGCCAACAGGCGCGGTCCGCCGACGGCCATGCTCTGGCCCTCCACCATGGCCCGCGCACCTCGGCCCGCCAGCGCCTCGAAGCTGGCCGCTTGCAATAGAGGCAGTTTTCGCCGCCTGGCTTCTGCCTCGATGGCCTTGGCGAGGGGATGTTCAGAATTGGCTTCGACGGCGGCAGCACGGGCAAGCAGGTCATTCTCGTCGATGCCCGGCGCTGCGGTGATACCCGACAAGGCAGGAGCCCCACGTGTGAGTGTGCCCGTTTTATCAAAAATCACCATGTCCAAGAGGCGGGCCCGTTCAAGTGCCAGTCTGTCCTTCACGAGCAGCCCATTCCGCGCGCCGAGTGAGGTGGAGATGGCGATCACCAGCGGAATGGCGAGCCCCAATGCGTGGGGGCAGGCAATGATGAGGACGGTGGCCGTCCTGAGTAAGGCATGTTGCGTGTCACCCATCAACCACCAGACCACGAATGTCATCACGCCGGAGGCAATAGCCACGTAGAACAGGATGGCGGCGGCACGGTCGGCCAGGGCTTGCGCGTGAGAGCTCGACGCTTGGGCGGCGGCCACCAGCCGCATGATGCCGGAGAGGGCGGTCTGCTCGCCGACGGCGGTGAGGCGGACCCGCAGGCTCCCACCACCGGCGACCGTCCCCGCGATCACGTTCGCACCTGGCCCCTTCGAAATCAATTTCGACTCGCCCGTAATCATCGACTCATCCACATCGGCGGCGCCTTCGACCACGACGCCATCCGCCGGAACGCGGCTTCCCGGCCGGACCAGGACCACGTCATCCAGGTGCAATTCCGATAATGGGACCGTGTGGACTTCCGCGCCGGTGACCCGCTCAGCCGTATCCGGCAACAACGCGGCGAGGGCTGTGACCGCGCCCCGAGCTTGCGCAATGGCTCGCATTTCGAGCCAGTGGCCCAAAACCATTATCGTGATCAACGAGGTGAGTTCCCACCACACTTCGATCGCGAAAAGGCCGAGTGTCGCAGCCAGCGATGTCCCGAACGCGACGATGATGGCCAAGCTGATGAGCGTCATCATGCCCGGCTTGCGGTCGGCCAGCTCGCCCTGGGCCCCCCGCACGAACACGAGGCCGCCATACAGGAACACGGCGGTGCCGAAGATGGCGGGAATAAATCTAGAGCCAGCGAAGGAGGGTGCTGTATAGCCCAGCCACTGCTGGACTTCAGCCGACCAGAAGACGGTAGGAATGGTGAGGGTGAAACTCAACCAAAATTTATCGCGAAACATCGCCACGGAATGGCCCGCGTGGCGGTCGTGGTTCGAATGGTCGTGCGACATCTGGTGGCCAGCGTGAGGGTCGGACATCTGTCCGTGATCATGATGTGTCATAGGGTCCATTGAAACCTCCAGCGCTTATAAGAGAGGGCTCGCCAGCTGTTCAGCACCGTCGATATCCCGCCGTGATTTCTTGCTCACTGGTCATTTGCAGCATTAGAACCTGCGGCCCTCATCACGGATCGATGCAGAAGCGGCACCAATTGTCCCAAACACTTTTGCCCCACGTCGGACTAACCACTGCCTTCAATGTGGCACCCGCATGGTCGTCGGTGGCTAGAAGGCGAAATGGATGCCGACCAGGTAACGCTCTTGACTGCTTGCCGCGACGGCGTTTGGTTCGCCGATCCGCTGGACGTCCAGCCCTTCTCCGCTCACCTTGGTAAACTCCAGTATCGCCCGCACGTTTTCCGTCACATAATAGGAGGCGTGCGCAGTCACCATGGTCCCGTTGGCCTTCACGGGATTGTTGGGACTGCCGGACACCAGCCCGGTATCCTGCATCTCGTAGCGAGCGTCCAGGAAGAGTTTTTCGGGGAGCACTTCCAGGATGCCCTCGACAAGGTAGTTGCGCCGGTCCTGTTTATAGATTCCCCCAATAGCCCAGTTGTAGTAGTAGCCGAGTAAGACCTGGCCTCTACCAAAACGGAGATTCAGAGTTGCATCCAGTTGCTGCCGAGTCCGGCCATCAATGATCGGGGAGGGCTGGTCGGAATTGGCTTTGGTGTTGATATACCTGATTCCGACGATGTGGTCCCACAAGGTGTAGTTTCCCCAAGCGTAGAACCCTTGGAATTTCTTGTCCAGGTTAACCGCCGGGGTGTTCACCCCTTCCTCTCGCTCGTCATTGACGACGCCGGCGGCGTACCGCAGGCCGGACCAAAAACCGTTCAGCTCAGCACCGGTCACGTTGAACGTCACCGGTGCCAAGTACCGTTGGAAGAGCAACCGCCGTTTCTGCGACAGATAGTACTGTTCGTTCAGCATCTTGCCCGCACGTACGTTCAGCACACTGGCGGGCAAAACGTCGCTGAATTGCATCCAGACCTGCTCGTTCCCAAATGCTCCCCCTTCCGCCACCTCCTGCGCAAATTCGGCGAGAAACCCGATCTTCGGCGCAACGGTCCCGGCCGCCATGAGCTCGATTTCCTCGATCTCCGCCTTGCTGATCGTAGACCGCCGCGCTTTGGTCACGGGATCGTCCTCATGCGCGTGAAGATACTGCATGGAGCCGATCACGGAGACGGGCAGACTCTTCAGCTCCCACGGATACTTGCCGTTCTCGCCCGGCAATCGAAATCCTCGTTGCTTGAATTCCATCCCGAACTCATTCAGCAATGGAAACGGCGCATGGCAATCACTACATTTCAGCCCATGTTCCCGCGAGAAGGCGGGAATAGCCGACGCCCGCCGAGCGGACGACAGCACCACGGCGGCCAACACCACGAGCATTAGTACAATGGTCACCGGTAGCAGTGGTTTCTTCATGCTCGCTCCCTTTCCAAAGCGGTGCTACCTGCCCGACTGGGCCAAGATGCGCAGATATGCGATCACCTGCCACAGCTGCTCTTCACTTAACTTGTCCTTGTATCCAGGCATCTTCGAGCCGGACTTCTTTTCGGAGATGCGCCAGAACCACCTCGCATCTGAATGCTTCTTGCTCATCGCTGGATCTGAAAGATCCGGAGCCCCCTTTCCCAACTTGGTCGGCTTGCCGTCGTTCCCATGACACCGGGCGCAGTTGACCTCCTGATTCACCTTGCCCTCGTAAATCTCCTTTCCTGCTCCAGGTGCTTTGGAATCGTCACCCATTCCTGCTGGCATGACTTTTCCGGCATACTCCGGTGGGATGGCCTCCTCAGCTCCCTCATCCGCCATCGCGAAAGCCCAGCCCAGACAGAGCAGAAATCCGATGACCACCAACGTCCTGAGCAATACACCGCGGTTCCTTGTTGTCGATCGACGATCTTTGGTTACCATTTGTCTGTTCTCCCATGTGTGAACAACAGCGGATCAAGCTTTTTCCCGAGCGAACCACATCTCATAAAATGAGACCCCAATTTGCAGTGCTAAGGATAGTCCCATCAGCACGCCTCCACCGATCACGATGTAGGCAAAGATCGGGTTATGTTTGGTGAACCACCAGGACCCAATATCCAGCCAGATGGCGAGGAAGGGAATCGCCACGAGAAGGGCTCGAACGGAGGCGGGGATCTCACTGAAGACAAAGATGAGGCTCGTCAGCACAAAGATGAAGCTCATACCGAACAGATGAACATGGGAGACCCGCACCAGCGACTTGATAGATTGACCAAGGTCCACTTCAGTGTAGGTGGAGGCTTCCGCATAGGAGGTCAGTGGCGGCAACCCGGTCCCAGCGGATGCACTGTGACATTCCGCGCACGCCTGGGTGAGGATCGGCTGAATCTTCACGAAATCCGCTTCTCCCGCGCCCTGTCGTATCCACTGGATGAGCTGTTTTCTCTGCACATCGCTGACATACTCGGCCATCGGGCCTCGCAGGGCGGCTTCGAGCTTCGTCGTATCCCGCTGTCCGTAATATTTCATGATCACAGCCGCAACGAGTCCCATTCCGTGTTTGCTGTGCGGCTCTACCTCAATCAAATAGAGATAGGCCAAGGCGAAGAGATAGGCGACGCCGATCGTGAACAGAAATGCGCTCGCCAGGACTTTGAGGAGCAGCGGCAGTGTTCGGAGAGTCATGCTATGTTCCCGTGGATAACATCTGGCAGGCCGATCGCTTCAGAGTTTGCGGCCCTTGAACCTTTTCATGTACCGCTCGGGATCCCTGGTTGAATTGCTCCTGGCACTCCTCCGCGCAGAAGTAATTTCTTTGTCGTGTTTCATGGACTTCCGGCTTATCGTGACAGCATGCCTCAAAACCAGCACAGCGTCGCGCTCCGAGCCACGTCTTAGAACCATGCCCGCACACCCACGACGAATCGGACTTGGCTTGGATCGCCCCCGTCCTGGCGCACCAGGGTGGCCGTCTCGCCAAAGCTGCGTTCGAGTGAGACGCCGACATAAGGCGCAAATTCCCGCCGGATTTCATAGCGCAGCCGCACCCCGAATTCGAGGCTATTCAAGCCCGAGCCTGTGGTGAATTTCTCGACCCGCTGCACAGCAGCGTTGGTCTCAAGCCGGCCCTGAAGGATGAGCCGTTGGGTCAGCAACAGGTCCTTCGTCAACGTCAAACGTCCGGACACGGCGCCATTCTGATCGATGAACATGGTCGCCTCCATGGCGTAACTATAGGGCACAATCCCTTCGATCCCGATCGCCGCGTGTCCGCGGGTCACATTCCGCCCGCGAAAGGTTTGCGTTTCGAGGCGCGGGCCGATTTGAAAATCGTAATACTTGCCGAGAAACCGGCCGTAGAGCAGTTGAAAGTCCACGTCGTAGTCCGCTTTGAAGGCGGTATTCCGCTGGCCCTCGCTCTTAAACCAGAGGCGGTTGTAATCGCCGCCGTAATAGCCTTCGATGTCCCACCGATAGTCGTCATTCGTTTTTGTTCCTCCCGGGCTTGGGCGGTATTCGAGGACGTCGAACAGAGTCCAGAGATGGTTCTCCTGATCATTGACGGGCGGCGCCCAGTCCTGTTG
>CAZKVY010000144.1:0-5527 GCA_964556305.1 uncultured Nitrospira sp. | reverse complement strand
GCAGCTGACTCTTAATCAGCGGGCCGTAGGTTCGACCCCTACACGGCCCACCAAAACAATCAACTACTTAGGCGGGAATCGAGACACCTGCTATCGATGAGGTTGAGGCAGGTGTTAATACCATGTTAGCGCCGTCTAACACATTCACCCGATGGACCTGCCCACTCGGAATCCAGCGAGCATAATACTTCAAAGTGATTGTCGGCTTGGCATGCCCCAGTTGGTGGCTGACATAGAGCAAGGGTACATTCGAGGAGAGGAGTAAGGATGCGAACGTATGACGCAGGTCGTACACTCGGAACCTCGGCAATCCGGCTCCATCAAGCACTCGGTGGAAGGCTCGCACCACATGGCTCTCATCGAGCAGTGAGCCAGTCTTAGAGGGAAATAACCAGAGGCTCTCCCGCCCCTGTGCAATGGCTTCCGTTTTCATCCACGTCAGATAACTCCCCAACCTTTCCAGTAACCCGTCGCTAAGATCCACCCAACGCGTTTCACCGGTCTTGGTATTCTTTACCTGACTATCCAGAGTGGCAGATCGCTCCACCCTTACCCGTTTGCCGTGGGCATCAATGTCCCCTGGCTGCAAAGCACGTCCTTCTCCAGGTCGAATGCCTGTCATGAGATAGATGCGAAAGAGCATGGTATAGGCAGGCGATAATGTGCCCGCTCGCTCCATGCCCTCCAACTTGGTTTCGAACAATTGCTTCTGCTCCCAAGAAAAGGGCTGCACATCTGGCGCATTCGCTTGGCTCGCGCGCCGCTTTCGTCGCTGTCCCAACACAGGGTTAATAGGAATGATCCCTTCATCCGCTGCATCGGTCAGGATGGTTGAGACCACAGCCCGGATCAAGCGTACAGAATTGAGCGAGAGGCCCTCCTCTTGCTTACCCATCAGAAGCGCCTTGATACTTCCCCACTTCAGGCCACTGATGGAACACTCCCGCAAGGTGGGCAGAATGTAGAGAGCGAGCAGCTGAGTATAGTTAGCATGCGTCTTCGTCGCCAGGCTACCCTTGCTCGCCCCGAGCCACTTGGCGGCATACTCCCCAAAGGTCACTACAGGTGCCTGAATCTCGGGCTCAATGCGCATCCCTTCCAAGAGTTGCGTCTTAATGATGCCCTCCTGCTTCCGTGCTTCCTCCTTATTCCGACATCCCACTTTCCAGCGCTTGAGCCTGGCATGTGGTAAACCACGAGCGAGCTTTAGATACCCGTCGTCCTCTATGACGGGAAACTCCACGTAATAGCTATCCTTCCGCTTGGTGAGTCCCATCGGACCGCCCTCCTTTCTGTGGCTGCTTGGCCACCCATACCAGTTGATTAAGTGAAATATGCAATGCGTCGCACAACTTGAGCACGGTTGAGAGCTGGGGATCCAACCTCCCGCCCTCCATTTTGACGATTGAGACATAGTGGACACCGGATAACTCTCCAAGCTTCCGCACGCTCAACCCCCGCCTCACTCGCCATTCTTTTAAGCGGGTTTGCATGCTCATTATGGTAGCCATTTAGCTACCGCATTGTCAACGTAGAGCCCCAAATTGGTCATACTTGCCACTAAAGGAGGGCCTTCTTTACTGGTATTCGGAGATAATCTTCGATGAACAACCGCGAGCACTACCCCCAACCCCTTCGGAGCGCATTTCACGGCGGCGACCAGCACGCGTGGGTTCAGACCTTGTTTCTGGCACTGGTCTTCCTGTTTGCGCTGGGCGTCGTCGCCCTCTATGACCTGCACTAGGCACCGCTCCTGAATTGCACCCGACTACATTGTCACCGTTTCCATCTTTATGGGCGTCGTGGCGGCATCGGCATCACCGTGTTCTTCTCGATCCAGGTATCCAGGAGCCCTCTATCAAATTTCACCAGTCTACCCACCTTCACGTATGGGATGCGGCGCTGCGACACCATCGCATAGATGGTATGCACGGAGAGCCCCGTATAGCTGGCCGCGTCTTTAATATCGATGAGCCGCACGAGACCTGCCGTCTCACTCATGGGCGACCTCGCTTCCGCTTATTGAATCTTCCGTTTCTGCTTGTCGCTCATGCGCTAATCGCTCCCGCATCCAGTCGTCAAGCATAGCCGTGCTGATCATCCATCTCCCATCGGGCGTCCTCATCGCAGGCAAGTCGTAGTGACGCGCCCAGGTGTAGAAGGTGGACGGCCCGATATGCAGGTAGGAGCAGATTGAACGCACACCCAGGAAGACTTGTGCTTCTATGCCCCGACGGAATGGAACGGCCAGAGCCTTTGCGGATGGTTTTAATGAGGGTTTCATACGTTTCTTCCTTTGCTTTCGTTGTGCGGATTCGCCCTCATTTGTGAGGGAAAAGCCGCGTCTGTCCTGCGCTTTCTCACCACAGGGCATTTTCTTTTTGTTGCTGGGCATGAAACCTTCAGGCACGCAGTATCGCTTTGATCTTTTGAGCCCCTTGCCTGAAGGCGGACCAATGATCCGCGTAAAAAGCCTCATCGCATTGGTTGAGTGCTTCGAGAATCGGCCCGAGCCTGGGGTCCCCTGGTCCGATGCCATACGTCAGGCTAGCCAGCTCGTGCCACGCGTTCAGCCAAGGCTTCTTGTGAGTGCCTGACTGTCCTCCCGACTTATCCATCCGTTCGATAGCTTTTAGGTACCCCATGGCGTCTACCTCCTGGTAACGAATTAAACGAAAAATACGAAATAACTGCCTCCTCGCCAGGATTAATTCGTTAAATTCGTTTCTTTCGTACCTCGCCTCCAGATTCTGGCCGGTCTGCCCGGGTCACCACGCCGGTCGATAGAGTGCGCGAGGCCATGCTCCACGAGTACCTCTTTTGCTTGATTCAGTCGCGCCGCAGAGGTGTTGCGCCCTAACAGCGAACTAATTCCGCTGTCATCTAATTCTCCCACATCATGGAGAGCCGCCAGGATGGTGTCAGCAATATGATCCCCGGTACTGTCCCCAAAAATATGCCGAGTAGAGCTTTCTGCATATTCCCAAAGGGCCAGCGCAGCCTTTAGGTGAACCGTATCAATGGCCTGTTGTCCGTCGAGGAGGGTATAGAGTCCGGCTAAACGCATGACCTGGGCCTCTGCCCTGCCGAGGAGCGCTCCGGCAAGACCTGGCCGGTCGGCGGAAAGATCGTGATAGATCGTCCGCCATGCCTCGCATGTCGCCTCGCTCAAAGTAAGCTGTCCCAACGTTCGCCCGTAGCGGATCGTCTCGCCAATCTTGCGGGCTAGACTCTCAAGCTCCTGTGGATCTGGACTAGAGGGGAAAGGGAGTTCTTGAGAGCGCTGCACCATGAGCCATACGAACCGATTGCCAAAGCCATTCGACGCTTCCGTGCTGGTGAGATTCCGCAGAAGCTCATCCTTCGTCACATGCCCCACGATGCCGATATGGGGAGCCGTCGCGCGGACGCGGTTTGCTTTGGTCATTGGGGCTAGGTCTTGCCCGTCCCACGCATCCCGGAGTACGCCCGATAGAGAGTTTCCGTCCCGTGCCATCACCCGAAGCACGGCTCCGAACTCCGACTGCACGAGGAACAAGCGCTTATCTTCCACGCCGGGATCAACCAGCACGCTAACCGTTTCTCCTGTTGGACGCCCCCGATCCTTGAGCATTTCTTCCTTGTATTGCGGGTCTCGAACGGCAAAGGCCAAGCCTTCGCCACTCGACAGCGTGCCCTTGCATTCCCCGCGTGTCCAGGAGCTATCGGCCAGCCGGAGAAGGTGTTCAATCCGTTTTCCTGCCGTCCCTTTTCGCGACTTGCTTGATCGACCAACGATCACCGGCCAAAACAACAGGGGATGAAACGTGCCATCCAAGATGAGGTGGGGACCGCGATTGAGTAAGGCTCCGACCTCAGACAGAAACGAGGCGAGAAGGGCAACTGGATCTGCCTCGGTATGGGGACGAAATAAACGAATTATCTCCCCCGCCAGACCATGATAAGCGGCCTCGTTTAGTATGGGCCTCGCCTCTTCGAGAGGAAGGGTTTCAGATGGCTCCGTCGGCACGAGAGGAGAAAGTCCCTGTAAAAAATGTTCCTGAACACCCGTTTCTGCCGCGTCCGCTCCCAATGCAAGAACTGCTTCAGTTTCGGCCTTACGCGACTGCAATCGGGCAATGGTTTGCTCCAAGTCGGCTACTCCACTCTGCATAATCGTATTCCCCCATCTCTTCTGCTAACGTATTATGGGCTTCTCCAATGGCGTCGAGATATCGGGCGACTTGGTCGGACGATAACGAGGCCAAATCAATTGGACTGCCCTGGGCAATGAGTTGCTCTGCATCGCGAAGGATGTCGGCACGCAATCCTGCGAGTTTCTGGATTTTGCGACCGAGTCGTTCACGATGGAGGCGGTGTTGTTGTGCGAGCCTGATTTGACTGGGGTGTCGATCGAACTGCTTAAAAAGATCTCGCTTTTCAATTCGAAGCGAGAAGCAGATATCTTGAACGGTACATCCCGCGAAACAATGGAGAAGAGTGTTGCCCTCGTCAGTTTCGCGAATGCTCAGGCTGGGAGATTTGTCGACATGCGCTGGGCACCGGGCCGAGTATCCTCGGGCGGTGCGGCGGACGCCTTCCAGAAGACCCAGAACTTCATCCAGGGTCATTGAAGGACCGGTTCTGCGGGTGCGACGCGGTGCGCCTGAAGAAACTGTTCAAGATCCGTGCAGCAAAACACGATGCGCCTGCCAATTCGATAGTGAGGAATGCGTCTCTGCCTCACCAGCCGTCGGAGCACATATTTATTGGTGCCAATCATCTCAGCAGCACTATCTAAGTGCAGCTTCTTGTCATCCAAGGTAGTCATTCGTCCCTTTCATGGTTACCAGAGGTGCATACAGGCCTCTAATGCTCCCCTACGTTCGCGAGCCGGAAATGTCAAGGGGCTTCCATCAAGGCCAGGCCTCCGCCCCTCTCTATGAGGCGAATTAAGGACTATCTGATGGTGGTGTGCCGTGCGCAAAAATGGGTTGTGGACACCGTTGCCCATATGGGAAACGATACACCGGCTAATCTCAAGGAACTCGGGCGGTAAATTGGGCCAATTGTGGAAGATAGGAAGAGACGTGTAAAAATTTAGGAATTAGGCTGTATATCCGAAAGCTGAAGCTGTTTCACATGGCGCATGAAGTCGTCCACGCTTGTTCAGTTATTCCACACACGTATTATCTCGGAGGAATCAAATCTCGCTTTCCTGGGATATAGAATTTTCCTAACTGTTGTGGTTGGATTTTGTGATGGCGGGGAATCTCGCTCAGTTTCATAGTATAGAGCGGCTTGAAATACTTTCGGATTCGGCAGCGGGCTGAGGACGGATCTTTTAACCCACTCATATTTCCAAACATCTTCAACATGGTCAGCCCATAAGTCCTTTCCTTGTCCCACTTCCCAACGAAGTCTCTTTCCACCTGCATTACTTCCTGATGCCGGTGAATTCGAACTCCCTCATTGAAAATCACCCCGGTGCGATGTTTAACCATTCTGCTAACTGAAGATTATGGCTTGAGCTACACTCATGCGGGTA
>CAZKVY010000143.1:0-5680 GCA_964556305.1 uncultured Nitrospira sp. | reverse complement strand
ATCTCAGCGAAGGGAAGCGGCGGCAAATTGCCCAAGAGACGCTGGAAATTTATGCCCCGCTGGCCAATCGCCTGGGGATCGGATGGATTAAAAACGAACTTGAAGACCTTTGCTTGAAGCATCTGAAGCCGGAGGTGTACGAAATGCTGCGCGTGCGCGTGGCAAAGCGGGACGAAGACCGGCAGCAATACATTCTGGAAGTCATCGACATGGTCAAGAAGGCCATGTCCGAGGCTGGCTTGCAGGGAGAGGTGTCCGGTCGACCGAAGCACCTTTATGGCATCTACCAGAAAATGGAAAAGCAGTCGATCTCGTTTGAGGAAGTGTATGATCTCGCGGCACTGCGCATCATCACCGATATCAAAATGAACTGTTACGCGTTGCTCGGCGTGATCCATTCGCTGTGGCGTCCCTTACCCGGCCGTTTTAAGGATTACATCGCCATTCCGAAATCCAATATGTATCAATCGCTGCATACCACGGTGGCGGGTCCTAAGGGTGAGCACGTGGAATTTCAGATTCGCACCGAGGAGATGCATCGAGTGTCGGAGCAGGGCATTGCCGCGCACTGGAAATACAAGGAGCACGGACGAATCGACGAGAAAGACGGGAAGGTTTTCAGCTGGCTCCGGCAGTTTGTGGAGTGGAATCAGGACTTGCCCGACAATCGCCAGTTTATGGATTCGGTCAAGCTCGATCTCTTTCACGACGTGGTGTATGTGTTTACTCCGCAGGGTATGGTGAAGGAACTCCCCAAGGGTTCTACTCCGGTAGACTTCGCGTATTCCGTCCACACGGAAATCGGGGACCATTGTGTGGGAGCCAAGGTCAACGGCAAGATTGTGCCGCTCAAGCACATGATGGAAAGCGGAGACATGGTGGAGATTTTGACTGCCGCGAATCAGACCCCCCACCGGGATTGGCTGAAATTCGTCCGCACCTCGCGCGCGAAGACGAAAATTAAGCATTGGATTAAAGCAGAGGAACAGACCCGCAGTATTGAGATCGGCAAGCGGTTGTTGGAGGCGGAGTTCCGGCGTCATGGACTGGCTCCGGCCCAGATGATGCGATCGGACCAACTCCTCACAGTGGCCAAACAGGCCGGGTACGAAACGCCGGAGGAGCTTGCCGCCGCCGTCGGTTTCGGCCATGTCCCGACCTCTCAGGTGATGAGCAAAATCGCTCCTCCTTCGTCGGCGGAAGGTCAGACCAATACGCCGGAAGTTCCGGCGCCGCATAAGCCGGCGACCGGTCGTACCGATGATACGGGTGTTCAGGTTAAGGGCGCCCGGGACCTCCTGATGCAACTCTCCCGCTGCTGCAATCCCGTTCCCGGAGACCGCATTTTGGGCTACATCACCAGGGGGCGCGGGCTCACGATTCATACGGTCGATTGTCCCAATCTCGAAGCGTTGGATTACGATAAAAACCGGCTGGTCGAGGTTGAATGGGACCAGTCTACGCCTAGCACCCACTCCGTGAAGGTGTCGGTCATTGCGGTGGACAAAACAGGGGTGTTGGCGCATGTCTCCACCGCCATTTCGGAATGCCAGGCCAACATTAGCCGAGCCGAGATTACGACCCGCGAAGATCGAAAGGCGATGCTGGATTTCATCGTTGAAGTGGTGGACACGGCGCATCTGTCGAGAGTGTTTAAGGCGATTGAAAAGGTAGAGGGAGTGATCACCGTACGACGAATGCGTTCCTGGCAGGAGCGCGCGTAGCCTGAACGGTCTCTCTGTGCGATCCTCCCCACGGTAGGTGATGTCCGCATGAATCTGGGAGCACTCGTCGGCGCCATTCTGGCTGTTCTGGCTTGCGCGGCTGTGCTGTTGATCTTCCTGACGTACGTGTTTACCCGTCGCGGAAAACCGGCTCCTGCTCTGCCATTTTATGCGGGTGCCGTGGGCGTACTCTTCGTCGTTGCATCTCTGGTCGGCCACAGCAGTCTCGTGACTTCAATTCCCCACCTCGTTCGGGCGTGTCTTGATGTGGTCGCCTGGCTGGGCGCATCCTTTTTCCTCTTCACGGTCCTAGATGCCCTCATCATCGGCGAATGGCTGATCGAGCGAGGGCAGCGGTACATCCCCGATATCGTCCGACAGTTGCTCATCGGCGCGGAAGTCGTGGTAGCCGGTGTCGTGATCCTCTGGTTGGTGATGGGTATCAACCTGGTGGCTCTCGTGGCGCTACCTACAGTGGCGGCGGCGATGGTCGGCGTGGCCTTGAAGGACACTTTGACGAGATTTTTCTCCGGGATCGAACTCGGAAAGATCGTCAAAGTGGGGGATTGGGTTACTGTGCTGGACCGGGAAGGGGTGGTCACCCATATCGGCATGGAACACGTCAGTCTGTTGACTCGTGCACACGACGTTGTATCATTACCCAACGATTTGGTCATTCAAAGCGGGGTGACAAATTTCACTAGGCCGACTACTACGCATTTTTGCAACGTGTTTGTCGATGCCGCGTATCGAACTCCGCCTGAGCAGGTCTGCGCTACGCTGCTTGAGACCGCGGCTGCAGTATCGGGGGTGTTGTCGGATCCCAAGCCGAACGCCTTTGTGAACGCCTTTAATGAGTCGGCCATTCAATATCGTATTAAGTTCCCGATCGGAGATTTCTCGCAACGAGATTCCATCGAGAGTGCCATGCGTACCTACATCTGGCATGCGTTTGCGCGCAAGGGGATCGAAATTCCGTTTCCGCAGCGCGTTTTGCATCAAACTGCCAATGCGGATGGCGCGGCTTCCAATCGTCACGCCGTCGAACGGATCATGGCGCAATTGATGGCGGTCGACTTTCTGGCCACGCTCGATACAAAGCAAATCGGAATGTTGGCTGAAGGCGCGAGATGGGAGTTGTACTTGCCCGGCGAGAGGATTGTTCGCCAAGGAGATCCCGGAGAAGTGCTGTACGTTATTGTCTCCGGAACAGCCGATGTCTGCCTGGAGCAGGGAGGACTGACGACCACTGTGACCACGCTTGAGGCGGGAAAGTTTTTTGGTGAGATGTCTCTATTAACCGGCGAGCCGCGGTCGGCCACCGTAGTGGCTGCTACGGAATTATCGGTCATTGCCGTTGGGAAGCAGGCCTTGCTGCAGGTCGTCCAGGAGGACCGACGACTCATCGAGAGAATGGGTGAGGTTGTCGCGCGTCGACAGGCTGCGACATCGGCAGCGAAAGCCCAGCTCTCGCGAGATGCAGCCGCATTGTCGGTCGTCACGCACACGCGCTCTCTCGTGGAGCGTATTCAGAGGTTCTTCTGGGGAACTCGCAAGACTAAGTGACCGGTCTGGGGCCGATCAAGGTTGTTTGAAGCTGAGCTTGACGCCTCGTTGAAGTTGAAGTGCTGCTGCCCGTCCCGCCCCGAGTTCAAGAACATAGAGCGCTCCCTCTTCGGAATGGTATTGTGGGCAGCCGTCGTCCTGTCTGGTGCAGATAGGGGTATTGCGTTCGATATGAATGATGGTCTTCTTCGCATCCATCCAGATGATATCCAGGGGAATCTTGGTGTTTTTCATCCAGAAAGTCCAAGGCTGCGCGTCGCCGAAAATGAACAACATGCCGCGATCGTCTGCCAGGTGCTCGCGAAACATCAATCCCTGCGCACGCTTCAGCGCCGTATCGGCTAATTCCGCTTGAATGAGTGTCCCATTCGGAGTTTTGACCGCAATGAGGGTTTCGGCCGGTGAATCCGCGGCCCAGCTTGTGCAGGTTATCGCCAGCATCACGAGGCCCCATACACCAGCGGTCATGCGACTAAACCGTGTCGAAAAGTGAGTCCTGCCGAGGCGGTACATCAGTCGTCTCATGGCCGCATCCTAGCGGGCTGTCTGTGAACCGTCAAGATAGCGGGAGTCGAGTTCAGAGGGTAAGGATGCCGCCTTGCAATTCCGCCGGCCCCTATGCCATCCTCGGCATATCAATTAGACTTCGATGGAGGCTGTTCATGAAAGAAACGCGACGTGTGGTGTACATGCGAGGCGTATTTGTCTGTCCGAAGTGTCGCCAGTCTTATGTGCAGGAAAAGTGGATCGAGGAATTTCGAATCCGCTGTCACAAGTGCGACCATCGCGGGACATTGACGCATGTATCGGTTGAAGAGCATATGGACGAGGAAGTTATTCGTCGCTAGCGTATACGGTTCTGCATGCCGAGATTCGCGAAGATCCTTCCACCCGTCTCTTATCGGAAGGCCTAGTTTCCCAACCAGGTCATTGGTGGCTGGGCCCTGCCGATGCCGGTCTTTCTCCTCTAGTCACCAAGAGGCACATCATGGTTTGGACGTGGCGACTGCTGTTTCTTTGCACGGCCTGTGTGCTGGCCTGTCCTGCCATCGGGGCATCGGCCGAAGGTCATGGAAATATTCAGGTGTTGGTGGCATACCACTCACTCTCCGGGAATACGGAGCGTATGGCTGAGGCGGTTGCCGAGGGAGTTCGAATGGTGCCCCACACGCAAGTAGTCGTCCGAGGTGTTGAGAAAGTAACGGCTGAGGAGTTATTTGCTGCAGATGCCATCGTTCTTGGGTCTCCCGTCTATTGGTCGAATATGGCGGGGGAGGTCAAGACCTTTATAGATGACTGGCAGTTCAAGTTCGGCGTCTTTCCGGAATTTAAACTGAAGAATAAGGTGGGTGCGGCATTCGCAACAGGCGGTCAGATTTCCAGCGGGAAAGAGTTGACGATGCTCTCAATTCTCGCAGCAATGCTAGGAAATTATATGATAACTGTCAGCGGCGGTGGTGCGTTTGGCGCTTCTGCGACGACAGAAGGCAATAATCCTGGAATCGACGAGCAGGAGCTCTCTAGCGCTCGTGACTTGGGCCGGCGCGTGGCTGATGTCGCCGGGGCAGTCAAGCGAGGATTTGAGTTGCAAGAGCCTTTAGTGAGGTCAAGCCTGCGATGATTGTGGCGTCTGTGCGAGGTTAGGAGGAAACAGGGTTGCGATAGACACTATCCAGTTGGCTTTTGGCGAGTGCGACTAATTCATGAATATTTTTTGCGCAACGACCACAGCACCCATTTTCCCGCAAACCGAACTCAGCAATAATTTGTCTTGTGGTCAGGTACCCCTGACGACCCGCTTCTCGCACATCTGATTCCGTTAAGCCCTTACATAGGCAGATATACATGAGTGGCGTCTCCCACTGATGGTCGATTATCTCGGCCTGGCGATGCGAGTATTTTCTCGATACTGATAACCGTTCTCAACTGTAGGAAGTATAGCGGGGGCGGCTCATTCTGTCAACATCCGGGCCTGATTGTCCCGAGATGGAATGCAGGTAGAGTGCTAGTCGCCATATGATTCTGTACGAGTATTTTACGCGGTGAGGCCGGAGTGGTTGTTTTAAGGTTCTTAAAAGCGCTTCCTTGCTTATTCGGTGAATTGCCTTGGCGAGATAATGGTCCTGTTGGGATTGTGTGGGCTTAGTCTATTGCGTAGTGTATAAGGGCTCTGCGGCATAAGACTAACGTTCTATTGGGTAAGATGAAGAAGGATATGTACTGATTCCATCTTAGGCTATCGCTGAAAAGTACAAAGGCCGGAAGTTCTTGCGAACTTCCGGCCTTTGTTGTGCTGCGGTCCTTCACGGGCGAAAGAGGTTGCCCTCCTTCGCCCGTGTGAGTCTTACAGCCAGTTCACGCGCTCGGCCGGCCGAATGTAGATCGGCTCT
>CAZKVY010000142.1:0-5772 GCA_964556305.1 uncultured Nitrospira sp. | reverse complement strand
GGTGGTGCCTCTGGTTGAGGCTCTCACCGATCAGGTGGGCGATGTGCGGCAACGGGCCTATGATTCGTTGATTAAAATCGGCGGGTCGGCCGTTCCCTCGCTAGTGCCATTGCTGGCAGCTGAAGAAGACGATGTGCGCCAGTCGGCGACGGAAATTATCCGGAAGATCGGCAAGCCGGCCGTCGAACCTCTCGCCACGGCGCTGGCCGAGGCTGACGACCGGTTGAAGACCAAAATCATGAAGGTGCTCGACCGGATGGGCTATAAGCCGAAGACGAAAGAAGGGGCGCAGCCTGAACCGGCAAAGTTGCTCAGTTAATGGGAGCCATCCGGCCGCCGGTTAGGCGGCCGGATTCTTGGTGGGGCGGCCGACCGAGACGTGGCGGAAGCCGTAGGTCACGACGCGGTCCGACTCGTAGGTATTGCGCAGGTCCAGCAGCAGCGGTTCCCGCATCGCTTTCTTGAGCCGTTCGAAATCGAGATTTCTGAATTGGTTCCACTCCGTCATGATGATCAGGCCGTCGGCGCCCTCCGCGACTTCATAGGTGTCCTGGCAGGGGATCATGCCGGGGAGCAGCTTCGTCGATTCTTCCATTGACGCCGGGTCGTAGGCGCGGATCTTTGCCCCTTCCTTCATCAATTCGCTCAAGATCGTCAACGATGGCGCTTCCCGCATATCGTTCGTGTTCGGTTTGAAGGAGAGGCCCAACACGCCGAGCGTTTTCCCTTTGACCCCTCCGCATGCATCCTTGACCTTCTGAACCATTCGCAGGTGTTGTTCGTAGTTCACCTTCGCCGCGGCGCCGGCAATCTGGAACGGATACCCCACACGCTCACCGGTCTGGACCAGTGCTGCGAGGTCTTTGGGGAAGCAAGATCCGCCGAACCCGGGCCCGGCATGGAGAAATTTGTTGCCGATCCGATTGTCGAGCCCCATGCCCTTGGACACTAACTGGACATCCGCGCCCACTTTTTCGCACACGGTCGCGATTTCGTTGATAAACGAAATTTTGACGGCGAGAAATGCGTTGGAAGCATATTTGATCATCTCAGCAGTCGGAATGTCGGTGACCACGATCGGAGTTTCGAGCAGATAGAGGGGGCGATACAAGTCCTTCATGATCGCCACGGCCTGCTCGCTGTCTGCGCCGATGACCACGCGGTTTGGGCGCATAAAGTCTTCAATGGCGGAGCCTTCCCGTAGGAATTCCGGATTGGACACGATATCGAACCGGAACCGGCCGGTTTGATTGGCCTTAATCACTTCGCGCAACTTTTCTCCGGTGCCGACGGGGACCGTAGACTTTGTGACGATGACCTTATAGCCGGTCATGTTTTTGGCAATCCCGCGTCCCACCTCCTCCACGTACGATAAGTCGGCTGATCCATCGGATTTCGGAGGGGTGCCCACGGCAATGAAGATGACAAGGGCTTTATCGACGGCCTTGGCGACATCGGTGGTGAAATGGAGCCGGTCTTCCTTGATGCCCTTGGCGACGAGTTCGGTGATGCCGGGCTCAAAGAATGGCACTTCGCCCTTTTCGAGTTTGGCAATCCGGCGCGCGTCCGTATCCATACAGGTGACGTTCACGCCGAATTCTGCGAAGCAGGCTCCGGTGACTAAGCCGACATAGCCCGTTCCAATCACGCTGATATGCATGGATGCCTCTCCTCTTAAAGAAAAACCGCGAATCGTGGGTGAGAATGCGCGTAGAGTCGGTAGTATAGCAACGCCTGCCAAAGCGAGCAATCATCTCGCAGGTTTTTGCGGTCCGTATCCCATGGCGTATCTCAGGACGAATTGCAGATTGTGGCGTACTTCAGTAGAATTCGGCCCTCTTCGCAGGAGAAGGTGCGTATGGTGGTTGCAGGCGGGCCCATCCAACGACCGTTGGCCATGATGATGCGTCCCATCACGAAGACCGTGCGACCCGATGATTCGTTATTGGTTGTGGCGCAGCAATTGCGCGATGCCCGGGTCGGGGCGATGCTCGTCGCGGACCAGGGCGACTATGTGGGTATTGTCAGCGAGGCGGATCTCGTCCGTAAGGCTATGGCCAGCGGGGCTGCGTCCCAGCAGGTGACGGCCCGCTCGGTGATGAGTGCGCCGATCATGACGATTGATATCGCCCAATCTGCGCATGAGGCAAGTGATGTGATGGCTGAGCGAGGAATCCGGCATCTCGTCATTACCGAAGAAGGGCGTGTGGTGGGAATGATTTCTGTGCGCGATCTGCTTCGCTACTTCAAAAATTGGGGAACGCTGTAGAATGGTACGGTCGCGTCCCCGCTGTTGTCAGGCCTCCTCACTGTGTCCCGCGGTCTTTTGTCGATGATGGCACAAAGACCCGCGTCCGATTCAATCCCTCGGCTCTTTTTGCTCGTCACGGCGCTCGTGACCGGCGCGATCGTGATGGCGCTCGAAATTTTAGGCAGCCGCTTGCTGGCTCCGGTGTTCGGAAATTCCCTCTTCGTGTGGGGCGCATTGATCGGAATCATACTCGCGGCCATGAGTTCCGGCTATGCGTTCGGCGGCTGGGCCTCGGATCGGTATCGTGTGGCGGCGGTCTTGGCGTGGCTTCTGCTCGGATCCGGGGCGTGGACGTTGTTAATGTCGTGGATGGGACAGGGCGCCATTTTCAAAGTTGCCAAGATGGTCGAGGATCCGCGATGGGGCCCCAGCCTTGCGGCTTGTGTGCTGCTGGCTCCCCCGGCATTCGGTTTGAGCGGTGTAATGCCCGCATTGCTACGATTAGCTGTCGTGGATATGGGCTATCTCGGTCGCCATACGGGCAGCATGATCGCACTATCCACCGTCGGTAGCTTGGCGGGGACCTGGGGAACGGCGTTCTTTCTCCTTTCGTGGTTGGGTACGCAGACCCTGGTGGCCACACTGGGAGTGATTCAACTGCTGCTGGGGTTGCTCTGGTTGCAACAAGGGAGCGGGAAATTCGCGAAATTGACCGGGTTGTTCATGACCGGCGCGGTTATGTTGGGATGGCAATTGTTCGGCCAGGCCCCTCCGGTTGCAGGATTGGTGTATCAGGAGGATAGTCCTTATCAGCAAGTCCGTGTGCGCGACGATGATCTGTTTCGCTATCTTGTGCTCGACCGTACCTGGCATGCGGTGATGTGGCGGACGGATCCCACGGCCCTGTTTCTCCCCTATAGCCAACTCATGGTTGCAGCGGTCGCGTTGGCTCCGGAGCCCAAACGGGGACTCATATTGGGCCACGGCGGCGGGTCGCTGGCGAAATGGCTGGCTCGAGTCTGGCCTGAGTTGGAGCTGGATGTCGTCGAATTCGATCCCGTCGTGGTGAGGATGGCAGAACAGTATTTTGAATATCGCCCACCGGCCAACCACCATGTGTCCGTTAAAGATGCCCGCGTATTTCTACGCGACACGAAGGCGACTTATGACGTCATTTGGGTCGACGCATTTGCCCGGCATCTTATTCCCTTCCATTTGACCACGGTTGAATTCTTTTCAGAGCTGCGCGGCCGACTCAATCCCAACGGGGTGATGGCCCTTAATCTGGCTTCTTCAGGGGAAGGAGGGGATCTGCAGCGTGCGAGTGCAGTGGTGCAGACGCTGAAGAGCTCGTTCCCCTCCATTGAATCGTTCGGAGTAAAGGGGCCGTGGCGTGCCCATCAGACTACGGCAGAGAATCTCATTTTCTTTGGCGGCGGACCGATCGATACGATGTCGTATGACGAATTCGTGAGGCGTATTCAAATGCAGGTCGAAGCCCGGCGATTACCTCCCGAAGCGATACCCTTGCTGGCGGCTCGACGGACCACGCCATGGTCGCCTGGCCTGACGCTGACGGATGACTACACGCCGTATGATCTGCTGATCGGATCCCATGCGCTCGAAATGTCTCCAGATGGAAACTCGTTGCCATAAGTATTTGAAATGCCATGGTGATTGACCGACCGTTGTTCAAGGTTTTGTGAAAATTTCCCGCCCAGAGACACCGATTGACGGTCCAAGAACTTTCTTGCTTCCTTTTTAATCCCTATGCTATAAGGTGTCCCTCATCAGCCTATTATTTAGGACATTTTCGAGTAGTAGAGCTAGGCTCCTGGGCGGAGTGTCTAGCAGATGGTTCAGAGCGCGGTGGTCATTATTCACCAACCTAATCGCATCTCTTCTTAATCTCTTTAAGGAGGTAGGTCATGGGCAAGACGTTGGTAGCAGTATTTTTTGGCCTGGTCATGTTAATGGCTGGGGCATCCGGCGTGTACGCGCTGCAAGCTGGCGGTGTCGAGATCGGTGATTTGGATACCGGCTCCGTGGTCGGTCAGCCATTTAAAGAATTACTTGTGGACGCGGAACTGTATGCCGTGGAGATTGGAAGCTTGAAGGCGTGGTATCCGCCTGTGACTGTTATCGATTTCAAAGTCCGGCCGGGCCGCCCGGTCGTGTTGAAGGTGACGAATAGCTCTTCGAGTGAGCATGGTTTTCAAATGACCGATCCGGTCAACGCGGCATCTCCATTTGTGATGAAGGCTGAAGTTGTCTTGAAGCCAGGTGAGACCAAGTACATCGGTGTGCCGACGAGCGATATGTTCAATGCGACGCAGGGAAACACGCTGAGCTATCGCTGCCATCTGCACCCGGCTCACGTCGGTGGCAAGATCATAATGATTAAGTAAGACACCATCTCAGACTACGAATAGCAACGCCCCATCTGCAGTGATGCAGGTGGGGCGTTGTTGTCTCGGATGCTGAAGCTGGTATGGAAATCGTCCTCGCCTAAACTTCCTGCTCTTTTTGACATTCGGCGGCGGCGTCCAACGGAATGTTCTGAATGCCTTGGAGTCGCCCCGCCACAATCAGCAGCAGGAAACGACTCTCCGTGGGCGGTGTCTGACGGTGGTCTGTCACGATGGCATTCATATCCACGATCATTTCATCGCCATCCCATTGGGTGTCGTTCACGACCCAAAAATGACTAGCGGCGTCAGGGAACTGCTTGGAGACAAATCCTTCGATGATCGTGCCAATATCGCCTACGTCCGTCATCGCTTGGGAGGGTAGCGGAGCGATGACCAGAAGGACCAAGACTGCGAGGCGAGTGAAGCATCTCATGTGGGCCTCCCGTTCAGAGGGTGGTCAACGAGTGGATGCTGCAGGACCACGTGAGAGGGAAGGTGGCCAGCGCATGCCACAACTCCCTTAAAGTCTACAGCGATCGCCCCCGGAAAGCCAGGTGTGTACCTGTTGCGCGATGTTTCGGCGGAGAAACAGCGAAGGCTCCCGGAGGAGCCTTCGTGGTGCCGTGCACATGTGCAGAAAACTAATTAGTTGCGAACGCCGCTCCAAACTTTGCCCGGATCAATTTCTTTGTCCGGATTCAAAGTCTTGGCTTTTTCCAGCAAGACGTCAGTCGTCTCAGGATAAGCCGGATCAGCAATGCAGCAGTTGTCTACCGGGCAGACAGCCGCGCATTGCGGCTCGTCAAAGTGCCCGACGCATTCGGTGCAACGATCGTGGGTGATGACGTAAATATTATCACCGACTCCCTGTCCGTCTCCGACATGGTTGCCCTTGCCTTCAGCGTCGCTTCGCGTTTCGAAAATGGCTTCATTGGGACATTCTGGTAGGCATGCCCCGCAGGAAATACACTCATCGGTGATCAGAAGCGCCATGGCCTATGCCTCCTTCGCAGTTTCTTTAAGGTCGGATAAGATGTTGACAATTTCGTGCCGCAGCGACCATAGTTCGCGGCGAAACAGGTCCGCATTCTATGCTGCCGTTCTTCGGCA
>CAZKVY010000141.1:0-5966 GCA_964556305.1 uncultured Nitrospira sp. | reverse complement strand
GGACCATGTTCGGGTGCCGCCGGATCATCCCTCGTACGATATTCGTCGGATTTGGTTGTCGCCGGATGAGGAGTCCGGATTTTACTATGGCTTCTCCAACGAGGGGCTCTGGCCGCTGTGCCACAATGCGCATGTCCGCCCCACGTTCAGGACTTCCGACTGGGAACAGTATGTTGCGGTCAACGAGCGGTTTGCGAAGGCTGTCGTCGAAGAGGCCAAAACCGATGATCCGGTCATCCTCGTGCAGGATTATCACTTTGCGCTACTGCCCAAGATGGTGCGGGAGAAATTGCCCAACGCGACTATCATCATGTTCTGGCATATCCCCTGGCCTAACTCCGAGAGCTATGGCATCTGTCCCTGGCGGCAGGAAATTCTCGAGGGGTTACTGGGCAGCAGTATCGTCGGGTTTCATACCCGCGAGCACGGCAACCATTTTCTCTCTTGCATCGACCGCATTCTGGAAGCACGCATCGACCGCGACTCCTCGACCGTCTCGTATGGCGGGCGGCTTACGGCAGTGAACCCCTACCCGATTTCCATCGAGTGGCCGTCGCGTTGGCTGGAGAATCAACGGCCGGTTCCGGACTGTCGGATGCATATCCGCGAGCGACATGCCATGGGGCCTGATCGACTGGTAGGCATCGGTGTCGATCGATTGGACTACACGAAGGGAATCATCGAACGGTTTCTCGCTGTCGAACGATTGTTTGAACTGCAACCTGAATGGGTCGGCAAGTTTTCCTTTATTCAGATTGCGGCGCCAAGCCGGACGATCATCGATCAGTACCAACATTTCCACGACCAGGTCTATGCCCTGGCGGAACGCATCAATAAACGATTCGGCCGCGAAGGGTACGAGCCGATTGTGCTGAAGGTGAAACATCACGAGCCGCCCGATGTGTATGAGTATTACCGGGCCTCCGACCTGTGCTTCGTGACAAGTCTGCACGACGGCATGAACCTGGTGGCCAAAGAATTTATCGCGGCTCGCGACGATGAACAAGGAGTGCTCATCCTCAGTCAGTTTACCGGCGCGGCCCAGGAACTGCCGGAGGCGCTGGTGGTCAATCCCTACGATATCGATCAATGCGCGGCGGCTCTGCACATGGCGCTGTCGATGGTGCCGAAGGAGCAGCGTGCCCGTATGCGGAGCATGCGCGGGCTGATTCAGGAATTTAACGTGTATCGATGGGCGGGACGTATGCTCATGGACGCGGCCAGGATGCGCCGTCGTATTCGTGTCATGAAGCAGGTGGGACAGGCCTCGGGACGGGGGCGGTAGTCACGCCGATGCAGGATGTGCTCAGCGCTCCAGGGAAGCGTCTACTCGACCGGCTGGCCAGCCAGGGGGGATCTCTGTTTGCCTTCGATTTTGACGGCACGCTGGCTCGCATCGTTCAGGATCGGCATGCGGCCGGGCTGACGGAACCCACGCATCAAGCCCTGCAGGCCTTGGCCATCGTGGCGCCGACGGCCGTGATTTCGGGTCGTTCCCTTGCAGACCTTAGTCCCCGCGTGAAGGGAATTGCTGCCCATCTGATCGGTAATCACGGGCTGGAGGGTTTACATGCGTCGGAACGCGTGATGCAGCAGGCGCAGGACTGCTGTCGCGCTTGGCTGACGGCTGTGACAAAAGATGCTCGCGACCTGACGCGGGCCGGCGTAGTGGTGGAAGATAAGATGTATTCTCTGACCTTCCACTATCGGCAGGCCTGTTCGCCAGCGGCCGCGCGTGAAGCCATTTTTCACGCCATGGCTACGCTGATGCCTGCGCCTCGCCTGGTGCTGGGAAAAGCGGTGGTCAATGCCATTCCCTCCGGCAATCTGCACAAAGGCACGGCCATGCTGGAGTTGATGCATCAGCTCCACACGTCCGCAGCCCTCTATGTCGGAGACGACGATACGGATGAGGATGTCTTTTCGCTGCCGGATGAACGCATTGTATCGGTGCGCGTGGGGAAAAAGGCAACGACCGCCGCGCAGTGGTACCTCACGCGGCAGTCGCAGATTGGGCTGTTGCTGCAGTATCTCACAGAGGCGCGCGCCCGGGCGGTATCGGCCTAGGCTTCTTGTGCGGCGACCCCTTTCTTGTATAGTCCATACACGTAGACGGGAATGTGCAGCTCTTTCAGGGCCTGTTGGAGCAAGGGATATACTTTCTCCCATTCCAGCCCGCCCACTCCCGTGGCTAGTCGGGGCAGCGCCAAGCTCTTCACCTGATGTTCCTGCAGTTCCTTTTTCAGCGCCTGCAACGCATGATTGACGTTGGGCAAGGTAGCCTTGCCGGGACGATCCTGATCGCTGGCGGGTGCTTCTTGCGTAAATAAATTGATGATGACGGGAGAGTTCGGGCCCTTCCACGACCAGGCGCTGCCTGGTTTTGGGCTATAGGTCTGGCAGTAATGGCGAAAATCTTTGTACATGCCCGGCCACTGCTCACGAAGTGACAACGCCAAGCCTTGCTTGAAATTGTCATGTGGAGCGATACCATGCGCGATCGCGCCGGCGGTGGATAACAAAATGTCTCCGCTTACTTCCTTGAGCATGACCGATGCCTCCTTGATTGAGTAATGGAACTGTTTATCACATAAGTCCTGGCCCTCTTCAATCAATGGAGGGGCCAAAAGAAATTTTTTGCGTGCACGGGAATGCGACTCGTTTGATCGCCGATGGATTCGCGAGGTCCGTGATGCTGGTCGTTTCCGAAGCACCATTGCGGGAGGTACGACATGGAGAGGTATCGCATCAAGCCCAATTGCCGCCCGGCCCTCAATCGGGTCGATCCCGATGACACTGGATCCTACAAGAAGAATGAAAGCGGGAAGGCCAAAGCCAAAGCCGCCGCGGTCAAATTCATCGCGCAGCTCGATCAGTTGCAGGAACGCCTCTACGCCAACCGCACCCGAGCATTGCTGATCATCCTTCAAGGCATGGACACGAGCGGCAAGGACGGCACGATCAAGCACGTCATGTCCGGCGTGAATCCGCAGGGATGTCGCGTCGCCTCGTTCAAGGCGCCGAGCGAGAAGGAGCTCGAGCAGGATTTTCTGTGGCGTATTCACCAGGAAGTGCCGCCCAAAGGGTACATCGGAATCTTTAACCGGTCGCAGTATGAAGACGTGTTGATCACGCGCGTGCACGGTCTTGTCTCGAAGAAGGTCGTCACGCAGCGATTCAATCAGATCAATGAATTCGAAGAGTTATTGGTCGAGAACGGCACGGCGATCGTCAAACTGTTCCTGCACATTTCCAAAGACGAGCAAAAAGAACGCCTCACGGAACGCATTTGTGATCCGGAGAAGCGCTGGAAATTCAGCGAAGGCGATGTGGAAGAGCGGAAACTCTGGGACGAGTACATGACGGCGTTTGAGGACGTGATGACCGCGACCAGCACTGACCGGGCTCCCTGGTACATTGTGCCCGCGAATCGCAAATGGTATCGGAATCTGGTCGTCGCTGAAATCGTGGTGCAGGCGCTCGCGGCGATGAAACTCTCGACCCCACCGGCTCCGCCAGGGATCAATTTCGATCAGCTCACCATCGACTGATGAGCCTCTCTACCAGAGTCATCTGGCATCGTCTGCAGGGGTCGGCTACACTGGCCAACCTTGGGTCGCGCGTCTACCTTAACCAGGAGCGTTGAGTATGCGAAAGAAACCGGCTCTTTTCATCGGTCTCGTCCTGAGCCTGACCTCCCTTCCCGCTTATGCGGGAGATTTTGAAGGCGTGCTCCATATGAAAACCAGCCATGTGGATACCGGCACCTCGAGCACCATGGATTGGTTTCTCAAAGGCGACCGGGGGCGTGTGGAAATGTCCCGGACGGACGGCCAGATGCATGTCATGCTGTTTGACGGCAGGACCAGGACGATGCAGGTGGGCATGCCGGGACAGAAGTCCTATATGGAAATCAGCCTGGAGGGAGAGCGTGGCGAGCACCTGAAGGAGGCCCTTGAAGGGCAGAGTGTCGAGCGCACCGGGAAGACCGAGAAGATCGCCGGATATACCTGTGAGGTGTGGCGGATTACCGAGAAGGCACAGCATCGCGTGAAGAGCGATCTCTGCGTGGCAAAAGGATTTGGGAAGGCCGCCACGTTTTGGATCGATCCGAAGGAGGTGCGACGATCCTCTCAGCCTGCCTGGGTCAAGCAACTGGTGGAAGAAGGAGGTTTCGGACTTCGGAGTATTCAATATGATGACGCGGGCAAGGAATCTGTTCGCATGGAAGTGACGAGTATCGACAAGAAAAGTCTGGATGCGAGTCTGTTTGCCTTTCCTGCCGATTGGGCCAAGCGCGACATGTCAGGCCTTCAAGAGCGGATGAAGGCGATGCGAGAGCAGAAGAAGGAAGGCGGGGCGGATGTCTCGACGATGATCGAGGACATGAAGAAGCGAAAAGCTGCGCGGGGCAAGACCGGCGAGGGTCCCGGAGGCGACGAGCAGCCACCCGACATGAAAGAGCTGATGAAGCAGTTCGGCGAGGCGATGAAAAAGCAGCAGTCGCAACCGCAGAGCGGGCAATAATCCTGGGCGCTTGCGTCGAAAGGAGCGGACATGCGTGCTGTCATCGCGACTGTGGTGGGAAGCCTGCTGCTGGCGGGCGTTGCGGCGGCGGCCGATTTCGAGGGCATCATCGTCTTGAATGAAACGAGTGAAGGGACGACTGTCCAGCAGCAATGGTTCCTGAAGGGCGACAGGTTGCGCTTTGAAGAAATCGGTCCGGATGAGGAGAAAGGCGCCATGATCTTCGACGCCAAGAAGAAGGTGATGTACAGCCTTCGGCACGACGACAAAATGTATCTGGAGATCTCCACCGCAGAAACCCCGAACGCCGCGCCGGAGGCCATTGAGGACATCGTGGTCATGAAGACCGGCGCCAAGGACAAGGCAGCGGGGTACCCGTGCGAGATCTATCGGACCACAGATAAGTCGGACGGCAGTACCGGCGAAGTCTGCATGGCGAGAGGGATCGCCAACGCCGCCATGTCCGCTATGATGAGCGCGCAGGCGGGCCGTGCTTCGATGCTCCCGGCCTGGATGCAGGAGATGTTCAAGGATGGAGGGTTTCCGATCAAAGGCCTGGACCGCGACGGGCAGGGAAAGGAAGAAGCGCGCTGGGAAGCCATCACCATCGAAAAGAAACACCTCGATGACAAATTATTTCTGCCGCCCCCCGATTATAAGAAGCAGGACATGACCGTCATCACGCCTGAATCGGGCAGCGACCAGAAACCAGGTCCGTCCATGCGAGGTCAGCAGCGGGGGCGAGAGCCCATGAAATGAATGGGGCTATTATTCCCCTGTTGACAAGATTTTTTGAGGAGCGTAGATAGGATTTGCGGCCCGAATGTCAATTGTCCCTCGTAGAAGACCGGACAGACCGCGCGGCTGTCATCTAGATCTTCTACACATTCCCGCAACAGAGAGGAGGGTGGACGATGACCGATATCACTCCACCTGGCCTGTACGGCCTGTCGAGCTGAAGGCGGGTTTCTCTTCGGTTGTGCCAACCAGCTCTCCGTCGCATATGCCGCAAGGCATCACACGATGCGCGAACACGCATCCAGGCGCCATGCCTCCGAGTGAAGAGCTTGGTTGACGATCTTCACGCCACGCCGGTGTGACCGCTCGTCCGCCGGAAAGATAATCCGCTGTTGACCAACTCGGCCGGTCTCTTACGGGCCGCCACAGACACAGAGTAGCGGGCGTCCTAAGCGCCACACGCGGGCTTCCGTCAGCACGGGGGCCCGTGTTGTTTGAAGCTCTGAAAACGAATTCAAGCATGAGGAAAAACTCCTAGGGCCGATTTTCCTGTTGACAGACTTTTCTAAGGAGCGTAAGACGGAAATCGTAAGCTTCAAGGGCTGTGTTAACCGTGACGAGGCGATGAACAGAGCGCGCCTGTTCGGGAAGACCTCGCCACTCCTCAACCGGGGAGGTTCACGCATGGAAGAACTTACGCC
>CAZKVY010000140.1:0-5974 GCA_964556305.1 uncultured Nitrospira sp. | reverse complement strand
CCTACGCAATCCACAGCTTCAAGCGACGGCCGTTCCTACCACAGGAATGATGCCCTCTTGAGGGCCACTCTCCGTCCTTCGTGGATACTGTATCGGCTGGTTTGCGCCGGGATTGAGTCCTTCGGTGGTGGAACAACAGAAATTTTCGTCCTGACTGTGGACGGCAGAGACACAAAAGACCGCTTTCCCAGCAAATTGAAGTGCTTAGGATTGTTGGTTGTGTAGGGGCTCGTCGCTGCGCATGTGTCCCGCAGAGGAGCCAGAAGAGATCGGAAGGCATGGTCGAAGAGCGACGACATAGTCAGGTTCGATGGTATGCACGGTCCACGGAGGAAATCGGCCGCGAGTTGGGCGTCGCTCCGGCGCAGGGGCTGGGTGAAGACGAAGCGGCGCGCCGCCTATCCACCCATGGTCGCAATGAGCTGCCTGAGGCTTCGTCGCCTTCGCCCTGGCATATCCTGGGTGCGCAATTCAGCAGCCTGATTGTCTGGGTCCTGATCGGCGCCGCTCTCGTGTCAGGCCTGCTCGGCGAGTGGGTCGATGCCGGCGCTATTCTCGCCATTGTGCTGCTGAACGGGTTGCTGGGATTCGTGCAGGAATATCGCGCGGAGCAGTCGCTGGCGGCACTCAAGACATTGGCGGTGACCTATTCCCGGGTGGTGCGGGAGGGTGAGCGGCGAACCGTGTCTTCAACGGAGCTGGTCCCCGGCGACATCATCGATGTGGAGGCGGGAGACCGTGTTCCGGCGGATGCACGACTCATCCAGGCCGCTGCCTTCCGTACTCAGGAAGCGGCGCTGACGGGGGAGTCCACCCCTGTCGACAAAACCAGCATGGTCTTACCCGACCACGACGTGCCGCTGGCCGATCAGCGGAACATGCTGTTCCTGGGCACGACCGTGTCCGGAGGCAAAGGACGCGCTGTTATCGTCGCCACCGGCAGCGGCACTGAGCTGGGGCGCATTGCGACGTTGATGACCACCGTGGCGGTGGAGCCGACACCGCTTCAGCGGCGATTGGAGCAGTTCGGCCATGTGTTGTTGTGGCTCTCGCTGGGGATCGTCGTCGTGGTATTCGCGCTTGGCCTGTGGCGAGGCGAGCCGGTGTTCGATATGTTTTTGACGGCCGTGAGTCTGGCCGTGGCGGCCATTCCGGAAGGGCTGCCGGCCATCGTGACGACCACACTGGCTTTGGGCGTAATGCGCATGGTGAGCCGCCATGCGTTGATCCGCCGGCTGCCGGCCGTTGAAACCCTGGGCGCTGCGACGGTGATCTGCACGGACAAGACCGGCACCTTGACCAAAAATGAAATGACGGTCACACACTTGGCCGTTGGTGACCTTGTGTATGACGTGACCGGCGAAGGTTATGCGCCGGGGGGCGAGATCATCGGCGGCGATTTCCGCGCGGGAGGGTTGCGAGACCTCTTGTGGACCGCCGTGTTGTGCAATGGCTCGTCGCTTCGGGCGACAGAGGCCGGCTGGACGGTCGTGGGTGATCCTACGGAAGGCGCGTTGCTGGTGGCGGGTGGCAAGGCCGGGTGGCGAAAGGAAGATCTCGAAGGTGCGCACCCTCTCGTTGGCGAAATTCCGTTCGACTCCGAACGCAAGATGATGACCATGGTCCGCCGATCGGAAGGACGTGCCGTGGCCTATGTCAAGGGCGCGCCGGATATCTTGCTGGGGCGGTGCGGCTTTTATGTGACCAGGACGGGCGATGTCGCGCCGCTCTCTGATGCGATGCGCCATTCCATTATGTCGCTCAATCACCGGTTCGCCCAGCAGGCCCTCCGGGTCGTCGCGTTGGCGCGGCGGGTGCTCGATCCGGAGCCAGCGACGTTTGAGTCGGAAGGGATCGAGCGGGAATTGGTGTTCCTTGGATTGGCGGCGATGAAAGACCCCTTACGTCCGGAAGCCAAACAGGCGGTCGAGCGTTGCCGGTCTGCGGGAATCAAGACCGTGATGATTACGGGGGACCATAAGGAAACGGCCCTGGCCATCGGGCGTGAAGCGGGTTTTTCGAGTGGCTCGACGCAGGCTCTCTCCGGCCTGGAGTTGAACGGATTGACCGATGCGGAGTTGGCGGCGCGCGTGCGTGATGTGTCTGTTTACGCGCGGGTCTCGGCCGAGCACAAGCTTCGTATCGTCAGGGCTTGGCGCGCGCAAGGCGCGGTGGTGGCGATGACTGGAGACGGCGTGAACGATGCCCCGGCGGTGCGTGAGGCGGATATCGGGATCGCCATGGGTATGACGGGGACGGATGTGACCAAGGACGCGTCGGACATGGTGGTGACCGACGACAACTTTGCTTCTATCGCCGCGGCCGTGGAGGAGGGCCGCAGCATTTACGAGAACATCCGCAAGTCGGTGCACTATCTGCTGTCGTGCAATCTGAGTGAAGTGCTGGTGATGCTGGGAAGTACGTTGTTAGGCTGGCCGTTGCCGCTCCTTCCGATCCATATTCTCTGGATCAACCTGGTCACCGACGGGTTTCCCGCGCTCGCGCTGGCCGTCGATCCGAAGGGGCCCGATGTGATGAACCGTCCGCCGCGAGACCCGCAGGCGCCGCTCCTGGATCGCCGACGGTTTATCACGGTCTGTGTTCAAGGGGCCGTCATGGCTGCGTCAACCTTGGCGGTGTTCGGTATCGCCCTGTCGATCATGAACGACGAGGTGACGTTTGCGCGCACCATGACCTTTACGACGTTGGTGTTGGTGCAGTTCCTCCACGCGTTTACCTGTCGCCATGACCGCTTCTCGGTGTTTCAGATCGGGGTCGCCAGCAATCGGATGCTGGTGGCCGCCGTGTTCATCTCCGCCCTGCTGCAGGCGGGAATTGTGTTCAGCCCCTGGGGTCAGGAGATTTTTCGGGTGGTTCCACTGCGGCCCGATGAATGGTGGCTGATAGGGGGGTTCGGCCTGCTGCCGTTCTTGGTGATGGAACTATGGAAGGCCTGGAGCCGGGCGCGAAGCGGGCCTTCGCGTGGATCTACGGTGTGAGCTTCGGCGTTGCCCACATCGTCGTGAGGGGAGAGGCCTGTCGGCTGAGCCCTACGGGTTGTGCTCCATACATGTCCGTGATCGTCCGTAACACTCCATAGTGATTCGTCGGCTCCCCGTACCGTCCTGCGCGCACCATCGGTCCCACGAGAATCGTGGGGATATGGTTTTCTGATTTTCCGTTGTCCTCGTCCCACGTAATGATCAACAGACTGTTGTGCGTCTGTGCCCAGTCCACGTAACGCTCGAGGCGGGCCTGGAGCCATTGGTCTGCGCGGTGGATGCGGTCGGGATCCTGACCGTCATGCATATCGTTTTGTTGATTGGGCACGATGATGCTGACGGTCGGCAAGGTACCGAAATCCGTTGGGAAATCGGTCAACGGGCGATTACGCTGAGCCGGGACCGTGTTCACGGGAGATGATTGCCAGTTCACCCAGGGGTTATGCTTGCGTGCATAGGCGCCTGCGATGCAGTCGACGGCGCCCACGGCGGGCAGATCCTCCGCATATCCGGTGAACGTGTGTCCGGCTTGGGCCAGTGTGCTGGACAGGTTCGGCGCCGTCAGCGACATGGGGCAGATATTCCCGTTGACGCCTTCGAGGGTGCCGGCGAAGAGTGCGATGTAGTTCGGCTGGCTTGGATGGGTCACGGCATAGGAACGGGTCAACAACGCGCCTTTTCGCGCCAGTGCGTTTAAGTACGGGGCGGCAGGTGAGTCGATGACCTGGCCAAAGGCATGGTTCTCCTCAATGACGATCACCACATGGTCGGGTTTGGGTAACGGAGGCTGAGCTGAGCCAGGATCAGTCCAGGCGATGAAGAGTGCGGCTAAGGCGAGCGTGAGGACTGGCCTGTTCATCAGGGTCTCCGGATCGATTACACCGGGACTTCGCTGAGTCGCAGCGTATAGAGGTAGTGATACAGCCCCTGTTGTTCCAGCAGGGCAGCATGGGTGCCCGACTCCACGATCTTCCCTTTGTTCAGCACTAGAATCCGGTCGGCGCGTTGAATCGTACTGAGCCGATGGGCGACGACAAAGGTGGTGCGATTGACCATGAGACGTTCCAGGGCTTCTTGGACCAATCGCTCCGACTCGGTATCCAGCGCCGAGGTAGCTTCGTCGAGCAAGAGAATGCGGGGGTTCTTGAGAATCGCTCGGGCGATGGCGACGCGTTGGCGTTGGCCGCCGGAAAGATTGATGCCTTTTTCTCCGACGATGGTCTGATAACCGTCCGGAAATCCCGCGATGAATTCGTGGGCATGCGCCGCCTTGCTTGCGGCGAGAATCTCTTCTTCCGTGGCATCCTCGCGGCCATAGCGAATGTTATCGCGGATAGGGCCGCCGAATAGAATCGTATCCTGAGGCACCAGTGCGATCTGCCGATAGAGACTATCGAGCCGGACGTCCTTGACGTCATGTCCGTCTACGGTGAGCCGTCCGGAGGTCGGATCATAGAATCGATGCAAGAGGTTCATGATCGTGGTTTTGCCTGAGCCGGTCGGTCCCACGATCGCAATGAGTTCGCCGGGCTTGGCTTCGAACGACACGTCCGAGAGCACGGGTTGCCGGGCGTCATAGGCGAAACTGAGGTGTTCCGCGCGCACATGCCCGCGCACCGGTGGCAGTTCGACCGCGCCGGGGGCGTCGGCAATTTCGGCATGCGTGTCGAGAATTTCGAAAACACGTTGCATGGCTCCCTGGGCTTCCTTGATCTGTGCAAAGACGCGGGCGGCCGATCCGAACGGCCCGATCAGAATGCCGGCGAACAGGACAAACGCGAACAGGTCGCCGGGAGACACGGTTCCGTCGATGACCTGCCGGCCTCCATACCAGAGCACCATGGCGGCCGCGGCGAAGGTGACGAACGTGATTGTCGGCACAAACCACGCCATGATGGTGGCGCGGCGCAAGGAGAGTTCCATGGCGGTTTGTACTTGGGTGACGAATCGCTGTTCTTCCCGCTTGGTCTGCACGAAGGATTTCACGACCCGGATACCGGCGATCACTTCCTCCACCAGCGTGCTGACGGAGGCGGTTTGGTCTTGAATGGTGGTCGAGAGTGCGCGCAGGCGTCGGCCGAACAGCTTGGCCACGACGACCAACAAGGGGAGCAGGACCAGGATGAGCAGGCAGAGCTGCCAGTTCATCGCAAACAGGAAGCCGGCGCCGCCGATGAAGGTGACGACTTGCTTGGCTGCGTCGATGGGGGTATCGGTCACGACGTTCTGGATGACCGTCACATCGTTCATCAGCCTCGACATCAACTCGCCAGTCCGCCGCTTGGAGAAGAAATTCACCGACAGGGTTTGGAGATGGGCGAAGAGATGGGTCCGAAAGTCCGCCATGACCCGTTGCGACACCCAGGCCGTCAGATAACTGTGCCCCATGGAGCAAAGCCCTTGCAGCAAGACGAGCCCGAGGAGCAACAGGATCATCTGTGCCATTCGGTCGGCATCGTGCTGCACGGTAATGACGTCCCAGAGCGTGCCGCCCAGCCGCAGCAGGGCGAGGTTCACGGCGGCGACCGCCATGACCATGATGGCGGCAGCGATCATCCGAGGGACATAGGGCTTGAGGAATGGATAGAATCGCTTAAACGAGAACATCGGTGTTACGACAATTGTTTCAGGGAGGCAGGCGTGTAGCGTATCGCCGCTGGTGGCGGCGATACGAAGACGACATAACCTTCGTGATGAGGTGAGAGCGTGCTAGAGCTGAGCGATTGACTCGATCAGGTTCTTGTTGATCGCCACGAAGTCCGACCGATCCTTGTCATTGATCAAGACGTCAGTCAGGCTGATGAACAGCCGCTGCTCTTCATTGATCGCATCGGACACACGATTACGCATGGGCGGGATCAGGAAATCCCCGACGTAGATACAGTTCACCGTTCGAACGCGGATGCGAACTTTTTTTCCTTCGGGCACGGATCCCTCCGTCCATTATGTCGTGATGGGCTCAGCTCTTGCGA
>CAZKVY010000139.1:0-6013 GCA_964556305.1 uncultured Nitrospira sp. | reverse complement strand
GGGAGTTGCTGACCAAGTACGACTTCCCGGGCGACAAGATTCCGATTGTGCAAGGGTCCGCGTTGAAGGCCGTCGAAGGGGATCAGGGGCCGTTGGGCGTGCCGTCGATCTTGAAGCTGCTGGAAGCGGTCGATACCTACATTCCGACCCCGACGCGCGCCATTGACAAGCCGTTTTTGATGCCGATCGAAGACGTGTTCACGATCAGCGGACGTGGCACGGTCGTGACGGGCCGGTGCGAAAAGGGCATCGTGAAAGTCGGCGATGAAATCGAAATCGTGGGCTTGCGGCCGACGCAGACGACCATCGTGACCGGGGTCGAAATGTTCCGCAAGGTGTTGGACGAGGGCCAGGCGGGCGACAACATCGGCGTCTTGTTGCGCGGCACGAAGAAAGAGGATGTGGAGCGGGGCATGGTGTTGGCCAAGCCGAAGAGTATCACGCCGCACACGAAATTCAAGGCCGAGATCTATGTGTTGACCAAGGAAGAGGGCGGGCGTCATACGCCGTTCTTCAACGGCTACCGGCCGCAGTTCTACTTCCGGACGACGGACGTGACGGGGATCGTGACGTTGACGCCGGGGGTGGAGATGGTGATGCCGGGCGATAACGTCACGGTGACGGGCGAGTTGATCAGCCCGATTGCGATGGATCAGGGGTTGCGGTTCGCCGTGCGCGAAGGCGGCAAGACCGTCGGCTCGGGCGTCGTTACGGAAATTCTAGCTTAGGGATGCCCTGGTCTGTTGGCCGGCATGTGAGGAGTTCAGCGTGAAAGTCGATCAAAGAATTCGTATCAGGTTGCGTGGTTTTGATTATCGCGTGCTTGATCAGTCCGTGGTGGAGATTGTCGAGACGGTCAGGCGTAGCGGCGCGCGGGTTGTCGGCCCTATCCCATTGCCGACTCGAATTGAAAAATTCACCGTGCAGCGTTCGACACACGTAGATAAGAAGTCCCGCGAACAATTTGAGATTCGTACGCATAAGCGGCTGTTGGATATCATGGAGCCTACGCCAGAGACCATGGACTCGTTGATGAAGCTCAATTTGGCGGCTGGTGTAGATGTGGAGATTAAGCTCTGAGGGGTTGAAGTCTTTCGACCATCTTTGAGCTGACAGGAAGACCATGACAAACGGATTGTTAGGTAAAAAATTGGGGATGACCCAAATTTACGACGAAAGCGTTCTAGAGCCCGTGACGGTTATTGAAGCTGGACCTTGTCGAGTGGTTGCGATCAAGACGATGGAGCGTGACGGCTATGAGGCCGTTCAGCTGTCATTCGGTGAGGTAAAAGAGCGAAGCCTCTCGAGCGGTGAGCTCGGACACTTGAAGAAACATCAGGCTCCCGCCAGTCGATGGTTGCGCGAATTCCCGAAAACGGGAGATGTGGCTGTCGGCGCGACCGTGAAGGTCGACATGTTTAAAAAGGGTGATTGGGTAGATGTTGTTGGAATTTCTAAGGGTAAGGGATTTCAGGGTGTCGTGAAGCGGCACAATTATGCTGGTGGCCCTGAGACGCATGGTTCCATGTTCCACCGTGCTCCTGGTTCGATCGGTGCAAGCTCGTATCCATCACGTGTTTGGAAAAATAAGGCGTTACCTGGTCATATGGGGGATGAGCGTGTCACAGTTCAGCGTTTGAAGGTGATTGACGCCCGTCCAGATGAAAACCTGTTGTTCGTCCGCGGAGCAGTGCCTGGTGGTACAAATGGGCTGCTGGTTGTGCGGAAGTCGAAAAAGAGTTGAGCTATGCCGATCGTTGATGTGGTTGATCCAAAAAAGAAGAAAGTCGGTAGCGTTGATCTGCCTGACGAAGTGTTCGGCTGTAAGCCTCATGGTTCGCTCGTTCACGAGGCCGTTGTCATGCAGAGGGCGTGTGACCGCCAGGGCACCGCTTCAACTTTGCGTCGAGGCGAGGTGAGCGGGTCTGGCAAGAAGCCGTGGAAACAAAAGCACACTGGCCGTGCGCGGGCCGGGTCTTTACGATCTCCTGTATGGCGGCATGGCGGTACTGTTTTTGGGCCGAAGCCTAGAAGTTACGCGTTTGGCATGCCCAGGAAGAAGTATCGGGCCGCCCTGCAGAGCGTTCTTTCCGCCAAGGTATCTGAAGGCAACGTGCTAGTGGTATCTGAGTTGTCTATTGCAGAGGCAAAGACGAAATTGTTGGCAACTGTTTTGGCTCAGCTTGGGATTTCAGGATCTGTCTTGCTCGTGGTCGCCGATCCAAACTCTCATGTGGTTCAAGCTGGAAAGAACCTGTCGAACGTTACAGTGCTACGACCGGAAGAATTGAACGTCTATGATGTGCTTCGTTGCCACTTCCTGGTCATTCCGCAGGGTGAGTTGGGTCGAGTGAAAGAGGTGTGGTCATGAAAGGCGATCTTCATCAAGTGCTGATCCAGCCGTTGTTGACTGAGAAGATCACCGCTTTGCGTGAGCAGAGTAATACTGTGGGTTTTCTTGTTCATCCGGACGCAAACAAAATTCAGATTAAGCAAGCCGTCGAATCACTCTTGAAGGTCAAAGTATCGAGAGTCAATGTGGTAAATATTCGCGGCAAGATAAAAAGATTGGGACGTTTTGTTGGGAAGCGGTCTGATTGGAAGAAGGCATTTGTCACGTTGAAAGAAGGCGAGAAACTCGAGCTCTACGAAACTGTGTAGGAGTGAGCGTCTCGATAGAGTGAGAACCAGCTATGGCATTAAAAGTTTATAAGCCCACGTCCCCTGGTCGTCGCGGTATGACCGCCATCCAGGGAGAAAAACTCACCAAGAAGAAGCCTGAGAAGTCTTTAACTGGCTTTCATCTTCGCACGGGTGGGCGAAATAATGACGGGCGCCAGACCATTCGATTTCGTGGGGGAGGTCACAAGCGCCTCTATCGGCAAATTGATTTTCGACGCGATAAAACCGGTGTTCCCGCCAAGGTTGCCGCGGTTGAATACGATCCGAATCGCTCTTCGAGAATTGCGCTGTTGCACTACTTGGACGGTGAGAAACGCTATATCTTAGCGCCTGTGGGTCTGGCCGTCGGCGATACAGTACAGTCTGGCGAAGGTGCTGAGGTGCGACCGGGTAATGCGCTCCCGCTCGTCAACATGCCTCTGGGTACCACGATTCACAACATCGAGTTGAAGCCGGGCAAGGGCGGGCAATTAATCCGTAGTGCTGGTGGCTCGGCCCAGGTCATGGGGCGGGATGGGGCGTATGTTCAGATTCGTCTCAAGTCCGGCGAAATGCGAAAAGTGTTGTCCACCTGCATGGCCACTGTTGGTCAGGTTGGGAACGTCGATCATGAAAATGTCGTTGTGGGTAAGGCTGGGCGTACGCGATGGAAGGGAAAGCGCCCCCACGTCCGGGGTGTGGTGATGAACCCTGTCGATCACCCGCACGGCGGCGGTGAGGGGAAGTCAGGCCAAGGTAATCCGCATCCAGTGTCACCTTGGGGTACCCCGGCCAAAGGCTACAAGACACGGAAGAATAAGGCGACGGATAAGTTCATCATCGCGCGTAGGAAAAAGTAGGAGAGGATCAATGCCTCGTTCAATTACGAAGGGCCCGTTCGTCGACGATCATCTGATCAAGAAAGTTGAACAGATGAATCAGACGAAGGACCGAAAGTTAATCAAGACCTGGTCGCGCCGATCAACGGTTATTCCTGACATGATCGGCCACACGTTCGCGGTCCATAACGGGAAAAAGTTTATTCCCGTTTTTGTTACGGAAAACATGGTCGGCCATAAGCTGGGAGAGTTTGCTCCAACGCGCTTTTTCAAAGGGCACGGGCAAGCAAAGACCGAAAAGGCAGTGGCGCTTAAGTAATTGCCGGTTCACTAATGGGCCAGCATGGTGGAGTGGGGTCAGCTATGGCAGAGGCAAAAGCAAATTTACGTTTCGTAAGAGTCACGCCTAGGAAGGCTAGGGTTGTCATCGATATGATTCGGGGTCAGCAAGTACCAATGGCCTTGGCCATGCTTCGGCATACCCCAAAGCACGCGGCCCGAGTCATCGAGAAGCTTCTGCGATCTGCGGTGGCCAATGCCGAGCAGAAGGAATTGGGCGACAGTGATGAGATGTGGGTGTCGCAGGCCGTAGTGAACTGCGGACCTATTTATAAGCGTTTTAGAGCACGATCGATGGGACGAGCCAACTCCATTCAGAAGCGGACTAGTCATATCACGATCGCGGTTGCCGCTCCGAACGCCGCTCACAGCAGCTAACGCTTTTACAATTAGACTGAGGGTTATTCTTCATGGGTCAGAAGACACATCCAATTGGCTATCGCATCGGCTATAACTACACCTGGAGCTCGCGCTGGTACGCGGATAAAGACTATGCGCGACTGCTTCACCAAGATATCAAGATTCGGAAGATGGTGAAGGCCAAGCTGTACCACGCCGGAGTCGCCAAGGTGGAAATCGAACGATCCGGGGATCAAACCCGTGTGATCATTCACACCGCTCGCCCTGGAATTATCATTGGTCGAAAGGGCGCCGAAGTCGACAAATTGAAAGCAGCTCTCGAGAAGGAATATTCGGGTCAGGCCTACATTACGGTCAAAGAAATTAAAAAGCCCGAATTAGACGCTCAATTGGTAAGCGAAAATGTCGCCACCCAATTGGAGAAGCGTGTTGCATTCCGACGTGCGATGAAGCGCAGTGTGCAGTCTGCGCTTCGTCTGGGTGCCCAGGGAATCAAGATCATGGTCGCTGGACGATTAGGTGGTGCCGAAATCGCTAGGACTGAGTGGTACCGCGAAGGGCGGGTACCCCTGCATACCTTGCGCGCCGAAGTGGATTATGGTTTTGCGGAAGCCCATACGACGATGGGGCAGATCGGGGTGAAAACCTGGATCTATAAGGGTGAGTTGTTGCCAGCGCTTCAGTTAAAGCCTGATTCTACGCTCGGACGACTTGGCTAAAGAACTTCGATAAGGAAAAGGTGGGTCTGTGTTAGCGCCAAAGAAAGTAAAGTTCAGGAAAATGCAGAAGGGCCGGATGCGTGGGAAGGCCTATCGCGGGGGAGCTATTACTCTCGGGGAGTTCGGTTTGAAAGCGCTTGAGCCTGGCTGGATCACCAGTCGGCAAATTGAGGCGGCTCGAATCGCCATTACCCGTTTCGTCAAGCGCGGTGGCCAGGTCTGGACCAGAATATTCCCGGATAAACCTATTACTAAAAAGCCTGCTGAAACCCGTATGGGTAAAGGTAAGGGTAATCCAGAGTATTGGGTGGCTGTCGTGAAGCCGGGACGGATCATGTATGAAATGGGCGGTGTTGCCCCAGATGTTGCCAAGCAGGCGTTGAAGCTTGCTTCCTATAAGTTGCCTATTGCCACGAAGTTCGTGGTCCGCGGCGAGTTTCAGTAACCTGTAGCGCGTGTTGAGTGGTGATGTGATGGATGTGAAGGATCTAAGTGGGCTTTCGCTGGAAGAGTTGGCCGAAAAGGAAAAGCAGTTACGCCAGGAACTGTTTAATTTCCGATTCCAGCTCGGCATTGGTCGCCTTGAAAACCCAATGCAGGTTCGAAGCACAAAGCGCGATATTGCCCGCCTGAAAACAGTTAGGCGTCAATTGGAATTGCTGCAGACACAGGCCGACACGTCGGTCGGAAAGTAAGAGAGAAGAGGCGTATGAAGGAAGGCCAGCAACATCGACGTGAGTGGTATGGCAACGTCGTCAGCAATAAGATGAATAAAACGGTTGTCGTTGCCGTTGAACGATCGGTCATTCACCCAATTTACAAAAAAGTCCTTCGCCGCGTCACCAAGCTCAAGGCACACGACGAGGGAAATGTGTGTAAGGTCGGGGATCGGGTTCAACTGAGCGAAACGCGTCCCATCAGCAAGGATAAGCATTGGCGCGTGGTACGCGTCATGGTCAAAGGGCAATCTGAGAAGTAACCACGGAATACACCTGAAGAGCTAAAGGGCCAGATCCTTTTGGCGGTGAGTAGGGCGGGGTATGATTCAGAATTACACATACATGGATGTGGCCGATAATTCCGGCGCGAAGCAGG
>CAZKVY010000138.1:0-6013 GCA_964556305.1 uncultured Nitrospira sp. | reverse complement strand
ATCGTCTTTTTGGACGAAATCGACAAGATCGCAGGCCGTGAGCGCGCGATGGGCCCGGATGTGTCCCGTGAGGGGGTACAACGCGATCTCTTGCCGATTGTGGAGGGCTCCACCGTCAGCACAAAACACGGGGCCGTGCAGACAGACCATATCCTCTTCATCGCCGCGGGGGCCTTCCATGTGGCCAAACCATCGGATTTGATTCCTGAACTTCAAGGCCGGTTTCCAATACGTGTCGAACTGGCGCCACTCACCAAAGAAGACTTTGTGCGCATCCTCACCGAACCGCGTGGGGCCTTGGTGCGCCAGTATCACGCGCTGATGGCGACGGAAGGGCTCACCGTCGAGTTTACGGAAGATGGACTCGCGGAAATTGCGGCAACGGCGGTGCAAGTCAACGAGCGCACAGAAAACATCGGTGCCCGGCGTCTCTTTACGATCATGGAGCGTCTGCTCGAAGAGGTGTCGATCGAAGGATCGGAATTGCCACAGAAGACGGTGGTCGTGGATGCCGGGTATGTGCGCGAACGTTTGCTGAACATTGTGAAGGACCAGGATCTGAGCCGCTATATTTTGTAGGCGAGGGGAAGCGAGCGAGAGCGAGGAGTGATGCATGAACAAACTGATTAAGAAAGCGGACGTACTGATAGAGGCGCTCCCCTATATTCGGACGTTTAAGGGGAAGACCGTCGTCATCAAGTACGGGGGGCATGCAATGACGGATGCCTCGCTCAAGGCGCGGTTTGCGCAGAATGTCGTGTTGCTGAAGTACGTCGGCTTGAACCCGGTCGTGGTGCATGGCGGCGGTCCGCAAATCGATCAGATGTTGGACCGATTGGGCATGGAAGCGAAGTTCAAGCATGGAGTGCGGGTGACCGATGCCGCCACGATGGAAATTGTGGAGATGGTGCTGGCCGGGCGGATCAATATGGAAATTGTCGATCTCCTCAATCGGCATGGCGGCCAGGCGGTGGGATTGAGTGGCAAAGACGGCGGGTTGATGTTGACCAAGCCCTTGACGGCCAAGGCGTGGGCGGAAAGTATTGAAAAGGACATTGATGTCGGCGACAGCGACGCCGACTTCGGGTTTGTCGGCGATGTAAAGTCGATCGACCCCACGTTACTGTTGAAGCTTCAGGAAGATCACTATATTCCGGTCATTGCGCCCATCGGCACGGATCGGGAAGGGAACACCTACAACATCAATGCCGACCTGGTCGCCGGAGCAATCGCCGCGGCCCTGAAGGCGGAAAAGCTGGTGATGTTGACCGACGTGAAGGGCATTCGGGATGCCAACGGCCGCCATTTGTCGACAGTCTCCCGCAAGGATGTACAGCGGATGGTCAAACGCGGCACCATCAGCGAGGGGATGCTGCCGAAGGTGCATGCCTGCCTGGACGCATTGGCCGACGGCGTCGGGAAGGCGCATATTGTGGACGGTCGTGTACCTCATGCCATTCTGCTGGAGATCTTTACCCACAAAGGTATCGGAACCGAGATCGTCGCCTAGCCTGTGGGCCAACGCCGCGCCACGCCTCAATCATTTTTTGAGCGGGAGCGCATGATCATCCCGCTCCCGGCTGATCGGGCACCGATGGCCGCATCGCGTCTTGGTGGAGGCAGTCCGGGGTCCGCTCAGTTCATTGTCACTCTTATAAGCCAAGTTTCGAAGGGCTTGGCCGCACGGGAGAACATGGGGCGCAAACCGGTTACGGTAGGGGCTGCTGCTCGGCGTGTGATCAGGGAGATCTTTGCGCGTCTCGACTATACGCGGCTGGGTCCTATTTATTGCGACGAAGGCGGCGATGAATTTTGGGCCGCGAAGAGAGGGGCCTGTCAGCGTCTCGGAACGAAAGTGGCCACGGCACTCAGGGCCCGGCTCAAGCCCGAGGGCACCAGTTTGTATGTGGGCGCCGGCGTAGCGGAGATTCCACCGCTGGTGATGGAAACCCTTGATTTGGGTCGGAGCGTGACTGCCTGTAACTTACGACGGCAGGAGGTACAGGTCCTCAATCGTGCCTGCGGCGCAACCCCGATCCGCTTTCAACACCAAGACGCGGGTTCCGTGAAACAGCAGGTGGATCACCTCTGGCTCGTCAGTGTGCTGAATGATCCTGAACGCTTCCCGGAATTGTCGCTACTGTCATACGGGCGGGCGAATCCCGTGACCTTTAATGCCAGGAAATTTCTTGCGGAACAACGGACGGTCGCCCGACTGGTCAATCGTTGCTTGGGCCGATTAATTGTGCCGGGCTTGGTCACCACGACGGTTGAAGAAGCGGTATGGGTTGCCGAGTGGTGTCACCGGCGGGGCATTCCCTACAAGATTGATCCGCGCACGTACGGGTCACCCACCGTGGGCGATCCCATCTGTCTCATGCGGATCGGATGAGAGGCCTTAGGTATGGCGATGGGCCGGTAGTCGCTCCGGCTAGACCCAAAAACCTGGGCGGGGTTTATCCGGACCCGAGAGATATTGGCGCGAATACCGGATATAGTTTTGCGCGGATTCGCGAATCCACGTGAGTTCCTGCTCGGTCACCGGACGTTTGACCTTGGCCGGCGAGCCCAGGATGAGACTCTTGGGTGGGACGATCGTATTTTCCGTGACCAATGCTCCGGCACCAACGACCGAGTCTTCCCCGATCACCGCGCCGTCCATGATGATGGCGCCCATTCCGACCAGCACCCGGTTTTGAATGGTGCAGCCGTGCAGCACGACATTGTGACCGATAGTCACGTCGTCGCCAATGATGAGGGGGTGCGTGTCGTGGGTAACATGCAACATGCAGAGGTCCTGCACGTTGGTTCGGTGTCCAATGCGGATGTAATTCACATCGCCGCGGATGACGGCATGGAACCAGGCGCTGCAGTCTTCGCCCATCACGACGTTGCCGATGACGACCGCGGTGTCTTCGACAAAGCAGGATTGCGGGATGGTGGGCCTGATGCCTTGGAAAGTCCGAATCATCCGCCCAATCTAGGATAGCTGCAGGATGAATAGCAAGAGACCTCGTTTGACAGACTTTTCCGCCGTCTCGTAGACTGCCTGGTTATGGCTTCATCATCATTGATCACTCCCTCACGGGCGAAACGGAAGAAACCCACGATCGGCTTTGTGAACCTGGGGTGTTCGAAAAACCAGGTGGATTCGGAAGTCATGCTGGGGACGCTGGTGGCCGGCGGGTTCCAGCTCACCGGCGATGCGCGTGCCGCCGAAGTGGTCATTATCAATACCTGCGGCTTTATTGAAGAGGCGAAGCAGGAATCGATCAATAGCATTATCGAGCACGGCCGTCTCAAGAAATCCGGTTCCTGTCGAGTATTAATCGCGGCGGGCTGCCTGGCGCAACGCTATCAAGGCGAGCTGTTAAAGGAACTACCTGAGTTGGACGGTGTGGTCGGAACCGGAGAATTCGGGCGCATCGCCGAAATCTGCCGCAGCCTCCTGGCTCCGAAAGCGCGCCAGCAGCGTCTCTGGCTCGGGCAGCCGCCGTACCTCTATGATGCCGACACGCCGCGCGTTCGTCTGGGCACGCCCCACAGCGCCTATTTGAAAATCGCCGAAGGCTGTAACCGCAACTGTGCGTTCTGTGCGATTCCCATCATGCGCGGCAAGCAACGCAGCCGTCCGATTGAATCCATCGTGGCAGAGGCGAAACGGCTGGCCCAGGAAGGGGTGAAGGAGCTCAACCTCATTTCCCAAGACACCATCAATTACGGGGTGGACCTGGGAATCAAACAGGGACTTACCGCCCTGTTGCGTGAATTGGTCACCGTGGACGACGTGCGCTGGATCCGGCCCTTTTATTTGTATCCACAACAAGTGACAGATGAGTTGCTGGATCTGTATGCCGGCGAGGCCCGCATCACCAGGTATCTCGACATGCCGCTGCAACATATCAGCGATGGCATGCTGAAGCGGATGCACCGATTGGGCGACCGCAAACATCTGACGAACCTGGTCGAGCGGATTCGCACCAAGATTCCAGGCGTGTTTTTTCGAACGGCTTTTATCGTCGGGTTTCCCGGCGAGACGGATGCGCACTTTGAAGAATTGAAGCAGTTCGTCCTCGATATGGAGTTCGATCGCGTGGCGGTGTTTCTGTATTCCGATGAGGAAGGGACATCGGCGGTTGATCTCGATCGAAAGGTGGACCAGGCCGTGATGGAAGAACGGCGCAATGAACTGCTGGCCCTGCAGGAGTCCATTTCAGAGTCCAAGAACCGTGACTACCTCGGCCGCACGATCGAAGTCCTGGCGGATGGGATTTCCGAAGAGTCGGATCGGTTGCTAGAGGCGAGGCACGAAGGTCTGGCGCCTGAGATCGACGGAGTCGTCTATTGTGAACGTGGCGTGGCCAAGCCGGGAGAATTTCTGTCGGTGACGGTGACAGACGTGGTTGGATATGACCTGATGGCTCAGCCTGTCGGGCGTCTTGATGTACAAAACGCGTCTTCTTCCACGTCTCCTCCCCTGCTGATGCCTAAAAAAACCGGGGCAGGCTACCGGTAAATGTGGAATTTACCGGCGGCCTGCCCTTGAGCACTTCCGCTTAGATCTTCGCGCTCAGATATAAGGATGCGCCGCGCCTGTTGATCAAGACCAGAACGGTTTGGCCTTTCGTGAGACTCGATGCGGCCCGATCGAACTCCTTCATAGATGTCACCGGCTTGCGGTTGATTTCGCGGATCACGTCACCGGGCATCAACCCCGCCCGCTCCGCGTCACTCTCGGGATCAACCGTGGTGACCACCACTCCTTGAATCTTTCCCTTGAGCCCGAGTTCTTGAGCCGTTTCCCGGTCAAGTTCCTGCACGGCGAGGCCCGCCAATGGTTGGTCCGATGGTGTGGCCTCCGTCTTCGCTACCTGTTGATTGTCCGGCAGTTCCGCAAGAGTGACGGCCAACTCCTTTTCCTGACCGTCGCGCAACACTTTCACCGTGGCTTTGCTGCCGACCGCGCTGCGGGTAACGGCCCGCTGAAGCGTGACTGCATCATCGACGGTGGTGCCCTGAAATGAGAGGATGACGTCGCCCTGTTTGATCCCGGCCTTATCCGCCGGGCCATCTTCCTTCACATCCGTGACGACCGCACCGTTGCTGCCCTTCACGCCGAAGGATTTGGCCAACTCATGGTTCAGATCCTGAATGCCGATGCCAAGGTAACCGCGAACGACCTTGCCGGTCTTGATGAGGCTTTCGTAGATCGGCTTGCTCATGCCGGTCGAGACGGCGAAGCCGACGCCTTGATACCCGCCGGTTTGAGAAAAGATGGCCGTGTTGATGCCAATCAATTCCCCTTTGGTGTTCACGAGCGCGCCGCCGCTGTTACCCGGGTTGATGGCGGCATCCGTCTGGATGAAATCTTCATACTGCGTGATTCCCATGTGCCCGCGTCCCAGCGCGCTGACGATGCCCAGGGTCACTGTGGAATTGAGGCCGAACGGGTTTCCGATCGCTAGGACGTATTCACCGACCTGAAGGCGGCTGGAATCGCCCCAAGGAATGGTCGGGAGCTGCGTGCCGTCGATCTTGACCACGGCAATATCACTCTTCGGATCACTACCGACGATCCGCCCTTTGAACTCTCGTTTATCAGGGAGCGTGACCGTGACCGTTTTCGCTCCCGCGATCACGTGGTTGTTGGTCAACACATATCCATCCTGAGTGACGATCACGCCGGACCCCTGTCCGCCGCCTCGATGTTCTCTCGGCTCCGATGGCGGGCCGAACCGGCGCGGGCCGAATGGTGATCCGAAAAAGTCTTCCGCTTTCCCGCGCGGGCGGGCGTGGTCGGACACCTCCTCCGCCCCGCTCGTGGTGATGTTGACGACGGCTGGCGTGACCGTTTTAGCCACATCGGCGAATCCGGCAGCGGGTAAGGCGCCGGTCGGCGCAATCGGACGTTCCTCTGCCACGGGCGATGGATTCGAGGCGTGAGACGGTGAGAGCGGGGTATAGCTCCAGATCAACCCGGCGCTCAATGCGGCAATACCGGCTAAGACACTGA
>CAZKVY010000137.1:0-6031 GCA_964556305.1 uncultured Nitrospira sp. | reverse complement strand
CGATGCATGAAACGCCGCGCCGCGCGCGGATTATACCGGCGGGCGATTTCTTTGACAACGTGGGAAGCGGTCACTATAATGAACCGATTTTGGGGAACATGAGCCAGGATTTGCAAAGTCTCATCCGAAATTTCTCGATCATCGCCCATATCGATCACGGTAAATCGACCCTCGCCGACCGGCTCCTCGACGCCACTGGCGCAGTCACTGCGCGAGAGGCCAAGGAGCAGATCCTTGATGCGATGGACCTGGAGCGTGAGCGTGGTATCACGATCAAAGCTCACGCCGTCGCCGTCCGCTACAAGGCTCAGGACGGGAAGACCTATTTACTGCATTTGATCGATACGCCTGGTCACGTCGACTTCACGTATGAAGTCTCACGCAGTCTTGCGGCTTGCGAAGGATCGCTCCTGCTCGTCGACGCGACACAGGGCGTCCAGGCCCAGACCATCGCCAACGTGAATCTGGCGATGGGCAACCATCACACCATCATCCCGGTCATCAATAAAATCGACCTCGCCAGCGCCGACGTCGAAGGCACCAAGCAACAGATTTCCGACGTGCTGTCGTTGGATGCCACCGATGCCATGCTCGTGAGCGCGAAAGAAGGCCTCGGCGTTCCAGAAGTGCTCGAGGCCATCGTCAAACGAATTCCGCCCCCATCCGGCGACCCGACCCGCCCGCTCAAGGCTCTCATTTTCGATTCGTGGTTCGACAATTACCAGGGCGTGATCGTGCTGACCCGCATCATCGACGGCTCCGTTCGCCCGGGCATGAAAATCAAAGTTATGTCGAATGACCGATTGTTCGAAGTGACGGAAGTCGGGCAATTCACGCCGAAGCGAACGAAAGGCACGCAACTTCTCACCGGAGAGGTCGGGTATCTCTGCGCCAACATGAAGGAAGTGGCCGACGTGAAGATCGGCGACACCTTGACCGACGCCGTGCGTCCGACCGACCAGCCGTTCCCCGGCTACAAGGAGGTCAAACCGCTGGTCTTTTGCGGCCTCTATTCGACGGACACTGCCCGCTACGAAGATCTACGCGACGCACTTTTAAAGTTACGGCTGAACGACTCGTCCTTCATTTACGAGCCGGAAACCTCCCTCGCGCTCGGGTTCGGATTCCGTTGCGGATTCCTCGGCCTGCTCCATATGGAAATCATTCAGGAGCGACTGGAGCGGGAATACGGGCTGACGCTCATCACCACTGCGCCGACCGTCATCTACCGGATCCTCACCACCAGCGGCGATGTGCTTGAGCTGAATAATCCCGCGGAATTGCCCGAACCGAGTTCGATCGCCTCGTTTGAAGAACCGTTCATTCTGGCCACGCTCATCGCGCCGGAACGCTACCTCGGGACGTTGTTGCAATTGTGTCAGGAGCGTCGCGGCATTCAACGGAGCATCCACTATCTGGATCCCACCCGCGTCGTCATCGCCTACGAATTGCCGCTCAACGAAGTCATCCTCGATTTTTACGACAAACTCAAATCCAAGACCCAGGGCTATGCGTCGCTCGATTACGAACTCCTGGGCTACCGCGAATCCGAACTGGTGCGACTCGATATTCTGCTCAACGGGGAGCCCGTCGATGCCCTGTCGTTTATCACGCATAAGGAACGGGCCTATCAGCGCGGGCGCCAGGTCGCCGAAAAAATGAAAGAGCTCATTCCCAAACAAATGTTCGAGATCGCCATCCAGGCAGCCATCGGCAACAAAATCATCGCCCGCGAAACCATCGGCGCCATCAAGAAAAATGTCACGGCGAAGTGCTACGGCGGAGACATCTCGCGCAAACGCAAACTGTGGGACAAGCAGAAAGAAGGCAAAAAACGCATGAAAGCGGTCGGTCGGGTGGAAGTGCCGCAGGAAGCCTTCTTGGCCATTCTCAAGGTAGGCGAGGAATGAGCGTGGATCCCAATGCCCGTCCCGACGAGGTCCCCGCGACGAACGGACCGACGACGCCCGCGCCAACCGAACCGACGACCAACGAACCACGCCTCGCCGTGGCCGACCAACCGACCCACAAGTCGATCCTGCGCGAGTATGCGGAAGCCATCATCATTGCGATGTTGCTCGCGTTCGCGATCCGGGTCTTCGTAGTCCAGGCCTTCAAAATTCCCTCGGGCTCCATGATTCCCACTCTTCTCGTCGGGGATCATATTCTGGTCAGCAAGTTATCCTACGGGCTCCAGTGGCCGACGGACTGCAAGTTTCAACCTGGCTTTCCACCGGTCACCTGCTATTCCTCGAGGACGATGATTCCGTTCGGATCGATCCAGCGGGGCGACATCATCGTGTTTCGATTCCCCGAGGATGAAGACAAGGACTTTATCAAGCGCGTGATCGGGCTTCCAGGCGACACCATTCAGGTCCGCAATAAGGTCGTGCACATCAACGGAACGCCGTTCGATGACCATGCCTTTACACAACACACCGATCCGCCGGTCCATGATGGGCACATCAGCCCGCGGGACAATTTCGGCCCGGTGACGGTGCCGGAAGATGCGTACTTCGTGATGGGAGACAACCGGGATCACAGTCTCGACAGCCGGTTCTGGGGGTATGTGCGCACGGAGAAGGTGCGCGGCAAAGCGTTTCGCATTTACTGGTCGTGGAGCGGCCAAGGATCGTGGACGGAATGGGTACGATGGGAAAGGTTAGGAAAAGCCATCCAGTAGGGCGATCCGGTCATGCCGGACCGTCGAACGGGCACTCGGGCGAGGATGTGATGGTGGATCAGGCCGCGCTGGGCGCGTACATCCAGCGTTTTTCCAGGGCCAGCGTATTGGTTATCGGGGATTTGATCCTGGATCATTACGTGTGGGGCCGGGTCAGCCGGATTTCTCCGGAGGCCCCCGTGCCTGTCGTGCATGTCGAATCGGAATCCCTGAAGCTCGGCGGCGCGGCGAACGTCTTCAACAACATTCTGGCGCTCGGCGGCCAGGCGGATATTTGCGGAGTCATCGGGGCGGACGAAAGCGGACGGCTGCTGTTGAAAGAGTTGGGCGGACGCCGGCAGGGACGCGGCGGAGTCGTCATCGATCAAAGCCGGCCGACGACGAGAAAGTCACGCGTCGTCGCCCACAACCAGCAAATCGTCCGGTATGACGTTGAACGCCGAACGGAGCTCTCCGGCCTGCTGCAGCGACGTATCCTACGGTACGTCGAATCGCGCCTGAAGGAACTGTCCTGCCTGGTGGTCTCCGACTATGCCAAGGGCGTGGTCACGGCCTCGCTGATGACAGAGTTGACTCGTTTGGCCGGACAGCGCAAGATCCCCCTCGTGGTCGATCCCAAAGTGGAGCATTTCAGCTACTACAAGGGCGTCACCGTCGTCACTCCCAACCATCTCGAGGCCACCCAAGCGGCGGGCGTGCAAGGCGAGGATGACAAGACGATCAACAAAGCCGGTATGGTCCTTCGCCAACGATTGGGATGCCAGACCGTTCTGGTGACCCGAGGCGAACGAGGGATGAGCGTCTATCAGGGCCATGGCGAACATTGGCATATTCCCACACGCGCCAGACAGGTGTTTGACGTCACCGGTGCCGGGGATACGGTAGTGGGTACCCTGGCGCTGGCGCTCTCGACCGGAGCCAGTATGCGCGAGGCCGCCATGCTCGCCAATCAAGCCGCCGGCGTCGTGGTCGGTATGATCGGCACGGCGACGGTGACCGCCGCCCAGTTGTCGGATGCCTTGGGGCAGAGCTGAGGTGAAACGCTCGGTCACGGTGGTCATTCCAGCCCGATACGGGTCGTCACGGTTTCCGGGCAAACCGCTGATCGACTTATTGGGCAAGCCGATGATTCAACATGTGTATGAGCAGGCGAAGGCGTGCCGCGTAGTGGACGACGTGCTGGTGGCCACGGACGACGACCGGATCAAGAAGGCAGTCGAGGGATTCGGAGGCCAGGTCCTCATGATGACGGAGCCCTATCGCACCGGCACCGACCGCGTGGCGGCCGTCGCCGGCAGCCGGGACGGTGATTGCTACGTAGACCTGCAGGGGGACGAAATCCTGCTCCATCCCGACCTGATCACGGACCTGGTCGAGCCATTCCTGGCCGGGAACGCGCCGATGGGCACCCTCAAACGGCGGATCGACTCCGGCCAAGACTTGCAGAATCCCGGAGTGGTCAAGGTCACGACCGACCGGGAGGGTCATGCCCTGTACTTTTCTCGAGCACCGATCCCGCTGGTTCGAGACGATCCGAAACGGACCGCCGTACCAGGATTACATTTCATTCATCTAGGTCTGTATATCTATACTCGCGAGACCCTCGCGCGCCTGGCGGCCTTACCGACCGGAATCCTGGAAGAGGCGGAAAAACTCGAGCAGCTGCGCGCACTGGAGTATGGGATCCGGATTCGCGTATGGGAAACCTCACAGGCGTCTTTGCGCATCGATAGTCCCGAAGACGTGCCCGTCGCCGTCGCACAACTGCGCGCTCATATGAGCGGGCAGGGGAACAGACAACCATGACAACAGGCCGCATTCACAAAAAGGTGTCCCGATGAGCAAGCTGATCTTTGTGACCGGGGGTGTCGTATCGTCACTCGGAAAGGGGCTGGCTTCCGCGTCCATCGGGAATCTGCTGGAAAGCCGGGGGCTGAAAATTACCTTTCTGAAGCTCGACCCATACATCAACGTCGACCCCGGCACCATGAATCCGTACCAGCATGGCGAGGTCTACGTCACGGAAGACGGAGCGGAGACGGATTTAGACCTGGGGCATTACGAACGTTATACCTCGCTCACGCTGACGCGCGAGAACAACTACACCACCGGCCGGATTTATCATTCCGTCATCACGAAGGAACGGCGCGGAGACTATCTGGGCGGAACGGTACAAGTGGTTCCGCATGTGACCGACGAGATCAAGCAATGCATCATGCGGACCTCTCAAGGCATGGACGTCACGATCGTGGAGATCGGGGGCACGGTCGGCGACATCGAAAGCCTCCCGTTTCTGGAAGCCATCCGGCAGATTCCTTACGACGTGGGACGCGAGAACGTCCTCTATGTGCACCTGACCCTGGTCCCGTATATCGGCGCCGCCGGCGAACTGAAAACCAAACCGACCCAACATTCAGTCAACAAGCTGCGCGAAATCGGTATTCAGCCGAACATTCTCCTGTGCCGTACTGATCGATACCTACCGCCTGAACTCAAGGCCAAGATTGCCATGTTCTGCAACGTGGAGAAGGATGCGGTCATCACGGCCAAGGATGTCGAGACCATCTACGAAGTGCCGATCGTGTTTCGCAAAGAAGGGTTGGATGAACTGATCCTACGGCAATTGAAACTGGAAACCGGCCCGCCCAATCTGCGCGAATGGGACGCGATGGTGCAAAAGATCAAGCACCCCAAACACGAAGTGTCGATCGCGCTCGTGGGAAAATACGCCGGACTGAAGGAATGCTACAAGAGCCTGGCGGAGGCCTTGGTGCACGGCGGGATCGACCACGAGACCCGCGTAAACGTCACGTGGATCGAATCAGAAGACGTAGAACGCCAGGGCACAGAGCGAATCCTGCGTGAGGCAGACGGCATCCTCATTCCCGGCGGGTTTGGCTCACGAGGGATCGAAGGCAAGATTGTCACGATCCAATATGCGCGAGAACATCAGATCCCGTTTCTCGGCCTCTGTCTGGGCATGCAATGCGCCACCATCGAGTTTGCACGCAACGTCGCCGGACTCGCCGGCGCGAACAGCGCGGAGTTCGATGACAAGACGCTGCATCCGGTCATCCATCTGATGTCCGACCAGCAATCCGTCAACGACAAGGGCGGCACCATGCGGCTCGGAGCGTATGTTTGTAAACTGGGCGAGGGCACGTTGGCGCAGAAAACCTATGGCGTGAACGAAGTGCGGGAACGGCACCGTCACCGGTATGAATTCAACAATGCCTATCGCGAGCAATTGACGGCAAAAGGACTGATATTGAGCGGTCTGTCGCCGGACGGTCGTTTGGTTGAAATCGTCGAACTGCAGAACCATCCCTGGTTCCTGGCCACGCAGTT
>CAZKVY010000136.1:0-6072 GCA_964556305.1 uncultured Nitrospira sp. | reverse complement strand
GGCTCAGAGAAAACAAGACGGTCACCTTCTTCATAAGTCCTCCCTCTCGAGGTTAGTTGATGGCGCCCACCAAGTTGGGGCTCTACGTGGCGGGAGTATAGGTAACCTCTTCAGGCTTGTCAATCGCAAAGCCTGGCGTACCACGTACCATTACGCCGGACCGTACAAACCCTAGGGCCGTCGAGCTCAAAGAAGGCAAAAGCTTATGAATGGCCTCAGAAGGTGACGCCGAGACCGATCGCGACAATGTGGGTTTGCATGGTCAGTGATGTGGTGGGGCCCGAGACTCCAGAGGAAGTTTCGCTCTTCCAGTCATATGCAGATCCGAAATATTTGTATTCACCGAACACATACACCTTCTTATTCACATAGGCGCGCATGCCGGCGAGAAACTGATAGGCGAAAGACACGTCCCCAGCTTTTCCAGTCAATGATCCGGAACTCGTCTGAAGGTCAATGTCACGTAAGTGAGCCAGGGAAGCACCGGCACCGGCACCGACGTAAGGCTGAAAAATCTCCCCGGGATAACGCGCCAGGATGTTCACCATCCAATTCAGCACCAACAAATTGGCGTCGGCGCTGGGTAATGTCCCTCCGGGAGTCTTGAGCTTTCCACCATACCCGAAAAATTCGCCTTCCAATCCCAGTATGCCGCCCATAGCTCCTGGATAGACGCCGGCTTTAAGTCCGGCGCCTCCCGAACTTTTTATATTTGTTCCTCGGAAGGTTTCGTTCACGAATCCATTGTCTCCGATCGAAAGATTCTTATCGATCGGGAAGGTTCCGAGCAGATACGGAGCAAGATAGGCCTCGGTCTTCCGAGGTGCTGTGGCGGGTATATCGGTTGAAGGCGGTTCCTGCGCCGCCGCAACCTGAGGCCCCAAAAAATCACTACTCCACACTAGACCCATAACGATCAGTAGCAAGAAACGTTTCATGCACCTCCTTCTAGAATTACCCAGGACGTGATCATCCTGGTCAACCCTAGCAAACCTCATGTGACCGTCAAGTCAATCAGGGGAGGCTTAGCATTAACCCTAAGAGTCTGTCCCCCATTCATATGAGTTTCGTCGGAAACGACGCGGCAGGTCTCTTCCACTTCTTCAATTCCTACAATTGCATGCTTCCAAGGAAGGCAAGCCCCTCCGATAAGATCATTGCTTGACGTCATATCGCTGGATGCTAATGTTTATGCATCGACCAGGCATCCATCGCGTACCATTTAGAGGAACAATCATGATTCAGCGTCATCGTATGTTGCTATCTGCTCCGCTCATCTTCGCTGCATACACCTTACTCTCCGGCTGCGCCACGATCGTCCACCTTGGCGGCGAGCAAGAACTCAATGTAACCTCGGAACCGTCCGGTGCAAAGGTCGTCATTGATGGAACGGAACGAGGCGTCACACCACTGGCGATAAAAGTTGAGCGGAAAAAGGACCACGCGATGGTGTTTGCCAAGGAAGGATTTCAGGAAACACAGACGAAAGTGGAAAGCCATATCTCCAATTGGATCGCTGGCAACTTAGTCTGCTGCGGACTAATCGGTTTTCTAGTGGACCTTGTGGGCAGTGGAGGCTACACGATTGAACCCGACGCCGTAGCTGTGAACCTCAAACCTGTCGAAGGCGTGGTCGCCTCCCCAGCGCCATCCCTCTCCAGCCTGACCCAGTCGCCACCGATTCCGTAATCTTCTAAATTTCGAGTCATCCGTGCAGACGTCTTAAAAAAACGCCTGCACGGTGAACAACACGTCGTTGTCGTGATCACGATGGTTATAGTCGAGGCGAAGGGCCCAATTCTGCGCAAGCGTATACCGTTGTCCCACCGACCAGCGCACGTCGTCGGATTGATCGCCTAACGCGTACCGAAGATAGGTGGCGGACGCCAGTACCCGCCAGCGCTCGGCCAGGTCGGCATACATACCCACCGAGGCGCCTCCGCCGATGCGATGGTGTTCCTCATAGGCCCGGCTGTAATTCCCCTCGACTTCCGCAAACGCAAAAAATACTTCACGTCGCAACACATGCGTCTCGGTTGCCGCTCCAATTCCACCATTCACACTCCAGTTGCTGCACAGTTGGCACTCGCCATGCCTGATGGTTTGCATGCCTATATTCAGTTTCCAGGACGGCGCGCGAAACAGGCTATCGATAGGCGATAGCGACACTACATTCAGCAGGGTCGCCCGCTCGATTCGGGTCTGATCGGCCCGGTTGTAGTGGCGTAGGCTGATTGAGCCGATCTCGATCTGCGCATCCGGCGTGTACCCCGGCTCGGGATCGAGCAAATCGTGGTAGGCGGTCCGCACGGTGAACTCTTCAAAAGAATCGTTATTGCGCCAGCCTCCCCCGAGACTCGCGCGCGAGGTCTTGTGCCCCAATTCGGGTTGCGTCGCAAACGGCAGAATCGAGAGATCTTCGGAGGGAATTCGCAAGAGACTGCGCGCAGTCAGGAGTTTCCGGTTGTGCTCGCGGGCCGCTGTCGCCCGATCCTCATCGCGTTCACCCGTGTACCGCACGTAGTCCGACGCCACATCCAGAACAAGCGCTTGACGCGACAAGGGCAAGCTTCTCACATCATCCGATTGCGTGACTGCCGCATCGCGCACGAGTCGCTTGACCAACCCCTGCTCAGAGGCCGTGAGATGTTCTCGTTTGCGCCGAATGAGGGTCACGCGTGAGGGGCGAAACGCGGTGTCCGTCACCAGCCCAGGTTGATCCGCGAGCAGGCGAACGGTATCGGCAGGAATGGTCCAGAAGCGGAACCGGTCGATCAGGCGTAGGGACGGGTCGGCATATTCCAGCAACGACAACAGATGGTACGAACAATTTTCCTTGAAGAAAAAATAATCGAACGACGCATTCCCCAATTCCCAGGCATGCATGAGCAATCGCCGGATCTGCGGCTCGCCGAAATTGAGCCGGTATTCCCAGATATCGCGATTCTCGATGTCCCGATACTCCTGCACTTTGAGGTAGTAGGGGATCGTGGAAAAATATCCGCTGTATCCTCCGAAAATGCCACGTATCGGATACGCCAATCCTTCGTCTTTCGGAACATCCGCGGCGAAGTTGATGGTATAGGCCAAAATTCGAGTGTGCGGCGTCTGCCCTTCCTGATCGATCCGCAACAGCGTGTGGCCGAACATGGAGGCCGGGTTATTCATGAAGGCCGAAGGAAACACGAGCGTGATGGATCGAGCGTGAAACTCTTCGATCCACCGTTCAAAACGTTCGCAGCGCATGGCCGGGAGCTGGGCGGGATCGAAGCCAAGACGCTGCTGCAGCCATGTATACCGCGCCACAAAAGCGCATTGCGCCGGCTGTTTGGAGCGACCGACCAGGTCGGGCGAGAAAAATTGGGTCAGCGTCGCGTCGAGTTCAGCTTGAGGATCGGTCTTGCCATCGGGAGACAGGAAGAACCCCGGATCGTCCTGCTCACTCGTATACCCGCCCAACAGATTCGCGCGATAGTGGAGCAGCAGATGCCATTCGCGCTCTCGTGCCAGCTGAGCCTCATGAGCTCGTTGAAGGAGTTGGGATAGGTACGGCGCGGGCGCCTCTTGCGCCTCGATAGAGGTCGCCAGGAAAAGACCGGCCAGGAGGATCAACAGAATATGCACGATTGGAGACAGAAAGCAGCGCAGGGCTCCGGCCTAGGCCAGGAGCCCTGCGATGAATCATTTAGCGGCTGACGGCTTGGGCGAGAACGGGGCTCTTGGAGACCGCGTCATTCAGCGTCTTCACCAATGCCACCGACGAGGTTTCACCATCCTGTACCAGTGCCGTGTAGCGCTCCTGGGTTAAGGCGAAGAAGGCCGCATGCTGCTCGCTAGGCACGCCCATCAGCGTCGCCAGGGACGCCAAGTGCTCGCCCTTCCCTTGGGCCATTTCCTGCGTGAGATTTTCGAAGTTCAACAACGCAAACATGGTCGTCTTCTGATCCGCCATGACCTGACCGTCATTCGTACAGCCTGACGTTCCAGAGCTGATCCCGAACGTCCCGCTGCCAAACGTGCCGTTCGTCGTCGCCATCATCACCTGCGGGGCGATGTTCTTCTGATTCTTGTAGTCTGCCCAGGCCAACTTGCCCAGACCACAACCGGGTCCTGTATCAGGATTGGCTGCCATAGCCAACCCGGCTTGTGATGCAACCGCCACCACACCCAACGCCACGATGAATTGTCTCAGCATAAGTCCTCCTCCTCTAGCAAGTGAATGACTCCGCGCGATCGACTCTCCATAAATTCCTCGCTCATTATAGCCAACCCCAGACAGCATGTAGAGCAAAAAAACCGCGCATCGCCCAAGCCTGTTATTCCGCCCGATCGGCCAGCATGATGTGCTGCGTTTCAATCGATCCATGTTGGAACAACAATAATCCTACCGCGCGCGGGAGACGAAAGCGTTTCGGCCCGGCCGATCCCGGATTAAACAGCAATACGCCATCTCGCCATTCGGCCTTCGGCTGATGAGTATGCCCGTACACACACACCGCTGGACGGATGCGCGACAACAGGTCCAGCCCCTCCCCCGTCAGGCGGCCACCTTCGTACAGTCGATGGTAGATCGCGATCCGATGGCCCCCCAGATCAAGGATCTGCTCTACTGGAATTCCGCTGGCTTCGAATCCATCTACGTTGCCGGACACGGCGGTCACGGGTGCGATCCGCGCAAGTTGAGCGAGGACGTCGCCTGGACCAATATCTCCGGCGTGCAGGATATGCTCGACCCCCGCAAAGTGGCGCGTGATCGAACGATCGAACAGCCCGTGCGTATCCGAGATGATTCCGATGCGCATCCCACCCCTCCCGTTACTTCTTCGGCTCAGACACTCCCAATGAATCTTGGATGGTCTTCCACTGGAAGGTGAAGGGTTCAGGGGTTCGCTTGGGCAATGCCGCCAGCTCCGCCTTCAATCGTTCCGCACGGCCCGCACTCATGGGATGGGTGGAAAACACTTCGACGCGGGCCTTGTCCTTTTCCGACAGCCGTTCAAAAAACCGGATCATGCCGTCGGGTGCGATGCGCGCGTCAGATAAAAGCCGAATACCGGTGACGTCAGCCTCCGTCTCCTGCGCGCGCCCGAACTTCAACGTCACCAACTCCATGCCCACTTGCTTCGCCAAACCGGTCAGGCCCTGTTGATCGCCCAGCAGAATACCCACCACGGCCGCCAGCCCAAACATCTTGACCAGGCGCTCCATGCCGTGCCGCTGCAGCACATGGTTCAATTCATGGCTTAGCACTCCAGCCACTTCTTCGCCGCTCTCCGCCTTGGTCATCAACCCGGTGAAGACCACGACATATCCTCCCGGCAGCGCGAAGGCATTCACCACGGGACTCTGCACCACCGAGATCTGAAACTTATACGGGTTATCGGGTATTTTGTCCGTCAGTCGCTGCGTCATTTCCTGCACTGCGCTGACCGCCGGCCCCTCCTTCAACACTGTCTCTTTGGAGAGGAAATCCTGGTACACCGTTTCGCCCAATTTCTGTTCCCATTCGATGGGAATTCTGGCGACCGCCCATTCGACGATCAGATCCGTGCCGAACCACAACAATAGTCCCAGGCCGAGTAAAACGCCTAGTATACTGCCCCACAAGAGGCGATGGCCGTGTCGGGCGCGACGAACCTGGCCGGCAGCCCGCTCGAGAGGGGCGGTCAACTCGGCCGGTGCCACACGTCGGAAGGCAATGATCAACGCCGGGTCTTTGAGATAGAGCGTCCGGGCCGATGAGCCGGTCCCCCACGACACCACCAGCTGATCGTGATCCAAGCCCCCGGCCTCGACCATCATGTCCGCGAACGCCACGACCTGCTCAACAAGCAGGGCATCACCCACCGCGCTGACGCGAAGGCCGTCCGCAGACAGCTCAACTACGCAGGGCGCCCCCGCCGCCGGCAAACCGTCACCGAAACAGAGTGCGTTGGGAGTAGGATTCATCAAGCTCGATCTTGCGGCTGATCAAAATGGTTGTGAACGAGGCCGCAGGCGAACGCAAACCGGAGGCGTACCCTCAGCGGTACGTTGAGGATTTGTCGTGAGCCGAGAACGAAGTGCACGAGC
>CAZKVY010000135.1:0-6117 GCA_964556305.1 uncultured Nitrospira sp. | reverse complement strand
GCTCACCGGCCAGCATTTCTCCGCTGACTTTCAGCAGGATGCGGCGGTAATGCGCAGAACTCATGCCTGGCCTAATTGGTACCGGGTGAAGCGGCGAATATTCATGTTCTCGCCGATCTTGCCGATTTGCTGTGCGAGCAAATCTTTAATGGTGACCGAGGGATCCTTGATGAAGCCCTGTTCGAGCAAGCAGTTCTCTTGGTAAAACTTTTCGAGCTTGCCGTCGATGATCTTTGGCCAGGCTGCGGGCGGCTTGCCCAATTCTTTGGCCTGTCCTTCGTAAATGCTTCGTTCCTTCGCGACGACGTCCGCAGGAATCTCTTCCCGTCTGACACAGGAGGGATTTGATGCCGCCACTTGCAGGGCCAGATCATTCACGAATGCTTTGAACTGTTCGTTCCGCGCCACGAAATCAGTTTCGCAATTGACTTCGATGAGCACTCCGATTTTTCCGCCGGCGTGGATATAGGCGTGAACTAACCCCTGGTTGGTTTCGCGACCGGCTTTTTTCTGGGCTGCAGCCAATCCCTTTTGCCGAAGATAATCGATCGCTTTGTCGATGCTGTTTCCATTTTCGGACAAGGCTTTCTGACAATCCAGAATGCCGGCCCCTGTTTTTTCACGCAGCTCTTTTACGAGATCACTCAGACTTGCCATGGGCTCCTCAGTTGGTCGAGTAGAACAATGCCGTCGTGCGGGATGCGGCGTTTACGAGGCTGACACGCCGGCCAGGCGTGCGGTCGGTTTGGCCCCGCCACCCGCTGGCGCTGCCGCAAATTCAGTTTCTTCATGCTGTGCCCGGAGGTGTGCCCCTTCGAGGCACGCGTCCGCGATGCGGGAAATAATCAACTTAATGGAGCGAATCGCATCGTCATTGCCGGGAATGGGATATTGGATATGGTCCGGATCACAGTTCGAGTCGAGGATCGCAATGACTGGAATTTCGAGCCGGCTGGCCTCGAGGATCGCAATGTGTTCGATCCGCGTATCCAGGACGAATACCGCACCAGGCAACCCACGCATGTTCCGGATGCCCGACAGGTTTTTCTGGAGCTTCACGACTTCCTTCTGCATCTGCCCGAGCTCTTTCTTGGTATGGCCCTGATGAGTCGGGTCAGCGAGGGTCGCCTCCATTTTTTTCATTTTGTCGATGCTGCGACGGATGGTCTGGAAATTGGTCAACATGCCGCCCAACCATCGCTGGTTGATGTAAAACTGGTTGGCGCGTTTGGCTTCTTCCTCCAAAATCTCCGCTGCTTGGCGCTTGGTGCCGACGAACAGGACGGAGTCACCGGCTGCCACGGTGTCGCGAGCGAAGGCATAGGCCTGCTCCATGCGTTCGACCGTTTGTTGAAGGTCAATAATGTAGACGCCGTTACGTTCCCCGAACAGGAACCGCTTCATTTTCGGATTCCAACGGTTCGTTTGGTGTCCGAAGTGGACGCCGGCTTCCAACAATTCCTTAATCGCAACTACTCCCATACCTTCACCTCCCTCCGAAGCCTGCAGAGCGCCTGGCGAACGCCGATGGCGAGGGGGATGTCCCCCTTATTCTCAGGCTGCGCAGCGTGCGCATCACGCTGGTGTGGATTTAAATAAGACGTCCCTGATTTTGGCTGCAACCAAGTGAACGGCGGGACGAACCGATCATGGCGCGAAACGCCCGAACGCTAGCATAGTGGCTGCGATTTTGCAACCGCGCGAGATGCCTCACGAGCGGTAACTCGCGTTGATTCGCACGTATTCGTAAGACAAATCCGTCGTCCACATGTGTGCCCCGGCCTTGCCCTGAGCCACATCGATGAGAATGGTGAACTCTTTGGCTTTGAAGACCTTGGTCAGTTCTCGTTCGGCTGCGCGTCCGAGGCCTTGTCCTTTGCGCACCATCGGCACCCCTCCAAACTTCAGACTGATGCGGGAGGGATCAATGGGCACCCCTGCGCGTCCGAGCGCCGCCATGACGCGGCCCCAATTGGCGTCGCCCCCGAAGAGGGCGGTTTTCACCAGGTTTGAGGTCGCCACTGTTTGAGCGATTTGTTTCGCAGATTTGGTCGTGGCGGCTCCTGTCACTTCCACCCGTACGACTTTGGTGACACCTTCGCCGTCCCAACAAATCTTAAGCGCCAGGGTGCGGCAGACGGTTTCGAGCATCGCGCAGAAGCGTGTGAAGTCGGCCGAGCCCGGTCTGATGGAGCGATTTCCCGCCATCCCGTTAGCCAGGCAAAGCACAGTGTCGTTCGTGCTGGTGTCGCCGTCGACCGTGATGCAATTAAACGATTGATCGACCGCTTGTCGGACCGCCGATTGGAGGGCCCGCTGCCCAATGGCTGCATCGGTGGTCAGATATCCCAGCATCGTCGCCATATTGGGGTGAATCATTCCCGAGCCCTTGGCCATGCCTCCGACGGTCACCGTTTTCCCGCCGAGCTGAGCGCGGACGGCGACTTGTTTGGGTTTGAGGTCGGTGGTCATGATCGCCGCGGCCGCTTCGGCTCCGCCCCGGCGTGTCACACGTGCGGCCAGTGCGGGAAGTGCCTTGCGGATGCACGCGATCGGCAGGGGTTGACCGATGACTCCAGTAGATCCCACAAAGATGGTGTGCGGGGCGCAGTTGAGGGCTGTTGCCGCCAGTGTCGCCATCTCCTTTGCTGCCTGCATGCCTTCCGGTCCGGTACAGGCATTGGCGTTCCCGCTGTTGATGAGGAATGCGCGGCCTCTACCCTGCTTGAGATGCAGACGATCGAGGATGACCGGTGCGGCCACGACTTGATTGGCCGTGAACACTCCTGCGACTGGACCTTCACGGTCCGATACGAGCAAGGCTAGGTCGAGTTGCTGCTTCTTTTTCTTTTTGATGCCGCTGTAGACTCCGGCGGCCCGAAAACCGATCGGCGCAGTCACGCCTCCAGAAATTGTCTTCATGCTTGTCCTATTTGATGTGGCATTGATCCGGTTCGACATGCTCGCGCATCTATGTGCTAGGGGTAGATGCCCGGAGCCACGAGTCCTGTTTCTTCGGGATACCCCAGCATGAGGTTCATCGCCTGAATCGCCTGTCCGGCAGCTCCCTTGATCAGGTTATCGATTGCCGACACGGTGACGACCCAGCCGGCCCGCCGATCGGTATGCACGGCGATGTCGCAATAGTTGGCGCCTCGCACGTGGCGGGGATTCGGCATGGCTCCTTCCAAGAGTCGCACGAATCGCTCACCCTTATAAAACTCCCGGTAAAGTGTTCGTAACTCGGCCACATCGGGCTGATCTTTCATTCGTGCATAGGCAGTACTGAGGATTCCTCGATTCATGGGAACCAGATGGGGTGTGAAGGCGACTGTGACGGGACCCTGGTGACCGCGAGCCGCTTGTCCCCTTGTGCCTGCTAATCCACTGAGTTCTTGCTCGATTTCTGGGATATGCCGATGCTGACCGATCTTGTAGGGCTCCAGTGATTCGTGGGCCTCGGGGAAGTGATAGGGCAGGGCAGGGCTTCTCCCCGCGCCGGAGATACCGGATTTCGAGTCGATCACAATGCTATCAGGTGCGACCAACCCATGGGCGATCAAGGGCGCCAGCTGGAGGATCGCGGCGGTGGGGTAACATCCTGGCGAGGCCACGAGCCGCGCCTGTGCGATGGCGGACCGGTGAAGTTCCGGCAGGCCGTACACGGCATCTTTGATCAAATGGGGATGCGCATGCGCAGTCTGGTACCAGGTTTCATACGTAGCAGGATCCTTCAGGCGGAAGTCTGCGCTCAGATCGATGACACGCTTGCCGGCTTTCATGCAGCTTGCTACTGGACCCATCGATTTGGTGTGGGGAAGCGCGAGAAACAAGACATCGGCCCGCTCTGCCAGCGCTTCCGGTGCCAACGCTTCAAAAGAGAGGGGAACAATTCCCTGCAGATGGGGATACACGGCTGCGATGGCCATGCCGGCTGACTTTTCGGAAGTGACTGCTGTGAGTTGGACACGCGGATGCTGAGAAAGCAGCCGCACTAATTCAGCTCCCGTATAGCCGCTGGCCCCTGCTACCGCTACTCGTACCGACGACGTCATCTTACGCCTCCAGGTCCATCACAACTTGGTGCTCGCCGTGTGCGCCGATCCAATAAAAAAGGGAAGGCTGCGGAGCCTTCCCTTTTGAACCCTGTTGCTCCAGTCGATCGTTACCGCTTCGAGTATTGGAAGCGCTTTCTGGCACCCTTCTGACCGTACTTCTTGCGTTCTTTCACGCGAGAATCGCGGGTCAGGAGGCCTTCCTTCTTGAGGGGACCGCGGAATGCCGCGCTCATGATGACCAGCGCTTTCGAGATGGCATGGCGGAGCGCGCCGGCCTGGCCTGCGGGGCCACCACCATAGACGGTGGCTCGGACGGAATATTTGCCCGCCACCCCGGCCAACTCAAACGGAAATTGAATCACATTCCGTAGCGTCGGGCGGGGAAACGCTTTTTCCAGCGGCTTCTCGTTGACGACGATGTCGCCAGCGGCTGCGGTGACCCATGCGCGCGCGATGGCGCTTTTCCTCTTTCCGGTTGCGTACTGCGTCATTGCTGCCATATCAGGCGGTCTCCTTCACTGATCGAATTCGAAGATTAAAAATTACAACGAGAGTGATTCCAGTTTTTGGGCTTGGTGCGGGTGCGTTGCGCCGGCGTACACCCGCAACTTTTTCGCCATGTGGTTGCCGAGTGGATTCTTGGGCAGCATACCCTCGATGGCCTTCGTCAACAGTTTGGTCGGATCCTTGCGGTGAATATGCTCTGCAGTGAGCGTCTTCAAGCCGCCAGGAAATCCGCTGTGAGTCGAATAGGTCTTGCTCTCCATCTTGTTGCCGGTGAGCACGACCTTTTCTGCGTTGACAATGACGACATGATCCCCGGTATCGACATGGGGAGTAAAGGTCGGCTTATGTTTGCCTCGCAGTAGGGTGGCGACTTTTGCCGCAAGGCGACCAAGTGTCTTGCCCTCAGCGTCCACGAGGTACCATTTTCGTTGCACATTAGCGGGTTTTTCAAGATACGTTTTTGTCATGGTCTCCATCTACTCCTGCACGAAAGGATTCTAATGTGAGGTATCAGGCCTCACGCCTGTTGGGTTTCGGTATTGTTGGCGTCCTGTTTATTGATCCATGCGTCTAGGTGCACGGCGGTCCGCCGGTTGAGTACATCCTGCGTCGCATAAATCGGGCAGCCTGCGCGAAGCGCCAGAGCAATGGCATCGCTCGGTCTCGCATCCAAGGTTCGATGGAGTCCCTTGGAGGCAAACGCGATGTTCGCATAGTACGTACTGCTCTTCACGTCCGTAATCACCACCCGCTCGATGCGAACGCCGAGGTGATCCGCAAAGCTCCGAATGAGGTCGTGGCTCATGGGCCGTGGCGTCACCACATGTTCCATGGCGAGGCGAATCGCGTTACCTTCTGCGGATCCTACCCAGATCGGCAAAGTCACACTCGCATCGTCACTTTTCAGAACGACGATGCGGGTGTCGGTGTTCCCGTCGTCCAGTACTTGCTTGACGGACAGGGCGACTAACTCCGAGGCTTGATTCTGTGGCGCGGCGGCATCCATTTGATTAGGTGTCCAGTTTGCCAAAGTCTTCGGGCTTCAGGTTTTCAAGCCATTGTTCAAGCTCTTCGGACGACTGCTTTTTAATCACCTTCTCGCTGGCAAAGATCGGTGCGCTGGTTCGAAGAGCCAGGGCGATCGCATCGCTGGGGCGAGAGTCCACAGTATATTCAGAGTCTTCGTACATTAAATGAATGGTGGCGAAATACGTGTTGTCATTCAGATCTGTAATCACGACGCTGATGATCTTGGCATCGAATGTTTCCAAAAATGACTTCATCAAGTCGTGAGTCATCGGACGCGGTGCGGTTACGCTCTCGAGCGCAAGACCGATGGCGCTCGCTTCCGATTTTCCCACCCAGATCGGCAACATGTCTGAATTGTCTTCGTCTCGCAACACCACTATATAGGCATTGTTATAGGGGTCGAAGATGAGCCCCTTGACCCGCATTTGTGTAATCACGGCGGGAGTATCCTTCCCGATGTCGGCCAAAAACCTCAAGAATAGGGCACTCTATCACTTCCGAAATCAGAGTGTCAATGAATTCA
>CAZKVY010000134.1:0-6159 GCA_964556305.1 uncultured Nitrospira sp. | reverse complement strand
GTCCAATGTTAATCGCTCCCTCCGTATACTGTTCCTGTACGACCGCAGCCTGGAGTGTAACGGCACTGGCCAGATCGCCGGCCAGCAGCACCCGCGCTTCGAGTTGCTCCATCCTGAAGGGGGAGGCGCGCTTCGCGCGCCGCCGTTTGGAGAGGGACGCCTTGCGTCCCATTCTCTCGTTCGTAAGTAATTCCCGCAACTTCGAGAAATATCCGCTGTCCCTCATCACTGACCTCCCCTCCTCGTTAAGAAAACGTGGTTCTTCTGCATTGACAACGACACACTGCACTACTTACTACCCGGCACAACCATCGAACACTTCAGGCCGGCAGCCAGCTTCAAGTCCGGATTGGGCAATTCCAGGCGGACACCGAAGGTCCCGCTGGCTGCGTCCACGACACGATCGACAACCGTCACTGTGGCTTTGTACGAACCACTCACGGGCGCCTCCGGCTTCACCTGCATTTCCATGCCGACGGTAATCTTTCCGAGCAAGGACACGGGCACATAGGCCTCGACGCGAAGCGGGTTAATCTGAGCCAGTCGCATGATGCGCTCCTGCTTCGGGAATTCCCCCGGCGACATGTAGCGTTCGACTACGACGCCGTTGATCGGGCTACGGATCGTCCGCAATCCAACTTCAGCCGAAGTCCGCTGCAATTCAAGATCCGCCAGTCGACGATTCGTCAACTCGGCCTGAGCATGCGCCACGGCACCGGTCGCCCGTTCCAAACTTGTATCGAGCACTGCGAGAATTTGCCCTTCCTTCACCAGATCTCCTCGATCCACGGCCACCGTTTCCAGCAACCCCCCGACCGGACTGGTGACGGTAATCACCACGTATGGCTGAATCAGACAGCTCAACTCGGCCGCCTGCGATACCCCAGGCGCCGACAGCAGAAGAAGGCTTCCAATCCAAGCGGCCGACAGACTGTATGACGCGAAGATTTTTAGACGCATGGCATGTTCCTATTCTGAACGACCGGTGAAAGCGAGTGTGGAATCCAACTGCTCATCCATTTTCAATACCGCTCGACGCATCCGAGCCTGCAACCGCTCCGCGCGTTGCTGAGCCCGCCGGCAAAACAAGCCTCCGAGCCACCGGGGAATGCGTGCGCCGAGAGAAGCGAACACCCCCCTCAACCTGCGTCCAACCGATCCGCCATGGTCGACGAACAACTGATCGTCCAGGGAGAGAATCGTTTGATAGGTCCCCGGGTCGCCCTGACGTCCACAGCGTCCGAACAATTGGCGGTCGATACGGCCGGAATCATGACGTTCCGTGGCAATGACATGGAGTCCGCCTCGCTCAACCACTTCCGGAGCGAGGCGAATATCGGTCCCTCGCCCTGCCATATTCGTCGCCACGGTGATACGCCCCGCCTCGGCGGCCCGACTGATGACGGCGGCCTCATCCCGATCCTGCCGAGCATTGAGGACCTGATGCTCGAGTCCTGCACTCCCCAGCAATCGGCTGAGATGCTCTGAGGCCGCGACCGTCCGCGTGCCGACGAGTACCGGCCTGCCCTGCTGTGTCATCTGCGCGATGGATCGGACGACGGCCTGCCACTTCTCATCGGCCCCGACATAGACCTGATCCACGATCCTTCGCCGCTTCAGAGGGCGATTCGATGGAACGCGAACCACCCCGAGGCGATAGACAGACCATAGTTCACGCGCCACTTCTTGCGCGGTTCCGGTCATCCCGGCCAGACGCACATAGCGGCGAAAGAATCGCTGATAGCTGATCCGGGCCAGGGTATTCTGCTGATTGTCCAGCGGGCATGCTTCTTTGGTCTGAATCATCTGGTGGAGGCCGTGTTCCCATGAACGATCAGGCATCAGGCGACCGGTGTACTCATCGATGATCTGCACCTTGGATTCCTGGACCAAATACTGCTGGTCGCGGTGAAACAGATGGAGCGCGATCAACGCCTGGTGCACGAGGGCCTCACGACGACGACGCCCGCGCCACAACCCGCCAAGGCCGGCGGCAAGTTCCGTCGTGCGCGTCTCCCCGGACGGCTGCACTCGTACCGTCCTCTCCCCGCGGTCGACGATGAAATCACGTCCCTCCACCAACTGCCGGGCCATATGCAACGCCTGCGCATAGGCGGTCTGTTCGGCGGCATTGTCTGTGCAACGCGCAATGACCAGCGGTGTCTTGGCTTCGTCGATCAGCACGCTATCCGCCTCATCGACGATCGCATACTGCAGGCCCCGCAACAGAAACTCAGTCGATCGCGCGTGACGCCGGTGCAGACGGTCGAGATGCACCTGAACCCGATTCGACGCTGTCCCGACAAGAATTCGATCTTTCAAATAATCGAACACCAACTCCTTGCCTGTGCAGTAGGTGATGTCGCAGGCATACGCGGCCTGTCGTTCCGACGGCGTCATCCCCTGCACAATCGTGCCCACTGAAAGTCCTAATGCTTCGTAGACGGGTCTCATGAGGTCTGCATCGCGGGCCGCCAGATAGTCGTTGACGGTGACGATATGAACCGGCAAGCCGGCGAGTGCCGCCGTGCAGGCCGGGAGCGTCGCCGTCAGAGTCTTGCCCTCGCCGGTTTCCATCTCCGCCACCCTGCCGGTCAACAGGATCCACCCTCCAATCAGTTGCACATCGAAATGCCGCATCCTGATCGTCCGCGAAGCGACCTCACGCACCAGCGCGAATGCCTTGGCGGCCAGCGACGGGTGAAATCCTGTCTTGGTCAAGGAGGCGCGGAGGTCCTGCGCCATGGACTTCACACCCTCCTCACGCAACCGGGCGCATTCGACGCCGGCAGCGGCAACCTGCTGCACCCAGTGCTTCCGCCGAAGGACTGAGGCTCGAAGACGGCGCAGGACCGGATCAACTGCGGCTTGCGCCCAGCGATCCAACTTTCCTGTCCGAGGTGTGGGACGCTCAGGGTAGGCCAGCCCCTGTATGACGGAGAGTCCTCTTGATCTAGACATTGAACCGCGCCAAAAAGAGTTGCCGGAGTTGTCGAGTCCACTGCGTAGACAGAGGCATCCATCCGTGGTTAAACCGCACATAGGCTCGCCCGCCGGCATCCATCAGTGCCATGGAGTTGGCCAGTGTGAGATCCGCCTGAAAAAACCGACCCATTGCCGTGAGCCCTTTCTCGTCCGACGGCTCCAATGGAATCTGTCCGCCCCCCTGACTGCCCAGCGCCGGACTTGGCAGCTGATTCGTCGCCGCCGGCACGAGGCGGACAAGGGCCGCCGGCTGGGTATTTGACAACCGTTCAGCCAGACGTACATCGACCGATTGGAGCTGGTATCGGACCAGATCGATCTCTCCCTGTGGCACCACGGTCCGTACGGTGATGGTGCGCAGATCCAACACCTGCCCCATGAGATCACCTTGGTGGACATATTTGCCCGGGAAATCCTCCGCGCGCGTCGTGACAAAGGTGCCGGCTTGTTTGCTGCGCACGATCAGGTGTTCCATGCGTTCGCGGATACGGTCACGTTCCTGGGACACGTACTTCATTTCTTCTTCAATGATGGCCGCCTTCGTCCTATCGTTCGGCTCCTGCTCCGTATGACGGGCCTTGAGTTCTTGGAGCCGGAACTCCAACACATTCAGTTGCGCGCGGAGGTCGGCGTTCCGACTGATAAACAGCACCTCGCCGGCCTGCACCTGGGAACCCGGTGTCGCCACCACTTGCGTCACAAACCCATCGGTTCCCGCCCGGACCATCGCATCGTCGGACAACCAGACAATCCCCTCCGTCACGGTATGGAACGGCACTGGAACAAATCCGACTATTCCCGTCAACGCCGCGACGAGACAAACCACCGTGGCCACCGCCCGCATACGACCGCGTTGCAGTTGCGGACTCGTGAGCAGATAGTTCGCGCCCTTGACCACCGGCACCACTACCATCATGACTCCGGTAAATACCGCGAACAGGATAGCCACAGGCGGAAACTGATCGCCCAGGAACAGGAGAATGCCGGCCACTACCAGAATGCGATAGAGCGAGGACGCTGTCCCGTACAGCAGGAACCAGACCCGTTCACCGATTGTCGCCTGCGGCAGCTCCGCCTCCGGTTGTCCCAGGAGATATCGCTCGGTCAGGTAGGAAAAATACCGGCCGGCTCGGTGCTTCATATTCGGAATTTCCAAATAATCCATGAGCATGTAGTAGCCATCAAACCGCAGCAACGGGTTGGCGTTGAACACAATGGTGGAGATGCCGGCAATCAAGATCGTGTTATACGCCAGCACTCGCACGATGCCGGGCTCCGCATTGATCCACACGATCAGCGCCAGCGAAGCCAGTGCCAGTTCGACCATCATGCCGGCCGCACTCACGAGAATACGCTGCCACTTGCTCCGGAATCCCCAGGCCGCGGTGGTTTCAACGTAGGGAACCGGAGTAAAAACCAGCAGCATGACCCCCAATTCGTGCACTTCCGCTCCGAACGCCTTCGCCATGAAGCCGTGACCCAACTCATGGCACAGTTTCAACAGGGGAAACAGAACCCATAAGAGCACGAGATTCTGCGGCGCCAGCGCCTGGTCCGAAAAATCATGAAACAGATCCGTCCAGTAGGTCCCCCCCCACAACAACCCCATTCCGACGAGTGCCCCCCACAGCAACAGTCCCGGCGTACTGATCAAGGGACGCACGAGGGGAAGGAAGCGCGCCAGAAATCGGTCTGGATCGCACAGGGGCATTCGCCAGGAAAATAGGTTCGCCAGTCGGGTGTATCGTTTCCGGCGCGCCTGCGTGACCGACCGCCTCGACAACTCGGCCATATCAGGCGGCGCCTCGAAGAACAGGGCATCGCTCGCATGCAGTTGACTGATCAAGCCGATGACGTCGTTCTGAGTCGGCGCCTCGTCGCCCAACCGTTCGCTCGCCTGCTCCCAGATTTCCTGGATGGTGCGGCGTCCATCCATCAAACCGATGAGACCGTAGGCTTCGGTTGAGAAGCGGTGGAATTGATCGGTCGCGAGATCCTGCAGGACGTACCAGGTCTGTCCGCGATACTGATGCCGATGCACCCGCAGGTGACTGCGAAGTCTCGGTTTCAACCCTTCAACCCGATACCACGATGTACTGAAGAACGATTCCGCCACCAGATCCTCTTGTCAGGGAAGCCACGCCCACAACTTCAATCGAAGCCATTCCACCGCGTCATGCGTCCAGATCCAGGACAGAAGTCGTCGATCGATGGTGATCTTGCCGACGCCTTCCATGGCAGGCCTGAGTTGCGAGGGCTTCGTCAGGAACCGGCCTTCGACACGAAAAAAATTTCGTCCTTCATGCGCGGTTGACACCGGGGTGATCTTCTCAACCTTAAAGGGGAACGGATCATGCGGGAGTGCAGACAGCAAGAGGTCTCCTGACTGGCCGACTGCAACATGGCCGATGTCCCGCTCATCCACCTGTAAGACGATCCGGTAGGTGTCCAGCGGCGCAATCTCGAAGAGGACTTTCCCTTCTTCGACGGGTGCATCCAATTGCTGACTCAAATCACCGGAGACTACGATGCCTGCGAAGGGCGCGACCACCTGCGTCCGCGAGAGCTTGTCGGCGGCGAGATCGAGTTGGGCCTGCACCTGCCTTAATTGGGCAGTGAGGATTTCGGCCTTCGGCGCATTGCGCTCTGCGAGTGCCTGCCGCTGCTCCTTGGCCAGTTGCTCGCGCTCGTTCAGGCGCTTCAGACGCTCCAACTGCAGATCTCGATCCTGCAGCGTGGCCAACACCTGTCCGGGTTTCACGACATCACCGGCCCGGGCCGGCGCCGTTTTCACATAGCCTTGGAAGGGTGCCGCAGCCACTCGTTGCACCTCGCCTTCCAACACCGCTTTTGAGGACACTCGAAATTCCCCTGTGGCAGTGAAGAGCCATGCGCCCGCCGCTGCGGCCGCGAGAAGGGAGAGTTTCATGCCGATGTGACCGGCACCGATGACCTTACCAATTTGCCGCCGCACGCTCTCCCAGACTTTGAACGGCAAGGCACGATCATGTTGGCGCTTTAAGTCGAGAGCGGGACCAACCAAGGCCGCCATGGCTTCACACAACTCTACAGTGAACCGGTCGAAGAGCTGTTCGCCGCCGCGCTCGCAGGTCAAGACACCGACGATCCTGCCGTGGGCCCAAAGGGGAAGTGAACAGACGGACGCCGCGCCGT
>CAZKVY010000133.1:0-6160 GCA_964556305.1 uncultured Nitrospira sp. | reverse complement strand
ATCCGATGATTCCAGCGGGCGGCTGCAATCACGAGATGATTCTCGAAGATCCGCCGGAGTTGAAACAACGAATGGCCGGGGTGCCTAGTGCCGGGTCGGACGAAAACAAGGACACGATTTTAACCGCGTAGGACACGCTGTCAACCGACAGCTATCAGCATAGAGCGTTGTGATGGAACATATCATTTCAGTCACCGTTGAAAATAAGTTTGGCGTGTTATCTCGTGTGGCCGGGTTGTTCAGCGGCCGCGGTTTCAATATCGAAAGTCTGTCGGTCGCTCCGACCCTTGATCCGTCGATGTCCCAGATGACCATTGTCACGTCAGGGGACGAGCGAATCGTGGAACAAATCGTCAAGCAGCTCAATAAGCTGATCGATGTCATTAAGGTCGTAGATCTCAACGAAAGCGAGTTCGTCTCGCGTGAAACGGCCTTGATCAAGGTCCATACGAAGGCCGAAGACCGCGCCGAAGCGTTGCGAATTGCGGATATTTTCCGTGCCAATGTGATCGATTCCACACCGTCGACCTATACCATTGAGGTCACCGGCGATCCTAAAAAGCTTGAGGCCATCATCAACTTGCTCCAGCCGCTCGGCATCAAGGAACTGATCCGGACGGGGCGAGTGGCGATCGCGCGCGAGGCGATCCGCTCGGCCGTCAGCCAACCGAAGAAGCTCGCTCGCGAATAGCGCGCATCCTCTCTGTGCAGCTGTCTTTTCCACCCATGTGCCTTTTGAACATTCAGGAGTGACGTATGAAGATTTATTACGACAAGGACGCCGACTTACAGCTCATCCGTGGAAAGAAAGTGGCCGTGATCGGTTATGGCAGCCAAGGGCATGCCCATTCGCTCAATCTCAAGGAAAGCGGCGCCACTGTCGTCGTGGGTTTGCGTGAAGGCAGCTCCTGGAAAAAGGCGGAGGCGAGCGGCCTGAAGGTCATGCCGGTTGCCGATGCCGTGAAGGCGTCGGACGTCATCATGATTCTGGCGCCGGATGAAGCGCAGGCGGCGATCTATCGACAGGAGATCGCGCCGAATTTGAAGCCCGGCTCCTATTTGGCGTTCGGTCATGGATTCAATATTCATTTCGGACAGATCGTGCCGCCGGCGGACGTCAACGTGTTCATGGTGGCGCCGAAGGGGCCAGGCCATCTGGTCCGGTCCGAATATACGAAGGGGAGCGGCGTGCCCTGTTTGTTGGCCGTGCATCAGGACCCTAGCGGGAATACCCGCCAAGTAGGCTTGGCCTATGCCAGTGCAGTCGGCGGCGGGCGGGCCGGTATCATCGAGACGAATTTCAGAGAAGAGACGGAAACGGATTTGTTCGGGGAGCAGGCGGTCTTGTGCGGCGGGCTGACGTCACTGATCCAAGCCGGATTCGAAACGCTCGTGGAAGCGGGCTATGCGCCGGAAATGGCCTATTTCGAGTGTTTGCATGAAGTGAAGTTAATCGTCGACCTGATTTATCAGGGTGGCATTGCCAACATGCGCTACTCGATCAGCACGACGGCGAAGTACGGGGATATCACTCGCGGCCCGCGCGTGGTGACGGAGCAGACGAAGCAGGAAATGAAGAAAATTCTGGGCGAAATTCAGAGCGGGCAGTTTGCCAAGGAATGGGTGTTGGAGAACCAGGCCAACCGACCGGTCTATAACGCCCTGTTGAAAAAAGGTGAGGGGCATTCGATTGAAGAAGTCGGCGGTCGCCTCCGGTCCATGATGCCCTGGCTGAAAAAAGACCAACTCGTGGATAAGAACAAAAACTGACTCTGCCGACTGGTTCTTCGTGGTAGCATGATAGAGGGCCTGGAGGGGTATGGCTGATCGAGCCGTCGGAATACCGATTGTCAAAGAAGGTTTGCCGTTTGTCGGTGGACTTGCAGGGGCCACGCTGTTGTCCGGGCTGGCGGGGTGGACCATTGCGACGGTAGTGGCAGGCGGTTTTCTGCTGTTTACCGCCTGGTTCTTCCGAAATCCCAGCCGGACCATCCCGCAGCAGCCGAATGTGGTGGTCTCGTCGGGTGACGGCAAGGTCATTGCGATCGAGGAAGAGTTTGAGCCGCGGTATTTGAAGGAAAAAAGCATTCGGGTGACGGTGTTTTTGAACGTCTTCGATGTGCACGTCAACCGAACGCCCTGCGCAGGTACGGTTGAGGGTGTGAGTTATCAGCCCGGCCAGTTCCTTGTCGCGAGCAAGCCGGAGGCGACTATCCGCAATGAGCAGAACGCCGTGATGCTGAAGACTGAGTCGGGGGCGAAAGTGCTCTGTGTGCAAGTGGCGGGTTTGATTGCCCGCCGGATTGTCTGTTGGGTCGGGCAGGGTGATCGCGTGCAGCGTGGTGAACGGTTTGGGTTGATACGATTCGGTTCACGAATGGATACGTTCCTTCCGCTCGGGTCGAAGATTTGTGTGGCGTTGGGCGACCGCGTTAAAGGGGGCGAAACCATCGTGGGAGAACTCCGATGAAATCACCAACTATGCGACCTTCACTTGCAAAGGGGCATCGAAAACGCCAGGCCATGTACCTGATCCCTAACCTTTGTACGACGGGCAATTTATTCTGCGGCGTGTTTGCGATCCTGTCGGTGTTCAATGGACAGCATCTGGTGGCGGCCATTGCCATCCTGGTCGGCATGATTTTCGACATGCTGGACGGGAAATTGGCGCGGCTGACGAACAGCACTGGTCAGTTCGGCATCGAATACGATTCCCTATCTGATGTGGTGTCCTTCGGCGTGGCGCCGGGAGTGCTGATTTATTCCTACGCGCTCAGCGGACAGGGTATGTTCGGAGTGGCGGTCATGTTTGCCTACGTTGCCATGGGGGCTGTGCGTCTGGCTCGATTTAATGCCACCGTGAGCACCTCTGACAGCAAATACTTCACGGGGCTGGCTATCCCGGCGGCCGCAGGTGTCATTGCATCCCTGGTCATCTTCGATCTTCACATTACCCAGATGGGTGCGGAAGTGAAGCCGCTGCTGATTCTCGTGATTACGTTTGCGCTGGCATTCCTGATGGTCAGTACGATCAAGTATCGCAGCTTCAAGGATATGAAGTTCCGGAGAGGTGATCACTTCACCTATCTGGTCTGGGGAATTCTGGCCTTAATGTTGATTGTTGCCTGGCCTCAGGCTATGCTGTTCGTGACATTCACGGGTTACGCACTGTCGGGTCCGATTGCGCGTATTTGGACGATGATGACCAAGAGCGCGGGCAAGCCGGTCGCAAAAGTTGATGGGCCGGTCTTGGATATAAAAGAGTAGCAACGGCGTTGACGAGGAGCAGTAGGGAGCGTCGGCCGAACTGAGAGAGCTGGTGGACGGTGCGAACCAGCCGGTTGCCTTCTGAACTCGCCTCCGAGCCGGACTTGTGAAGCCCCGACGATGGGGTCGTAATGAGTCCCGAATGATCCGCGTCACGGATCCAATGAGGGTGTCGGGTGAAGGGTGTCTTCATCCGGTGCCGAATCAGGGTGGTACCACGAAGCTCGCAAGGCCTTCGTCCCTGTCCCGGGGCGGAGGCTTTTTTATTGGCAACGTGCTGAAACGGGTTTCCAGCTTTGTTCTCGGCTTGAAAATATCCTCAACGTACCTCAGAGGGTACGCCTCCGGTGTTTTCGTCGCCTGCGGCCGCGTTGGAAAATCCGTGTGAGTGTGTTGCAGGACAGAGGAGGGTACGCCATGAGCAGGATGATCAGAATATTCGATACGACGTTGCGGGACGGCGAGCAATCGCCGGGGGCGAGCATGAACGTCGAAGAGAAACTTATGATCGCCAAGCAGCTGGCGCGCCTCGGTGTGGATATCATTGAGGCCGGGTTTGCCTATAGTTCGCCGGGAGATTTCGAGGCGGTGCGTCGGATCGCTTTGGAGGTCGAAGGGCCGGTGGTATGTAGCCTTGCGCGGGCGAGGCCGGAAGATATCACCAGGGCCTCGGAGGCCTTGAAGGGGGCACCCAGGGTCCGTATCCATACATTTCTTTCCACGTCAGATATCCATTTGAAGCATCAGTTTCGGATGACGCGAGAGGATGCGAAGAAACGAGCGGTGGAGATGGTGCAACTGGCGCGCACCTATGTCGATGATGTCGAATTTTCTCCTATGGATGCCAGCCGGTCCGACCCAGCCTATCTCTGTGAAGTAATTGAAGCGGTCATTGCGGCGGGCGCAGGGACGATCAATATTCCCGACACGGTGGGGTATGCCGTCCCTCAGGAGTTCGGTGGCCTGATCCAGCGAATCAAGGACAAGGTGCCGAACAGCGGTCAAGCAGTCATCTCCGTCCATTGTCACAATGATTTAGGTCTGGCGGTGGCAAATAGTCTGGCCGCGGTGGTCGCGGGAGCCGGTCAGGTCGAATGCACTATCAACGGTATCGGCGAGCGAGCCGGCAATACCTCGTTGGAAGAAATTGTCATGGGCCTGCGGACGCGCAGGGATTGGTACGGCGCCGATACGAAGGTGGTGACGGAGGAGATTTCGAAAACCAGCCGCCTGGTGAGTAAGATCACCGGCATGGTCATTCAACCGAACAAGGCCATTGTAGGCGCCAACGCGTTCGCTCATACGTCAGGCATCCATCAGGATGGGTTACTGAAAGATAAGACCACGTACGAGATCATGCGACCTGAATCCGTGGGTCTTGAGCAGGTCAAGCTGGTCATGGGCAAATTGTCAGGGCGGCATGCGTTTCGGCAACGTCTGGAAGATTTGGGCTACAAGCTGACGGAGGACGAGGTCAATCACGCATTCGAACGCTTCAAGCGGCTGGCGGATCAAAAGAAGGAGATTTACGAGGAAGACCTCGAAGTCATTATTTCCGAAGAAGTGGCGAAGATGTCCGAACGGGTCGTCCTCAAGTCGTTTCAGGTCGAAAGTGGAACTAACAAGACTCCGAAGGCGACGGTTGAGTTGGAGATCGATGGGAAGGCGGTGTCGCACAGCGGCACGGGCGATGGGCCGGTAGACGCGGTTTATCGGACGATTGCCGCCATGACGCAGACGAAGAGCAAGCTGCTGATGTTCGGCGTCAATGCCATTACCGGTGGGACCGACGCGCAGGGTGAAGTCTCGGTGCGGCTCGAAGAAGATGGCCGGACAGTGTCTGGTCACGGGGCTGATACGGACATTATCACGGCGGCTGCCCGGGCCTATCTGAACGCGCTCAATAAATTGGCGTACTTCGCTGCGAAACAGGCGGAAGGGATTCAGAAGGTCAGCTTGATTTGAGCCCAACCTGCAGGGTAGATTCCTCCGTCCTGTTCAGTGCATCCGCGCTGGTCAGGACGGAGCGACATTTTGACTTGTCCCGTCATAATTCGGCGCACGATGTTCGGCACGCACCTTCAACAATGCCCTGAATTTCGAGCCGGGGACCATACCAGGCTGCGGGAATTGCTGCATCCGGGAAAAGCCGCGCTGGACCTTGGCTACAGCCTGGCCCATGGATTGCTCGATCCGGGGAAACGGTCTCTGTGGCATCAACTGAGATCTTCCGAGGTGTACTACTTCATTGCCGGTCGAGGCGTGATGAAGGTGGGAGACGCATCGATGACGGTTGAGGCAGGTTCGGTCGTCTATGTGCCGCCGGGAGCCAAGCAGTCGCTGGAAAATACCGGCACGGATCCGATTGAGTTTCTCTGCCTGGTCGATCCTGCCTGGAAGGCGGAAGATGAGGCGGTCGTTGAATAGCCGAGAGGAGATAGTCACGTGAAAGCGAGAATCGCAGTCCTGGCCGGAGATGGAGTCGGCCGTGAAATTGTCCCCGAAGCAGTCAAGGTCTTAAAGACGGTGGCGGCGCGGTATGGGCATACCTTTGAATTTCAGGCTGCGGACGTGGGAGGCCATGCCATCGATACCGTCGGCGTCCCGCTTCCCGCGGAGACTCTCGCACTGGCGAAGCAGAGCGATGCGGTACTGCTAGGCGCCGTTGGGGGACCAAAATGGGAAGGGATGGATTACAGCATTCGTCCTGAACGAGCATTGCTTGGACTCCGCGAGCAACTGGGACTTTATGCGAATTTGCGACCGGCGAAACTCTATCCCATGCTTGCCGATGCCTCCACATTGCGACGGGAGGTCATCGAGGGAATCGATATGCTCGTCATCCGCGAGCTGACCGGCGGCATTTATTTCGGCAAACCCAAGGGCGTGGAAA
>CAZKVY010000132.1:0-6218 GCA_964556305.1 uncultured Nitrospira sp. | reverse complement strand
GAATGGGGTAAGGACGCGAAAAACAGAGATCAAATGGATGGTGCCGAAGCCGGGAGTTGAACCCGGATACCCTTACGGGCGCTGGTACCTGAAACCAGTGCGTCTGCCAGTTCCGCCACTTCGGCCTGAGAAGTAGAGGGGGATTATCGCTGATCGGTCCCAACCCGTCAAGGTAAGCCGGAGGAAAATCTGCACGAGGCCGGGCCCCGGGACGGTCACTCGACAGGGGAGAGGCAGGTCTCGAAATTCCAGGCGCCGCGCGGGGTCACTTCCCGCAGGTCTCCGCTCAGTACAAGGCGTTCGCGCACAAGTCCCGCCGCGGCCAGGAGAAAGGGGCTCGGGATACGGGGAGCCTCCTCGGCAATCAGCACATCAAACCGCACTTTGCGAAACAAGGGATCCGCCGCCACTCGCGCGGCGGTCGTGATAATCACCCGCCGGTTCTGCACGAACGCTTGCCGGTTCGTATTCTCTTCCGCCGCCAGAAGCTCCCGGATTTTTTTTGTGCCGCCCAAATGAATCACATCCTCTTTCAGCTCGGCAAATTCGGGCTTGAGCTCCTTGGGGACCGTCGCCTCTGGAATCAGCTCCTCGATCCGCTGCTTGGCGATATCGACCTCATTGCGGAGTCCGGCGCTATAGCGTTCATAGATCGCTTTGTATTCGCGCAACGATTCGACGTTTTTACCCATGGCCTGCATGGACAGACGTTTCCAAATTGGCAGTTGTTCATACTGCGCCAGCGTGGCGTCAATGTCCTTGATCTTCGCCTGGTAGTCGCTCAACTGCGTCACCAGGCGCCATTCCAGGAGGCGCACTTCGTCTAGATCTTTTTGCTTTTGGGCCTTGTAGGCGAGGATTGGCGTGAGCTCGCGAAACCGATCGTACTTCTTGCGGAGCGCCGCCTTGTCGGACCGGGATTTGGCATAGAACTGATGCATCTGCGCCTCAAATCCCAACTCCGGGAGGGGAATGCCTCCGCTTTCCTTGCTTGTCGCCACTTCGTACCGACTCAGCCAACTCTTGAACGTCAGCCCGGCTGCCTTCATGGCCCGTGCGGCGACCAGGGTGATCACATCGGCGCTCTGGTGATCAGGGGTGACGAGGAGAATACGTTTGTTAGCTCGAATCAACTCAACGACGAGCGTCGCAACCTTTTGCCGGCGCGCAGTCGCATCCTCCTGCCAGAGGGGGGTCAACACCGAGGTCGGGATCACAGCTGCCAGCACGGCGCGGTCTCCGGATTGACCTGCCTCAAGGATGGGGAGGAGACGTTCCGCCGGACCCAGCGTATACGAGGTCCCCGCCTTACTCATTTCGGCCAATCGATGACTGGTCGTCAGAGCCAATCCGCCGGAGTCCGGCACCAGCGTAGCGTGCGGGACCACTTCGCCGATCGCATCAAACACCTGGAGCACCAGACGCTCCCCCTCTTGGAACAGCACGATGCCTTCCGTCGGTTCGGTTTCCTCACCTAATAACAGGGTCGCTGAGAGATCGGCAGCCACCCGCACCTCAGGCGGAAGGAAGAACTCGTAGAGATGCAGGTTTCCGATTGTCTGAAGCAACCGCCCACGAACGAGCTCGACGGTCTGATCCCGCCCCTGGTCCGCACTCTGCGCGGCGTCACGTTCCAGTCTTCCAGCCAGGTGATCGAGAAGATCCGGCAACGTGCCGGGCATGGCGGTCATAAGGGATCTTGCTCCTGCATTTCGTTGGGGGCACATCCGTGACCCGGTGGGTCGTCAAATAGGGAGCGTATCTTAAAGAGTCGGGAAAGACCCTGTCCAGCCGCCTGCAGAGATTCTGGATACCATGCACCATCAAAACGCCGTCACAGAGCGAATATCCACCGTGAGCGGAGGCTCGCCTCCCCGTTCCAGGGCCGCGAAGAAAACCCTCGCAGCGGCTCGGGATCAATTGACTTTTGCACAGCCCGCCAGTATGCTTTTTCCCTTTCCAACAGAAGGAGTTGCAGTATGAAGGTGATTCTTCAAGAAACACTCGAGGGCGTGGGCGACCTCGGCGACCTCTTAGACGTCTCCAGCGGGTTTGCCAGAAACTATTTGTTGCCTCGCAAGAAGGCCGTTGAGGCGAACAGCCGGAATATCAAAGAATTCGAACATGCCAAGCGCGCCGCCGCGGAAAAGGCCAAGAAAGAAAAGCAGGACATTGAAGCGCATGGCAAGAAGATCTCAACCGTGTCGCTGACGATTGCTGCGCAAGTCGGCAAGGATGACAAAATGTTCGGTTCTGTGACCGCCAAGGATATCGCGGAAGGTCTGGCCGAGCAGGGATTCACCGTGGATCGTCGCAAGATCCAACTAGCCCAGCCGATCAAGGAATTGGGAACCTTCGCGATTGCCATCAAGCTGCCACGCGAAGTGACCGCCACGATTGCCGTGCACGTGATCAAGAAACAAGAAGAGACGGAAGCCGCCGAAGAAGCCGCTCCCACGGCCTAGCTCGCGCGATCATGCGGAGTCGCCGCTGAATCAGAGGCCACGCCCGGAGGAAGCATGCAGGATTTGATCGGTTCGTTGGACGCGTTGAAATCGACCGACCCCGAAACGTACGACGCCATCGTCGCCGAAGAGCAGCGGCAGCGCGACAAGTTGCTGCTGATCGCGTCGGAGAATTTTGCCAGTCCCGCCGTCCTGGCCGCCCAGGGCAGCGTGATGACTAATAAGTACGCTGAAGGATACCCCGGCAAACGCTACTATGGCGGGTGCCAGCACGTCGATACGGTCGAAAGCCTCGCGATCGAACGCGCCAAACAAATTTTCGGAGCCGAACATGTCAACGTGCAGCCGCACTCGGGATCGCAGGCTAACATGGCGGCGTACCTCGCGGTGCTCAAGCCTGGGGACACGATCCTTGGGCTGGATCTCGCCCAGGGCGGACACCTCACGCACGGCAGCAAGGTGAACTTCTCCGGCATCATTTTCCGCGCCTTTTCGTATGGCGTCGATCGCCAGACTGAAACGATTGACTACGCGGCGGTCCGCAAGATCGCCGAGGAATGCCGTCCGCGCATGCTGGTGGTCGGTGCCAGCGCCTACGCCCGCACCCTCGATTTTGCCAAGTTCCAGGACATCGCCAAGTCGGTAGGCGCCTATCTGCTGGTCGATATGGCGCACATCGCCGGATTGATCGCGGCCGGATTACATCCTAATCCTGTCCCTTACGCGGACTTTGTGACGACCACGACACATAAGACGCTGCGTGGCCCTCGTGGCGGCGTGACCATGTGTAAAGCCGAACATGCGAAGGCCGTCGATAAGATTATTTTCCCGGGCCTGCAAGGGGGCCCGCTCATGCATGTGATCGCCGCCAAAGCCGTCGCGTTCAAGGAAGCAATGTCCCCGGCGTTCAAGCGCTACCAGCAACAAGTTTTGGCGAATGCCCGTACGCTGGCGCAAGGGCTGGTCGACCGCGGCTACAAAATCGTGTCAGGGGGGACTGATACGCATTTGATGTTGGTGAACCTGACCAGCAAGGGCATCACGGGTAAAGAAGCCGACGCCGCCCTGGATGCCGCCGGGATCATCGTCAACAAAAACGCCATCCCCTACGACGAAAAGCCGCCGGCCGTGGCCAGCGGCATTCGGATCGGCAGCCCCATTGTATCCACGCGCGGGATGCGCGAGGCGGAGATGCGCGAAATCGTGGCGCTCATCGATCGCGTGTTGCAGCATCCTCAGGACAGCCAGGTGCAGGCCGAGGTACGGGCGCAGGCCAAAACATTGTGCAACCGTTTCCCCATCTTTCATGCCTACGATTCGTCTCCCGCTTAGGCAGGACGGCTGCCCGTGAAGTGTCCTTTCTGCGACGATGTCGAGGACAAAGTCGTCGATTCGCGGATGGCCAAAGAGGGCGAGGTCATCCGCCGGCGGCGTGAATGCCTCTCGTGCAAGCGCCGTTACACTACCTACGAACGTGTCGAAGAAACCATGCCCGCCGTAGTTAAAAAAGACGGGCGCCGGGAACCATTCGATCGAAGCAAAATCGTGTCCGGGCTCAAAAAGGCCTGTGAAAAGCGACCGATCAGCACCGCAACCATCGAAACCGTCACCGACCGCATCGAAAAACGCATCCAGGATATGGGGGAAACGGAGATCGTCAGCACCGCCGTCGGTGAAGAAGTCATGAAGGAACTCTCCCAACTCGATCAGGTGGCCTACGTTCGATTTGCCTCCGTATACCGAGAGTTTAAAGACATCGATCAGTTCATGGAAGAAATCAAATCCCTAGCCCAGCAGCGCCGGGAGCGTTAGCCCCTCCCCTTCTCCTCGCTGTTCCGGATCAGAGAGTGCTGTGTAGAAGCCCAGGGATGGGCGCCAACAAAGGAGAGCCGCCGTCCTTCGGCATTTCTGACTTTCATGGCGACACGCAAAACATCACAGGAACGACGCACGACCCTCCGCCCCACCAAACGGCGATCGCCGGGGGCCACGCACGTCGTCATCATCGGGGCGGGCCGCGGGGGCACAGCCTTGATGGAGATTTTCGCCAACGACCCGCTAGTGCGAATCGTCGGCGTCGCTGATATCAGCCCTGAAGCACCGGGCCTCGGGCTCGCCAGGCGTCTGCATATTCGCGTCACCCGCAATTACCGGCAACTGCTCAAGATCGGACCGGTGGATCTGGTTATCGATGTGTCGGGCAACCCCGAAGTCGGTGAATACCTTCAAGACATACGCCGCATGGGCGTCTCGGTGATCGGGGGAGCCAGCGCCAAATTCATGTGGCAGCTCATCGAGGCCCGCATCCGCGCCACGGCCGACATTGAAAAGGCATTGAACAAGTACCAGTCCCTGTATCGGCTGTACGTCAAGGAGACCGGCGCGGCCGTGACGGAAGAGAGAACCCGCATCGCCTGCGAAATTCACGACGGCCTGGTGCAGAGCCTCGCCGGCGTCAATTTTAAACTGGAACTCTCGCAAGAGCTGCTGCGCAAGAATCCTCAAGCCAGCCTGGCCACAATTCGGGAGTCCAAAGCTCAACTCAAGATGGCCATTCAAGAAGCCCGGCAGGTCATCTTCAATCTCCGACCGCTCCACTACGACAAGATGGAGCTCATCCCGGCACTGACGAATTACCTCAAGTCGTACGAAACGCAGTACCATATCAAGACGGCCTTTTCCGTGACCGGAGATGAGACGATCCTCTTCCCGCGCACGAAGATCTTTTTATTCCGGATCGTCCAGGAAGCATTGAGCAACGTGCAGAAGCACGCCAAGGCAGGTCGGGTGTCGGTTCAACTCGACATCCGGCTGGACTTGTTGCAAGTGACCATTTCCGATAACGGAATCGGGTTCGACATGGACGCTGTGCTCCGCGATCCTGAAAAGTGGGATCACTTCGGCATTCGTGGCATCTTAGAACGAGCACGACTGGTGGGCGGAGAAGCCACGATCGATTCGAAGAAGGGACGCGGCACGCGCATTGTGTTACGCATCCCGCTAGCCGACAAGGAGACGATTCGTCATGGAAAAAATTAAGGTCCTGATCGCTGATGACCACCGCGTAGTTCGTGAAGGCCTGGCGGCCATCCTGAAGACCAAGGAAGACATCAACGTCGTCGGCGAAGCACAAGATGGCGCAGAAGCCGTGGAAAAAACCAAGACCCTCATGCCGGATGTGATCCTCATGGATGTCAGCATGCCGCGGATGGGCGGTATTGAAGCCACACGGCAAATCAAACGAGAATTTCCTCACATGGGAATCGTCGCACTGACCATGTATGAAGAGCAGCAATATATCTTCGATCTGGTGCGCGCCGGGGCGACCGGCTATTTGCTCAAGGACTCCGAATCTTCCCAGATCGTGGCGGCGATCCGGGCCATCTATCGAGGAGAATCACTCATTCACCCTTCGGTCGCCAGCAAGATTCTCGCCGAGTTCTCTCTCATGTCTCAGAAAAAGGGCAAAAAACCGGCTTGGGTTGAACATGACCTGACCGAACGGGAAATCACTGTCCTGCGTTTAGTCGCCGATGGAAAAACCAATAAGGAAATTGCCAACAGCCTGGACCTCAGCGAAAAGACCGTGAAAAACCACGTCCGCAACATCTTTCATAAACTTCAGGTGTATGACCGCACCCAAGCCGCGATTTTGGCGATTCGAAAGGGGCTCATTGAATTGGAGCCACGACCGTAACGGAGGTGTGTATCAGCAAATTAGGACTATCGGCACATGCAACTCGCAGTCTACTT
>CAZKVY010000131.1:0-6234 GCA_964556305.1 uncultured Nitrospira sp. | reverse complement strand
ACAGTCACGTTGAAAGACGTCGGCCATGCCGTGCTCCAGGCGATCGGCGAAACGCTCGAATGGGAGTTGGGCATGTTCTGGGAGCTGGATGAGCAGGGCCAGGCCCTCCGGTTCGTCGATCTGTGGCATGTCCCGCAGCTGGATGCGGAGGAGTTTGTGGAGGATAGCCGGGGCCGGACATTCGGGCTGGGTGAAGGACTCGTCGGGCGGACCTGGGCGGCCGGCAAGCCGATCTGGGTGCCGGACGTGGTGGTGGATCCGGCATTCCGGCGGACCAAGATCGCGGAGAAGATCGGGCTGCACGGGGCCTTTGCCTTTCCGGTGCAGAAAGGCAATGAAATCTATGGCGTCATGGAGTTCTTCTTCCGCGCGATCCGCGAGCCGGATCAGGACGTCCTCGACATGGTGGATAATCTCGGGACCAGGCTGGGCCTGTATGTGGATCGCAAGCGAACCGAAGAAGAGCTACGCCGGACCGAGGCCCGCCTGGTGGAGGAGCAGCGTCTTGCCGAAGTGGCGCGGGTGCTGGGCGACATCGGTCACGATTTGAAGAATCTCCTCATGCCCATCATGAGCGGGGCCCAGCTGCTGGAGGAAGAAGTGCGGGACTGTTTCACAAAACTTCCCGAGTCGACCCTGCATTCCATGAAGCCGAGCCATGACGTGGCGCAGGAACTCATCGAGATGATCCGGGGGTCATCCCAGCGCATTCACGAACGGGTCAAGGAGATCGCCGATTCCGTGAAAGGGCTGACCCGGCCGCTCCAGTTTGCCCCCTGCCGCGTAGACGATGTCGTCGCCGGCGTCATGGAGACGCTGCGGGTCCTTGCCGATGAACGGCAGGTGGCGCTCCGCACCGAAGGGCTGGAAGAGCTCCCGGTCATCAACGCCGATGAGAACCGGCTCTTCAACGCGTTCTACAATCTCGTCAACAACGCCATTCCCGAAGTCCCGCCGGGCGGATCGATCACGGTGCGCGGCCGCACCGAGGCAGGGGGAAGCACAATCGTGCTCTCCGTCATCGATACGGGCAAAGGCATCTCGCCGGAGGTCCGCGACAGTCTGTTCACCTATCGGGCGATCAGCAGCAAGGCCGGCGGAACCGGACTGGGGACGAAGATCGTGAAAGACGTGGTGGATGCGCACGGCGGCACCATCAGCGTCGAAAGCGAGGAAGGAAAGGGAACGGCCTTCCACATCAGGCTCCTCGTGGATGGTCCCCGGCAAAACCGATAGGCGGGGTTTGGCTGTCTGGCGCTCGGACTTTGACAGCTTCTTCTGCTTGGTCTATCCTTGGCGCATCATCCGATCCGGGACATCCAGTCATGCGAACACTCCTGCATCGCAATGACGAAGCCTGGGCGCTCCTCAGGCGGACGGATCAGGCCAACAAGAAACTGGCCCTGTTCATCCATGGCTTCAAGGGGAATTACCTGACCACCTGGGGCACCCTTCCTGATCTCTTCGAAAAAGAAGCCGACAAGGACCAGGATTTCGCCGACTGGGATTTTCTCTTCCTAGGGTATGACACGGCGACTGTTCAGACCTACCTCGATATCTCGAAACTGATCGTCACGGAGTGGAACAAGGCCGCGACCGGCCAGCGTCCCTACAACCAGCCTTATGAGAAGCTCGCCCTCTTCGGGCATTCGCTGGGCACGCTTGGTATCCGTCAGTTACTCTGCGCCTGGTCGGAACAACCGTCCACTATGCATTGCTGCATCCACAGCATCACGCTGTTCGGCAGCCCGCTCAACGGCAGTCCCCTGGCACGATTCGGGTGGATCGGCGGAAACATCAAGAATGCGCTGAAGCCGAAGAACCCGCAACTCCGCATGTTGAAGTCGTGGGCGGCGAGTGCCTACGCTCGCCAACGATGGCCTTCGGTCCGGCTCATCCTCGGGCTCGACGATCAAGTGGTGGGCCACGAGTACGACGAGTTGATTCAGTGGGACGGCGATCAGAAGCCATCGATCATGACGAATTTCGACCACAGCACGCTGGTGAAACCCGCGGCCTGGCAATCGGCCGTTGTGGATTACATCGGCCATGGATTGAAATAAATATGAGCGTGGCTGAAGAACTAGAAAAACAAGCGCGATACGTCAGCCTTGGCAAGGGGCCCTGGTGGAAAAAAGGTGCCCTGGCGCGTGCTGAGTTGAAACCGCCGCAGCAGATCCGCGCGCTTCTCGATCAAAGCGAGGCCATCGACCTGCACACCCTTGCGAACGCCTTTGCGAAACAGAACCCCGCCGACGATAGAAAGCTTCAGCAGATGTTACGCTGCCATGCGGGCACGAAAGTCACCGACCCGCAGGAAATCGCCGTTCGCGATTCGTTGGACTATGCGCTCGCGCACCTCATGCTCCTGGAGCTGGCGGTGGAGACGGGCTATCTGCCGCTGGAGCTGATCCGGGACGATGCGCGCCGGGAGCTGGCGTCGCTACTCTGGTCCTCCGGTGCGCAACAGTTCATCTGCTACTACGACTACGTCACCATCGAATATCTGGGCCGCCGGCTGGACATCGCAGGCATCCGGAACGTCGCGCCGCCGCTGATCAACCCGGAAGCGAGCACCAGGTTCGCCATCTTTCTGGCCCAGTTCACCGATTGGGTAAAGGACAAGGGGCTCCGATCGTGGTTGAGCTTCCTCGACGACTATGTGGAATATCCAGGGGAGCAGGAAGACTTTCGCTCGTACCTGGGTGGTGAAGTCACGACCCGGTCCGAGCGATTCAGCCGGTTGCTCTATGGTATCCAGCGGTTCCTGCTCAGCCTCTCCAACCTGTTCTGCGTCTTGAAGCCGTCGGAGCGAGCCATATTCGGACTCTTTTATTCCTATTGGATGGCGAAGTTCTTTGGCTACGAGCTCGACGAAGACGGCTACAAGCAGACGACGCAGCAATCCTGGGCCGAAATCCTCCGGAAGCATCCCGAACCGTTACTGCCGCCCACCTCGAACGACAAAACTGGTGCAGCCATGCGCGAGTCGCTCGCCCGGCAGATTGCCACGATCCAGGAAGCGTGGACCGCCACCTGCAAGCTCGTCGCAGCCTCTGCAGCATCGAAGCGTTAAGCGTACGACAGTGCAAATGATCCGTGACGTCGCAACCGCAGCCCATCGCGTGTGCACGAACGTGGTTCTGCTCTTGCGAAACAACCGACAATCGCCTGCCCCAAGGGCGTTTCTTCGCGATTCCGTGCCCATCTGAGCCGCCACCCATCCCATTGAGGCGCAGACATCCTGATGAGCGTGGCGATGGTTTTGGTTGTGAGGGGTTTTTGTTTGCCTGGTTCACAAATGCGGGTTGACTATATGTCAGATATGACATATGCTTCCGTCAGCGAACGAATCGTCGCCGCGTGACTGATGGGCAGGACGGACAAACCACTTATCTGGCTTCGGAGCGAAGTTAAGACGCCGCCTTTTTCCCAGGCTGCGCGACTTGAAGCGGGATACCTGTTAAGGCTATTGCAAGAGGGAGAGTCTCTTGGACTTCCACACTCACGGCCCATGCCGGTCATTGGAACAGGGTGTCAAATTGCGGATCACCGATGAGGGGGGCACGTTTCGCATCATATACAGAGCAGATGCTGATGCGGTCGTCATTCTTGTGTGTTTAAGAAGAAGACTCAACAGACGCCTCAATCGGTCATTGAGACTTGCCGACGTCGGTTGAAAGATTATGACCCAGTGATGGGATCGTAGGAGGAACATCACGATGAAGAACACAAAACGAGCAAAGCTGGAGGCAACCGGATGGGCTATCGGGTCGGTGAAGGAGTTTCTGGACCTGTCAGACGCGGATGCGGCACTCATCGACATGAAGCTGGCCCTCAGCCGGAGCTTGCGGGACCGGCGGAATAAACAGGGTGTATCACAGGTCCAGCTCGCCGAACGTCTTCAATCCAGCCAATCGCGAGTGGCGAAGATGGAAGCCGGAGATCCGTCGGTGTCCATGGATCTTTTGGTCAGTTCGCTCCTGCTTCTCGGCGCGAGTTCACGGGACTTGGCCAACACCATCCGAGGCGAAGGCCGGAGCAAGAAGGGGCGAGCAGCGTAATCGGTCATTCCCTCCAGGCGATGGGCCATCGGTATCGGATCTCGTCTTCACCTCTTCCAGATTTGTCCGCTCCCGGTCCGAACGGTGCCAGTTTCCTTTGCGTCTAACGTTTCACGCCTCAGTCCCAATTGTGCCCCCCATGTCACGGCAGGGGAGTATGCTGCCGGCAGAAATGAACAGGCACAAGGGAGGCCTTCATGCGAGAGGCTCAGGTGCGAAGCGGAATGATCGTCGGATTGTTTCTGTTCGTCGCGATGACCGGGACAGGCAGCGCCGAGCAGGGGTTCGACGAGAAGTATCAGCGGGACTTCAACATCTTCAATCCCATCAATGAGTACCAGCCCGGCAACCCGCTCAATCCCATCAACGCCTACGACCCGGCGAACCCGTTCAACCCCATCAACCGGTTCGATCCCGGCAACCCCGCCAATCCGATCAACCGGTTCAACTTCAACAATCGCTTTAAGCAGGTGAATGGGTGGGTGGAATGGGGGCCGATGGCGTATGGCAGATGGCGGGAACACAAGGATCGACAGCAGGTTCTGGGCTATCCAGTTGACATTCGATGTGGGTTATATCAATTTGATGCCGTGAATTTGACATAACGGCGTTGGATAAATCAAATTCGCAGGATGGTTACGGGTACCTGGGGAACCGATGGAAATTAGCGAGTTCAGGGCCGGGGAGTACGAACAGCAATACGAGTATCGAAGTTTCTTTCCGGCCAGCATCAATCACGAATGGAGATTGTCCGATCCCCAAATCCAGACATTGCTGGAGGAAGCGAATCGCCTGTTAGGGGAGCTGAATGCGTTTTCCCAACTCATTCCGGATGTGGATTTTTTCATTCGGATGCACATCACCAAGGAAGCCACGACCTCCAGCCGGATCGAAGGAACCCAAACCAATATTGAAGAGGCGCTCGTAGACAAGGGTGACCTCGACCCGGAAAAGCGTAATGATTGGCAAGAGGTCCATAATTACGTTCAGGCCATCAATGTTGCCGTGGAACAATTGCCTCACATGCCGTTGTCGAATCGGCTGCTGCGGGAAACCCACGCCGTCCTGCTGCAAGGCGTGAGGGGCAAGCACAAACAGCCCGGCGAATTCAGGACCAGCCAAAACTGGATCGGTGTGAGTCTCAAGCATGCGACCTTCATTCCTCCGCACCACCAGCATGTGCCGGAGCTCATGAGCGATCTTGAGAAGTTCATGCACAATGACCAGATCCATGTCCCCCATCTACTCAAAATCGCGCTCGTCCACTACCAATTTGAAACCATCCATCCATTCCTGGACGGCAACGGGCGGTTAGGCCGGCTCCTCGTCGTGCTCTATCTGGTCAGCTTTGGCATCCTGCACAAACCTGCGCTGTATCTTTCAGATTTTTTGGAACGCCACAAGGGCGAGTATTACGACCACTTGATGGCCGTTCGTTCCACCCACAAATTGGAGCCATGGCTGCGCTTCTTTCTCCTAGGTATTCGTGAGACAGCGGCCTTGTCCATCCAAGTGTTCAAAGACATTCTCGCGCTCAAGGAGCGGATCGAACGCGAGCAGATGCCCACCTTCCATCTGCGCCGTCAGGCCAATGCGCAAGCACTCATGCGGAGGCTCTATCAAACGCCGATGGTCAGTATCAAAGCCGTGGCGCAGCTGATCCAGGCACAAACCAACACCGCGGCCGCGCTCGTAGACGATTTCGTCAAGCTCGGGATCTTGCAGGAATTCACCGGCCAAAAGCGGAGTCGCTTGTTCGTCTTCCACGAGTATGTCCGGCTCTTCAATCGTTAGTGACCTCCGATGTCACGATGCCATGGTAGCCTGGGGCAGGCCATGAAGGTCGCCGGCATCAAGCCGGCGAGCGGGCCTGAAGGGAGGGCCGCGTGCAACAACTCAAACTCATCGGAGGGCTGTTGATTGTCCTGTCAGGCGAGACAGTGTGGGCCGAGCAAGGGTTCGATGAAAAGTACCAGCGCGACTTCAACATCTTCAATCCCATCAACCAGTACCAGCCAGGGAACCCGCTGAATCCCATCAACGCCTACGACCCGGCGAACCCGTTCAATCCCATCAACCGGTTCGATCCCGGCAACCCCGCCAATCCGATCAACCAGTTCAACCCCAACAATCCCTTCAATCCGGTCAATCGCTATCGGCCGGAGAATCC
>CAZKVY010000130.1:0-6291 GCA_964556305.1 uncultured Nitrospira sp. | reverse complement strand
GAGCTACAATTGAAGGAGCGGTTGAAATGCCCCTGTTAATCCGGAAGTACAAAGGTAGTGGTGGAGTCATGCAGGAAGAGCGCATCGATGATCCGGATCGGATCGAGCGGTACATGCGTCTCTTCGAAGAGAAAGACGTCAAGAAGCTGGAAACCGGCGTCAAGACCGTGATCGAGAAGGACGAGTGGCAGCTCCTGCCGTAGCGCGTACCTCCTGGGTTCATCCCACAATGTACATGTGTTGCCGTCGCGGGTCGTTGCGGCTTGATGCGTTCTGCGCATTGCTCTCTCCGAGAGGTGCGTGGTAGGGTTGGGCTGCGACGGTCCTGACGATGAATTTGACGGGGTACCATGGTTTATTGGATCCACATTGCTCGCGCGATTGATCGAGTCACACTTCATCGGGACCGTTGTTCCGAAGTGCCTTCCAGCGTCTCCAGTAGCGATTTCTGGGAAGGCGGCTGGTTCGATTATCCGGACAAGGACCGCGCACTCGCCGCAATGGAGCAGGCCGGGACCACCGATGAGCGCAAGTGCGCGCTCTGCAAACCCTAATCGGGTTCACGAGAGTGTTCTGAGCCGATTGATCCACATTGGTCCAGATTCGCGCCGGATCTGGTTCATCACGCAGCACTTCCCATTCGACTGACCATGCCTCAACTCGCGCTCCTCCTCACAACCTTTGTGTGGGGCGCAACGTTTCCGGCCACCAAAGCCGCCCTCGAACAAATCACGCCGCTGTCGTTTCTGTTCCTGCGGTTTTTTCTCGGCCTGCTCATGGTCTTCGCGGTCCTGTTCCTGATGCGCCGTAAACTGACGGCCGATGCCGCGATGATGCGGATGAGTCTCATCACAAGTCTGTGGCTGTTCCTCGGTTATGTCTTGCAGACGGTGGGGCTGCATTTGACGACCGCCTCTAACTCGGCGTTTATCACGGTGCTGTATGTCGTGTTCGTTCCCCTGTATTTGCGTCGCTTGAATACCCATACCTGGGGCTCAATTGGGATTGCGTTGCTTGGGCTGTGGCTGCTCGTCAAGCCGACGGCTTCCGCCAATCTTGGTGACCTGTTGACTCTCGGCAGCGCCGCGGCGTTTGCGGCGCACATGGTGTGCCTGGAGCGGTACACCAGAACGACGGAGGCCGTGTCGTTGTTCGCCTGGCAATTGGCCATGATGACCGTGGCCATGCTGGGCGCGATGTGGTGGGAACAGCCGACGCCGGCCATGTTCGAGCCGAGCCGTGTGTTGGTGTTGGGGCTTGTCGTCACCGGAGTTCTGGCGACTGGAGCGTTTGCCGTGCAAATGTGGGCGCAGCAGTTACTGCCTGCACAACAAGTCGCGTTATTGTTCGCAGTGGAGCCGGCCATTGCCGCCTGGCTTGCATGGTATTTCCTTGGCGAAAATCTGGATGCGCAAGGATGGTTCGGCAGCGCGATGATCCTGGGCGGTGTGCTGCTCGGATCGCGGGTGCCCGGTGAGATGGCTCAGGCATCGCCGAAGTCAGTGGTTGTGGGTACAGAGGGAAGGTGATATGGCTCAAAAGTTCGGAAACAGTCGATGGGTGCAGGAGGGATTTCTCGACAACCGACAGGACGGCACGGTGGTCGGGCGAATCGCGTTTGCGGTTTTGGGCGCGATCGATTTTTATCTCGCGGGCAATTGCCGGGGAGAAATTTTCGGCAAGGTCATCCGCTTCAAAAACAGCCGGTTCGCCGATGAGGACCTGGCCGGTCAGGTGCTTGGGGATGTCGAAAATCCGCAGGTCGGTGATGCCAGCCTGATCTCGTTCGATCCCCATCCCCATCTGGTGCCCCATCCGTACATCGAATGGTTTTCGATGCGAAAAAATCACTATCGCATCGAGCTGATACCCGAGGATGCCTGGATTGCGACTGAGGCGGAGGTGGCTGAGATCGATGCAGTAAGTCGTGCAATCCGTGATCGGTTGGCGCCGCAGTACGGCAGTAAGATTACGTCGGCAGATGAGTCGGATTGGATCTAAACGGACGGTGGCGGGGGCGGGTCGTGAATGCCGCCCCCGCTTTCAATCAGGCGAGTTTGCTTTTGCCCTCTCGAACATGTGCGGGCACTTCGCGGATATCCCATATCAGGCCTACCGCCTGCAGGGCGCGTAGCATGTAGTAGGTGATGTCGATTTCCCACCAGTAGAACCCCTGCCGGGTTGAGGCGGCGTAGTAGTGGTGATTGTTGTGCCACCCTTCGCCGAGGGTGATCATGGCAAGAAAGAAATTGTTCTTACTGTCGTCTCCCGTCTTGTAGCGCTGCGATCCGTACACGTGCGACAGTGAATTGATCGTGCAGGTGCCGTGGAGCAGGGCGACGGTCGAGACGAAGAAGCCCCAGATCAACATCTGCGGACCGTTAGTGCCGAGCCCCGGCGCATAGGCTTCCAGCAACTTGCCCAGTCCGAACATGCCGAATCCACAGATCGTCGGCACCAAGGTATCGAAGCGATCCAGAAAGCGCAGTTCGGGAAACTTGGCAAAATCGCCGATGCTCTTCAGCCTGGGTGGAAAGAACTTCTTCGAGCTGATCCAGCCGATGTGAGCCCAGAGAAATCCGCCCTGACGCACCGAGTGCGTATCTTCCGGTTTGTCCGAATAGATGTGATGGTGGCGATGATGGCCGGCCCACCAGAGGGGGCCGCGCTGGGCGCACGACGATCCAAGCAGCGCAAAGGCAAATTGACAGGCGCGGGACGTTTTAAATGTCCGATGGGAGAAATACCGGTGGTACCACCCGGTGATGGCGAACATGCGCACGAAGTAAAAGGCGGCGCACACGCCGACCGCGACCCAGCTCCAGCCGACGATGAATACGCCGAGACAGATCAAGTGGACCGTGATGAGGGGAATGGCCCGCAGCCAGTCGACGGTGGCGGGGGCAGAATCAGTCTTCATGTTTTCGATGCCGGCCCACGAATCAAACCAGTGCATAACCGTCAGCCAGGGTGTGTGACTCGTGGCCTGGGCTACCGCAGGCTGCTCGTCGGGTTTGGACAGCTCACCGTTTTCGGGTAAGGTGAGCGGATGCAGATCACTACTCATGCCACCTCCACAGTTGTGTGAATTAGGATGCGGTACCGAGGGGTCGCGCCGCCGTTGCACTCGCGTGACGTAATCGTTGCGGCGCTTGCGAATGATGCGATGGGGCAGGCCGCTGATGTTCGGATGGTGTCGATGAATGAGCGTCTATACTCAGCCCTTCAAGACACGTGGGGTCATTATACACAGATTCGCAAGAAAATGTCGTGAGATTTTTTGGCATGCGCCGCGGAATCGTTGCCCGCAGCCAGCCTGTGGAGGAATCGGACCATTCCATGCTGCATCAGAGCCGGCAATAAACCTAGAGAGACTCGGCGATGGACCGCTGCGCAAGATAGTTTGACTCTGTTCGGATCGGCCCTCTAAAATGCGCCCCATTATGAATGACCGATTTCTCAAAGCGTGCCGGCGCGAACCGGTTGATTGTACGCCGGTCTGGTTCATGCGCCAGGCGGGCCGTTATATGGTCGAATATCGTCGATTGCGGGAAAAATATTCGATTCTTGAACTGTGCAAAACGCCTGAATTGGCGGCGCAGGTCACCATGCAACCGATCGACCGCTTTGCCCTGGATGCGGCCATTATTTTTGCTGACATTTTGCTCCCGCTGGAACCGATGGGACTCTCGCTCGAGTTCGCGGAGGGGGAAGGGCCGATTATCCACAATCCTGTGCGGGATCGGGCGGCAGTGGATCGGCTCAAGATGCTCGATGACAGTGATCTCCAGTACGTGATGGATGCCATCAGCCTGACTCGCAAGATGCTGGCCGGTCGGGTTCCGTTGATCGGTTTTGCCGGGGCACCTTTTACGCTGGCCAGTTATGCCATTGAGGGTGGAAGCTCACGGAACTATATCCACACTAAGCAGATAATGTACGCAGAGCCGGAGACCTGGCATCGCCTGATGGACAAATTCGCGCGGGTCATTACCGGGTATTTGCGTCGTCAGATCAAGGCGGGCGCCCAGGCCGTGCAACTTTTTGACAGTTGGGTCGGGTGTCTGTCGGCAGGGGATTATGCGGAATATGTCATGCCGCATGTGCAGCTGATTTTCGAGGGTCTCAAGCACGAAGGCGTCCCCCTGATCCATTTCGGCACGGGCACCACGGCCATTCTCAAGGCGATGCGCCAGGCTGGTGGTGACGTGATCGGCATTGATTGGCGTATCCCGATCGACGAGGCATGGGCCATGGTGGGATACGACCGCGCCGTGCAGGGAAACCTCGATCCGGTCACCTTATTTGGTCCGATGCACGAAATCGAGCGTCGCGTGACGGATATTCTTCGCCGGGCCGGAGGGCGACCCGGGCATATTTTCAATCTCGGGCATGGGATCCTTCCCAATACTCCCGTGGAGCATGTGTCCGCCACGATCGATCTGGTCCATAAATTGAGCGCCCGCTACTAAGTCATGGGATGCGTCGCTCTTTCTGTTCAGGGAGACTTCTGATTCGCGAGAGACGCCTCCGCCATAGGGTCTGACGAGGTCCCGGATGTCTATGCCACCACGCCCGATTGCCCTGTTGCTCATGGCGATGGGGGGACCCGATCGTCTTGAGAATGTGGAACCTTACCTTCTGGATGTCCGCGGCGGGCGACCGGCCGCTCCCGAGTTGGTGGAGGAAATCCGGATGCGGTACCGTATGACGGGCGGGAAGTCGCCGGTGCTCGAAATGACGCGCGAGGTGGCCAGGGCTTTAGAGCAGCGGCTGAACGCGTCCAGCGAAGCACGTTTTCGGTGTTACGTGGGGTTGCGGCACTGGCATCCGTTCATCAAAGATGTGTACGCCGAAATCCTCACGGACGCTCCGGATCATATTGTCGGGTTATGTATGGCGCCGCAATACTCTTCACTCAGCATCGCCGCCTATGTCAAAAAGGTTGAGGAAGCCAGGACTGAACTCGCCGACGAGACGCCGATCAGCTTCGTGAGGAGTTGGCACCGGCATCCATTGTTGATCGCAGCGATTGTCGAGAATATCAGCCGGACGCTGGAACAATTTCCGGTTGAGGTCCGCGCGCAGGTGCCTGTGCTCTTTACGGCCCATAGTCTGCCGGAGCGCGTGGTGGCCATGAAGGATCCCTATCCGGACGAAATCCACGGTACCGTTCAGTCGGTCTGTGCGCAGCTCGGCGGCCAACCGACTTGTTTCGCCTATCAAAGCCAAGGGCGCTCAATGGAAAAATGGCTGGGGCCTTCTGTCGAAGAGGCGATGGATGACTTGGCTCGTGCCGGATCCCATCATGTGCTTGTGGCTCCCATCGGCTTTCTCTGCGACCATGTGGAAACCCTCTATGACCTGGATATCGAGCTCACGCAGTTGGCCAGGACGAAGGGGATCCAACTGAAACGTATACCTATGTTGAATGCCTCGGCCCCCTTGATCGACATTCTGACGTCGGTGGTAGAGGCGCATGAGTCCTCGCTGGTTCACTAGCCAGATGTTGAAAAAGGCCTGCAACTTTGTTCTCGCTTCACTCCGAGGTTCGACGTACCCAGCTATGTACGACTCACCTCGTGCCTCGCTGCAGCCGCGCTGCGGGACGTTGTTGATCAGCCTGCGGGAATCATTCGGTAACTATCCCGACGCTCGACTTGTTCAGCTAGCGTCACCGTATTGGCTCACTCCCTACTAGCGGCACCACCTGTGGCGCGCACCCCAAAGTCAGTCATCATCATCGGTGGAGGCATCTCAGGTCTCTCCACGGCCTTTGCACTACTGGACCAGGCCGCGGCGGAGGACGTGGCGCTGTCCTGCACGATCCTCGATGCCGCGCCCGTCTGGGGCGGGAAGATCGTCACGCATCGAGTGGGTCGGCTGGTCATGGAGGCGGGCCCGGATTCGTTCCTCTCTCAGAAACCTTGGGGGATGGACCTTTGTCGGCGGCTTGGCATCACCGATGAACTCATCAACACGAACCCCGTCGAAAAGAAAGCCAGCGTCTTGAGGGGCGGGCAACTGCACGAGTTACCGGAAGGCCTCGTGACCTTTACGCCGACGCAACTGGGCCCGTTTTTTCGCAGCGGCTTGTTGTCGTGGATCGACCTGGCCAGGATGGGCTGTGACCTGCTGATTCCACCGCGCCGTTCGACGGAAGATGAATCGCTCGCGTCATTTTTTCGTCGCCGCTTCGGGCGGCATGCCTGCGAGCGGGTCATGGAGCCGCTGATGGCGGGCATTTACGCAGGTGATGCCGAGCAGATGAGCCTTCGCGCGACGTTCCCC
>CAZKVY010000129.1:0-6420 GCA_964556305.1 uncultured Nitrospira sp. | reverse complement strand
TTTCGGCAAGTTCAAGATACTTCTTGATCATCGCGATTTCATCGTCGAGCCGACGCCGCTTTTTCTCAAGTTCCTGAAAGCGATTCCGGTAGGCGCTGATTCGTTGTTCAAGACCTACCAGGATGTCGGTTAATTCTTCCACAAGCAAGTCCTCAACAAAGCATACTTGCTTTATAGCAAGTGATTTAAAATCTGTCAAGTAGATGATCATGACAATTTGATCGCATCATCCGCACTAACAAGCAGAGTACACTCAATGTCTATTCAAGCCTTGTTATACAAGAGCAAGCTATTTGCATTTCATTATTTGTCAATATGTTACATTGCTCTCCCAAAACTGCGAAGGCTTTTTGCCTCGCTTGTCATCACTCATGCTAGGATACGGCGCATATGCATACTTCGCATGCGCTCTCATCGGAAGAACGCGCTCGATACCTCGCCACGGCCATTCACGCTGCAGAAGCAGCCGGGGCCGTACTCCTTGACCATGCCCGATCGGGTTTCAAGATCGATCACAAGGCCGCGATCAACCTCGTGACCGATGCCGACCGTCAGGCCGAGGAGACTATCGTCCGCACGATTCTTTCGGCCTATCCCACACACCGGATTCTCGCCGAGGAACGCGGGCGTGACGGGGCCGCGGAGTCGCCGTACCAATGGATCATCGATCCCCTGGATGGCACGACCAACTTCGCGCACGGATTCCCCTTCTACTCAGTGTCAATCGGCTTGGAATGTCACGGCGAATGTATCGTGGGGGTCGTCCTGGACCCGACGCGGCGGGAGCTGTTCACGGCTGTGGCAGGGGAAGGGGCGTACCTCAACGGCGAACGCCTCCGCGTGTCAGCCACTGAGTCGCTCGATCGTTCCCTGCTCGTGACCGGATTTGCGTATGACATTCGCGAAACGACGAACAACAATCTCGACCATTTCTCCCGCATCTCACTGCGCGCACAGGGCGTGCGGCGCACCGGCTCAGCCGCACTGGATCTCTGCTACGTGTCATCGGGACGGTTTGACGGATATTGGGAAGTGAAACTCAGCCCATGGGATATGGCGGCGGGAATCGTCATGGTGCGGGAGGCCGGCGGACTGGTATCAAGTTTTCAGAAAGACATCTTTTCACTCTACGGACAGGAACTCGTCGCCACCAACAGGCACATTCACAATCAGCTGCTCGACGTGATCCATCAACGCCCCTACAGGTCGTAACCTTCCCGCTCCACGCAGTCTGGTATTACCGCGGACCTGGCATTCTCATCGGCCGTCCCATGTACACTGCGATATTTGATGCGGTATCATGCCCTTCTCACATGTACGGCAAAAGGAGTGCACGCAGCATGGCAAGCCAAGTCCCTCCGCAGAAACCAGCCGCCCCATCCGTCAACCCTCAAGATGTCTGGGATGTCGAGCTCCTACACGTGCATGTCTCGCGCAAGGGACAACTCGTCAATGCCGAATGGGCACTTCATCCTCAAATTAAAGCCGACTTGAGCGCCGACGAATGGAAAGAACTTGGCGAGTTGATGAACAAAGTCACCACCATCGTCGGACATCGCTTCTCCCAGGCCCTTGGCGAGGCCGAACCGGCACCGCCCGGAAACGCGTAACCACTCTTCACCAGGTACCGTTCGAAAGCCTTCAACGAGGATTTCGCCCGAGCACACATCAGACCGATTCAACCTACGAGGTGATTCATGGACTGCTATTACCATTCGAAGGATCTTGGCAAATTCGGAGAGATGGGCAAGGGCAGCCCGGTCTTGTGGGAAAAGTTCATGACCTATTACAGTGCCGTCTTTGCCGAAGGCGCGCTTACGGAACGGGAAAAGGCCCTGATAGCGCTTGGCGTGGCCCAGGCCGTGCAATGCCCTTACTGCATCGATGCCTATACGCAAGCTTGCCTGGAAAAGGGATCGAACATGGAGGAGATGACCGAAGCGGTCCACGTGGCCTGCGCCATCCGTGGCGGGGCCTCGCTAGTGCACGGCGTCCAGATGCGCAACGTCGCGGAGAAATTATCAATGTAGGGTGGGGACGACGATCGCGGCTGCTGCGCCCGCTCAGTAATAGGGATGCTCAGGGATAGCCAACGTAAAATACTTCCCGCGCTCTTCGTACAGAATGCGACTACTCGTCAGGATACTCAGCGCCTCAGTCAGATCTTCTTCCGAACAGGCGATATTCCGTTTCGCACCGCTCAGCGCCGCACGAATCTGGTCACGACTTTTCGCCGCCTCATTGCACGCCTCGATAACGCCCGCGGCAGGCCAGTCATAGCGCCGTCTCGTCGGCCTCTGTGGATCACGCCCATCATAGATCGTCACGTAATCCATGGCTTTGGAATAATATAAAAACGGCCGGTCGTTGCTGCGCGCCCGCCGCTGCCATTCCTCCACCAAACCGATCAATTCCTCATAGACGTGCGGATCCACCGGCCAGTCGTCAAGTTCATACTCGAAATCGTAGGCGATCTTTAGCAGATCGACGCGCGCGGCATCATACACATACTCATAGGCTGTCCCCGGCCCCGTAATACGCACTCCGTATGCCTGCGGTCTCGTAAAGTAGGGACTGAACCGTTGCAGCCAGAATTTTCCGGTCGCCTCCGGCGCCTGCAAATGGAACAACGATGGCAGGAGGTCGATCTGCCGACGATAGTCCTCATTTGTTTCACCGGGAAAGCCGAGCAGAATATTCCAAGATACCGCGACCCGATAATAACAACTCCACTTGAGGCAGACGATGTTCTGCATGGGCGTGACACCCTTGTCCATCGCTTTCAGCTGCGAGAGACTGAGGCTTTCCAACCCAGGCTGCATACACTTCACTCCGCCAACGGCCAACGTCCGGATCTGGCTCTTCTGCAGATTACTCTTGGTTTCAATAAAGACATCCAGATCGCAATGCTCGGCAGCGAACCGGCCGAACAGGTTGTCGACATATTTCATGTCGATGATGTTATCCACCAAGCGAAAACGGGTTGTATCGTAGCGGCTCGATAAGTACGCCATTTCCTGCGCAACCTGTTCTGCCGACTTGGCGCGGAATTTCATACTCTGCGCATTCAGCCCGCAAAAGGTGCAATGGTGCTTCTCGCCCCACCAGCAACCGCGTGAACCTTCGTACAAGAGAATACGATCCAGGCCGCGCGACGCTTCGGTGCCGAGTTCGGCCAAGAGGTGATAGTAGTCGTCATAATCCGGCGGGCCGGTGGTCGAAAACTCGGTGAAGAGGGCCGTATTCGGCTCGAGCCTGACCTCGCCCTGTTCTCGATAGATGACGCCTTTCGGTCCGGACCCCGTCGAGCCACCCAACACGTGATCCACCAAAGCCGGAAAGGTGACCTCACCTTCGCCGACCACCACATAGTCGATGAACGGAAACGCCCGGAAATATTCCAACCCCATCTCGCCATCGAAATTGGCGCCACCGAAGACGATCTTCACGTCGGGATACAGATCCTTGATCAGTTTGGCCATCGTCAGGCTGGCCACATTTTGATCAAAGGTGGACGTGAACCCAACGAGCTTGTATTGCCCCCAATCGATACCGGTCATCGCGGCGGTCAGGAATTGCGGCGCCGTGCGCGTGGCCATGTCCTCAAAAAACGACACCGGCTGACCGCTTTCCCGGGCAATCTGTTCGAACACCGGCTTGAACACGCGCGGATACTCCGCGCGTTTGGGATTGTCACGAAAGAGCAGGGAGGAGAACAGCCACTCGCCGAACAATGCTCGCTTTTCGCAAATCGATTCGTAGAGTGGGATCCCGATCTTGTGGGCAAACCGGACATTGAGATGATGACAATCGACCGCGACGCCCTTCGCTTTCAATAATGCAGAGAGAGTCCCCAATTGAATGGACGGATACTTCGAAAAACTGAAAGGCATGTTGACGAGCGCCACCTGGGCCCTGTCACTCATGAGCCACCTCAATGGTCTTCGCGCAGCGCATCACCATAATCATCCGGCAACGGCCCGAAACGGTTCGAACTCACGATCGGCCTTCGCGGCCAGATAAAAATCGCTCTCCGTGAGGCCGTTGATCTTGTGCGTCCAGATCTCCACCTTGCATTTTCCCCAGGCCACATGCAGATCCGGATGATGCCCTTCAGCCTCAGCCACCGCACCGACTTTGTTGGCAAACGCGAGAGATTGCGCAAAGTCCTTAAACGTGTACAGCCGTTCAAGATGCCCGTCTTGACTCAACGTCCACCCTCGCCCCAACTCCGTCAACAGGGATTGGATACGATCAGCGGGGAGGGGAGGAACCCCGCCCCGGCAAGGAACACATGTCTTATCGGCCAAACTCATGATCACTCCTTCGCAGACGAACCTCTATCCCGGCCTCTTGCAAGAAGGGCTATTCTAAGGGCCCCTCCATATGTCCCGCAACCGCCTTACCGTCCTGATGGTTGCGCAACCCGGTATGGGCTCGTCGCCGCATGCCCTCGCTCGAAAAACAGACCGCGGTTGATATCACCGACACTGACGATTCCTACCAACGTCCCTTTGTCCACGACCGGAATCCGGCGAAAATTCTTGATGCCCATGTAAGACGCGGCCTCCAACACCGGGGTGCGCGGGGACACCGTCAACGGATTCAAACTCATTACCTCTTCGACGCGCTGCGAGAGGACATCGGCATACCCGTCCTCCATCTCCACGAAATCACGGCTGTGCACGTTGTCATGAATATACTCACCGTAATTGGGATAGAGCGGAATCAGCACATCGCGCAACGTCACCATGCCGATCAACACGTCGCCATCCTCCACCACCGGAATGGCGCCGCAATGGCGGCTGAGCATCTTGGTCACCACGGAACGGACAGATTCATTGCGTTTGGCCGTCACCACACCGGTCGACATCACTTCCTGAACAAGCATGGCATCCTCCTTTTCAGCAGGGTGACTCATGACGACATCCTCGCAAGAGTATCCGATCGGCGCATTCTGCACGCGTGTTCAGCTCACCTGATAATTGCCACGGGTCATGCTGCACCGATCCATCCCGACCCCTCAACTGCCTTTGCAGAGAGATGCGAAATATGGTAGGGAAGTGCGGTTGGAAAAGAAACCCCCTCTCGATCCCAGTCGGGGATATGCGGGGGAGAAACCTTCAGACCTTCTCAGGCGAGGTCACTATCGATTCCATCCTTCGCATCGGTCATCGCGGAGCCGCCGGCCACGCTCCCGAAAATACTCTCGCCGCCATTTGGAAAGCTCGATCATTTCACGCCGACTTCGTTGAGATCGATCTGCGCGAAACTAGCGACGGCCATCTCGTACTGCTGCATGATGAGACCATCGATCGCACCACCAACAAATCCGGCACTCTCGCCGAGCTCTCCTTGGAGCAGGTTCAACGGCTGGATGCAGGCAATTGGCAGCGCATTCCCACGCTAGAAGAAGCGCTGGATATCTCCGGGAAGGCCATGGGGGTCATTCTCGAACTGAAAGTCGAAGGGATCGGCAATGAGGCCTGCGCGATCGTAAAACGCGTCGGCTTTTCCAGTCCGCTTATTTATGCCTCGTTTCTGCTAGCGGAACTCCATCGCGTGCGGCAGGCAGATCCCGCAGCACAGATCATGGTCTTGCAGCATCGCCACCTTCCGCTAGACCCTGTTGCCGAGGTGGTGGCCCTCCATGCCTCTCACGTCGGATTGCACTATTCGACGGTCACACCTGCATTGCTTCAGATCTACCACGACTTGGGAAAACACGTCTTCGCCTATACCGTCAACGATCCGAAGGACATACGGCGCATGCGCGAGCTGGGCGTGGACGGAATTGTGTCAGACTTTCCGGACCGCATCTAGCTCGCACCACCGATCGGCACTCACAGACCACTCGTAGCCGTATGCGGATTATCCAGGAGACCGCTGGCATGTCTGGCAGCTCCTTGATTGTGGGATCAACCGGAGAACGCGTAAGACGCCGTCCCGACTCACCCAGCAGCAGACACTATCTCCCTACGCCGGATTAAGAACGATGTGGATGATCAGGTTTGTACGCCGGAGACACGGATACACATTGTGAGAAAAGTAGCAGGCGCTGAAAATGCCACGGGCGACCCTACACTGCGGTGGGAGGTCGCCCGTGGTTGGCGCTTGGGACGCCTACAGTCGAATAGGTTGTCTATCCCTACAGGACCCGTTCGAGAAGACGGGTTATCAGGATGTTCGTCGGGGGAAGTTTTTTCCCAGGATTCTGGTGTGCCTCGTGCTTGTCATCAATCCTTCTTTTGCAGCGGCTGTTATCCTTAAATCGGACAGTGTCGTGAGACACAAGCCAGGGAAGGATCAGTCAGCACGACCGACGATCAGCCCGCCCTCATCTCTGCGGGCCGTCTTAGTCCGGCGGCGTAAGTTCTTCCATGCGTGAACCTCCCCGGTTGAGGAGTGGCGAGGTCTTCC
>CAZKVY010000128.1:0-6460 GCA_964556305.1 uncultured Nitrospira sp. | reverse complement strand
GGCTGCTCAGACTGCCCGCAGCCCGCCGCGAGCAGGAGCGCGACCACAAGCCATCCCGCCGTCACAGATGCGTCGTTATTCCTGAACACCCAGCCTCCGCAAAAGAGCCATCATCGGACACCAGCCGCTAAATGACGATTGGATGAGATTTACGGCAACAAATGCCGCGAAGTAATTATAGTAAGGATGAACCGTTGCACCCAGCACCACCGCGATCAACACGAACAGTCCGGCGATCAATCGGAGCCAGTCATTGACCTTCATAGGGTCCTCCTTTCATACCCCGTATGAGAAGCCGTGAGGTGAAAGGATTCAGGGATGCGTTGTCTTCCCACAAGATCACCTACCTAGCATTCGTCCCTCTGAGAGACGCTAAGACGCAGACCAAAACATTAGAATCGATACTGACCGCCGAGGGAAACGATCGAATCCTGAAAGTCTCGGAGGTCATTCGTCGAGGTACGTTTGCCGTATTGAAACGACAGCATGGCCGTCGCGGCAGTCGAGATGTGATAGCGCAGTTCCGCAATCCCCTGGTGCGTGGCGTCAAAACGATCAACATGCGGGTCGCCGGCGATGCCGGTGGTGAACGTTTTTCGCCGATGGATATATGTCAGGCCGAGATCCCACTGGTTCTGGAGCCGAATCTCCGTCCCGGCCGAAACCATGTGCAGATAGTAGGACACGTCATCCGCAAATTGAGTTTCTTTATGGCCATCCGCCAGACCTCGTTCGTACAAATACGAGAGCGTGAACATCAGCCAATCCTTCGCGTGATAGTCCACTCGGGGACCGACGGTCCAGAAGTTCGTATTGCGTTCCGCAAACACCTCGTTGTAGCGCCGGAGACCAAATCGGGTGATGAGCGTTCCGGTCACCCGGTCCGACAAACGGCGTTCGACTTCAGCGCGCCAATTATGGGAACTGACGCGTTCTTCCTGAATCGAGCGAGTCCCGGTTCGACGTTCGAAGTTCGGACCAAGGAAAAGATTGGGCACATATCGGTACCGCAAGAGAACCGAGGTGGACTGGTCGATGAAAAAGCGGTCCTGAATGCGAAAGTCGGCATGGTTGAAAACGGGGTTGTTGGTAAAGATCGCTCCCTGCGCCTTCACGGAAAGTTCGTTTTTCCCCTGCATCGTGGGCGTGGAGTGGATGACCTCCAGCGCCGGCTCCCAGATCACATCTTGCGGCTTGTCCGTAGAGACCACCGTTGGCTGGGAAGGATCCTCCGTCAAGCGGACTCGCCTGGCGGAAGAAAACTGGAATGCATCCGTCGTATAGCTCGTTTTCTGTTCGGCGATAGCCGACCATTCCGCCTCCGCCGTACTATCCGGCGTCAGCATGTGGTATCCCGCCACGATCCACAAGGCGACACGGAATCCGACGGACAGGAAGGAACGCTGATACGGCATCATCCAAACGTGTAGCCCACTTGAGCGTTGAACGGGACACCCATCCCCGGCCACCGCACACCCTTGCCGGACAGGCCTTCGTCCCACCGCGACGTTCTATTGAGAACGCCAGAATACGCCGCCTGTCAACAGAGTTCAGCCTCACCATCCGGCAAGCTTCGCAAGATTCACCACGATGAGTGTTCCTGCGATTGAAATCGTGATCGAGGCGGTCACACGCCTCATCACCGTGGGCGACACCCAGCTATCCGAGCGAACACCCAGCAACATGCCCGTCACACTCCCCAGGAGCACGTATCCCAAAAGGCTCCAATCGACATGTCCGAATTGCATATGGCCTATCACGCCGCCGATGGAGATCAGAAAAATGATGGTGAGCGAAGTCCCAATCGCCGCGCGCGCAGGAAAGCCCAGCACCAAAATCAACGCGGGAACCACCATGAAGCCGCCGCCGACACCGAATAACCCGTTCAACGTCCCCACGATCAACCCGATTCCTCCCACCTTCACCCAACAGGTGCGAGGGAAACGGGTGGCGCAACCCTCATCATCCGCGCGGTCAGCCGTGAGGTGACGTTGCCGCGCCATAACGATCCGGACCAGCAATAACAACAGTCCAAACAGAACCAGCAGCACTTCTTCTCGAACCAGGCGATGGCCGAAGGCGCCGGCCCACGATCCGATCATACCCGTCCAACTGAACGCCGCCGCGGCCTTCGGTTTGACCATCCCTTGCCGGCCATATTCCCAGGCGCCGACCAGCGAAGACGTGGCCACGATTATCAGCGACATGGCCGCCGCCCGCTGGAGGGACATGCCGGCGATATACACCATCAGCGGCACTCCTAGAATCGCGCCGCCCGTTCCGGTCGCGCCCAGTTGCAGGCCGATCGGCACCCCGGATAACATCGCGCGCAGTGCCTGCTCCATCATAAAATTCTACGGTTCTTCCTCACGCCGGCTCTTCCAGCTTCGCAATACCCATCGCTTTCAAGATGACCTTTTCGTAATAGGGTTCGCTCACACCCTTTTTCATTTTTCGCAGGAAGTACTTTTCCAGCGCGATTTTCGCAAGATGCACCCACTTCCCCTTCTTTGCCCAGGTCACATTGCGCGGCGCCATCTGCGGCAAGGCAACGAACGCCACCCCGGTGTCGCCCATGTCGGCCAGGCAGATTGCATTCCATGTGGCGGTCTCGCGTTTCGAATCGTTATCGATATCCGCCTTGATGTTATGCACGGCCGCCGACACCATTGACTCGATCATGTAGCCGGTCTTAGGAGCACCCGTGGGAATCGGAGTCTGTTCCACCGGAGGAATAGCCACGCAGACACCGACCGAATAGATATTTTTATACTTGGGATTGGCCTGATACGCATCGATATTCACAAACCCTTTCGGGTTGCACAGCCCAGGGGTCCCCGCTACCGCATCCACCCCGGCAAAGGGCGGAATGACCATCGAATATCGGAAGGGAATCTCCTGTCCTCCCTCCAGCACCATCTTCCCTGGCTGTACCTCCTTGATCGCCGTATTACAAATCGGCCTCATCGCGTGCTCGGCAAACTCATCCTCCATCAGCCGACGGGAAGCACCTACCCCTGCCAGGCCCATGTGCCCGATATAGGGCTCGGGTGTCACGAAAAAGATCGGTACTTTCTTCCGGAGTTTCTTCTTGCGAAGATCGGCATCGAGAATAAACGCCATTTCATATGCGGGGCCGAAGCAGGATGCTCCTTGCGCCGCCCCCACGACGATGGGACCGGGATCTTTGAGAAACGCCTGATAACTCCCCCAGGCCTGCTCGGCATGGTCTACATTACAGACCGATTGCGTATAGCCGCTCGGCCCCAGCCCGGGCACCGCGCCGAAATTGAGCTTCGGCCCGGTGGCGATAATCAGGTAATCATAGGGGACTTCGCCTTTCGAGGTGATGACACGATTCTGTTCGGGCTCAATCCGCTCAGCCATGGCATGAATGTATTCCACGCCTTTCTTCTCCAGCACCGGCCCCAGCGCGAAACTAATATCCTTCCGGGTACGCCATCCGACCGCCACCCAAGGGTTTGACGGCACAAAGTGGAATGTGTCCACATTGGAGATCACCGTCACCTTGTGTTTCTTGGCTAATAGTTCTCGCGCTTCATAGGCCGCTGGTAACCCGCCGATAGACGCTCCAATGATGACCACCCTCGCCATGATGCCCCCCTCCTCGTCAAATAGAGCGGCTCCCCGCTCGCCTGCTATCCAACCTGTGCAACCTTGTCCGTTCTGCGTATGACCAACTCCTAGACCTATGGGCATGCACAACCTATTCCTACGCCACTATTGGGAGACATGCGGATCGATTTGGATTCAAAGAGGGGGGCAGAGAGTCTTGCTGAGCAATGGGCATCATCTTTATGTCGTGGTGATCGAGATGTGGAAGCCGCTTGGCTCGAAACGCGTCTCGGAAAGCGACAATTGGATAGATTCCCGTTACGCCTAGGGGATTTGTCAGGTTGACTTGGCTCCCCCGGAGTCATTACCAGTAGTATGGACGTATTATCGTGGAGGGTACCCATGCTCCGTCGTATGCATGCCAGCAAAGGTCTCATCATCGCCCTTGTTGTCGGATTCCTCGCCGTCGAGGCCATCGTTGCGGCCTGTTTCCTTAGCTTCATGCATGTGAAAACCTCGAACAACTGGGCAACCAGGAGTGAGCAGGTCTTGATTGAACTAGAACGGGTCAGGAGCATCGTGACGGGGGCGGAAACCAATCAGCGGGGATACCTCATCACTGGATCAGAGGAATATCTGACGTCATACCGAGAAGCCATCGACATGCTCCGGGAACAGATTCGACGGATCGGTAGTCTGACCAGAGACAATAGCACCCAGCAAGACCGGGTAGCCTATCTTGCCACACAGGTCGACCAGCGGTCGGACGAAATGGACCTCGCCATTGTCACACGGCAGACCAAAGGACTTCCAGACGCCAAATCCGTTGTGACCCAGAATCGTCAGAATCGGACGATGGACACTATCCACGACATCACCGGACAAATCCGTGACGAGGAATCACGGGTATTAGCGCGCAATCGGACAGACTCGGAAGCTTGGACCTTTACGACTGGCTCTTTGGCCCTCGTATTCTTCCTGCTCAACGCCGTCGTGTTCACGTTATGCGGCGTGGTGATGAAACTCGCCCTCTCGAGCCAAGCGCAGGCCGAACGTCTGGTCCATGCACTGCGTCCATCAAGGAGTCCGGCGACACAGTAACGACGCTCCATACCAACTCGATTCCGCCCTGATGTTCGCGACCAAGCGCGCAGCAGATGCGTGGTGCGCGTCCCACGAACACGCCGCACCGTACGGAAGATTCGGTCGGCGCGGCACCCGTTCACCATTTGAACCGACTACGTCCTCGCGAGCACCACGGCCGCCAAGAGAACGAACAACGCCACCAACAACGACAGGCGCGGCACGAGAACGGAATAGCGCACTAATAGACGATCCCGCGCACTCCTTGCGGCTTCAGCCGTTCCAAGAATGCGCCGCACCTGTGGTGCCACCGCTAGATCGTGCAGCAGCGTGAGCGTGAACAAAAAGGCCACTAGCGCGATCTTCGCCATGAAAATAGACGGCCACTGCGATGGATCAGTCAGGGGAATCGCTCGCTCAATGGCCAACGCCGATCCAGTGGCGACCAGAATCCCCATCGCGCCCCATACCACGGCCCTGAATCGATAGGCAGCCGCTCGAAAGAGCGCGGCGTGCCGCGCAAAACCCCCATCCCGCTTTAGTACCGGCACCAGGACGACGGACAAGAACACCATGCCGCCGACCCACACCACCGCCGCCAGTAGGTGAATCCAGACCAGTGCAAACACAAGGCCCTCCTGTTCTTTGTGACCCACGGCACCATGACAGATGGGCGAAGGGCGGTGCAAGGCGAGTGACGCTATTGGTCAGAAGGACGGGTTAAATTCGGGCACCAATCAATTTCTCCCAGGAGCGCCAAGATATGCGTCTCCGGATGCACAATTGACTGGGCAAAAGGAGTGTCATTCAAGGTACACAGGGGGCAGAAGAACTGACAGTGTGCCAAACAGAAAGCCAGCCCGCAGCTCAATCCGGCTCGAACGCTCGCGGCTTTGTTTCTGCAGTGGCTCACCCGGTCGCAACATGAGAGGCTCTGCCGGTAGCAGTCGAGCCGATTCCACAAGGCGACGAGGCTGGACATCCGTTGTCCCCTCACGGCTGCCCACGTTCCTTGAATAGGACGGATTCACCGATCGCTTGCAGCGCCGAATCGATGTGTTCGGGAAGATCCCTCCGGAGTCCTCTACTAAGGACTGGCGCCACACCGGTCTGCCAGGTGAGCAACCGGCAGGGCTACCTCATGCTCCTTAGCTTATGACCGAGTTGCAATGTGGCAAGAAAGCGTCTCACCCACCTGCCTCTGTGCCTTAGAACGAAATGCCGACATACGGCCCAACTTGGAAATAATCGTTGTTGGTGTTCGTCAGACGTGCGGTCAGGTGGTATCGGGCATCAACCCCGACTTTAAACGCCTTCCATACGGCATACTCGAACCCGGCGCCGAACTGCACGCCCATATCGAGGTACTGCGTCCGGTTCGACGGGGGACTAATGACATGAATATCCAGACCGATCGGAATGACCCATGGTCTGAACGCGCTGCCTTCCATAAACTTGATCTTCGGAGCCACGTCGATCGTCACCATGGTGAGCTGCACTTTCTGCGGATCGGTGGCCAGCGTGTCGGTCAATGTTCTTGTCGCAATGCTTCCAGCTGCATTATTCACGCGAGATGAATTGATGCTGTTAAATTGCAGTCCGATTTCACCGACCACCCAGGTCTTGTCCATTCCTCCCCAGACATCCTTCGACATGACGAGATCCAAACCCGCTCCCGCGTACCATCCGGCATTGCCTCCGTTGACGCCGGCGATGCCGGCTGTATCCGTAAAAATCTGACCACCGCGGTCCTGGTTCAAATTCATGAACCCGCCTTTGAAGAACACCATGTTGCCGGTGC
>CAZKVY010000127.1:0-6547 GCA_964556305.1 uncultured Nitrospira sp. | reverse complement strand
CCGCCATTGCCGAGGCCAAGGATGTGGCAATGACACGGTTCGGGAAAGAACTCGCCGATACGCTGCGGCTCTTGAGAGACAAACAACGCCTGTCCAATTGAACAGCGGCGCGGGCAATCAAAATGGCTGTCGAGCGAGGCCGCAGCGAGTGAGAGGCTGAGGCGTACTCCTGGCAGTAGGTCGAGGGCTTGAACGAAGCCCGACGCCATTTTCAGTGCCCCCTCACGGACTATCGAAGGTCCACAGAATTCCCAGCAGCACCAGGTGTTGATTCGGCGTGAGACTCAGGACCCCGGGTTGCACTTCCCCGCGCCGGAAGAATCCACCTCCTGCTCCGGTCGATTCATCCCAGCGATGTTCGAGCCGCACGGTGGTGTTGGTCCATTTGTAGGGAAGCCGGTATTCGACTGTTGATGTCACGGCCTTCACGAATTGTTCCGATCCCGTCCAGCGCCCATTCCGATCCCAGTAGAATTCAGGGCGCACCGCTAGGGCCCAAGGTCCGGTTACGTGCCAACGTGCGACCATGTTCCCACCCATGACAAAGGCTCTCGGATGCCCGGGCCGATCGGCAACGCCCTCGGTCCCGATGTCATAGGAAGCCGCCAACGTCAGCTCTTCGCCTTTCCATTCGACGATATGGTTTGCGTAGAAGCGCCAGAACTCCAGCGCCGTGTTGGTCTGATCCGGTCCCCCGTACACAGTCTGCATCAGGGTGAGCTGCGGAGTCGCCTTGTAGGCCCACTGTCCGCCATAACTCGGTTGGTCGTTTGGATGCGATAGATGATAATAGCCGTTGACGATGAATCCCGTGATCGTCAGCTTGTCGGTGACCGGATATTTGGCATTGATGCCGAACATCATGTAGGGCGTGTTGTCGGCAATCCAGGACCGGGTGTAGTTGACGTTGTCTTTGGCGTAGAGCGACTCATAACCGATCAAACTGTTGAAGAGACCGGCCGTGATCGTGAGTCCATTGCCCACCGGAGCCAGATACGACACATTCGCGCGATGGATGTGCCGCAGCGTATCGGCCCCACCGACCTCCCGTTCCCCCTGCAGAAATGCAAAGCGCTCGGAGTCGTAGCCTCCTTGCACACCGAGCTCCATCCCCCACCGCGATGACTCCGCCACGTCTTTGCGAACATAGGCCAGGGCCATATTCGGCGCGAACTCATTGTGGCGGGACGCGGTCGCCCGATTCCGCCAGAGATGGTTGTCGGGAAAGTTGAAATTGACAATGTAGCCGACATCGAGGTAGGCGCCATAATGCCAGAGATCGGTTTCGGTTTCCCTGGTCGGATCGGGTGTGACGCCGACTTCAACAGCATAAGCCGGTGCGACCAACGCACAGAGGACAATCACCCACCAGAGCCCGTGAAACAGATTGAACGGGTGTGGCTCCTTAGCTGAGAGGGCTGCGCCGTACGAGACCAAGCCGGGTTTCATCCGACGTTCATCGTTGCACCGTTTCATGAGATCGACTTTAGATCATGCCGTATCAAAACAGGATGAAAATTGACCATGGAGGTGTAAAGAATCTGTAAAAGTCGGGAGGAAGTCTCATTCTGTTCGGAGACGATAGCCGACACCCAGCTCCGTCACGAGGTGGCGAGGTTGCGCTGGATCAGCTTCGATCTTATTCCTCAATTGACGCATATACACACGCACATAGTGCCCCTCATCGATATGAAGAGGACCCCACACTTCTTTAAGCAACTGGCGATGCGTCACGACCTTCCCCGCATACCGTACGAGCGTCGTCAGTAATTTATACTCAATCGGCGTGAGGTGGACCTCCGTTCCTGAGACGAAGACCTGCCGTCGTCCCAGATCCACTGACAGGTCGCCGAACGTACACACCGGCTCGACCGCATCCCCCATCGGGCGATTGGCATGCCGCAAGGCCGCCCGCATGCGGGCCAGCAATTCCTCCACCCCGAAGGGTTTCGTGACGTAATCGTCCGCGCCAAGATCGAAGGCCTGCACCTTGACCTGTTCCTGGTCGCGCGCGGAGAGCACGAGGATCGGCAAGGTTGACCAGGCCCGAATTTTCTCAATGACCGTGGTGCCGTTCATGTCGGGCAGACCGAGATCGAGCAGGATGATGTCGGGATTGCGAGCGGAGGCTTGCGCCAGTCCATCCCCGCCGCTGGTGGCTTCGTACAATCGATAGCCATAGGGGGGGAGTGTGGTGCGAAGAAATCGCCGAATTTCCGCTTCATCCTCGATAAGCAGCACAGTGACGTCGTGAGTCGTGGCAGATGGCATAGGCAACAGATCCTAGGTTGCCGCGCGATCGCGCTCGTTCGCTTCCGGTTCGACCGTCGGTTGTTTTTCTTCTATCGGGAGCGTGAAGCGGAACCTTGATCCGCCACCGGCACGAGGTTCCGCCCATATGCGCCCACCGTGAGATTCGATGATGCCCCGGCAGATCGTCAATCCCAGTCCGACACCACCTTCCCGATCGGGATGAAGCTGATAGAACTTTTCGAAGATCCGCCGCTCTTCGCCTGGAGGAATTCCGGGCCCTTGATCTAAGACCTCGGTCACGATCACTCCGTCCTTCACCGACGCCGTCACATCGATGGGCGAGGCCGGCGGAGAATATTTCGCGGCATTTTCCAACAAATTAATCAGCACTTGTTCAATCAAGACGCCATCGACGTGGAGCAGGGGGAGATTCTCCGGAAATGATGCCGACACAGGGTGTGCCGCGAGGCGCGATCTTACCCGGGCCAGCGCCGTACCAGCCACCTCTTCCAGCGCGTGCCACTCCTTGCGCAGTTGCATGGCTCCCGCTTCCAATCTGGTCATGTCGAGGAGATTCTTCAGCAACCGATCCAAGCGGCCTGCTTCGTCGCTGATGGACCGGACAAGTTCTTGCTGGCTCTCGGTCGACAGTGGCCGGGTCGTGGTGAGGAGGGCGCTGCTGGCCCCCACGATCGTCGCCAGCGGCGTCCGAAGGTCATGGGAAACAGAACTGAGGACGGCATTGCGCATGCGTTCTGTTTCCATCTGCACGTGAGCTTCCTGTGTTTCTTCGGCCAATCGCGCACCTTCTAGCGCCAACGCCATCTGATTCGCGAAGGTCTCCAGGAGATGAAGTTGTTCGGGAGCGAGCAGTTCGGCAGGTCGCGACGACCGGACCGCCAGGACTCCCACCGCCCCATGAGAACCTAACAGTGGCAGATACAGCGAATCAGATCCGGAAAGGGTATTCGTGCCATGACCAGCGGATTCTTTATGGTCGAACACCCATTGCGAAATGCCGGCTTCCTTCGGATCGAGCTCAAAATGCAGGGCTTCACCCCGATGAAGATGCACCCGCCTCTCCCGATCAGGAAGAAACACTGCCACCTGGCAATGAAAGACGTCATGGATATGGCGGGACGCCACCGAAGCCAGTTTGTCCACCCCCCGTTGAGTGATCAATTCCCTGCTCATGGCATAGAGTGCGGCGGTTCGCTTTTCACGAATCAACGCCGCCTCGGCCTGCTGACTCTTGTGGGCAGCCAGTCGGCTGATCAGCAACGCCACCACGAGCATGACCGCAAATGTCAGCAGGTACTGCACATCGGACACGGCGAATGAATAGTAGGGGGGAATGAAAAAGAAATCGAAGGCCGCGACGCTCATCAATGAAGCCAGCGCCGAGGGGCCCCGTCCCCATCTGGTGGCAATGACCACCACCCCAAACAGATACACCATAATGAGATTGGCCTGCCCGAAGTATGGGGACATGACCACACTCAATGCCGTGCAGGCTCCCACAACCGCGGAGGCATAGCCGTAGTTCCGGCGCTCACTGGTCCGTTGAAGCAATCCCTTCACCAGAGGTTTGCCTGCACCTGCCTCACCGGTCATCACATAGATATCGATATCGCCACTCCCGCGAACGAGATCGTCCACAACCGAACCGAACAACCATTCCTTCCAGCGCGAGCGCAATGGTTTTCCGACTATGATTTTTGTGACATTGCGGCTTCTGGCATACGCCAACAGCTGCGCACTCACGTCGTCCCCCGTCAACGTCACCGTTTCTGCGCCCATCCGCTCGGCCAGCCGCAGGGTGTCGACACCCTGACTCCGCTCGTGCTCAGTCAACCGCAGATGCTTCGAGGTCTGGACATAGACGGCGATCCACCTGGCGTGGAGGCCCGTGGCCATCTTTCTGGCCGCGCGAACCAACATCGGGCCCCGTGATTTCAGATTCACGCAGACCAGGATGGTCTCCGCCGCCGGCCAGGTGCCGACGACCGCATGGTCCCGACGATACACTTCCATTTGTTGATCGACTCGCTCAGCCGTCCGGCGCAAGGCCATCTCACGCAGGGCGATCAAATTGCCCTTCCGAAAGAAATGTTTCAGGGCATGTTGCGCCTGCTCCGGCATATACACCTTGCCGTCTTTGAGCCGTTGCAATAGATCGTCCGGCGGAAGATCAACCAATTCGACGTCGTCAGCCTGTTCGAGAATGGCGTCCGGCACGGTTTCGCTCACGCGAATCCCGGTGATTTGAGCCACCGCGTCATTGAGGCCTTCGATATGTTGTACGTTCACGGTGGTATAGACGTGAATACCGGCCTGCAGCAGTTCCCTCACATCCTGCCACCGCTTGGGGTGCCTGGAACCGGGGGCATTCGTATGCGCCAGTTCGTCCATTAAGAGGAGCTGCGGCCGACGCGACAGAGCGGCGTCGAGATCGAAATCACGAAGCCTGGATCCCCCGTAGAGCACTTCACGGGGGGGCAGAGCCGGCAACCCATGGACGAGCGCGTCCGTTTCGGTCCGGCCGTGAGTCTCAACCCAACCGATCATCACATCGATGCCGTCCCGTCGCTGCTCATGGGCTGCCTGCAGCATGGCGTAGGTTTTCCCGACCCCTGCTGTCGCGCCGAAAAACACCTTCAGCTTGCCGCGCGCCTGATCGGCCTCTTCAGCCTGCACGCGCCTCAGCAAGGCATCCGGATCCGGACGGTTTTCCATGGCACTCCTGAACAAAGACGTCTGATGCTGGAATCGAGATGACAAGATTGGCCGAGTGGATTCTAAAAGACAGACAAAAGGGCGTCAACGAGGCTGGTCCGACGCATCTAATGCGAGGTTCAACGCCAGCACATTGACCCGGCGTTCACCAAGCATCCCCATCTGACGTCCTTCGGTATGCTGACTCACCAACGTCCGGACGAATGCTTCCTCCGCCCCCCGTGCACGAGTGACCCGGCGCACTTGATACTCCGCCGCAGCGGGGCTGATATGCGGGTCAAGGCCGCTTCCCGACGCAGTCACCAGGTCGACCGGGACCGGTGCATCATTGCGGGGGTCCGCGGCTTTCAACGCAGCCACCCTCGTTTTGACCGTCTCTATCAGCACGGGATTCGTAGGGCCCAGATTCGACCCGGAGGAGGCGGAGGCATTATAGGGGAACGGAGCGGTCGCGGAAGGGCGCCCCCAGAAATACTTGGGATCGTCGAAGGGTTGGCCGACCAGCGTAGAACCGATCGGCTTGCCGTCTTTATAGATCAGACTTCCATTGGCCTGATGGGGGAACAGCAGCTGCGCGATCCCTGTCACGGCCAGCGGATAGGCCACGCCGGTTACAATCGTCAGAATGAAAAATACCATCAGTGCGGATCGAAGGTGAGCGGCCATTGTGATCTCCTCAAACCAATCCCAGGGCGACAAGGAGCAGGTCTATCAGTTTGATTCCAATGAACGGGACGATGATGCCTCCCAGCCCGTACACCAGCACATTGTGGCGCAGCAGCAAGGAGGCCTCGATCGGCCGGAACTTGACCCCTCGGAGCGCGAGGGGGATCAATGCGACGATAATCAAGGCATTGAAAATCACGGCCGACAACACAGCACTTTCCGGTGTCGCCAATCCCATGATGTTCAGCGCCCCCAGGGCCGGATACGTGGTGGCAAACGCGGCCGGAATGATCGCAAAGTACTTCGCGACATCATTGGCGGTACTAAACGTCGTGAGCGCGCCACGCGTCATGAGGAGCTGCTTGCCGATTTCCACAATCTCGATCAATTTCGTGGGATTGGAATCCAGATCGACGAGATTGCCCGCCTCCTTGGCGGCCTGGGTGCCGGTGTTCATCGCGACCGCGACATCGGCCTGCGCCAGCGCCGGCGCATCATTCGTACCGTCTCCCGTCATGGCTACGAGGCGGCCTCCTGATTGAAGGTCACGGATAAGTTTCAATTTGGCTTCAGGAGTGGCCTGCGCGAGAAAATCATCCACGCCGGCCTCTGCGGCAATCGCAGCCGCCGTTTTCTGATTGTCGCCGGTGATCATCATCGTTTTGATGCCCATGCGGCGCAACTCGGCAAACCGCTCCTTAATGCCCCCCTTGACCACATCCTTCAAATGAATCACACCGAGCACGGTCTTGCCTTCGGCCACCACCAGAGGAGTGCCCCCTTGCGTGGCAATCGTCTCGACTGCATCACGTACGGTCGGAGGGAATGACCCGCCTTGTTGGGTCACGTAGTCTTCGATGGCTTCCGCCGCGCCCTTCCTGATCTGTCGACC
>CAZKVY010000126.1:0-6598 GCA_964556305.1 uncultured Nitrospira sp. | reverse complement strand
TTCAAAGTGTGGGGCGGACTGGTCAGCGGATTCCAATGGACCATGCGGTACAACAAGAATCCGCCTCCGGGCGTTTCGGATACCGATAACCTGTACTTAATCACGCTGGGATATAGCTTCGACAGCAGTCGAAAGCAGTAAGGTCCGAATCGGATTCGGCGCTAATTCGGCTCACACAAGGAGGTGGCTCGATGGGCATGATGAGTGAATTCAAAGAATTTGCCGTGAAGGGTAATGTGCTCGACATGGCGGTGGGGGTCATCATCGGAGGGGCGTTCGGGAAAATCGTCTCATCCGTCGTCAGCGATATCCTCATGCCCCCTATCGGTCTCCTCTTGGGGCACATGGATTTCTCTAGCCTCTTTATTCCGTTGAGCGAAGAGGCCAAAGGCAAATCCCTCGCCGCAGCCAAAGCCGCCGGTGCCGCCACGATCAACTATGGTGTGTTCCTGCAGACCCTGCTCGATTTTACGATTCTTGCGTTTGTGATTTTCATGGTGGTTAAACAAATGAACCGCTTTAAGAAGGCCACGCCTCCCGGACCACCACCTGCACCGCCAAAGGAAGAACTCCTGCTGACGGAAATCCGTGATCTTTTGAAAAATCAGCGCCACTAGGCGGACGTGCCACGATTCATCGATGCCGCTTGGACATCTCCAGCGGCATCACCGGTTTTGAAGGAGGACCCATGAAAGACTCTCGTATTGTCCCTGTGCTATTGAGCACAATCCTACTCGCGGCCTGCACCACCGCCCCCTCGCCGAATGACACCGCCAGCCGAGCGCTGAATGAAATGAAGGCTGTGCCCCGTCCTGTTCTGCCCAAGCCGGATCCGCGTGACCTCCGGATCTCGGAACTGGAGCGTCAGAAGGCGGATCTCGAATCGGAGCTGGCGCGCCTCCGTTCATCCACCGCCGCCGACCTGGATCAGTCCAAGGCGCGGATCAACGAAATGGAAAACCAACTCAACCAGCGCGATCGTGAATTGGCTGGCCTCCGTGGCGCCGCCAGCGACAAGGACCGGTTGGCAAGCCAATTGTCAGACGCTGATCGACAGTTGTCGGCCAAAGATCAAGAACTGGCGGCCTTGAGACAGGGTGCCGGAGATAAGGACCGGTTGGCCGGAGAGTTGGCCGCACTTCAAGGTCAGCTCGCCTCGAAGGAGCAGGAACTCGCCGGATTGAAAAATAACGCCGGCGATCGAGATCGCCTTTCCTCGGAGCTCACTCAGGCCAAACAACGGATTGCTGAGCTGGAACACCAACTCAATGGAAAGGATCTGGAGCTAGGGCTTCTGAAAAATGCCGCTGGGGACCGCGACAAGCTAGTAGCGGATCTCGCCGCAGCCAAGCAACGGGCGTCGGATCTCGAAAGCGATATCGCGCGACGCGACCACGAAATGGCCAGCCTGAAGGGTGCCCTCGACCAGCACAAAACTAGTCTCGCGGAGGCGAAAGACGATCTGTCAAAACTCCTCCAGGCGGAAGTATCCAAAGGCAACGTCACGATGAAACAACTGGGGGACCAACTCACCCTCGGTCTGGCCACCACCTTGCTGTTCGATTCCGGAGAAGCAACGCTGAAGCCCGGCGGATCCGATGTGTTACATCGGATCGGGAGCGTGCTCAAAAACTATCCCGATCGATCGATTCACGTCGCAGGCCACACGGACAATGTACCCATCAAGGGAAGACTGGCAAAAAAATTCCCCACCAATGCCGAGCTGTCACAAGCGCGAGCCGAGAGTGCGCGCCAGGCTCTGATCGATGGAGGTATGTCCGGCGATAAAGTGGTCGCAAAGGGACATGCCGATAGTCGACCGATCGCCAGCAATACGACTGCCGAGGGACGGCAGAAAAACCGGCGTGTCGAAATCGTGGTCGGCCAGTAGTACTCGCCCCACCTGCGTTGCACGCGCCTTGCGTCCACCCCAAGAACACGTTAGAGTACCGACGTGTTCTTGGGGCGTGCATGGTTTTCACCTATTCGTCAGGCACGCATTGCTCACACCGGCTGATCAATTTTCACCAGATCGGTCGCAGTCTTCTGGGCTTGCAGCCCGTCTGAAATATTTCTGTGACGGCTATCGCCCCTCCACAACTTTCACCAGCGGTCCCGATGACCAGGGAGAGATCGTATGAGACCAGCTGTATGGGCGCTCATGGTTCTCGGTGCCCTCGCATCCGCCTGTGAGACGGCTCCTCGGCCGCAAGCTCTCGCGCCCACACCACCGGCTGGGGATGCAAAAGTCCTTGCCCTTCAACAGGAACGCGAGCAGCTTCTGATGACTCTGGGCGAGTTTCATGACCGTATTCGCGATCTTGAAAGCAAATTGGGGGACCGCCAGAACCAGCCCGCCGCTGCCTCCTACGACCAGTTGCTGAACGCAAAAGATGCGGAATTGGCCGAGCTTCGCCGACTCACCCCTGAGCGCGATAAATTCGCCAGCCAGTTAGCGATGGCCAACAACGAACTCCTGCAGGCCAAGCAACGTATTGGAACCCTGGAACAACAACTGGCGACACGAGAGAAGGATCTGGCTGCGCTCCAAACCCGCTCGGCTGCCGTCTCCGATCTGGAAGTCGCCCGACGCCGCATCCTGGATCTGGAAGCGCAAGTCATTCGGCAGGATCACGATCTCCGCGCAGTTCGGTCTGAAAATGCCGAACGCGACAGTCTCGCCGCCCAATTACAAACTGCCACGGCAACCATTGATTCCTTGAAAGCGCGCATCAGTGCGCTCGATCAGCAGCTCAGAGACCGGGAACAAGCCTTTGAAACGGTTCGCTCGCGTCTCATGGAGCGGGACAAGCTGGTGCCTCAATATAATGCGATGATCGCCGAAATTTACCAGGCCCGGCACCGAATCGCCGCACTTGAGCAACGTCTCAATGAAAAGACCCGAGACCTTTCGCCTCGTCAGAAGGGCACCCAAGGAACTGCGGCTTCGCGAGAGGGGGGAACGACGACTCCCAGCAAAAATCTTGGATCCGCCGAAAAAGACTCCGGCCGCCCAGGCCGCAAGTCACCAACTAGTCCCACGCAATCCACGGCACGTGATGCAAGTTTTGCAGCCATGAAGGAGGAGCTACTGAAGGTTCTCCCAAGCGAGAACGGGCAGAAGGCTATCACGGTGAAGCAGGATGGAACTCGGCTGACGATCGCGCTGTCCAGCAATTGGCTGTTTGCCTCCGGCGATGCCGCCTTGACCCCTGACGGCATGACCATGCTCAAACGCATCGGCACCGTGCTGGGACCACTCTCAGACAAGTTCGTCCAGGTGGCCGGCCACACGGACAATCAAACACCCAGCAAGGCGCTTCAGAAAACGTTTCCGGACAATAAGGCACTCTCCTGGGCTCGGGCTGAAAATGCTCGCCGGGCACTGGTGACCGGAGGAATGTCCGCCGAGCGAACCAAAGCGGTCGGCTTGGCCGACTCCAGGCCCATCGCCTCCAATGCGACTGAACAAGGCCGCCAGAAAAACCGCCGCCTCGAATTGGTCATCGTGCAGGGCCCTACCGTCGCGTCAGCTACGGGAAAAACGATTGACGACCGGGATCATCTCACCGCGCTGGCCTCATACTAGACCTCCTGCCCGCTCAGCTTACAGGTGGCAAATACCCACCTGGGTTGCGGCAACAGAATTGCCGGCAACCGTCGCCAGAATCTTGTAGTGTCCAAGTCCTAGCTCCTTGCCATAGGCTTCTCCGACCAGCACATCCTGCACATGTTGATGGTCCGAGGCCCGGAAGTACGATCGCCCTTCTTTCAGACCATCAAACTCATGTCCTTCCAATACCTTGATGAGCGCAGAGGCTTCAGTTGTCCCCGCCCGTTGGATCGCCTCCAAAATCTGCGTCATGGCAGCATACCCGAGATAACAGCGCGAAGTCGGAGTGTGACTGTACTTATCCACGACCCCCTGGATGAATCGTTTTGATCCCTCCGTATTGACTTTGGGGTCCCAGATGAGACCCCAGATGCCGGCATTGCTGGCATACCCGAGGGGACGGCCAATCTGTTCGCCGGCGACCATTCCACCAACACCGATTTTGTCCTTGGCCAGTTCCAGTTTGGTATAGGCTTTGAGCGCGTGAACCAAATCCCAACCATAGAGATTGAGCACGACTAACGTCGGGTGTTTGTCCCGGGCCGCCATTAATGCCGAAGAGAAATCCGTCGAACCGAACGGCATCAGGGTTTCACCCACAAATTCCACCCCATGGCTGAGACCGGTGGAAGCCATGGCCTGGGCCATGGCCTTCCCATCCAACGAGCTGGTCGTAATCAGGTACCATCGAGTGCCGTAGGCTTTCACCAAGTGGGGCACTACGGCCTGCGCCAACATGGAGGCATTGGGCATGAAGACGAAGGTGTGTGAATTGCAGGCGGCCCCTGTCAATTCGGGCAAATGTGAACCCGTCACCATGAACAGCTTGTTCTCCTTCTTGGCATACTCTGACACCACGAGTGCACAATCCGCATTGAATGTACCCATCAAGACATCTACACGATCCTCCTGCACGAACTTCGTAGCCGCCTTGAGAGCTGCCTCAGGATTAGAGGCATCGTCAGCCTCCATGATCGTCACCGGCCGCCCTAACACCCCCCCACGCTTGTTGAACAGATCCACCGCGACGTTGGCCCCATGCACATCATGAATGGAAGACGTCTTATAGGGGCTCGAGAGGGGATCCAGAATACCAATTTTGATCGGTTCGGCCGCTAGGGCAGCCGATCTTTCAAAAGTTATTTCGAACAGACGCCCGGCGAGATCTCCGAAGAGCAGGGCGCCACCGCTCATAGCCGATACATGGAGGAATCGTCGTCGCGATATACCTTTCATGGTCCTGTCCCTCTTTGTTGTGCTAGGCATGTCCGGGCGTGGTTCAGCCGCCCTGAACACACGATCACCCCGACATAGTCACGATTCTCATAGCAGAGTCGTCTGTATTTTCACAGCTTGAAGTTGCCGATGATGTACAGCTGTTGCGAGCGACAATCGATACGAAAAACACCCCCATCCTTGAGAAGATTCGTGGTGGAGGATACTCGCGACTTGTGGTCGCACTGTTTCTGCAAAGCGGAGAAGTTGAGGTACTAAGACAAAAAGGCAGCCTCTTAACTGTACTGATCCTCAGTGTAAACCTGCTTGATTGACCAGAATACCGCCTCTTTTAACTTCTTAATCTGTGGATCGGGGGGATCCTTTCGAATCTTTTGTAGCTTCCGGTCAAGTGCAAATAACGGTTCAACCGACCGCCGATCCGGTACCCGCCCCAACGCCCAGGCAATTTCGGTTTGAACCACAATGTCGATGCCGGGAGCATCAAGCATCTCCAGCAACGGAGGAACAACCCTCGCATCGCTATGAATATTTCCGAGATCGCCAAGGCCTTTGGCAGCAGCCGCCTGCAGATCAGGCTGCTTGGAATACTTCAGAATATCGATAAGAACAGGGATACCCTCCTTCCCCATGTTGCCCAATGCTACCGCGGCCTGCTTAGCCAGATCCTTGTCCTTTAATGCCTCAGTAAGGTGAGGCAAGGCCTCGTCTGCAACCATTTCCCCCAAGAGGGAGATAATTTTCAGTTTCCTAAACTGGCTGGTTTGTGGGGCATCCAACAACTTGAGCAGGCGATCAGGCTGGCCCCATTCTGCGGTCAGGAGGAGGGGGAACTCGTATGTCTCCAGTGCGGCATGTAAGGCATTCATCGCATACAGCCCGGGGTCGGGCGCATGAGCCGATTGGGCGGCCTCGACGGCATCTTCAAATTCCGTCCGAACTTCCTTCTGCCATTTGATCTTCATGCCCCCCAAGGCGTAGGTGACCTGACAAGCCGGACCTTTCCACAAGCGGGAGGGCGCATCCGGCAAATCATTATCTCCCCCCGCGGACGCCGTCCCCTCCCACGTTTTCCTTTGCTCGCATTTGACCCGGACGACGACATCGTGAGGGACGAGGGGATCAGAGACGGCCGAATACCCAAGCTCGCCCATGCGTCGCATCACCACGTCCAAAATTCCAGCGGCGTTGCCCGCCCCTTTATCTGTCAACGCAAGCGCCTCAATCAACACCGTTTGGATCTTCCCTAGTTCCTTCTTTTGCGCCTCGCTAAAATAGTCTCGATAGGCCTCGGCTAAAAGGGGGAAGCCGCCCACCAGAATGAGACACCCAACTGCAACGGTCACACACCAGCGCTTCATACGGTATCCTCCTTTCTCTCAGGAGAGGGCCCCAAGGGAGCTTTGTGCCACGACATACTTGCGTGCTCATTATACAGCTCCTTAAGGAAACCCGGGCTACGGAAGCATTCTTATTACGGGGAAATGCACCAATCGCACAGAGGCCTCGACCAGACATTTTGCCGCAGGACCATTTCCTCTCAGATACCATATCTACAAGCGGGCCCCACCTGCGTATGGGTTGACAGGCAGACACGATCGACGGTACAAAATGTCATTATTCATCGTGCTTTTCCACGTGCATACCCATTTTCCTTATGCACCATCAGTGAGCGGCCTAGTGCTCAGCGTCGCGCGAGAGTGGCGGAACTGGCAGACGCGCGAGACTTAGGATCTCGTGGGTAACCGT
>CAZKVY010000125.1:0-6821 GCA_964556305.1 uncultured Nitrospira sp. | reverse complement strand
ACGGTAATCTGATCAACGATCAGGGCGACAAGTCCATCGGCGACAACAATGGATTCTTCCTTCGGCGCGCGCGATTCATTATCAGCGGCGAGGTGCATGATCGGCTCTTCGTCTATATCCAGCCTGATTTTGCCTCAACCGTCGGAGGCACAGGCCATGCGGCACAGTTGCGGGACTGGTATGCGGATCTGTTTCTTACCCAGAACAAGGAGTGGCGTATAAGGGCCGGGCAATCAAAGGTGCCCTATGGGTTTGAAAATCTCCAATCCAGCCAAAACCGTCTGGCACTCGATCGGAACGATGCCTTGAACAGTGCCGTGAAAGACGAGCGGGATTTCGGCTTCTTTCTCTATTATGCGCCGACCCATGTCCGCGAACGATTTCGTCGTCTCGTCGACAGTGGCTTGAAGGGATCCGGTGACTACGGCATGTTGGGAGTCGGCGTGTACAACGGCCAGACAGCCAACCAGCCAGAGCGAAATGACGACAAACATATGATCGTTCGTGCAGCCTATCCGTTCGAGTTTGCCAACGGTCAAGTCTTTGAGGTCGGGGCCAGCGCTTATCGAGGCATGTTTAACGTATCGAAGGCCGCCATCGTCCCGTTGGGTGGAGGAGCCGCCGTGACGCCGCGAGGGAATAACAATATTCTGGATCAACGGGTAGCAGCCTATTTTGTGCTCTATCCACAACCCTTCGGCATACAGGCGGAATATACGGTCGGACAGGGGCCAGAACTGAGCGCCGACCGACGCTCAATCAACCAAAGCGATCTCTACGGCGGCTACGTACAGGCGATGTATAACTACAAATGCACAACCTATTGCCTGAACGTGCTCCCTTTCGTTCGTTACCAGGAATATTATGGCGGGAAAAAGCACGAAGCCAACGCGCCGCGCAATGTCGTGCGCGAGTTGGAGTTAGGCATTGAGTATCAGTTTAACAAGGCTTTTGAACTGGTCGGCATGTACACGTTCACCCAGCGGACCTCCGCCCTGGCGACGGGGCCGAATCCCTACCAAGAACACTATGGGAATCTGATCCGGTTTCAGCTGCAATGGAATTATTAAGGGGAAACTGATCCGGTATTCTATGCGAATGGTTGATTTCTACTTCATACCTCTGGGATCTATCTCTATCTGGCGCCGGCTTTTGCCGGCGTCAGTCGTTTGTACTGCACCGCCACTTCGCGACGCTCCGCACTAAAGAGACTCTTCAAGAAACTCGCCTGAGAAGGGGCGATCGCATCAGGCGGTTCGAAATCGAGGCGAGCCTCCTGCGGAGCCATCCTTCGCATGGGTGTCAACCGATCGTCCATCGTATCATCCACACCCGGATCGGATGCAGAATGCGTCGGCGAGCGGTAGTTGCTCAGCACCACATGCAGCTCCTCACCATCCACAAACATTCCCCCCGACGTCACCTTTCTGATGATCGCGGTGTCCTGCTGCGTCTGATAAAACGTGACGACCTCTTCCGCTGTGGCCATCCCTAGCCCTTTAGCCAGCAACGGCGCAAAGAATTGAATCTCTGCTTCATTAAATGCCGGATGGCGCCGGGGCTCTTTGTTTTTGTCCAGGAATGAGAGGAGGCGGGATGGTTCCTCGATCGTCAGGCCTGACAACACCGCCGCCATCTGCCCTACGGTCACAGTGACGGGGTGCGAATGTCCTGCATCTTTTTCTACCGTCGGATCGGCCTCGAGCCGGACGAAACTTGCCGGACTTTCATAAAGCGTCACGGTTGGGAATTGCCGATTCTGGCATGCGGAGAGACTGAAGATGAGTGCGATCCAGCTGAGCAACACAAGACGAGTGGTAGCCATACGATCCTCTCTAGCGGCCGCGAAGTTTAACACAGCATTTTGGACAAAAGAAAACGCGCCGCCCGGTCGGGCGGCGCGTCGAGAGAACAGCTTTTTGTTCCGCGGTCAGTCGCGCGCAGGAATCGGATGCGCCGCAGTCGCGGCCTGTAGCGGTTGAGACCAGGCCGCAAACAAGTTGTTAAGTTGAGCAGTCGGCAAGGGGAAAAACCCTTCCTGGACCACTGCCTGTTGTCCTTCCTGACTCACCGCAAACTTCACAAACTCCGTCACTACCGGAGGCATTGCTGACTTCGGTGCTTTATTGATGTAGAGATAGAGCAGACGGCGCAGGGGATAGCTGCCATCGGTGGTCGTTTCAAAGGTGGGCTCGATGAAGGGCTTGTCTTTCCCTGAGGCGATGGGAATCGGCCTGACGAACGAGGTGCGGTATCCGATGCCGCTGAATCCCAGCGCATAACGGTCCTTCTTAATACCGACGACGACCGATGCCGACCCGGCTTCTGCTTTCATGCTTTCTTTGAAGGCTCCGTTCCCGCACACATGTTCGCGGAAGAATGTCGCTGTCCCGGATGCCTTGTTCCGACCGAGCAGCGTAATCGCAGCCTCGCTCCACTCGCCGGGCAGACCGAACTGCGACCAGCTGATTCTGTCTTCGTTCAGGCCACGACGATGTTCCTTGCAAAATACCGCGTCCAATTCATCGAACGTCATTCCTGAAATAGGATTGTCACGATGCACGAAGACAGCCAGGGCGTCAGCAGCTACAGGCACTTCCGTCGGCTCATATCCATGCCGTTTTGTGAATTCTTCGATTTCATTTTTTGTCAACTGTCGAGACATGGCTGCGATCTGGGCTTTCCCTTCCAAAAGCGCCGGTGGGCCTGTTTCCGACCCGATGCCTTCAATCTTGATGGCCAAGCCAGGGTAGACCTCCCTCAATTTGCTTTCCCACCTGTGCGAGAGCCCCTTCATGGTCTCCGATCCTGCAACGGTCAGAGTGCCGGAGACAACGGTAGCCTTCGCATAGGGCTGAATCGCAGGATCAATCGACGGCTTGAGTTGCGCCACGGCCGGTTGGGCGCTCATCACGGCGCCGACCAAGGTGAGAATCGCACAACTCGTAAATGCTCTCATACTCATGGGACCTCCTGGTGTTAGTAAGATCAGGGTAACACTGTGTATCGATTTGCCATCGACCATTGCGGCGAGGCGGATGGTCTGTCCGTCTTCCGCTCGTGTCGTGTGGGTGCGCACATCATGTATGGCATAGGGTAAGTGGAGCCGATTGCCGTGCGATGACTGCCGTGTTACAGCGACGTTAACTCTCACGCGCGACGAGGTTTTGACTCGAACCAGGATGGTGCCGGAGAGGCCAATGTGGAGATGCGGCTCAGAGAGGGCGTGTGAGGGAGACAGGAGAGAAGGGTAGGTGCTTGTGCGACCTCTGTGATGATAAGGTCGCCCGGGCGGTGGCGAGTTAAAAATCGTCCACCGACACCGGCTGCAACAGATCGCGGACCGACAGCACCCCGACGATCGCGCCGCTTTTCAGGACGCCCAGATGGCGCGTGTGGTGATGCTGCATGAGGTCGGCCGCTTCCGTAATCGAGCGCCGCTCATCGAGGCTGATCACAGGGCTACTCATGATGGATTCAACCGGGACGAAATGCACCGGCTTGTTTGCTCCCACGACTTTTCGGACGATATCGGATTCGGTCACGATACCGACGACGCAATCGTTCTGTTCGATAAACACGCTCCCGACGCGCCGTTCGTTCATCACCCGGGCTGCATCCGCCGCCGACGTGCCGGCCGGCACCGTTACGAGTTTTTTTGTCATGAGTTCGCTGATTGTGACCATCGTATCTCCTCCCGTTTACAGGTGCGACCGGCATGTTGGCTCTCCTTACACCGATCTTCTAGGAAGAAGGATAATCCAGGTACGTTCCAGGAAGGTTAGGCGATCGTAAATTCCCTGTTACGAATGGCTGTGAATGAAAATGCAGAGAGATGAGGCGCGGCATGGACGGGGACCGCCCATGCCACTGGTATCGAATACGATGGGCGGGAGATTATTCTTTCACAATGAAGTGCACACTGCGGTTCTTCTGCCAACAAACCGGGTTGTGTTGCAGGCACAGCGGACGATCTTTGCCGTAACTCGTCACATCCACCTGCAACTGGTTCAAGCCCAACGATTCCAGGTAACGCTTGACGGAAAGCGCACGGCGTTCTCCCAGCACCAGATTGTACTCGGCGGTGCCGATTTCATCACAACGACCCTCCAGCAGCACCTTGGTGACGCGATTGTCTTTCAGACGTTTCGCATTGGCCTCAACCGCGTTGAGGGCATCGTCCCGCAGCACATATTGGTCGAAATCAAATAACACGTCGGGAAAAGGAATATTCTGTTCCCCGGTCGCGTTCCGGGCGGCCATTTCCACTGATCGCAAGGGGACCGGCGCCGGTTCCGGAGGCGGAGCAATTTCCTGGACCGGGGCAGCGGCGATACGCTCTTCCACCCGAGGTTTGGGAGGAGTCACGGTCGCTCCTCCGCTGGTTCCTGCCTTACTCGCGCAGCCGTCAAGCAAGAAGGGGGCGGCGACGGCCAACAGTCCGAGCATGGCAAACGGGCGCAAACAAATCATGAAAACCTCCGGCGCTAGGTGAGTTCGTTGGACTGGACGAGGCACAGAATAATCAAAACATGCAATCGAGGCAAGTTACTTCTTCACGGCACAACGATCGTAGACAGGTCGCCAATCCGGCAGCGGCGGCCACCGCAAAATCTTCAGCGCATCCTCTACGTAGGCCGGCGTGCGCATGCCGTTAAGCACGGAGGTGATACCTGGCGTACTGGCGAGCACCCACAGCGCCTTCTGTGACAACGTGGCCGTGCGTCGTTCTTCCGGCACAAACGGATTGACGATTCGATGGAGTTCGTCCGATCTGAGGCGGCTTTTTTCTGAGGCCTCCCGATGCAGGGCTCTCAAGAGCGCCAATAGTTCCGGAACATATCGATCCCGCCAGGATTCCCACTGTTCAGCCACGGTGCCGGTAAAAGCTTCCGCCAGCGCACGAAGCACCTGGTTCACGTGCGGCGCAATCATCTGTTGTTCGATTTGTTCCCAGTGTTCCACCCCCTGCACTTGGCCCCGTATGCGGGTCAGTTCATCGGCCCAGCGGAAAAAGTCGGCGGGGATCATACCCTGACCGCTGTGGGCCACGGCAGGTGCAAGACTACTCCGATATTCTTCCTCTAAGACCGCGATCTTCTGCTGCTGCGACTGAAAATCGACCTCGGGATCCGGTACCGGCACATCCGCCAGTCGAATGACTCCACTGCGCTGGGAAGGCATGGCATTTAACGGACGGTTGACCAACACGGCGATTCGTTCCCGCATCGCTTCCTCTAAGAGCGTGCTGCCGTTGTGCGTGCCTGTGTTATGGATCAAGGCGGCGCCGGACTCGTACAGATTCATCGGACACTGCAGGACGTGGAAGTGATGAGACGAGGTCCCGACTGAAGCGGCCGCAGATTTGGCTGCGTCGATCATCTGAGAAAGAGATGTGGCACCGGGATCGTCGGAAGCCGAAGCGGCCGTATTTGATGAGACTCCGTAGCCGCGTAACCGGCCCGCGTGAACCTGCGTTTCGAAGTATTCAAACGCCCGTTGCAGTCGGGCATAGAATTCCTTACGCAATTCAGATAGATCGCGCCGCTCATTTCCGCCGAGACGGTTCGCATGCGAGAGAAAATATTCCGGATTGTGGAGCAGGCACACATCGAGCGTGGCCAACCCCAGCCGGTCCAGCGACAGCGTCAGTTGATCCGCCAGAAAATCGGGGTGGATGCAATGCCAGATGTCATCGCCATACTTCACCATCTCCGGGTAGGGCTTGCCCGACTTTTCCCGCGCCTGGGCCTGCGTCAAATTCAGGCCCTGCACATACCCGATCTTCGACACCACGATGACGTCTTCGCGGGCCAAGTCGCCCGCGCGCATCATGTCCCGCAAGACCGAACCGACCAGCTGTTCACTTTCACCATCCATGTAATTGGTCGAGGTATCGATCAAATTGCAACCCATGCGAAGCGCCTTTATCAAGGCTTCCCGATGTTCGGCCTCACGCTGGCCGACCCGATAGGTTCCAAATCCCAATCGGCTGACCGTCAGTCCTGTCGCGCCGAATGGGCCGAACCCGTTGGCCAGCGCGCCGGTGCTTTCATGAATCTTTCGTGCGGCATAGGCTGCCGTTCCCTGCACGGTCGCATGGCCCGGGCATAATGTTCCGCTCAGAACCTTCTGTTCCGATGCGGTAGACACAGGCGCTTGTTGCGTAGGATCCAGCAGGGCAGGGAACTCCGCCGGATCAGTGATCGGCCGACCGCAGGAAAAATTCCGGCACACATACAAAGCGGACTTGCCGTCGATCAGAGTCTTACCATGTAACAGTGGATGGGCGGTTTCGCCCTGTTCAGGGTCGCGATAGGCGAGCACGCGATTGGGAAGATAGGTTCGATTGACGGCCGCTCGCAATGACTCTGTGCCGGGGTCCCCCGGTCGACCCACCAAGGCGATCTCCACAGGACCATTCGTGAGGAGATCGACGACGATGAGACTCTTCGCAAACGCCCGTGGGTAGCGCGCAATCTGACGGCCATAGGCACGAACAGCCGCGGTCGCAGCCTGCCGGAATTCTTCTCGCCCCAAGTGATACGAAAGGCGACCGAGCACGGAGGCGGCGACTGCATTGCCGCTCGGTGTGGCCCCGTCGGGACCTTCCCGGCTGCGCATGATCAACGCTTCATGCCCGGTCGCGGTCGTGAAGAACCCACCGTGTTGGCTGTCGGCGAAATCCGCCACCATCCGCTCAGCGAGGCGAACGGACGCCAGTAGATAGCGGTCCTCGCCCCCTGCTTCATAGGTGTCGATCAATCCTTCGGCAAAATAGGCATAGTCTTCCAGGTAGGCATCCAGGTGAGCCGTGCCGG
>CAZKVY010000124.1:0-7071 GCA_964556305.1 uncultured Nitrospira sp. | reverse complement strand
GTTCGCGGCTCTTGAGATTCTCGCCGAGAAACAGGCTGGTCAGTTCATTCGCCACCCGCTGCGCCGTTTCAGCCGTTCGACTATTGTAGGAGACGGTGAAAGCAATCGTCGCCTTGGTGGCATGCTGAGTCCGTTTGTCGATGACATCGGCATTGATAACTTCGACTTCGATATCCTTGATGAACCGTTTGATGATTCCTTCCGTCGGGCTTTCTTTTCGCATTTCTGGGTACAGATCGTATTGCTCAACTACTTTCCAGAGGCTTGGACGACTCATGACCTGTTGTTTGATCATTTCAATCCGCTGGTCGGCGTAACTGGTGATCGTGCTATGAACCAACTCAGCAGGCACTTCTTGTTCTTCAATCAAAATGGTAGCCGTCGATTTGAATGTGGGAGACCATACTATGGCTGCGGTCGTGCTAAGACCCACGAAACACATCATCACAAGAAGAATGAGGGTGCGGCGGCGATGGAAAATATTCAAGAACTCATGAAGGTTCGGCGTCGTATTCAGTGCGGAGGTTTCTTGAGGAATCGACATAACAGGTCCTTTGTAATATCGTCGTTAATTAGAAACAGCCAGTTTCGGTGGATAGTAGGTCAATATGAACATGAGCATATTAGACATGGCTGGATCTTGAAATGTAGCGACGTCTCGCCAGTAGTAGCTATAGGAAGCTTCGACCTTCCACCATTCTGCAAAATGCCAAGCGAGTTTCGGTGTCAGATAGAAGAACCGTTGGTCAGAAATCTTAATTCCCGTTCCCTGAGTAGTGGCTCCGGATACGATAAATGCCGCTGCGTCCAGTGAAACGCTAACGGATTCCGAGGCATTGTACGAGGTCAACGCACCAACGCGATTTGTCTGCAATAACAGCCCAAATCCACTGGGGAAAATCTCGCGAGTCAGGCGGAACTGGATACTGGCCTTCTCGAATTGCTGGGTGAGGCTGGCTCCATAGATCCAAATAGTGTCGCGTGTGCGCTCAGACCCTCCTTGTAATCCTGTAGCGGAGCTGATGAAACGCGGTCCCCCATAAGCGTTCGCTCTGAGCTGTTCTGTGAATGCATGGGTTACATTTAACACTATCCCAGGATAGCTCGCACGCAAACTGAATGGAGCATTGGACGTATGGAAGTTCGTATAGGTTCCCGTTAGCTGCAGATCGGACCGTTCCGATGCGTGATAAAGCAGCCCTGCAGATCCACCAAAGACTTGATAGTCGACCAAACCAAGTCTCAGCCCATCCTGATAGGTAGCATCGTTGAATTGAAACGAGCTTTGGAAGGACAATTTTTCGTTTATAACCCTTGTCCACGAAGGATCAAGATTCCAGAGATTTCGCTGGGTAAAGCGCAAGACCACGCCGGTTGTCAACAATTCCCCCATCAACGTATTGTCTCTGGTAAATCCCCCGGTGAATCCCCATTGGTCCCGCTCAGTTCGATACTTCAGCGTCAACGGCAAAAACACATTTGTGAACCGGTTGGGCTCACCTCCGTAATAATCCACGAAGTCCAACGCCGCCCTGCCGCTTACCTCTAGCCGTTCTGTCTTCCCGGAAAATTCGACCGTTGGCGAGATCCAATACCCGTAGGTCGAATCGTGTGGCAGCGGAGTCAGTAATAGGTTGTCGTTGTAATAGGCCTTGGTACTCATCGAAGGCACAAGTGACCATTCGGCAGCCAGGCCTGTTGCACTCCAACATGCGAGGATGGCGATGAGCCGCAGACAGAGAACTCTCGTCTGCGCCCGCCAACACCAGCATCTCCCCCCCCGGCTGTGAAACAGTGATGCCTTCACGAGCTACGGCACCATCACGACGTCGCCGCGCTGCAAGATAATATTCTGCTCCAGATCGAGCCCCTTCCGGACATCGCCGTACCGGAACGGGAAGGCCTGCTGTTGCCCCATCACCCGGCGCACGACCTTAATGTCGTTTTCCGCTGCAAAGGGGGTCAATCCACCGGCAAGGCTCAGGGCTTGGAGGACATCGGTATAGTGGCCGACCAGGAATTCGCCGGGCTTCGCAACACGACCGACGACATAGACCTTGTAGCTCAATGGCTTGATCACGGCGACCGTGAGATTCACGGCAGGAATATATTTGATCAGCCGTTTGGCGAGATCTAATCGTAGCTCCTCCACCGTTCGACCTTCGGCTGGCACATCCCCGACCAAGGGAAAAGAAATCAAACCGTCCGGCCGGACGAGAACTTCTCGAGTCAGGTGCTCATCCTTCCAGACGGAAATAAGCAAGACGTCTTCCGGGCCGAGCGTATATCCGGAATCAGGTACCGGTACAGTTGGTGTCGCTCCGGGCCCGCCGGAGATGCACGAGATGAACGAACTCATGACAAAGACACAAGCGATCAATGTGAACGCCCTCGTCCGCAAGAATACCCGCATGTCACAACGCATTAAAAGAACTCCTATCCGCTCGTCTGGGCGAGCAACCGTTCCGCTTCTCGACGCCCTTGGAATGCTTCCGTACTCTTGAGTGCCTTGGCTAGGTACACCTTGGCTTCGATGTTCCGTCCCGCGTGATACAGCGCTGCGCCGAGGTGATAATTGAGCATCGGGAGGTCGGGGGCCTTGGCAATCGCTTGCCGCATGAGACGAACCGCATCATCCAAATGCCCCATTTTCAACCGAACCCACCCCAGCGTATCGAGAAACAGCGGGTGCGGCGTGTCTTTTTCGAACTCACGGCTCAAGAGAAACGCACGTTCGAGACTCGGCGCATCCTGTTTGTGATCCGCTAACAGTGCCGCCAGATTGTTCGCGGAGAAAATATTGCGCGGATTCATGTGGAGCACGGCGTCATAGGCCGCAATGGCTTCATCGACCGCATTCTGGCTCGCCAGTACCGACGCCAACAACATCTGTAATTCTTCACTGGCAGGGTTCGCGTTCAGCCCCTCTCTCAGCGTTCGAACTGCATCGTCTGCCTGTCCCTGGGTCATCGAGAGTGTCGCCGCGTCCAGCCAAGGGGTGAGCCAGCGCGGATTGATTCTGATCGCGTCTCGGAAACGGGCCATGGCCTGCTCCCGCCGTCCCAAAAGCGTCAACACCTCTCCCATCAACCCGTGGGCGAAGGGATGATCGGGATGTGCGGCAATGATGTTTTCCAGGCGGCGCCTGGCGCGTTCGGGCTGCTTATTCTGGAGATCGAGCTGGACGACGGCCACCAAAGGTCCCTGCGCATCGACGGCCATGGTCGCCGCGCGCTCATAGGCGGTAATGGCTTGAGCGTAATCCTTTCGGCTCTCGTAGAGCTTCCCTTCCGCCATGAGTATCGCGGCCGTCTCTCCCTCTAATTGCCGGAGACGGTTCAGCAGCGACGCGGCATGACTCCACTCGCCGGCCGCCAGGCCCAAGCCGAACAAGAGCTCCATCGCTTGCCGATGATCGGGGTGAGATGTCAGGATGGCCTTCAGGCGCGCCCTGGCGTTGTGCGACTGGCCGCTCCGGCTCTCCATCGTCGCGAGTGCTAGATTTGCATCGACTAAACCAGGCTGAAGTGCCAGCGACCGCTCGAAACTTTCACGGGCCAATGCTGAATCTCCTGTCGCCAGATAGGCTTGGCCGAGCAGATACTGCACATGGGCAAGTTCCGGCTGATCCCGAAGCACGGTCCGGAAGGCCTGCACGGCGTCCTTGCCGTTTCGTCCGATCAACGCCATCTTTCCCTGCAAGATCAATCCCTGGGCCGATCGGGGGTTCTGCCGCAACACATCCGACAGTCGCCGCTCGGCGTCCTGCTGCCGTCCGGCGTTGAACTCGAGCTGCGCGAGTTTGACCTGCGCATCCAACCCGGCGGGCTTTTTGTCGTAGTCCTTCACCAGGGTTTCATAGACCAGCTTCGCTTCCGCGAAATCCTGATGAGACTCATACAGCGTGGCCAGGGCGAACGGGATCTGCGTGGAATAGGGCAACTGTTTTGCGGCTTGCCGCAGTGCGAGTTTCGCGGCCTCCATTCCTCGGCGCATCTTCAAAAAGTCGGCCAAGGCTAACCAGGCCTGGTCGTTCTCTGGAAATTTCGTGAGTGCCTCACGCAGCACGGCTTCGGCCTGATCGGTTGCGTGCAGCTGGTCGAAAAAACGGGCCAGTTTCAACCGATGGTCATAGACCGTCGGTTCCTCCTCAATGATCTGGCGTAACACCTGTTCCGTGGCCTTGTCGTCGTGCGCTTCGACGAGGATGGTTTGTAAATTTTGCAAGAGGTCCAGATGATGCGGATGTGTCCGGAGCGCACGTTGCAAGGTCGTCCTGGCTTCGGACACACGATGCGTCTGGCCGTAGAGCGTCGCCACGAGAATCGCGACATCCGGCTCGGTCGGATGCTGTTTGCTCAGTTCCTCCGCCCGCACCATCGCCTGGTTCACCTGGCCCTGCTGCGCCAGCAGGGCGATCTTCAAGGCCTGCGCCTGGGGGTCGTGCGGATGTGTGGCGAGCACCTTGCCGGCGGTCCGTCCCACCTCATCCGCCAGTTTGGCTTCGAGATAGTACTTGGCCAGGACAATCAGCGCCTCCTTATGGTCCGGCACGAGCTCGACGACCTGTTGGTAGTTCGCAACGGCGTTACGCCAATTTTTTTCCTTTTCTTCGACCTGTGCCACGAGAAAGTAGGCCTCAGCGTCTTTGGGATCGATCTTCAGCACGTTTCGCAAGGCCACCCGGGCCTTCGGAAAGTTCCCCGCCTCGATGTAACCCTGTGCCTTGGCGCGATATTGCGCCTTCCGTTCTTGCGGGCCGCCGCAGGCCGACAGGGTGAGCAGCAACGCCAACGCGGCCATGGCCGCGAATGGCCTGAAGGTTGATGGCTGACGGTCTCTCATTGCTGGGATTCGGTTCATGAATTGCCTCTACCTCAGAGCCAGGCTCTCACTCCCAGCCCGAGCAGGATCCACAACGACACCAGACCCAGTTGCCTGACCCGATCGGTAAACGTATGGAGCAACAGTTCGAACGAAAAATACAACACAATGAGCTTGGCTGCCAGAATGCTCAACGTCGGCATGTCTGCGCGCATTTCCGGCAGGAGCGGTACGATCAACGCAAAGAAGACCATCAGGTAATCCAGCGGCGTCGTCTGGAATCGATTCCCACGACTGAAGCGCATACTCAATAGAACCAGAATCGCGATCAAGGCCAGAAGGCTATTCTGCGTCACGTAGATCGGCCAGATCTCCGGAATCCCCGATTGCTCGCCCATGTACATGAGAAAGGCACTGCCCACATACAGCCCACCTCGAACAAAATGGGAGCGGTATTGCGGCATGAACCAGAAACCTCCCAGGACCACAACAAAGAGACTGATGGCGGCGTATCCGACATCCATCGGGACATGTCCCGGCACAAATACGTTCGCGATCAGAAACACCGGCACCACGACCGCAAGAAAGCGTGGCGCCATCTCGCTGAGCCACAATCCTGCCCTGGCCAGTTTGGTGTCGGAAAGGACACGGCCGCTCGATGAAACCGACGACGGAACCCGGCGCCGTTCCGTGGCGACGAACAGGGCGAACATGGCCGCGGCAAAGGCGCCATACATGATGCAGATCAAGGCGTCGGACTGCCAGCGCAGAAGGTAGGCAAGGCCGACCATCACGGCCTGAATTCCGTAGATCACGATGACCGCTTCATAGTGCGAGAGCCCGAGCGCCAGCAGCTTGTGGTGGACATGGTTCCGGTCGCCGACGAACGGCGAACGGCCCTTCGCGAGCCGCTGCCCCATGACGGCAATCGTATCGAGGAAGGGCAGCCCCAGCAGGAGAAGACCGATCGAGACCGGGAAGGGGTTCCGCGCAGGATCGCCCATAAGGAGCACGAGGATCCCCATCGAGAAGCCGAGCAATTGACTGCCCGCGTCGCCCATAAAAATCCTGGCCGGGTAGGTGTTGTAGCGCAAGAATCCCAGCAATCCTCCCAAGTATCCCGCGGCCAGCACCAGCACGGTGGTGTCGTGTGACAGATAGGCAAGATAGGCAATGCCGGCAAAACTCAGGAAGGCCAAACCGCCTGCCAATCCGTCGAGGCCGTCTGACAGGTTGACGGCATTCGAGGCCCCGACCAGAAAGATCAGGGTCAGGGGTACCGCCAGCCAAAGCGGCACTTCCTCTTCGTAGAAAAACGGGATCTGTTCGAAATGAATATGGCCGATGCCGATCACCACCAGGACAGCCAGCAACTGTCCGACGAGTTTGGTGCGGTAGTTCAGATTGACACGGTCATCCCATATGCCGAACGCCAGGAGGATCGACACGCTCACCAACACCGTCGGAATGACCGGATCCTGCGGCACCCAAAAGAAAATGGATAGGAGTGCCGCGAAGCCGAATGCAATCCCGCCGATCCGGGGGATTGGATTCGCATGGACCTTTCTCTCGCCGGGAAGATCCATAAACCGCCAACGCCCGGCATTTGCCTGCAACGGCGGGATCAACGCCATGCAGATGAACAGCGAGGTAATAAAGCTGAAAAAAACCGCACTGGTCATGCTCAGTCCGGAATATACCGATGCAGTTGAGGTTGAATGGTTTGCGCAAATTGCAACAATCGCTGCTCGACCGCTTGCTCGTCCTCACCGGGGTCGACGGCGGCGGACAGTCGAATCAGGGCCCCGTCGCTCCGTTGTCTGGTCATGGCGTCCCACACCAAATACAGTTTCACCAGGTACTCGTTCGAGAGCATCCGATCACGCTGCTTAAACCAGTAGAGCACCAGCTGCTTCTCCCGATCTTTTTGGATGAGTACGCGATTGACCGGTTCGGTGAGTCTCCCCATCGGCAGATCCACCGTTCGCTTGGACGTGATTTCCCACCCACCGCCGGGAATGCAGCTTTGCGGGGAATGAGCGGATTGGCCCTTTCGTTGCGATTGGTAGTAGGCCATATACAGCGTGAGCAGCCCTCCTCCCGGCGATGCATAGTCGGCCAGCAGGTAATCGTCGAAGCGTAAGGCCGAGATGATTTGAGGCTCCACCGGCTGCGGGTTTCCCTGCCACTGCCCAATGCGCATGGAGAAATCCACAAACGCCGAACGATCCGGGACGATCTCTTGGC
>CAZKVY010000123.1:0-7156 GCA_964556305.1 uncultured Nitrospira sp. | reverse complement strand
TTATACTTGTGCTTGCGCATCTTCTTCCGGCGTTTCTTGAGGACACTCGCCATACGTTCAATCTCCAACTGCTAGGCGCGGGAGTCTAGTGGGTTTCGGTTTAAAAAGCAAGTCAAGATTCTGACGTGAAGTTTGTGGCACGTTCATGCGGAGGCCCCGGCGCAGCGGCGACGAGCGCTGATCCGTCCGTTGCTTGACCTCTTTCCGTCAAGGTTCCTATACTGCGCCATGTTCAATTCTGACGCGCTCCGTTCTGCCCGTATCGGCCGCCTTTTCCTAGGGTTTGTGCTTGTCCTGATGGTGGGTTGTTCGGGGAAAACCATCCAATATAAAGACGATCACGATCGTATTCTTCGGATCGATCAGGCCGTGGAGTCGCTCCGGAAGTCCTACGTAGAGCGGGACCGCAGCGCCTTGGAGGCGCTGCTGCTGCCCTCCGGGAGTCTGGATCAGATCCAACGGGATATCCACAGCGATTTCGACACGTTTCGCGATATTCAGCTGGAGTTTTCCATCGAGCGCATTTTGATTGAAGGCGACAACATCGATGTGTTTGTCCATTGGCAGGGCCAGTGGAAGCGGGATCCCCGCGAAGTGGGCACGCGCCAGCGAGGTCACGGGCGGTTAGCCTGGGTCGGGACGCAATCGATTCTGCTTCGAGAGGCCCAGGGCGATCTGCCCTTCGGCATGGGCACGCGGGCCAGCCTCGGCGAAGACCCCGCTCGCGGACAAGCCAAACCCTAGCCATGTCAGCCCGCAGTGCCTCACCCAAAATTGAAACAGACTTTCTCGTCGTCGGGAGCGGCGTCGCCGGCCTACGCGCGGCCATTGAACTGAGCCGCGCGGGGCGAGTGTTGATGCTGACCAAGGGGCATCCGCTGGAAAGCAACTCCATGTATGCCCAGGGCGGGGTGGCAGTCGCGCTCAGCGAGGAAGACGATGTCGGAAGCCATCTCACCGATACGTTAAAAGCCGGTCATGGACTCTGTCGTCGCGAAGCGGTGCGGGTGTTGGTCGAGGAAGGGCCGGAACGGATCCAGGAGCTGATCGCGTGGGGGGCGAAGTTCGACAAGATCGGCAAACGGTTCGCCTTCACCCGCGAAGCCGCGCACAGCCGGAGCCGCATTCTACGTGCGCGCGGTGATGCGACCGGCAATGAAATGGTGCGCGCCTTGATGGCCTATGCGTCCAGACAACCGCGCATTCAGCGATTGGATCGGCGATTTACGGTTGACCTGGCGGTGGTTGACGGTCGTTGTTGCGGCGCCATTGTCTTGAACGAAATGTCGGGCGAGCGCACCGTGTTGCCGGCCAGCGCGGTGGTCCTGTCCACCGGCGGAGCAGGCCAGGTATACGCGCGTACCACCAATCCAGGCAATGCGACGGGCGACGGCATGGCAATGGCGTTGCGGGCCGGGGCTCTGCTGATGGATATGGAGTTCGTGCAATTCCATCCGACCTCACTGTACCTGCCGTCGAGTCCTCCCTTCTTGCTGTCCGAGGCCATTCGTGGGGAAGGCGGGCAGCTCCGGAACATCAAGGGCGAGTTGTTCATGCACCGGTACCACCCGGACGGCGCATTGGCCCCGCGTGATGTGGTCTCCCGGGCCATCTGGTCGGAAATGGCTGCCACGCGCGCGCGCCATGTCTACCTGGATGTCACGCACCTGGGCGCGGCCTTTGTGAAGCGCCGGTTCCCCACGATCTATGCGACCTGTCTGCGGTATGACATCGATATGACGGAAGAGTGGATTCCGGTCTCGCCCAGCGCCCACTACATGATGGGCGGAGTGTGGACGGACGTGCATGGCGCCACGACGCTGCCAGGCCTGTATGCGGCGGGAGAGGTCGCATGCAGCGGAGTGCACGGGGCCAATCGGTTGGCCAGCAATTCATTACTCGAGGGATTGGTCTTCGGCATGCGGGCTGCTCAATCGGCAGTGGCTCATGCGGGGCACGTTTCCGAACCGGTTCAGTTACCGTCGATCGAAGAGCTGGAACAGGGTCGTCCCACCGACCTCGATGATCCGGAAAAACTCCGCAGTTCGCTGCGCCGGCTGATGTGGGGAAAGGTGGGGCTTGTGCGTTCGGGAGATTCGTTGATCAGTGCGTCCGCGCAATTGGTGCGCTGGATGCGTTTGCTGGGAAAACCCTTTTCGTCGCGGGCCGCGCTGGAAGTGAAAAACATGGTGCAGGTGGCGCGGTGCATTACGGATGCCGCCTTGTGGCGGGAGAATAGCGTTGGGGCCCACTATCGGTCGGATTTTCCCGAAGCCAAGCGGCAGGGGTGGCGGCACCATAGTCAGTTACGGTTAGGGGACGGACAGGTTATCGGGATGCCGTCGAAGGAGCGAGACCTCGTCTTTGCGACCGAGGCACCTGCGAGCCGTAGGCCCGGGAAGAAGAAGGCCGCGCGTTCGTGAGGAACGTGCGATAGTAGCCGAGGACTTTGAGAACGTACTGCCGGGTTTCCGGAATCGGAGGAAGCCCCTGATAGCGCTCCACCGCATGTTCCCCCGCATTGTAGGCCGCTAAGGCCAAAGGCAGATTGCCGTTAAACCGGTCGAGCAGTTGCCGTAAGTATTTCGTTCCCCCGCCGATATTGTCATCCGGATTGTACGAATCCCGCACATCGAGGCGCATGGCGGTTTGGGGCATGAGCTGCATCAACCCGACGGCGCCCGCATGGGACACGGCCAGCGGATCGAAGTCCGACTCTGTTTTGATCACGGCCCGAATCAACGCCGGATGCAGGCGATGGGCGCGGGAATGTCGGGCGATCACCGGGTCCAACTCACGGTCGGAGATGAAGCTGCGAGCGCGAGGCAGTTCTGACATCACACGTTTATAACGTGGATCATTCGGTACATTGGTCAGAGAAATGGTGCCGTTGGCGTCGATATATTGGTACACCTCCGCCTGCACCGGAGATGCGGTCAGCAGCAAGATTGCCGACAGGAGGAGCGGCGTAGTGCGGTTGTACAGAGACATCGTGGTTAAGACGCCCGGAGCGGTTTGGCGTTCACTGTCGATGATTGAACCGTAGCAGCTGACCCCCTACCTGTCAAAACGGCGGGTCCACTTCTGAATGGGGAAAGATGGCATAACCCATTGATGAATATGGTGGGAAACGTTACGTTGAGACTGGTTCGAGGAATCTGTGACGGCTTGCAGCGAACCGTGCCTGGATCCGTCGGGTCAAGGGACCCGGGAGACCGTTGCCGATAGGAAACGCGTCAACCCGTGAGACCGGCATGACTTCCATGCTGGTATTCGTCAGAAAACATTCAGCGGCCTGGCGCAGATCTGGCAGGTGGTAATGCCCTTCCTTGACCGGCAGCCCTTCCTCTTCCGCGAGAGTGATGACGATCGCCCTTGTGATGCCATCTAAGATACCGCATTCCAGGGCCGGCGTATGGACGGTTCCGTTCGAGATAAAAAAGAGGTTGCTGATCGTGCACTCGGCCAGTTCTTCCTTCCAATTCAAAAACAGGCTGTCAAAGGTGCCCGCCGCGATCGATTCGCGTTTGGCCAAAATGTTATTGAGGAAATTGGTGGATTTGATCTGCGGCGAAAGCGCGGCCGGAAGATTTCGTCTGGTCTGTGCCACGGTGAGCGAGACGCCGTCTCGAGAAAGGACGGCGGGGGACGGATGCAACGCCTTTGTCATGATGACGACCGTCGAACGAGGACAGAGCGCGGGGTCTAAGCCGATCTCACCTTCGCCGCGTGAGACCGTAATGCGGAGGTAGGCATCGACGTGATCGTTGCCGACCTCATTGCGGCGCATGGACTCATGGAGCAGGTCCCTCCACTGTGCGTCTGGGATGGGGATTGTCAGTCCGATGGCCTCTGCTGAGCGTCGAAGCCGCGCCAGATGCTGGTCGCGCATGAAAATGCGGGCGCCATAGGAGCGAAGGGTTTCGTAGACCCCATCGCCATAGAGAAAACCATGGTCAAACACCGACACGACAGCTTCTTCTTGGGGTACGAACCGATCATTCAGAAACACCCACATCAGCGGTCAGCCTCCAGGATTTTAAAGAATGCGCCCGCCTTGGCGAGCGTTTCGTCATATTCGCGATCGGGATCGGAATCGGCCACAATGCCGGCGCCGACCTGCAGGTACCCTCTGTTTTTCGTCAGAACCAGGGTGCGAATGAGGATGTTCAGATCCAAGTCCCCGCTCCAACTGAAGTAGCCCAGCGCACCAGTGTAAAGGCCGCGACGCACCGGTTCCAGCTCTTCGATAATCTCCATGCAGCGGAGTTTGGGCACCCCGGTGATGGTTCCGCCAGGAAACATAGCCTGGACGAGGTCGAAGGGCGACGTTCCCGGTCGCAGCGTGCCACACACGTCCGATACCAGATGGCTGACATGGGAGTATTGCTCGATGGTCATGAACTCGTCCACCCGGACTGAACCATATCGGCACACCTTGCCGAGATCGTTCCGTTCGAGGTCTACGAGCATGACATGTTCCGCTCGTTCCTTGGAGCTGGCCAATAGTTCGGCGCGCAGCGTGAGGTCTTGTGACTGCCCTTCTCCCCGGGGCCTCGTGCCGGCAATGGGTCTCGTGTCGGCCTGTAACCCGGATAATCGCACGAGTCGCTCAGGAGAGCTGCTGACGAGGGTGAGTTCAGGGAATCGCATCAGTCCCGCGAAGGGAGACGGATTCACGCGGCGAAGGCGGCTGTAGAGGTCCCCGGCGTATCGGTCGACGTCTGCCGCCGACCAGGAGGTGTCGAGATCGAGGGTGAAACGATGAGAAAGGTTCGCCTGATAAATGTCGCCGGCCGCAATGTACTCTTGGCATCGTCGGACGCGAGCCGTATAGGCGTCGCGCGACTGACTGTGGACAAAGCTCATCTGCGCGGGCTGTCTCCGGGCGCCTCGAGGCGTGGCTGGACTGGTCAGGCGAGCTTCCAACTCAGCCAGCCGGTCGCAACCTTCGCGAAACAGTTTTTCCCGGGGTTCTGCTCGAAATCGTGACAACGGGGGACAGTACATCAGATAAAGCTGGTTCGTGTGGTGATCCACCGCGGCCACGATGTCGAAGAAGGCCATATGCAGGTCCGGGAGGCCAAGGTCGTCAGAGGCCAGGGTGGGGAGCGATTCAAACGAGCGGACGAGATCATAACTCAGGTACCCGACGGCGCCACCAAAAAACGGCGGCAGACCGTCAGGGCGTGGAATGGTCGAATCGGCGAAGGCCTGCCGGAACGCCTCGAAAACAGAACCACGGGAGGTGTTCCTGTGCTGGTCGGTCTCCACTTGATACTCTTGCGCCTGTCCGGTGAGTGTGAGGTAAGGATCGCTGCTGAAAAACGAATACCGCGCGGTGGCGTTGGTGCCATTGCCGCTCTCCAGGAGAAAGGAAGGACGGCCGGTGAGGGAGAAGCGTTGATAGAGCTCGAAGACGTCAGCCTTCGGTTGCGGCCGAACCACGACCAGCGGTTGCGGTGGCCCCTTAAGAAATGTCTGGTGCGATACATCAGTCATGAAGGTGTGCTTACGGGTGTTGCACCCGAGGAAAAGACTATACCGCATCGCGAAGCCGGGTCATAGCAGGCCAACTTCTTGACAAGCCCCCAGCGAATTTGCTTGAATGGCGCGCCCGCCGATGGGTGCACTCTCTCCGACTGCGTTGAGGAGTGCCGCGCGTGAGCACGTGATGCCCCCCTCTCAGGATCCGTTATATGCGGGGCTCGGGCAGGCTGTCCGGATCGGGACGGAACTGCTTGCTGCGTTGATTGTCGGGGGAGGATTGGGGTGGGTCATCGACACCTATCTGCTGGATTCCAGTCCATGGGGGTTGGTTGCAGGATTGGGGTTGGGGGCCGCCGCCGGCATCCGGAATGCCTATCGATCGGCCCAACGGTGGCAGAGTTAACCTGAATCGTCTGACTCAAAAAGGATCATCGTGGAAGAAAGTCCGTTACATGCGTTTGAATTGCACGATCTGATTCCGCTCGTGCCCGCCGGTGTCGATATTTCCATCAACAAAGCGGTCATCCTCATGTGGGTGGTGGTCGGTCTGGTGGCCTTTCTGATGATCTCCGCCGCCGCCGCCCGGAAGTTGGTTCCGGGCAAATTGCAGAACATGGCCGAAATGATCGTCGAGTTCATTCGCGGGATTATTTTGGACACCATGGGTGAGCCGGGGATGAAATATTTTCCGCTGATCGGCACGCTCTTCCTCTTTATTCTCTTTGCGAACTTGCTCGGGTTGATTCCCGGATCCTACACCGTCACGAGTCAGATTATCGTCACCGCGGTGTTTGCGGTGGGGATATACGGCCTGAGCCTGGTCTTGGGATTTTCGCTTCATGGAATGAAGTTCCTCGGTATTCTCGTGCCGCCGGGAACGCCGGGCTGGTTGCTGCCGCTCATGATTCCGATTGAGCTGATTAGCCAACTGGCGCGGCCCATTTCACTGGCGGTGCGGTTGTTCGCGAATATGACGGCCGGCCACGTCATTTTGGGCGTCTTGTTCGGATTGGCCATCAGCGGGGGATTGCTGATCGGCTGGTTGCCGTTTGCCTTCACGATTGCGATGAATGGTCTCGAAGTCGGTATTGCGTTTATTCAAGCCTATATCTTCACCGTGCTGAGCTGTGTCTATTTAGGGGATGCCGTGACCTTGCACGGTCATAGCGAGCACGCACACTAGGTCGAGTGGTCTATAAACTGAGGAGAGGACACACAATGGATGCAGCAGCAGCAGCGTTGGTCGGCATGGGGTTGGCGGCGGCAGGTTTTGCCGGAGCCGGTGTGGGAATCGGGTACATCTTCGGAAAAATGATTGAGGCCGTGGCCCGCCAGCCGGAAGCGGAAGGTCGCGTCGGGAAGTACATGTGGATCGGTTTTGCATTGGTCGAAGCTATCGCGTTGTACGGGCTGGTCATTGCATTCATCATCATGGGCTTGCGCAAGTAGGCGCATCGGTCGAGCCCTGGTGCTGGGGCCTATGCCCGGCTCAGAACCCTCAACTCATTGGGTAACAGACTATGCCTCAATTTGAATCACATTTCTTTTCGTCGTTGATCTTCTGGGAGATTCTCTCCTTTGGCATTCTCTTCTTCCTGCTCTACAAGTATGCGTTCCCGAGCTTGCTGGGCATGCTGGAAGAGCGTGAGAAAAAGATCAAGGACAG
>CAZKVY010000122.1:0-7241 GCA_964556305.1 uncultured Nitrospira sp. | reverse complement strand
GCCTTGAGTACATTGGGAGCGACCGGTCGCACCTGATCGAATGGCTGCGGCTGCCAGGGGACGTGGTCTTCATCCTATTCGGCGCCGTGCCGTTGGTCATCGCGTCCATCAAGGGCTATTTCGGCGTGCGCGCCGCGGATCGGCGAGACCGTAGTGCTCGATACTCTCGTGCTGGCGTCATCACCGGCCAGTAGCGGAGTGAGCATGGGAGACGTCCGTCTGGGCGCACATCTGCGGCGGACTCGGGTTTCTCGGTCTGACTGAATGGGTCGCCCGACACGGCCCTTGCGAGCGTAATTATGGCGGATGCCCATGTCATCGCGGCGTTCTCGGCCTGGCGCAAAAGCTTCCACCAGACTTCGACCTCAAAGAGGCCAAATGTCGCAGCGAGCGACGTCCCAAACGCGACAATGATGGCCAAGCTGATGAGCGTCATCATGCCTGGCGGGCGGCAAGCTCACTCTGTGCCCCCCGCACAAACACGAGGCCGCCCTATAGGAAAATGGCGGTTCCGAGAATTGCGGGAATCTATGTGGAACCAGGGAAATAGGGCGCCGTGTAACCAAGGCTGTGTTAAACCTCGGGCGACCAGAAGACCTTGAGAAGTGTGAGGGCAAACTCAACCAAAATGTGTCACGAAACATCGCCACGGAATGCCCGCGTGGCGATCGTGGCCCTGTGGTCGTATGACATCGGATAACCAGCATGGGGGGGCAGGCGTTGTCCGGGGTTTGCGCGCGCTTCAGCAACCGACGTCTGAAATACGGTCGCGGTTCATTGAAGACGTTTCGGAACTAGCAGACATACGATCTGTGCGTGCGCCCCTTCGCTGAAAGCTGCCTGTCCCGACAGCGACAGGCCTGGGTGCTCGCATTGTGAATTAATGGCTGTGGCCATGGCCGTCTGAAGAGCTTCCCATCGACGTGGGTGTTTCAGGCGGCGCAACATAGGCCGGTGAACTTAAAATGACGTCGTTCTCCGGCGCTAAATTCGCCGCCTTTACGAAGTGAGGCCTCGCTTGGCCTGCGGCTCCCGTCCGATACAACACCATGCCCAGATTGTAATGCGCCTCGGCGAATCTCGGTGAGGCCTGAACGGCGGCCTCAAAGTGTGTTCTTGCAGAGGTCCATTGACTGTTGTTGTAAGCTTCAATTCCTTCTTGGTTATGCCGTGCCGCTTCTGGGTCGGTACTCGACGGTGCCGGCAGTAGTTTCCCTGACTGCGAAGACAAGCATCCTCCAATCGTCAGCGCGGCAAACAACATGATCGTTACATCCATCCGTTTCATCGCCATAGCACTCTCCTTTCCCGTGAGTATTAGCCTCAACGCGAGTCACTTGGTGTATCTTCTGGGGCCACATCATTAAACATCCCCAAATAGTCCCAGTCTCATTGGCGAGCAGTCATCCCTACTGGATGCCTTCAAAAACTCAGGTCAGCGGGCCCGATTTCATCAACACGTGGGCATAGGTAATCCATCGAACATGACTAGACCGATGATCAATCTAGAAAATCATGAAGTGCAGACACGGTGTCAAATGCGGAATGTGGAGAGGAGCGTGTACAGGGGGAGACCAGAGGCCTTGTAAGGAACGTACACCTGATCACGTGAAAGAGATGAGGTAGAAGTCCATTCAACACCAGGTAGCCCTCAACCGCAGTGAAGTCCCAAGGCCCATGGACAGTAGCCATCGACGTCACATGATGTCGGCAATTCTGATTGCGCTCATGGGCCCTTCTCTTTATAACACGGAGGAGTGGTCAGGTCTCAAGAATTCTCCAGTCAGAAATGGTCTCCGCTGCCTCCTGAACAGGTGTGTGGGCCGGGAGTCCTCCCGCTCCCCAAGTGTACAGCACCGGAACGAATAGACCTTCTCCTCGAAAATTACACCATTGGCTGGCAGTTCACCTGTGAGACCTTCCCCTAAAACTATCCGCTGAGAACGGAGAACTCGCACGTCTTTGCCGTCTGCGACGGTGTCTCCTAATGTGGGGAACGAATGCCAGATCCTATGCTCCTCTGTAAGGAATCACTAGATCAACTGTGGTCAAATAAATTTGCCCTGGATGATGCACTTTCCACGCCGGCTAGAAGCGAATATTGGTGTAGCAGCGGCCGTTATCCAGATGGGGCCACAAGAGATGGGATCAACAGCTGCCTTAGAGCGTACATGCGAGGGATGGTGTCACACCGTTTAAGCAGGTGCGCGTTTACCGGATCCTACTCGCATCACGCGCCGGAGGAGTGGCAGCTGATACAGGAGCTCGGAACCCGAGATGGAAGGGACGGGCCTGGCATCTTCGCAATTTCGACGAAGCGACAGCACGGTGGCCAGACGCAGTAGGGTCGACAACAGAAAGAGCCCCACCAGACTCGAGGCGGTGTGGGACAGTGCGGGTATGAAGAACAGATGACTGGGGAATGTGGCGAGAACAGCCATGCCGGCAAGTGCTCCAGCCGCTGTTCCGAAAGCATTCCCGGTACTCCAAATCGCCGCTCCTTTCGGTCGCACGGCCGCGGGTACAATGTCAAAGAGGTAGTTCTGCAGACCGAGCAAAAATGCTGGCCATACCAGACCCGTGATAAAATTGCTGGCCACGAGGACGAGCCATTCGGTACTGATGACGTAGATAAGAGGAACAAGTGACACCACTACGCTGGTTAGCAAAAGAACGAGTTTATTTCCGTAATGATCTGCCAATTTGCCCCAATCGCGCAGGGTCAGCATTTGAGCCAAGACAGGGGCCGCCAGCCACAGGCCATATTGCAGAAATGTCCAATGCAAATCCCGAATGACGTACACAGTAAAAAAGGGGCCGGCAAGTCCCATCGCCATGTGCATGGCAGTCGAAAACCCCACGAAACGCCTAAATGCTTGGTTCCGCGTATGCGAATATTCGATCCGGGTTTCCTTAGCCTGTAGACAGAATTGTGAAGTCGACTCTGGCAAATATCGTAAGCACATTGCGGAAAGCGCCCGTGCTATGGCAGCGCCCGCGAAGACCACGGTGAAGCCAAGAATGGATCGGTCCAAGGTTTCCGCCACATGCAGGATAACCCCCGCGGCACACAGCGACACGAATGCGGCAAACGATGCCTGGGTCCCCCGGCGCGAAAAATAGTCACCCCGTTTCTCCTCAGGGACCAAATCGCCTATCAAGCTCTGCCAAGCGGGGTAGGTCACGTCGCCCATGGCATAGTACAGGGTGACGGCAATGATAAGTGCAAGGGTCGCGTCCGAGGGAAAGAGAGCAGGAAGCAGGAGGATGGGAAACCATGCCGCCGCTTGAGCGCATGCGCCTACGACGAGGACTGGTTTTCGCAGCTCCATCTGCCGAATGAACAGTAAGGAAACAAATTGTAGGGATGCGCCCACAATCGGCGGGAGGCATGCGAGCATGCCGAGTTGGAGCGGCGTCGCATGGAGGAAGGCCGCAAACGTGGACAGATAACTTTCGCCACCTCCTAACATGATTGCGTACCATGTCCCTTCCCGTACCTGCTTTCTAAGACAGTCGTGAGTCTTCATGTGGTAATTTGTGTCCTGTTGATGCACTACCGGCGATGATTGCTATGAACCTCTGCTGTAGCGACCATCATCTATCAAGTACCGTGCCATGCTGCCCCACTTTCCACCGCTGCGCGGAAGCAGATGTTCCTTTCTGCGCCCGAAGGTGACAGCCCTATTTTGCCTCATGTAATAGGCACAATCCCCCTACCGGCGGAAAATTTCACCATCACGGGATAGACTGGAACTGATTCCGATGATCAGTGTGTCGCGAGTAACGGCATTCTGGTGCTGGTGGTTAGGGGCTAGGTAGTGGAGGCATGGAAGATCTCCACTTGGCACTCAATAGCTAGTGGAGAGCAGCGATGCTTTTTACCCTGACGCTCCGGTCACGCAATGCGTTCATGAATCATACGAGGGTATATCGAAACGATGTATTGCCATTGGTACATGAGCTTCCGCGATAATATGTCAGCTGGAAGCTGGCGCTGTTTAGCATTGCGCGAGAGGGCCACAAAACATGGGAGGAAATGAACAGGCAGGCGGCGGCATTGCGATGCACGATCACCTGTTCCAGTTCAGTAGCCACTCGACTCTTTCACAGTGGCTTAGATCTCTTGCAGAGCGCTTCACCGCCAGTCTCTAAAGTTCTTGACCCGATATAAAGCCATCTGGTCAACCCCATCAAGGACAGGCCCTCGACACATTGCTGAGTTGTTCGCGAGGTCCAGCACGCCCACTTTGGAACAAAGCTCTTGAGTCGGCTCCATGATTTCGGGTAATTATCCGCAGAGTTATCCACAGAATTGGACCTTCTATAAATAAGTGTGCCCCTTTTTGTTTCACCCTAAGAAGGGCGATGCTGGTTGTAGTTATAGACAATTTTCGGGCAATTATCACAAGCAAACCCTTGACCAGGCTACGTCAAGCCGCCCAATGTAGGGAAAACCATACATTGTCACCCCGGACGTGTAATTGCCTTCATGCTCGAGCCTGCGTTGCGAGGTGGTCAACATTGAAGCTTGAGTTCCGCCCTCCCGAGAGCGTCGTTGAACCCTTCCTCGTGGCATCAATGGCCTGTCTCTCCTGACTATGCATCCCATCGCCTACTGTAGAAAATGCTTAATCCTTGTGGCGATGGCAGCAACGCCCGATGACCGAAGGCGGCTAGATGCCCTCTTGGATACCTGGACACCTGGCGATGAACTCATGCACGAGAAGGCCGTTGCGCCAAGTGTGGGCTCGATTGAGGAGTCAGGTACTATCTAGCCGCCGAATAACGACGTGGGACGGATGAAGCACCCCGCCGCTTGGCCGCCGACCTCTTTGGGATCACAGTCCGAGTCCATCGTCTTGTGAAGACGGATAGAGCGTTGACGGCATTGCAGCGATTGCCTTATCAACGCCATGGGAAACACTTGGACACCTTCTTCTCAATCTGGAAGAGACCGAGACCTTATATCCCCCCGGAGGATTTGGCGTTAGCGCCATTGGAGAGAGACGCCTAACCTGCCGTCCCTCACCGAAAGGATAATAGATCTAGTCCTCGCCACCCTTGCGAAGTGATCTCGTCGCCTCCTCGTTTCGACCTCTTTTGTTCAGTCGCGCATTTTCCCAATGAGTCTCAGTGCCAACGTGGGAGGGAAGGTGTGATCAGCGCCCCTGAGGCCCCAGGCAGTTGGGTCTTCGTTCCGTGCTAAATCTCGTTCGGACACTGCGTTCCTTCGAAGGTGAAATAGATTTTATTGAGTTCACATTCCAGCATGCTAGGGGTCAGCGAGCAGCGCTAACGACCAGCCATAACCACCTGCCTTCCCGGCGCGGCGATCTGCGTATCACACCGTTGTTTGAAAGTTTGATCATACGGACTCGACAAACTCATTTAGGGAAGCCCGCGCAGTGCGCTGCAGGGAACGAATTGCGGGATTACGTTCGATGACCCCGTGGCAAGGGCTCTACCCAGTAGACCTTACTCCTGCGACCAAGCAGACAGAGCCCTTCCGAAATGACTGAAAGCAGGAGAGTCGTTTTATGAAGACCAGGCATGATGTGAGGGTATGGATTGTGAGCTTCCGCTGGAACTGGCCCATGCTCATTCTCCTGTGCAGTCTGTCTCCGGCCGCGCTCTCAGCGGGAGAATCCCTTGGACCGGAGGCCACGCTGCGCGTCATTGTCGAGGCGAATGCGGCCCGGGACCTCGCGACCATGTCCAAGTACATGTCGCACGATGCCGATGCGGTGGGCTATACCATCGACGGACATAAATATGTCGGATGGTCGGCCCTGGAGGCTGACATGCGAAGCGAATTTAGCGCGGTCCACAAGTTGGAGCTGCCGATCACCTACCTCCAAATGTGGCAGAAGGGAGAGATAGCCTGGTTCGCGAGGGAGCTGGATTATATCCGGCACCTCAACGCTGGGGATCAGAGCGAGCGAATGGCGATTCCGCTGCGGGAAACGGGCGTCCTCGAACGGCGGGATGGCCGCTGGACTCTCGTAGCCTGGCACGAATCCGGGCGCCAACCGGACACCGGCCTGGGAAGCCTACTGACAGATCAGACGACGCTGCGCCATCGCCCCCGCGGCACTCAAACGGACGCGGCTAACCATGTCGATTTAAGTGGCGAGTGGGACATCACCGAGATTGAAGACCAGAAGCAATACCATGCAACCCTGGATGCTCACGGCAATGGCCCCTATACCTGGCAGGGAGGCCAGATCGTCACCACGCAGTATGACGATCATCGCTGGCAGGGAACCTGGAAGCAATCGGGGAACGACCGCGAAGGCGCCTTTGAAGTCGTACTCTCGGAAGACGGGACCGAGGTCCGAGGCATCTGGTGGTATGTGCGGGTCGGGACGCGGGACAACATTCCACCCCGGCAGCATGGAGGCAGCTATCTCTGGAAACGGCGCCTGCCCACGCCGGAGGCTCGGTAGAAGGCAGGGTGTGAGGGGATTTCCTTGTCGAGGTCACTCAAAGAACATGTGAAAAGAGCCGGCGGTTGGGTCTGGGTTCCGCCGTGTGTAGGTCACCCTCAACTCATTGAACCACGATAAGATATTATTCCTACGCGGCCTCGTCGAGTGTGGACCCCCGATAGAGTCATGAGCATCATCTTCTTAGCCGAAGCAGCTTCGTTGGTGCTGCCTGGGCTCACCTTCTTGCAAATCGTCGCCACGGTGGAGGATCGGCTGCGTGAGGCCGAACGCAACGACAAAACGGTCAAACATGTAACGACGACGAGCCGACATCCCCATGCATTTGGAGAACTATCCAGTTCGCGGCTACTCATAGGAGGGGATTCTTTAGCAACGACATTCGAAAGTTTAGATGTGCGATTCGGAGACATCGTTTCACTTTTCTTGGGCCTGAAACCTCGCTTCCATATGCCGTCTGAGAGCTAAGTCTGTTTGGTAGTGAGCAACCTGGAATCGCTCACTAGTCGAGTCATACTTGGCTTCGACCTCATCCCAAACTGGCGTGGTTTCGAGTTTGGCACAGAACGCTTCGATGGGTGTGTGGCCGTTCAAGGAGCCGTGAGGCCGAGCCCAGTTGTAATCGTGTTGCCACTCGGCCAACCGCAATTCCACGTCAGGCGTTCGAGGATCAGTCACCGCCCAGAATTCCTCGCGGTCGGTTTTCTGCGAGCGTTCGACTTTGCCATTCAAATGCGGAGAGGCCGGTCGATTGGGGCGGAATTTGATGCAGTGGTCCATGAGCCACTGCTG
>CAZKVY010000121.1:0-7256 GCA_964556305.1 uncultured Nitrospira sp. | reverse complement strand
ATGGTGACAAACAGCATGGCCAGAATGATGCCGGGCTGGTTATACAGCACCGTCAAGCCACCCTCCTGGAGCCAGGTGCCCAGGATGCTCGTCGGGCCATAGATCGCGGCAATCATCAATCCCGCGACGAGGGTGGGGATGGCGAAGGGCAGATCGACCAACGCGTTCAGGAGCCAGCGACCAGGGAATTCGTAACGGACCAGGACGAGTGCCGACAACGTACCGAAGACGGCGTTGATGGCGGTGGCAATGGCCGCGGTTTCAATGGTCAACCAGAGCGCCGCCGCTGCTTGCGGAGCGGTCAGGTCCTGAATAAACCGGTCCCATCCCGCCGCGACTGATTGTTGCGCGAGGGCTGCCAGCGGCAGAAAAATCAAGACGAGCACATAGCCCACGGCCGCGGACCGCAGCGCCACACGGATTAACAGATGAGAGGTCAACGATCGTTCCTCGTCCTATCTTTTCGACACATCCTCAACGATCTTCGTCCACACGCCTTGCGCGCCGAAGAGCTTATTGCTAATGGACTCCCATCCACCGAGGTCTGCGACGGTGAACAGGTGGGCAGGTTGAGGCAGGGTGGCAGCCGAAGCAGGAGCCGCTGCAGTCCGGTCCAACGGACGGAACCCCAATTCGATGAAGGCGGCTTGCGCTTCCGGTCCGTGGAGAAATGCCACGAACGCTTCGGCCAGATCCTTGGCCTTGTGCCGGTCGGCGTAGGTGTCGACCACCGCTGCCGGGTTTTCGATCCAGACGGTTTCGGCCGGCACGATGATTTCGTACGGGCGTCCGCTCTTCACGCGCGGCAGCAATTCATTTTCGTAGGTCACGATGACATCCCCGACACCGCGTTCGAACGTCGTCACCGATTCCCGCCCGCTTTTATCCATGACCTTCACGTTGCGTTGAATGCGTGTGAGGAGGTCGACTGCCTGCGTGGCGGCGGCCTCCGGAGCAACCTGTTTTCCTGCTCGTTGTTCGGCCAGTTTTATCCCTGCGCCATAAATCGCGATCACATCCCACATGGCGCCGCCGGAGGTCTTTGGGTTGGGATATAAGACTTCGATGCCGGGACGCGCTGCGTCTTCCCAGCCCTTCACGCCTTTTGGGTTGCCCTTCCGGACGCCGAGCGCGACCACGGAGGCAGAGATCATGCCCCCATGCGGGGCCTTTCTCCAATCATGCGTGATCAGACCGGCCTTCACCACTTGATCGACATCACCTTCCAGGGACAAGACGGCAACATCCGCATCGAATCCGCCGATGATGGCGCGCGCCTGCGCACCGGAGGCTCCGTATGAACTACGCACGCGGACATCCTGCCCGGTCTTTTGCTTCCAATGTTTTTGGAAGGCGGGGATGATGTGTCGCTCGTAAGCTTCCTTGGGCACGCTATAAGCCGCTAGAATCAGATCGCGCGTGTCCGCGGCTTGTCCCGTGGCGGCGACTGTGAGCAAGGCCCCGGACATCATGACTGCGACGAACAGGCTCGTAACCGCATGGCCGTTGGTACGCATTAAGATCCTTCCACCAGGTTGTTATGGGCGAATCGACTCAAGGTGTAATGGTCGAGAATGTTGGCAATGGCATCGCGCACCTCCCCCATGGCCTGCTGTAGCGGGCAAGAAGGTTTGGCGGCGTAGGGGCAGTCGGAGCATTTCTGATAGGCGGTTTTGCTGACGCAGCTGATCGGTGCCAGCGGTCCGTCCAGAATACGGATGACCTGGCCCAGCGTGATCTCTTCCGGAGACTTAATCAGCGAATAGCCGCCACGAATCCCGCGCCGGCTCGCCAGCAGTCCCGCGCGTTTGAGCGCAAGCAGGATTTGTTCGAGAAATTCCACAGGGATATTCTGCCGCTCGGCAATCTCATGGCGCTGGAGCACGCGGCCTCCGTAGGTCTCGCAGAGTTCGAGCAGGGCGCGGAGTCCGTATTCACTCTTTTTAGAGAACTTCATGACTACTCTAGATGTCTAGTGAGTTGCTCAAGATTTTGCAGAATAAACTAGCGCGTCCCACGATTCAAGCGATTCGACTGCGAGAGTGCCACGAAGAAATCCACGTGCCCTCGTAACGGATTCCACACCGCAACCCATTGAAATCGGAGCTTCAGTTTCTTGACACCCCGTAACGGTTCTTGCTAGCTTCAGCCTGATTTTCATCCGTCACTACCAACAGCCTCCGGCTAGATCTGGACATCCGGTGAATTTCCAAGACCTCATTTTGACCCTGCATCGCTTCTGGGCCGACCGCGGGTGTGTTCTTCATCAACCCTATGATCTGGAAATGGGCGCGGGAACATTCCATCCCGCTACGTTCCTTCGTTCTCTCGGCCCGGAGCCCTGGCGCGCAGCTTATCCGCAGGCTTGCCGCCGTCCGACCGATGGCCGGTATGGGGAAAATCCCAACCGCATGCAGCATTACTACCAGTATCAGGTCGTGCTAAAACCCGCTCCGGATAATATTCAGGGCCTCTATCTGGAGAGCCTCAAACAGCTAGGCATCGATCCCAAGAAGCACGACATCCGGTTCGTGCAGGACGACTGGGAGTCCCCCACACTCGGCGCCTGGGGGTTGGGGTGGGAAGTCCGGCTCGATGGCATGGAGATTACCCAGTTCACCTATTTCCAGGAAATCGGCGGCATTCCACTCAATCCGATCACCGGCGAAATCACCTATGGCACAGAGCGAATCGCAATGTATCTGCAGCAGGTTGATAACGTCTACGACCTTCAGTGGACCGACGGCGTAACCTACGGCGACGTGCATCATCGTGGCGAGGTCGAATTTTCACGCTACAACTTTGAGGAGGGTGAGGTGCCCATGCTGATGGCCACCTTCCAAGCCTTCGAAGGAGAATGCCAGCGATTGCTGGACAAGAAGCTGACATTGCCGGCCTATGATTTCTGCATCAAGACCTCACATATGTTCAATCTGCTGGATGCGCGCGGGGCGATCAGCGTCACCGAGCGGACGTCCTATATTGCGAGGGTACGGGCGCTGGCGCGGCGCTGCGCAGAATCGTATCTGGCCGATCGGGAGGCCATGGGACATCCTTTGATGAAGCAACCGGCTCGGGCAGGCAAGGGAGCCACCAACCACTCACCGGTGAACACCAACTAGCCCGCGGACCCTACTCGACGATGCCATCCAAAAAAACCAAGACCAAGACCGTTTCACGCGCGAAGACCTCCGCAGTTCCCTCACGTGCGAAGGCTGCCAAAGTTCCAGCTACCACGGAATTGCTCCTCGAAATCGGGACGGAAGAGTTACCCTATCAATTCGTGGCGCCGGCCTTGCGCGCCTTGCAGCAGGGGACAGAGACCTTGCTGAAAGACTCGCGCCTCACCTATGGCGCTGTCCGTACGATGGGCACGCCGCGGCGACTCGTGTTGCTCGTCGAAGGTTTGGCGAGGCAGCAGGCGTCCGCCGTCAAAGAAGCCATGGGGCCATCGAAGGGCGTGGCCTTCGATCCATCAGGTCAGCCTACGAGAGCGGCCATCGGATTTGCCGCCGGCCAGGGTGTTGCGGTCGAAGCATTACAGTTGCGACAGACACCGAAAGGTGAGTACCTGTTTGCGGTGAAGCAGGAAAAGGGGCAGGCTGTCGCCGCGGTACTGACACAGGCGTTGCCGCAATTGCTGGCCAAGTTGTCGTTCCCCAAGGCTATGCAGTGGAATCAGACCGGCGTGCGGTTTGCCAGACCGGTGCGTTGGCTGGTGGCGCTCTGCGGTGGAAAAGTTCTACCGATGCACTTTGCGACGATTAAGGCCGGCAATTTGAGCCAGGGGCATCGGGTGCTGGGTGCCAAGGTGACCAGTCCGAAAGGCTTTGCCGTCAAGTCGATCGCGCATTACTTGAAGGAGACCGAGCGCCACAGCGTGATCGTCGATCAAGATAGGCGGCGCGCCATGATCCTCGACCAGCTGGCTTTGCTGGCCAAGTCCGCGCGCGGGCACTTGCATCATGACGAGGAGTTGCTGGAGCAGGCCGTGTATATGGTGGAATGCCCGCTGACTATTTTGGGTTCCTTCAAGCCGCACTATCTTGCGCTCCCGAAAGAAATTCTGATGACCTCCATGAAAGAGCACCAGGGCTATTTTTCGCTGGTGGACCCGAAAGGCGCGTTGTTGCCCAATTTTCTGGCGGTCACGAATATGAAGTTGGCGAACATGCAATTGATCCGCGAAGGCAATGAACGGGTCTTGGCCGCGAGGCTCGCCGACGCGAAGTTTTTCTTCGACGAAGATCGCAAAACCTCCTTGGCGGATCGCGTGGCGAAACAGCTCGCGGTGACGTTCCACCAAAAACTCGGCAGCTTGCACCAGAAAACGCAGCGTGTAGTCGCCATGGCGGCGCATGTGGCCGGGCAACTCGGAGATGAGCGACTGATTCAAGACAGCCGGCGCGCGGCGGAACTCAGTAAAGCCGATTTGTTGACCGGGATCGTCGGCGAATTCCCGACGCTTCAGGGGCTGATGGGCGGGGAATATGCCAAACACGATGGCGAGTCGGAGGCCGTCAGCGCGGCGGTTCGAGAACAGTATCTGCCACGGGCGATGGAGGGGGAGTTGCCGGAGTCACTGGCCGGAAAGGTGCTTTCGCTCGCCGATCGGTTGGACAGCATTGCCGGATTTTTCCTGGTTGGCCTGGTTCCGAGCGGTTCCGAAGATCCCTTCGCCCTCAGGCGTCACGCCACGGCCATCGTGCGTATTTTGATCGAGGGCCGGCTACGGCTGAACCTTGCGCAAGCCGTGCGGACAGCGCAAGACGTGTTGGCTGGTCAGAATGTGACAGCTGCGCCCCATACGGGTAAAGGCGGCGCGCCGGACGTCATCGGGTTTCTGTTTGAGCGGGTCCGTTTTTACGGCAAAAGTGCTCACCAATTGCGGGACGATGTCATGGAGGCCGTCCTGAAATCGGTCGACCGCCAGTCGATTGATCTCACGGACCTCTTCGACAAGATGCAGTCGCTGCAGCAGATTACCGTACGGGCGGAGTTCGATCCGCTCATCGTCGGATTCAAACGCGCGCACCGGTTGACCGAAAAGGAGCAGTGGGATCGCAAACCGGTCGAGTCCGGGTTATTCCGGGAGGCTGCCGAGTCCGCCTTATATGAGACCGTGCAGACCAGTCATGCGGCCTATGCGGCGGCGATGCGCAGCGGAGAGTATGGGCAGGCCCTCGACGTGCTGGTCAGGATGAAGGGTCCGATCGACGACTTTTTCAATGCGGTGATGGTCAATGCCGACGATCCGGCGGTGCGCGGAAACCGGCTGTCGCTCTTGAAAACGGTCGACGATTTGTTCATGTCGTTCGCTGATTTCTCCCAGATTATGGTACAAGGGACGTAGCGGATGGTGAGCGTGTGGACTCAACTTCAGAGAGCCTCCCTGAGTCACCCGAGGCGAGTGCCGCGGCCCAAGTAAGGGCGACCAAGGTCCGGCGATTTGCGTCCGGCATCAGCGTCGTGATGATGGTGGTGTGCAACGCGGTCTTTCTCTTCGGCATCTGGGTGACCGGCCTCAACTTTGAACGGCTGGTGCGGACACCGGATATCTATGATTCCAGACAAGACATTTGCTTGCGACTGGCCTACCAACATGTTCCTGGTTCGGAGAACCCCGTGCAGTTCTGTTCGGAGTGGCTCAACCTCGCCGATCCAACCGGGAAAACCCATACGTTTCAGAAAGACGCACAACTCAAGCAGGGCGCAGACGGAACGTTCTATTTCGACTATGGACCGTTCGTGGACTACCGGCTTTTTGCGGTCGGCGCGTTCGTGGTGGGGATTATCGTGTGTGGCATTCGCGTGACCAGGCACGTCGTCACCCGCTATCGTATGCGACTGGAAGCCGCCGCCCGCCATTCGGTTCCGACTCATTGACCTCATAGCAGAAGGAGAGCGTCGCGTGGCCAAGAAATACGTCTATTATTTTGGAGATGGAAAAGCCGAAGGCACCGGCAACATGAAGGAACTGCTCGGCGGCAAAGGCGCTGGACTGGCCGAGATGACCAATCTCAAAGTGTCCGTGCCTCCCGGGTTTACGATCTCCACCGAGGCCTGCGTCGAATATTACAAGCGCGGCAAGACCTATCCTCCCGGCATGATGGACGAGGCGCTGCAGGCGCTCAAGAAGATCGAACGGTCGATGAAGGCCGGGTTCGGCGATCCCGACAGTCCCTTGCTGGTGTCCGTCCGCTCAGGCGCCCGAGCCTCCATGCCCGGCATGATGGACACCGTACTGAACGTCGGGTTGACCACCAAGACGGTGCATGGCTTGGCTCTTAAAACGAAGAATGAACGGTTTGCACAGGACAGCTACCGTCGCTTCATCGGCATGTTCGGCAGCATCGTGATGGGCATCAATCGCGAGCATTTCGAGGATATTCTCAAACATAAAAAGCGCGATCTGGGGGTCACGCAAGATACGCATCTCGATGCGAAGGCGCTCAAGGAACTCGTCGTCAGTTTCAAGGAACTCGTCAAAGAGGAAACCAAACGCGATTTTCCGGATGACCCGCTCGAACAATTGCGTATGGCCATCAATGCTGTGTTTTCCTCCTGGTACGGCGCCCGGGCGGTCACATACCGGCGCCTGTACAACATTCCCGAAACCTGGGGCACTGCCGTGAATGTGGTCGCCATGGTGTTCGGCAACATGGGGGAGACCAGCGGCACCGGCGTGGCCTTCACGCGCGACCCGGCCACGGGGCAGCGGCAATTCTTCGGCGAATGTTTGACGAACGCGCAGGGAGAGGACGTCGTCGCCGGCATCCGGACGCCGCTGCCCGTCAACGAGCTCGAAAAGTTCATGCCGCAGGCGTACAAGGATCTCGAAACGACCTATAAAAAACTGGAGCGGCACTACCGCGATATGCTCGACCTGGAATTCACCATTCAGGAGGGCAAGCTGTACATGTTGCAGACCCGTGTCGGCAAACGCACCGGCGTCGCTGCCGTGCGGATTGCGGTCGACATGGTGAAGGAAGGGCTGATATCAAAAAAAGAAGCCTTGCAGCGGATCGGCCCGGATCAATTGGCACAGTATCTTTATCCTATTTTCGATGCGAAGGAAGAGTCGCGCTGCACGCCGCTCGGCAAGGGGTTGCCGGCCGGTCCCGGCGCTGCCGCGGGAAAACTCGCGCTGACGGCGGATCGTGCGGTCGAGATGAAAGCCGCCGGTAATCGCGTCGTCCTCGTCCGGCAGGAAACCAGCCCGGACGATATTCACGGCATGAACGCGGCGTTAGGTT
>CAZKVY010000120.1:0-7494 GCA_964556305.1 uncultured Nitrospira sp. | reverse complement strand
CCGGCAATCCAGGCTCCAGGAACGGTTCGCCCTTCACAATTGCCTCATACATGCGAGACCGGCCCGGCACATCGTCTGACTTTACGGTTAGGAATTCCTGAAGAATCGACGCGGCCCCGTAAGCCTGAAGCGCCCAGACTTCCATCTCTCCCAACCGCTGACCACCGAACTGCGCTTTTCCTCCTAGTGGTTGTTGCGTCACCAGGGAATATGGACCGATCGATCGTGCGTGAATTTTATCGTCCACCAGGTGGTGGAGCTTTAAGACGTACATATAGCCGACCGTAACAGGACTGCTGAAAGACTCACCGGTTCGCCCGTCCATCAACATCGTTTGGCCGCTTGGAGACAATTTCGCTTTTTTAAGAAGCTCCTTGATCTCTTTCTCAGAGGCTCCGTCGAACACAGGACTCGCCACCTTGATCCCCAAAGCCCTGGCAGCCCAGCCTAAGTGCGTCTCGAGGATCTGCCCTACGTTCATACGAGACGGTACACCTAATGGATTCAACACGATTTCAACCGGCGTGCCGTCAGGAAGATAGGGCATATCCTCCTCAGGCAACACGCGTGATACGACGCCCTTGTTGCCATGGCGACCCGCCATTTTGTCTCCGACCTGGATCTTCCGCTTCATCGCGATGTAGACCTTCACCAACTTGATCACACCCGGCGGAAGTTCATCGCCGCGTCTCAGCCGACCGACTTTTTCATCGTACAATGTCTGCAGAATTTCAATCTGCTCTTTGGCGCGTCGCTCGACGTCCTCCAACTCCTTCTGCTCATCCGGATCGCTAAGGATGATGTGGCGCACCATATCATCCGGAAGCCGCTTCAAGATTTCCGCTGTGAGCTTGCCCTTCTTTTTGAGAATGACATCGCCCGTCTCAGGATCCATCAGATCCCGGCCAACCACTTTGCCAAGCAGCAACTTACGAACCTTCTTGGTCTTTTCGTCCTCAATGATGCGCAGCTCTTCCTGATGGTCGCGCTGCAACTTCATGTGGTCTTCGCTCTCAATGCTCTTCGAGCGTTCGTCCTTATCCAAACCCTTGCGGGAGAAAATCTTCACATCAACGACAATGCCTTCCACACCAGGAGGAACGGTCAGAGAGGTATCCTTGACGTCGCCGGCCTTCTCGCCGAAAATCGCGCGCAAGAGCTTCTCTTCCGGAGTCAGCTGGGTTTCACCCTTCGGAGTGACTTTTCCGACAAGAATGTCACCCGGCTTCACTTCCGCGCCGATACGGATAATACCGCTCTCATCCAAGTCGCGAAGGGCTTCCTCTCCGACGTTCGGAATGTCACGCGTGATATCTTCCTTGCCCAACTTGGTATCGCGAGCCTCCACCTCAAACTCTTCGATGTGAATGGAGGTGAACGCATCTTCCCGCACCAGCTTTTCGCTTAATAGAATCGCGTCTTCGAAGTTATATCCACCCCAAGGCATGAACGCGACCAGTACGTTTTTACCGAGCGCCAGCTCGCCATGGTCGATCGCGGGACCATCGGCCAACACCTGCCCTCGCTTGACCGGCTCACCGATCCGAACCACCGGCGTCTGGGTGATACAGGTATTTTGATTCGAGCGCTGGAACTTAATCATTTCGTACACATCAAGCCCGGAATCGTTCCGCTTGCGGCCTTCTTTCGCATCGGCACGCACCACGATCCGTGTGGCATCGACACTTTCCACCACGCCTTCACGCTTCGCTTGCACGACATAACCGGAATCACGTGCCACTACGGCCTCCATCCCGGTTCCGACCAGCGGAGATTCAGCCTTGAGCAATGGCACTGCCTGACGCTGCATGTTCGATCCCATCAACGCACGGTTCGCGTCGTCGTGTTCAAGGAACGGCACCAACGCCGTCGCGACGCTGACGACCTGCTTGGGAGACACGTCCATGTATTCAATTTTGTCTGGAGTGGCTGTGATAAAATCACCAGCCGAGCGAGCTGAGACCGTTTCTGACACGAGTCGGTTGGAGCCATCCACCTTCGAGTTAGCCTGGGCAATAATGTATTTATCCCCCTCAATGGCGGAGAGGTATTCGAGCTCATCGCTGACGCGCCCCTTTACGACCTTCCTGTAAGGCGCTTCAATAAACCCGAATTCGTTGATGCGCGCATAGGTGGCCAGCGACGTAATCAATCCGATATTCGGACCTTCCGGCGTTTCAATTGGACAAATACGACTGTAGTGCGAGGGATGGACGTCACGCACCTCGAAGCCGGCACGTTCGCGCGTCAATCCGCCCGGACCCAGAGCCGACAACCGGCGTTTGTGCGTAATCTCGGCCAGCGGATTGGTCTGGTCCATGAACTGAGAGAGCTGACTGCTACTGAAGAACTCCTTCACCGCAGCCACAACAGGCTTGGCGTTGATGAGGTCATGGGGCAATACCGTCTCCATGTCCAGGAGGTTCATGCGCTCCTTAATGCTGCGCTCCATACGCACAAGGCCAAGGCGGAATTGATTCTCCAACAACTCGCCGACGGACCGCACTCGACGATTCCCCAAGTGGTCAATGTCGTCGATTTCACCTCGACCGATCTTGAGGTTCACGAGGTATCGCACGACCTCGACGATATCTTGCGCGGTCAGCGTGCGCTGCTCCAAAGCGAAATCGAGCCCCAGCTTTTTATTGAGCTTAAGGCGGCCCACGGGGGACAGATCGTAACGCTTCGGACTCAAGAATAAATTGTCGAACAAGGCACGCGCAGTTTCGACAGACGGAGTCTCCCCCGGCCTCAGGCGGCGATAAATCTCGACCATCGCTTCTTCCTTCGAACCGGTGCGCTCCATATCCAGCGTATCCAGAATGACCAAGGTGGCATTCGTCGTATCCAAATAAATGACCTTGAATTCCTCGATATCGCTATCCAGAATCTTTTCAAGAATTTCTTCGGTCAAACGCTGATTCTTCTCTGCCAACGACTGCTTCTTGCCGGCATCAACGAGCTCCGTCAGCACCGCGCGCCCGACCAGTTCGGCGGGCGTCACAGGAATTTCCTTCACTCCCGCCGCTTTCAGCTCAGCAATTTTTGCCTTCGTCAGCTTCGCCCCTTCTCGCACAAGAGGGTTCTTGCCCCCCTTCTCCATCACTTCCGTCGAACACTTCAAGCCGTGATGGATCTCGGCATCAAGCTTTCTGAAGAGCTTCCCCTTTGAGACGCGAATCTCTTCGACCGGGTAATACATCCGCAGCAAGTCGTCGGTGCTATAGCCGAAGGCCTTCAGCAGGATGGTCGCTGGCATCTTCCGTCGGCGATCGATGCGTACGTACAAGATGTCGCGCGCGTCGAATTCGAAGTCCAGCCACGAACCGCGATAGGGAATTATTCTGGCAGAATATAGCACCTTGCCGCTGGCGTGCGTCCGCCCCTTGTCATGAGTGAAGGACGCGCCCGGCGAGCGGTGCAACTGACTGACCACCACTCGCTCGGTCCCGTTAATCAAAAACGTTCCGCGCTCAGTCATCAGCGGCAGCTCGCCGACGTAGACCTCCTGCTCCCGAACGTCCAGCACTTTCTTCTTGGGGCCCTTGTCCTCTTTATCGAACACAATCAGGCGCACGCGCAGCTTCAACGGAACGGCAAAGGTCATCCCCTGCTCAAGACATTCCCGCTCGTCGTACTTCGGAGTTCCCAACGAATAGTTGGAAAACTCCAACGCGGCAGTGTTGTTATAGTCCGTGATGGGAAAGACGCTGGCTAACGCCGCCTGCAACCCCTGATCCTTGCGACGGTCGGGCTCGACTTCCATCTGGAGGAACTCTTCGTAGGACCGCTTCTGGATTTCGATGAGATCGGGAATATCGATGCTCGTGCGAATCCGAGAAAAATCCTTACGTTCGACAAACTCCGAAAGAGTCGATTCCGACATTCGTTAGCCCTCCAAGCTCATAAACAGATGAACGCCTCGCGCCATCTCAACAGACAACTCACACTGCAGCGCCCAAAACAGTTACTTGATTTCGACCTTGGCACCGCTCTCTTCGAGCTTCTTCTTCATCGTATCCGATTCTTCCTTGGTTGCGCCGGCCTTGACGGGCTTCGGAGCGCCCTCGACCAAGTCCTTCGCTTCCTTGAGGCCGAGACTGGTGAGCTCGCGCACGACCTTGATGACCTGAATCTTCTTGTCGGCCGGAGCGCTGACCAGAATCACGTCGAATGACGTCTTCTCTTCGGCCGGGGCCGCCGCCGCACCGCCGCCGCCCGCTGCCGCAACAGCCACTGGGGCCGCCGCTGTGACGCCGAAACGGGTTTCGAGGCCTTTCACCAAATCGGCCAATTCCAACACGCTCATGCCCTCGATTGCCTTGATCAATTCTTCCTGTGACAACTTGGTTCCTGCTGCTGCTGACATGTCGCCCTCCCCTTTCTTTTTATCCTGAATGGCTGCAATGACTCGCACAAACTTGCTCAATACTCCGCTCAACGCATACACCACACCGCGTATCGGGCCCTGCATGGCCGATAGCAGCATCGCAATCAACACTTCCTTCTTCGGCAATTGGGCGATGGCTGCGAGATCCGCAGCCTGCACCAACTTGCCCTCCAACACGCCGACCGTCACCTTGATCTTCTCTGATCGCTTTTCCGCCTGAATGAAATCCCGCAAGATCTTCGCGGGCAAAACCGGATCGTCGTATCCGATCACCAGACCGGTCGGGCCCTTGAAATGGTCTTTTGCATCGGCGAGGATGGTACCGGTCGAGGCGCGGACGGCCAGGGTATTCTTAATGACACAGTACTCGGCTTTGGCCCCGCGCAACTGCCTTCGCAGCTCGGTCATTTGGTTGACGGGCATCCCGGCGCACTCCGTCAAAATGGCCAAGCGGGCGCGGCCGAACTTTTCCGTCAACTCCGCGATCGCTGTTGCCTTCTCTTCTTTCTTCATGCCTCTCCCCTTACTGAGAACCTGTCCGTTCTCAACTCCACAACTTCGACAACGCCACAGGATCCAGCTTCACGCCTGGCCCCATGGTGCTCGACATCGTCACACTCTTGAGATACCGGCCCTTGCAGGACGACGGCTTGGCCTTGACCACCGACTCCAGCACAGCCTGCGCGTTATCGTACAGTTTCTGCACATCGAACGACACCTTGCCAACTGGCACCTGGACGATGCCGGCCTTCTCTACCTTGAATTCGACACGGCCCTTGCGAATCTCGCTCACAGCCTTACCCACCTCGAACGTCACGGTTCCGGTCTTCGGATTGGGCATGAGCCCGCGAGGACCGAGCACCTTGCCAAGCTTACCGACGGAGGCCATCAGGTCAGGCGTGGAGATCGCACAATCGAAATCCATCCAGCCGCCCTTTATTTTTTCCATCAAGTCATCCGACCCCACGTAATCAGCCCCGGCCTGCCGCGCCTCCTGCTCCTTCTCACCCTTGGCGAATACGAGCACCCGGAGTTTCTTGCCGGTGCCGTGCGGGAGCGCCGTGGTTCCACGTACCATTTGATCCGACCGTTTTGGATCTACCCCTAGTCGAATCGCCAGGTCGACGGATTCATCATACTTGGCAAAGGCTGCTTGCTTGACAGCCTCGACCGCCTCTTTCAACTCATAAAACCTGGGCTCAATTTTATCCTGAGCCGCGGTCATCTTCTTTCCCATACTGCTGCTCCTTCACATCCGCCGGAGGTTCACTCCGCACAAATTTACTGGACGGTGATGCCCATGCTACGCGCCGTGCCCTGGATAATCTTGATGGCGCCTTCCAAATCAGCCGCATTTAAGTCTGACAATTTCTTTTGCGCGATTTCTCGAACCTGAGCCTGACTGACCTTGCCCACCTTATCCTTGTGCGGGACACCTGACCCCTTGATGACTCCAGCAGCCTTCTTGAGCAAATCAGACGCCGGCGGCGTCTTCATAATGAAGGTAAAGCTCCGGTCCTTGTAGACCGTAATGACCACCGGGATGATGCTATCACCATCTTTCTGGGTCTTCGCATTGAATTGCTTGCAGAACTCCATGATGTTCACACCGTGCTGGCCCAGCGACGGACCGACCGGTGGAGCAGGATTGGCCTTGCCGGCCGGAATCTGCAGTTTAATTTGAGCTGATACTTCCTTGGCCATGAGTTACTCCCTGAGAACTGCGGACTGCACGCGATGACCGAGCTTAAGTCTCAGCTCACCGCCACCAATCCAGTGACTCAAATACGTTCAACCTGCAAAAACCCCAGTTCGACCGGAGTCGACCGGCCGAAAATACTCACAAACACCTTCACGCGACTGTGATCGGCATCCACGTCATCGACGGCGCCATTGAAGCCCAGGAACGGGCCATCCACAATGCGAACATTGTCCCCCTTAATGAACCGGACTTGCTCGCGCGGCCCAGCAGCCCCGGCATCAACCTGCTTCAACAGAGCATCGACCTCGTCGGAGGACAGCGGCGTCGGCTGAGCCCCTCCACCAACAAACCCAGTCACCTTCGGAGTCTCTTTGATCATCTGCAAGGTTTCGTCCGCCAACGGCGCTTCCAGCTCGACCAAGACATAACCCGGGAAAAACTTCCGCCGGGAGGTCCGCCGCTTTCCATCCTTGATTTCGATGACATCTTCCGTGGGAACCAAGACCTGCCCAAGGCGCTCGGTGAGGCCCATTTGATTTGCGCGCTCTAGGAGACTGGTCTTCACGCGACCCTCAAACCCCGCATAGGTATGGATGACGTACCAGTTCTTATTGCTCATCATCTCCTCTCAGCTGAACATCAGCATCGTATTGTCCGGCAATGCCGGACCTGTCCAGCCGCGCCACGCAACTAGATAACCTTGCGCATCAGCCAGCCCAGCACGGAATCCATCATCGATAAATACAAGGACATGAGAATGCAGAATACAATCACGACCGTGGTGGCGCCGACCGTTTCCGTTTTTGTCGGAAAGGACACTTTCCGCAATTCGCCGCGCACACCTTCGATAAATTCACGAACAGAGGCGATCAATCGCTGAAACACGGTTACAATCCTCTCGTAGACTTCCCGGCTGTCAGTTTGATCCAAACCGACCGATCACGTCACGCACCTACCCACACAAAAGCGCTCGGCTTGGCAGGGGCACTAGGATTTGAACCTAGACTCTCGGTTTTGGAGACCGATGTGCTGCCGTTGACACCATGCCCCTGCAATCGGAACATGAGCGCTGCCGAGCCAGGGACAAGGTCCCGCCCGACACAAAAGCCTTACTTCACTTCCTTATGAGCAATGTGCTTGCGGCAAAACTTGCAGAACTTGTTTCGCTCCAACCGGTCCGGATCGTTCTTCTTGTTCTTGCGGGTCGTATAGTTACGCTGCTTACAAACCGTGCAGGCCAAGTCAATAATTTCTCGCATGTCGTATACCCGTGAAGCGTGTAACGTGAAGTCGGAGAGTAGGATCGCCTCCGCGCTCGAAACGCCTGACGCCTCACGCCTCCCTCTACTAAGCTAGAATTTCCGTAACGACGCCCGAGCCGACGGTCTTGCCGCCTTCGCGC
>CAZKVY010000119.1:0-7494 GCA_964556305.1 uncultured Nitrospira sp. | reverse complement strand
TTCGATTAAATTCGCGTGATGAAAGCTAACAACGCCATCAACTCGGACAGTGAAAGCAGCGCCCCAAGCCGACGGGCGCTGTCCGACCCGAAGCAGAAGTCCACGACCGACCGCTTCAGAATCCGCATAAGAACCCGAGATAAATGGTCCCACCGTCGCAACTCGTTGAAACGACAACGAGCACGGCGTATTCTTCACGCAAAGTAGTGGCGTGTTATATGGGTAAAATTGGCAAATCCGGTTCTTATACAGCACGATATAAACATATTTCGGCACAAACAAGGCCGAAGAACAACGAATTGACAAGCATTACCACTGTAGGTCTGTCTGTTCCGCTTATTGCGGCAAAACCGTAAATTCGGACTTCCTGACGGGTTATGTTTACTTGCGCGGGACTACCCAAGCGAGAAGCCAGATAAGTCGCTCCTATTGACGTAGTGCCGCAACTAGTTATAGTCCCTCGTTCAATGCAGGATACATATGTATATCGCGAAACTCGCCATCACCAACCTCCGCTGCTTCTGCCAAACGACGATCGAATTCCAACCTGGGATCAACGTGATCCTTGGGGAGAACAATGCGGGCAAGACAGCCCTTCTATGTGCTCTGCGGCTCGTGTTTGACCGATCCGGCCGACTGCGTCCCGATCTTCCCGATTTCCACCAGGGCATCGCCGACTTCACGAAAGCCCCCGCGATCTCCGTCGCCGCAACCCTACGATCGTCACCGGCCGATACCATCGACGACAAAGCTCTCGTAGCAACCTGGCTGACCAAGTTGGACGCCCCCTGGGAAGCGCAGCTCACCTACGAGTTCTTCCTTCCAGAGGAAGAGGTTCCGGCGTTTATCGCGGCGTGCGGGGCGGCACCCGACCGCGACCAATTCTTCCGCGTCCTGGAGCAGTTCATCCCCAAGTACGTCGCCCGCATCTTCGCTGGGCTTCCGGAGAACCGGCTCGTCGCCGAGCCCGACGCCCTGGCGAAATTCGACTGCCACACCGTCGATGCGATCCGTGACGTCGAATCCGAACTGTTCGCAGGCACGAATCCCTTGCTGCGCACGATGCTGCGACAGGTGCTCGACCATGATGCCGACGAAGCCGAGACTCTCGAACGTCGTCGCCATTTCCGCACCCTGACGCAGGAAGCCCGTACCAACCTCACGGGGCGCATGAATCTGAACGCACTGTTCCAACTCGTCAAGGACACGGGAGCGGCTGACGGCGGAACCCCCATCATGCGCGACGCCATCGACGAAGACGACTTCATTGCCGCTCTTCGTCTCCACATCAAACGTGCAGCGTTCACGGTCCCCGCTACCCACAACGGGCTCGGATACAATAACCTGGTGTACATCTCCCTTCTCTTGGCCAGTTTGCAGTTCGAAACGTCGGTGCCCAGGCGGGGCCAGAATGCGGTCCTCTTTCCCATGCTCATCATCGAGGAGCCGGAAGCGCACCTCCATCCGTCGCTCCAGTACAAGCTGCTCAAGTACATCCAGAAGCGGCTCTCCCCTGAGAAGACCAGTCGGCAGGTATTCCTTACGACCCATTCGACGCACATCACGGCTGCCGCGGGACTTGAATCCATCATCTGCCTCAGCCTCTCCGATGCCGATGGCGGCGTCCACGTCGCCTATCCCGCCCGCGTCTTCGGCGAGAGTCCAGGAGGCAAAGCGTCCCGCAACTACGTTGAACGGTACCTGGATGCGACAAAATCCAACATGCTGTTCGCGAAGGGCGTCATCTTCGTGGAAGGGATCGCGGAACAACTGCTCGTTCCCTGTCTTTCCCAATGTATCGGCCGTCCCATAGAAACCCACCATGTCGCGGTTATTGCTGTAGGAGGCGTGACCTTCAAGCACTTTCTGCCGCTCTTCGGCGCGGGGGAAGACGAACCTCTCCGTCGCTATGCGCTGCGTCGCCGCGTTGCGTGCATGGTGGACGCCGATCCGGCTCGCAAGGTCAAGAACAAGGACGCGCGGCGTCAGAAATGCTGGCCGTACGCTCTGGACCGAGACTGCGCCGGCTACGACTACTTCCACGTGTCCGGCGTCGTCACGAATTTACAGACCATGCGAATCCGATCGCCTGAGAATATCAAGATCTGCGTCGGCAGCAAGACCCTGGAGTACGACTTGGCCTTGGCGAACGCACAACTCCCCCTCCTCGTCACACCGTCTTGCGAGCATGAGGCGGCTCTTCGCGCCCTGGCGGAGACTCCGGCAACGGTGCCGGCACCCCTCCAATCCCTGCTCGCCGGGGACGGATCCGATACCCTCGATGCGCTGGCGGCTTGTCCAGACATAGCGACGCATCGGTTCGCGACCTGCTACCTGCTCTGTGCCGAGGATGCCAAGGGGGAACATGCCCTTGTGCTTGAACGGCAACTCCGCGAGAACGCCTCGAAGCCGGAAGCAGACCGCAAGCCGTTCGCGTGTCCGGATTACATCAAAGACGCCATTCACTGGACCTGTGTGTTCGATACGCCAGAGGCTCCCCATGCCTGAGAAGCTGGAAATCGATTCCAGCACATTCTTCACCGACATCGAACGTCATTTCCGTGTCATGGCTGGGCCGGGAGCCGGTAAGACGTACTGGCTCGTGAACCACATCAAGCAGGTCGTTGCCAGATCCAAGCGGCTCTCTCCCGCGTCCCGCATTGCGTGCATCTCGTACACGAACGTCGCTGTGCATGAGATCGTCACTCAACTCGGTTCGGCCGCTACTAAGGTGGATGCCTCGACAATCCACAGCTTCCTCTACCGCAACGTCGTCCGGCCGTACCTCCACCTGTTGCGGGATGGTGACGACCAGCCCCTCGTTGCGTTCGCATCCGTCGACGGTCACGACGAGCATCACCCCTCCTACACCGTTCTCAAGTCATGGCTGGAAGACATTGGGCAGGCACGCATTATGGTGTTGGAGGACCAGTTCATCGACCTTAAGAAGGAGTTGCGCCAACTGACTTGGCGCCGAGCCGACGATGGTATTTGGTCGCTCGAACCACGAGACCTAGATCCGAGACGGAAACTCCTGTCGGCGATCTGCACGAGCTCAAACCTCATCGACTACAAACGTCGATACTGGAGCCGGGGCATCGTCGATCACGAGGACATCCTCTACTTCGCGCACCGCATCCTCGAAGAGCACCCACTCGTCTGTCAGTGCCTGAGTGCGCGCTACCGCTACCTGTTCATCGACGAATTCCAGGATACGCTGCCCATCCAGACCAATGTCGTACAGTGGCTCGCCCGCGCAGGGACGGTGGTCGGTGTCATCGGTGATGCTGAACAATCCATCTACAGTTTCCTTGACGCCCACCCGCAGCAGTTCCTGTCGTTCTCGCTGCCCGATTACCTCGACGTGACAATGTGTCACAACCGCCGCAGCACGCGCCGCATCATCTCGATTCTCGACCACCTGCGATCGGACAGTCTACGGCAACATTGCTTCCGCGAACTCGACGGGCACCCCGTGACGGTGTGCATCGGCGACGTCGACCGCAGTCTCGCGGCCATTCGTGCCGACCTGCCGCCGGATGCCGTTCTCCACGTTCTGACGCGGAAGAACAAGGATGCCCATCGCGTGCGATCGGCCCTCGCGCCCGGAACCGTGGAGCCGTGGGAGTCCTTCTACGATGCCGATGACCAACGTGCCCGTTTCATGGAGCACATCATTGCCGCGACGGAACTCGCGAAACGCGGCCAGTACGCGCTCGCCCACCGAGAAGCGGCTCGGATCATCGGAAGGAAAGGGCGGGTGAGAAAGCCCCTCAAGTGTGACACGGACGTGAGGGACGTTCACCGGAAGGGAATCGCTGTTACCGTGCTACAGGAGTTCCTCACCAACCACGCCACCATTTTTGCCGGCACGCTGCTTCAGGCGTACGTCCGCTGCGGAGACTGCATCACGGTCGCGTATCCGGCGGTGACCCTGACCGCTGCAAAGGCCGGGAAGTTCAAGACGTTCGCAGAAGCCACACCGTATGCACACCTCTCAGGATCGGTTCGTTTGCAGGAAGAGGTGCGTCATGTGCGGACCATTCACCAGGCGAAAGGGAGCGAGGGGGAAAACATCGCCGTGTACTTCGAGGATGCTGACCGCGTCCGCCATATCACACAACCCTCGACCGCCCCGGCAGATGAGGAGAAGCGCCTCACCTACGTCGCCTTAAGCCGCGCCCGCGATCGTCTCTTCCTCTGCATTCCGCCGGATGTCGCCATTAACGCCGACGAGCTCCGTGCGCTCGCTCTTCACGTGATCGACCTGCGGGAGACACTGTAGCATCCGCCACTGCTCCCGCTGTGCCGATTTGTCCTTGTCATTCGCGTCAACATGTTCTGTCGGTTATTCATGAAAGAGAGTGTGACGGGCTGGAAGTCAACCGTGCCTCGATTGGGGTACTGTGACAACTCGGCATATCTTTATTGGTTGACACTTTTTCCCCCTTGGGGGCAAGAAGGGGCCGAACAACACGCTCCAACACGGCGGCAGCGTGATCTCGATACCGAACTTCCGCATTTGGCCGAGGTCAGTCCTCGACCCATACCGGTCGATCACCGAATTGAAAAGCAGTCATTTGCACCACCGTCGATGATGGGATATTGTTCACGATCATTGAAGGTATATTGCGCGGATAGAAATGGCAGATCCGGCTCTTATGCGGATCCGCCTAAACAGAGTTAGCAAGACCTTGCCCGTAGCCGGTCCACGGGCCAGCCCAGTGCATATACCGCCATGGCAGTCACTATTCGAGGCGCTCATGAACGAAGAACCTGACTCCTCCCGAAAGCGAAGTCCACTCGAGGCATCGCGCTCGGCACTGCAGTCGACCACAGCCGCCGTTTCCAAAGCGATGAAGAAGGCAAGCGGAGCGGAATTCCGTGAGAACTGGCAGGAGTTCTCGGAATCGGTGACATCGATTGTAGTGGGCCTTCATGGCGAGAACACGGCCCTGAAGGCTCGCGTCGCGAAGCTTGAGGGGCAGGGAAGCAGCGTTAAATCGATTGCCGTCGCTTGGGCGGCTCTCGTGGTCGCCTTGGTTGCGCTTGCGGTGGCCTTGCTTTGACCGAGAACCTGCCAGAGATAGCGGCAGCCTACCATCCTGCATCAAGGGATGACCTCGTCCAATTGGCCCGGGAGATTGACGAGCGCCAGAGTGCTGAAGTCATCGACGTGGCGGCTGTAGCTGCCGACGTAGCATTCGACGACATCACCTCACTTGGCCTGGAGTCCGACGCTAACCCGGAGCTATGGCGCGCCTTCAATATGGCTTACCCCAACGTCGATCCTTCGAGTTTGGTCGGGCGCTCGGCCGAGTCGATGAGGGGGTTCGTCAATGGTGTGAAGGGGAAGTACTTCGAGGTGCTGGTTGAACGGCGCCTGAACGAAGATCGGGTGTTTGGCGAACTCGTATTGAGCCCGGGGCAACGTGCTGTCCTTGCGACCTCTCCTACGCAGAAAGGCTGGGACCTGCAAGTCAGAGAGGAAGACGGATCGGTTGCTGAGTATATCCAGCTCAAAGCAACGGCGCGGCTCAGCTACATCAAGCAAGCGCTCGAGAATGGGTTTTCCGTTGCCACCACTGCGGAGATCGATGCCACCTCGGACAAAATTATCGGCACGCCCCTGACGAGCCAGGAACTTGGCGATGAAACAGGAAGTCAGCTTGGCGAAGCTGCCGAGACCCCGCTGGAGAATGCTCTGGATCACTTGGCGGAGTTCGGCATCGATGCGGTTCCAGTATTCGCTCCAGTCGTCATTGTGTTCACGGAGGGGCGGGCAATGCTGGTGGGCAGGGCCACGGTGAAAGCAGCCCTACAGGAGGGAGCTCGCAGGATGGGGACAGCATCGGCTTTTTCCGCTCTTGGGGCCGGCTTGTCCGCTCTGGACGCAGGAGTCATCTCCGTTCCGGCAACCGTCGCAGCCCGAATTGGATGGAGCCGATATGCGAACTTCATGGTTCGTGGGGCGTATCTCGCGCCGTTGAACGTCCGCCTGCGAGACATAGCGACTGGCTATGCCGGATAGGACCAAAGGAAGCCAGTTGCACGGATTCGCTCGCTGACACGATATTGCAAAGCTTGCTAACGAATCGCTCAAGCCGACCCTTCAGGCCTTCGGCCTCCGCGGCGGCTTAGCTCAACCGTTAGGCATCGAACATATGCGCCCTGCCATTGAATTTGAGCAACAAGGTTCCGAATTGCTCCTGCGCTATTCCCCGCGGGACGACGACTCTTGGGTACATGACCGATTTGTGCGCGGCGATGAACTCGTTATCAAACGAACCTTTCATCTTCGTAAAGAGCATCTCGTAACAGACGACTCGCCCGATACGTCCGATAACGACGAGTTCTACGAGTCGGAACCTCTGCGATTCAGAGTGGCTACCTTAGAGGGAGAGTACTTTTCTTTCGATCCCGAGGTCTTGCCGATCGGCTATCCACTACTTATCCACCACCAAGCGCCTATCACATGGAAATGGTTCACTGCGGAGCAGCGCACTTCCATCTTTGGCGTAATGGCAGAAATCAGGCCAACTCGAATTGTCATTGGCGGAGACGAGCCGGACGCCATTCCAATAACGGAATTCGAGAGGCTGATCGCCAATTTTCCAACCAGCCATGAGCTAAGACGGTATGTGCTTGCCAGATTAAGCGCAGTCGTTCGTGAGTACTCCGACACCCAGGTTGATGCAGAGCGGCTCTTTCAAAATTACGTTAACAAGCGACTGAATAAGCGAACTCAAGATATTTTTGGCCTCTTCCGCGAACAGGAGGAGCGCAAGTACCGTTATCTCATTGAGCGATTATCTAACATGCTTGCGAATGAGGACAGCTACCCAGAATCCGCATGGCAGGCCGAGATTCTTCAAATTATCCTCCTACTGAACCCTAAGTACATTAAGGCAGTGGCGCACGCGCCCGTTCGGGATACCGTTCGGGGAGTTAATCGTGAAATCGACATCCTGCTGATTGACGCCTCAGGCAATGTCGATGTGATCGAAATCAAGAAGCCATTCGATAAGTGCATCGTTACGGAGGGTCAATACAGGGACAACCACATACCGCTTCGGGAACTTTCCGGCTCAGTGATGCAAATTGAAAAATACCTCTACTACTTGAATCGCTGGGGTGCCGATGGTGAGGCCGAACTGACAAGGAAATACAAGTCCGAGCTACCCGAAGGCTTTTCAATCAAGATAACCAACCCCGCTGGGATCATCATCATGGGGAGAGACAACAATCTCTCTGACGCTCAGCGCAGAGACTTCGAAGTGGTGAAGAGGAAGTACAAGAACATTGCCGATATCGTTACTTACGATGATCTACTTTGCAGGCTCGGGTTTGTCCTTAAGCACTTTGGCGCCGACGCCTAACCTCGCGGTGCAGGGGACGCTGCGCGATAGAGCGTCGCGCCGCGCCCCTGACCTTGAACATTAATGCGACAGGGCTGAGGACCGCTTTATGGCGGTACGATCTCGGCGCCGAACT
>CAZKVY010000118.1:0-7647 GCA_964556305.1 uncultured Nitrospira sp. | reverse complement strand
GGGCGGTCATTGTGCGTACGACCAAGGAAGTGCGGCGTGATGACGGTTCCTATATCAAATTTGACCGTAACGCCTGCGTCCTGATCAATGCTCAGGGCGAGCCAGTGGGGACTCGAATTTTCGGCCCAGTCGCGCGTGAACTTCGCTGGAAGAAGTTCATGAAAATTATTTCGCTTGCGCCGGAAGTCTTGTAGTCGAAGGAAGAAAGGTTCTGGTAGGGATGGCACGTATCAAAACGAAAATTCGTAAGGGCGACACGGTCGTGGTGATGACTGGGCGTGAGCGTGGCAAGTCGGGCAAGGTTTTGTCTGTCGACACCGTAACCGGAAAAGTGTTGGTAGAAAAGCTCAATATGATCAAGCGCCACACCAAGCCCAATCAGAAGCTCCGGCAGGGCGGTATTCTTGAGCGAGAGGCTCCTCTTGCCATTTCCAATGTAATGTTTTTGTGCCCGGTTACCAAGAAGCCGACTCGGTTGGGCGTCAAGCGGCAGGAAGATGGCCGACGGACCAGACTGAGCAAGAAATCAAAAGAAACTGTTGAATAGTCGGAACAGGAAAGACGTTCATGGCAAAAGTAGAGAAGGGTAAAGGCGGCAAGGGAGCAACTCCTCGGTCGTCAGCTAAGAAAGAAGTGGCAGCGCCTGAAATTTCACAGGAGGCTGGTACAGAACATCAGTTTGCGCCGCGACTCAGGGAGACCTATCGCGACCAAGTAGTCCCCGCTCTTATGAAAGAATTCGGCTACGGCAATTTGATGGAAGTGCCGCGTCTCGAAAGAATTGTTTTGAATGTCGGTATGGGGGAAGCCATTCAAAACGTGAAGTTGCTCGAAAGCGCTGCGAATGAGCTGGGCATTATCACCGGACAGAAGCCGGTGACGACTCGTGCGAAAAAGGCGATCGCTGGGTTCAAATTACGGCAGGGGATGCCAATCGGTGCCAAGGTAACATTGCGCAGTCGAAGAATGTGGGAATTTTTGGACCGCCTGATATCCCTGGCGCTGCCTCGTATTCGTGACTTTCGCGGTATCTCTCCCAAAGCTTTTGATGGGCGAGGCAACTATACGCTTGGACTGAAGGAACAATTGATATTTCCGGAGATCGAATACGACAGTGTCGCATCCATTCACGGCATGGATATCACCATCGTCACCACTGCGCGTACGAATGATGAAGGCAAGGCCCTGCTCAAGCATCTTGGCATGCCGTTCCGAGCCTAAGTATTCCGATTGAAAGTGATCGGCATGGCCTTGCGGGCCACGCAGGAGTAAAGGGGGATGTTGTGTCAAGATTAGCGCTCAAGAATAAGGCTGCAGTGAAATCTAAATTCTCCTGTCGCGACTACCACCGTTGCGGGTTATGTGGTCGCGTACGAGGGTTTTTGCGTCGATTTCGCATGTGCCGTATCTGTTTTCGGTTTTTGAGCCTCAAGGGAGAGATTCCCGGAGTGCGTAAGTCAAGCTGGTAGTCTCCTAGGCGGAAGCCTGCATGTGTGGGCATAAAAGAGGAATGCATGATTACTGATCCGATTGCTGATTTGTTGGTTCGACTGGGTAATGCTGCTCGCCGGCGCCAGGATGTCGTTAAAGTCCCGGTCTCAAAAGTAAAGCGACAGATTCTCAATATCCTCGGCAAAGAAGGATTTATCCTCGGCTACGGGGAGACGCAAGAAGATGGGCACCCTATCTTCTCTGTCCAACTTCGCTATGTCGAGGAGGCGCGTCCGATGATCACGGGCATGCGTCGAATCAGCAAGCCGGGACGCCGTGTGTATGTCGGGAGAGATGACGTGCCAAAGGTGAGAAATGGGATTGGCGTGGCTGTCATTTCAACCTCGAAAGGTCTTATGACCGATAGTGATTCCAGGCGGGCGGGGTTGGGTGGTGAAGTGCTTTGCTCTGTCTGGTAAGAAGAGTCGGCTAAGACGCAGTAATAACCGGGATCGCTGTAACGTAACGGGGTTCGTATGTCGAGGATTGGGCGGAAACCAATTTCAGTTCCAAGCGGCGTTGATGTGAAGGTCGCCGGTCGGCTCGTATCGGTGAAGGGGCCCATGGGTAAACTCGATTGGAAGCTGACCGATGGGTTGAGTGTCGCGGTTGCTGACGGACAGCTTGTTGTCAATCGGTCGGGTGATGCGCGTGACACGCGAGCCATGCACGGGTTAGTTCGCGCTGAATTGAGCAATATCATCCAAGGTGTTACCAAAGGGTACGAGAAATCTTTAGAGATAACGGGTGTGGGTTACAAGGCTCAACTTCAGGGACGTGAGATGAGTTTCAATGTCGGATACATCAATCCGGTCACGTATACGGTACCTCAGGGAATTGATGTAAAGGTGGACAAGCAAACACTCATTTCGGTTAAAGGTATTGATAAGCGACTGGTCGGTCAGGTTGCGGCCAACATTCGTTCTATTAAACCCCCTGATGTATATAAGCAAAAAGGAATTCGATACGCCGGCGAAGTACTGAGGAAGAAGGCGGGCAAAACCGGCAAATAGAGGCATCTGATGAATACCCAAGAAAAAAATCGAAAATTAGCGCGACGTAAACAGCGGGTCAGAAAGTCGGTTATCGGTACGAGTGATCGTCCGCGCTTGAATGTCTTCCGTAGCCGATCGCACATCTATGCCCAAATCATCGATGATCTTCGTGGACACACTGTGGCGGCAGCATCTACATTGGACGAATCCTTGCGGAAGGCCGTGAAATCAACCGGCAGCATTGAAGGTGCGAAAGCCGTCGGAAAACTTATCGCCGAACGAGCCAAGGCGGCCAAAGTTTCAATGGTCGTTTTTGATCGTGGTGGGCGGCAATATCATGGACGGGTGAAGGCTTTGGCCGATGCATCCCGCGAGGGCGGATTACAGTTTTAGGAATGGGTCCGGCGGAACGCCTCGGCTTGCAGCAAAAGAAATGAGCCGACCTAAAGGAGAATGACGTTGTGCGAGTCAATCCCGAAGAATTAAGTCTAAAAGACAAGGTAGTGTTCATCAACCGGGTCGCCAAAGTCGTGAAGGGCGGAAAGCGATTCAATTTTTGCGCGTTGGTGGTGGTCGGTGATGGACAGGGCTATGTAGGTGTCGGCAAAGGGAAAGCCGCGGAAGTTCCGGTGGCGATTTCAAAAGCCGTTGAGCAGGCCAAAAAGCATTTGGTTCGCGTTCCCATCAAGGGGGGGACCATTCCTCACGAAGTCCATGGTCTTTTTGGCGCTGAGCATGTGCTCCTCAAGCCGGCTGCCGACGGCACCGGCATCATCGCAGGCGGTGCTGTGCGAGCGGTTGTCGAACTGGCTGGTGCGCACAACATTATCGCCAAGACCTTGGGGCGAGGGAATCCATTCAATGCGGTCAGGGCCACTCTTAATGGACTTCAGCAGCTGTGCGACCCGCAGGAAACTATGCGATTGCGGCGGGCTGTTGGCAGTGAAGCGTAGGGACATCATGGCTACTGAAAAGAAAACAACGACTGCTCAAGCAAGTCTTCGAATTACCCTGAAGCGTAGTCCGATTGGAACCCCGTACAAGCACCGGTTAGTTCTCAGGGGGTTAGGGCTGCGCAAACTCAATGCCACTGTGTTGCGTCCTGCCAGCGATCAAGTGAAGGGCATGATTGCCAAGGTGGGCTATTTACTGGAAGTGAGTCCCCAATGAAGTTGCATGATCTGGCTCCTTCTCGAGGAGCGAAGCACAAGCCAAAACGAATCGGTCGCGGCCCTGGTTCTGGCCATGGCAAGACTGCCACCAAAGGGCATAAGGGTCTGAAAGCTCGTTCCGGAGGTGGTAAACGCCCAGGATTTGAAGGCGGCCAGATGCCATTGATTCGTCGAGTTCCGAAGTACGGATTTACGAATCAATTCCGAACCGAGTATACGATCATTAATTTAAAAAGCCTGGCGGGTCTGGAAACAACAGAAGTCATTACGCCCCAACTCTTGATGAATGAAGGCCTTGTTCGACGCAAAGGAGAGCTGATTAAGATCCTCGCCCAGGGAGAGTTGACGAAACCTCTCGTGGTCCAGGCTCACAAGTTCAGCAAATCAGCCGAGGCAAAGATTCAGGCAGCCGGGGGGAGGGCCGAGGTCATTCCCTGTGTTTGAGCGTCTGCTGACCAGTTTTCAAAACATCTTCAAGATACCTGAGCTGCGGACCCGCGTATTGTTCACGCTGGGAATGCTGATCGTCTATCGCGTCGGCGCTCACATTCCCACGCCCGGTATCAACGGTGAAGCCTTATCCGAGTTTCTTCAGAAGCAAGGCGGCGCGCTTCTAGGATTCTTGGATATTTTCTCCGGCGGATCGCTATCGCGTCTGACTATTTTTGCGTTGGGCATCATGCCCTACATCAGCGCGTCGATTATTCTCCAGTTACTCACCGTCGTCATTCCCCATCTCTCAAAGCTGGCGAAAGAAGGTGAGCGTGGCCGTAAAAAGATCATTCAGTATACGCGTTTCGGAACTATAGTCATTGCCTTGATTCAAGGATTCGGGATCGCCGTGGGTCTCGAGCAGATGAACCAAGGCGCTTTCGTGTTGAGTCCCGGATGGGGATTCCGTTTCATGACGGTGATTACGCTGTGTGCCGGGACCGGGTTTCTCATGTGGCTTGGCGAACAGATTACCGAACGCGGAATCGGCAACGGTATTTCATTAATTATTTTCGCCGGAATCGTCGCCAGGCTTCCCGCAGCCGTAGCTCAAACGTTCGACCTCTATAAGGTCGGTCAATTGAGCTTTCCGCTCTTGGTCGTCCTAACGGTGGTGATGTTCGGGGTCGTCGCAGCGATCGTCTTCCTTGAGAGCGGGCGCAGAAAGGTTCCTGTTCAGTATGCGAAACGTGTCATTGGAAGAAGGGTCTACGGGGGCCAAAGTACCCACATCCCGTTGAAGATTAACACTGCCGGGGTTATTCCCCCGATCTTTGCCTCTTCCATTATCGCCTTTCCCGCGACGATTGCCGGTTTTTTCGAGACTCCCTGGATTAAGGCGATTGGGTCGCAACTGGCTCCAGGATCACTCCTCTACACCCTCATGTATGTCGGCTTGATCGTGTTCTTTTGTTTCTTCTATACCGCAGTCGTGATGAATCCGGTTGATATGGCCGATAATCTCAAAAAATATGGCGGGTTTGTTCCTGGTATTCGACCGGGTCAACGAACCTCCGATTATATTTACTCGGTTCTCACGAAAATCACATTTGCCGGTGCCATTTACTTGGCCATTGTGTGCGTCATTCCGGAGTTTCTGATCTATAAGTTGAATATGCCGTTCTATTTTGGGGGTACTTCACTGTTGATCGTCATCGGCGTGGGATTGGACACTGCGCAACAAATTGAATCGCACCTTTTAAATCGCAATTACGACGGATTCCTTCAAAAGGGAAAACTTCGAGGCAGAACGTCCTAGGACCATCTCATGAGACTCGTCTTTCTCGGAGCACCAGGGGTAGGAAAGGGCACTCAGGCCGATCGGGTCACCGCTCAATTCGGGTGGCCTAAGATTTCTACGGGTGATCTGTTGCGCGAAGCAGTCCGGAATCAAACAGAACTCGGTGTTGAAGCCAAAAAAAGCATGGACGCTGGGAAATTAGTGCCGGATAGCGTAGTCATTGGTATGGTGCGAGAAAAGTTGGCGGCACCTTCATGTCAGACTGGCTTTGTGCTGGATGGTTTTCCCCGGACGGTTCCTCAGGCGGAAGAATTACTTGCCATCCTAACCTCTCGCGGTCTGAAGCTTGATCAGGTCATTAACTTCAGAGTTTCTCGGCAGGATGTGGTGACACGGCTCAGCGGACGACGGAGCTGTCCGAAGTGCCAGAGCGTGTTTCATATCGAATTTGCACCGCCGAAAGTCAGTGGGCAATGTGATCGATGTGGAACTGCCTTGGTGCAACGGAGCGATGATAAGCCTGAAACTATTGAGGCTCGGTTAAAGGTTTATGATGAGCAAACTACTCCGCTCATCGCCTATTACCAGGCCAAGCACCTCCTGAGCGATCTGGATGGTTCCGGTGAAATGCCCGTAGTCTACGGTAGGCTCTCTTCAGTGCTGCGCGGGCTCGGCGCTCAATGATTGTTTTCAAGACGCCTGATGAGGTGACGTTAATGGCGCAGGCCTCCCGCGTGGTGGCAGAAGTCTTAGCGCTGTTGAAGGGGAAAGTGGCGCCTGGTATTACGACCGAGGATTTGGATCGTATAGCGGAAGAGGCCATACGTGGTCGAGGGGCCATCCCAGCCTTTAAAGGTTATCGCAACTATCCTAAAACCCTCTGCGCATCCATTAATGAGCAGGTGGTTCACGGGATCCCGTCGAAACGGAAACTTAAAGAAGGCGACATTATCGGCCTGGACTTGGGCGCCATAGTCTCAGGCTTCTATGGAGACTCCGCGGTGACGGTTCCAGTCGGGGGTGCCAGCTCAGAGGCGTTACGGCTGATACAGGTGACCGAGGAAGCGATGTATCGGGGAATTGCGAAGGCGGTTGTCGGGAATCGCCTTTCTGATGTCTCTCATGCTATACAGACCCATGTCGAGCAGGCTGGTTTTGCTGTAGTGACGGAATTTGTCGGTCATGGTATAGGAAGGCAACTTCACGAGGAACCCCAAGTCCCGAATTATGGCAAGCCTGGACAGGGCCCGCGCCTCCAGGTTGGTATGGTATTGGCTATCGAACCAATGGTGAATATGGGTGGCAGTGCCGTTCGTATTTTAGAAGATCGGTGGACGGCGGTCACTCAAGACGGCCGTTGGTCTGCTCATTTTGAGCACACGATCGCCATTCAACCGAATGGCCCGGCCAGGATTCTTTCACAACTGTCACACTAAGACGGGGAGGCGTACCGATACGTGCCAAAAGAAGATGTCATAGAAGTGACCGGCACCGTGGCTGAGACCCTCCCGAATGCGATGTTTCGCGTAGAATTGGAAAACGGGCACCGGATTTTGGCTCATATTTCCGGAAAAATGCGAATGCATTTCATCCGGATCCTTCCCGGCGATAAGGTGACGATTCAATTGTCGCCCTATGATTTGACAAGGGGCCGGATTACTTATCGCTTCAAGTAGTGGAGAAATGGAATTGCTATGAAGGTCAAGTCGTCAGTGAAGCCAATTTGTGCAAAGTGTAAAGTGGTCCGCCGGCGTGGGGTCGTTCGCGTACTGTGCGCCAATCCCCGTCATAAACAACGACAGGGGTGACCGAATGTGGGTTGCCTTGGCAAGGCTCGCCCGAGGGTTGGTAAGAGATCCGTCCGTAGAATAACGGCATGCGGTTTCTGGAGCGTTGCTGAGCCAGCTCATCATACGATCAAGAAGAGGAATTAGGGGGTAATTATGGCACGTATTGCTGGCGTGGATTTGCCAAAGGACAAGCGAATCGAAATCGGGTTGACCTATGTCTTCGGGATTGGTCGCGTCGCTGCGCAGACGATTCTCAAGAAGGCCGGTGTTGACGGCTCCATTCGTGTGAAAGATGTCAGTGAAGACAAGATCATCAAGATTCGCGAAGTGATCGAACGAGATTACCGCGTGGAAGGTGACTTGCGCAAAGAAGTGTCGATGAATATCAAGCGTTTGGTGGATACCGGAACATTTCGTGGGCTTCGGCATCGCAAAGGGTTGCCTGTTCGCGGACAGCGGACCAAAAC
>CAZKVY010000117.1:0-7695 GCA_964556305.1 uncultured Nitrospira sp. | reverse complement strand
TGGCCAAGTCGATGACGAAATCGCAGATTGCTGACCATCTTGCTGGAAAGGCGGGGATTACCAAAAAGACGGCTGTCCAGTTCCTGGACGATTTTGCCGCTCTCGCCTATCGTGAAGCGAAGAATGCCTTCGTAGTACCGGGAATCGGAAAGTTGGTGCTGGCCAATCGGAAGGCCCGCATGGGTCGGAACCCGCAAACGGGTGAGCCGATCAAGATTCCGGCCAAGCGGGTGGTGAAGTTCCGAGTCGCGAAGATGGCCAAAGATTCGATCCTCGGAAAGAAGTAGTCAGCCTCGTTCCTCTATTAGACTGAAGGGCCGGTGCTCCGTCATTGAGAGCACCGGCCTTTGTGTTTTTGCAGCGGCCATAGGTAGCGGCGTGCCAATGAGTACGTGGCGGATACTAAAAAGACGGGGCGAGTCCGCTTCCACCTGCGCCGTCATGTCCCACGAAGCGCACCGCATCTCCGTCTTGCACCAGAGAATCTTCGCTGGCGATGCGTTTGTTGATGGTGACCAGGACTTTTTTCTCCCGCAACAGTTGGAGCATGTGACGAAGCCCGCGTCCTTGCCGCTGAATAACCTGCCGAACTGTCACAGGGGTGGGGAGTTCACATGCGAGGTCCCGCTCTCCATCCGTGGTTTGAAGTTGTCCCATCAGCGTAATCGTAATCATGCGACCTGTGTCCTCCCAGTCGATCTGCCGTAGTGTTTCGTTGTGCCGTGCAGCCGAGCGGCCCAAATTGACTCCCCCAGCCGGCTGCGACTAATATTATCACCATGCAATCCCTGAATATCCAGCGACCAGGAATGCCGGACCTCCAGTTTGCCTTGGTGGTATCGGCCTTGTGCACGTCCGGCCTGGAAACCCTGAACGTCCCGGAGGAACTTCGGCGGAGAGTGTTCGACGCTTGTTGGGCGCTCGTCAGCACCGATCCCCCACCGACCAACCCTCGGGAGCGTGTGCTGGACTTGCGATTCGGCACGGAGCTCACGCTGGACGCCATCGTGGCCACCATTCGCCAGCTCTTCGCAGCAGCGGGGATTTCCATGCTGACCTGGGATCATGCTCCCAGCGATCCAACCCGACCGAGTAGTCCTGCTGCAGAGCCGTTGATTGATCGATTGCAGAAGCTGTACCCTGATCCGCCTCCGACTGCTGATCCCTCAGACCGAAACTAGCTGCCATTGGCTTCGTTCATTCAACATCAGGTTGGGGAAGTGGAGGGTCGCTTTCCGCCTGAGATCGAACGAGGTATGATGCCATCCGTTCTCCCCCTGCGATTCAGGAGGTGTCATGCAGATTACGCCCACGCCGCTTAAGGGCCTGTTTCAGATCGAGCCTGATGTGTTCGGCGATGCCCGGGGAAAATTCGTCGAGATCTTTCGCGAATCACGCTACGACGCGGCCGGAATCGACAAACCTTTTCTCCAGGACAACTTTTCCTGGTCCGTACGTGGCACGTTGCGCGGACTCCACTATCAGCTATCTCGGCCGCAAGGGAAATTGGTCACGGTCGTCAAGGGAACGGTTTACGATGTGGCGGTCGATATTCGGCACGGGTCGCCGACGTTCGGGCAGTGGTATGGAGTCGAGCTATCCGATAGCAACATGCGGCAGTTGTATATTCCTCCCGGTTTTGCCCATGGCTTTTGCGTCCTCAGCGAGGACGCAGGGTTTCTGTATAAGTGTACGGATGTCTATTCGCCGCCGGATGAGCGGGGCATCCTATGGAATGATCCGGCTCTCGCCATTGCCTGGCCTGTAAAGACCCCGCTGCTGTCGGCGAAGGATCAAGCGTATAAGTGCCTGGCCGACATGATGACGGAATTGCCTCGTTATGAAAGCCGCTAGTCCTCGGCCGTTTGGTCGGCCGATTCCATGGCCACACAACTCTTTTTCTTAGGCGGGTCTCCGGCAACGTGTTGCCCGTGTCTTCTCTTCCCCTTCCTTTCGCTCGTCGTCCGGAATCATGGACTCAGGTACTTTGTGGCCTTCCTTCCGATGCCTGAGACCGAGCCAGTCTTGCCGCGCGATGGGCCTGCATGCTATGTAGGAATCATTCCTGTTTAGTGAGCGAGATCATGAAGTTGAATTCGCAGGAGATTGAGGCCCGGTTTCGACGGCACGCGGTGCGTGTGACTCGCCAGCGGGCGGCCATCTATGCGGCGTTGGCGGAGACTACCAGCCATCCCACTGCCGAGGACCTCTATCGCACGGTCAAGCGCGAGCATCCGATGATGTCACGCAATACGGTGTATTACACGCTGGGGGTCTTGCGGCAAGCCGGTTTGGTTCAGGAAGTAAACGTCGGTCATGAGGTGGCGCGGTTCGACGGGAATGTCACGGTGCACCATCATCTGATTTGTCTGGGCTGTGGTCAGATTGTGGATGTGATGGACGACGGGTTGAATCATCTGGCCATCCCGAGTCGGCAGGCCGGGGGATTTCATGTACTCGGGCATCGAGTGGAGTTTCACGGATATTGTGCAGACTGTCAGCAGGCAGGTCTTGGCGCGATGGAGCGTCGTGGGTAGGAGTATCGATTCGTCACTTAACTGAAGGAGGAGAGTATGGGAAACAGTTTGAAGGGCACGAAGAGTCACGAGAATCTTAAGCACGCGTTTGCCGGGGAATCACAAGCCAACAGGCGCTATCTCTATTTTGCGCGCCGTGCAGACATCGAAGGGTATCCCGATGTGGGCGGGCTGTTCCGTGATACGTCTGAAGCGGAAACCGGTCATGCATTCGGCCATCTGGATTTTCTGAAAGAAGTGGGTGATCCCGCCACCGGTGTGCCGATCGGAAACACCGAAGCCAACTTGAAGTCCGCGATCGAAGGGGAAACCTACGAATACACGCAGATGTATCCGGGTATGGCAAAGACCGCACGCGATGAAGGCTTCTCTGAATTGGCGGAGTGGTTTGAGACCCTGGCCAAGGCGGAACGGTCCCATGCCAATCGGTTTACCAAAGGCCTGGATAGCTTGAAGCAAGGCTAAGACCTGTTCGACGTCAGTCTTTGGATATCGGCGATCAGCGAGGGATCGATGTGATCTCCTCCGCTGATTGCTGGTTGCCGATGGCTGCCTGCATGATGGCAACGCGCCTATGAACCAATTCAACCTCATCAATCCGATCGATCCCAAGGACCTGGAAAAGGAAACCCTGCGGATCTACGATGTGTGCGACGGCTGCCGCCGGTGTTTCAATCTCTGCCCCTCATTCAATACGTTGCTGGATCGAATCGATGAGTACGAGAGCGATGTGGCGAAATTTACCGCGGCGGACCATCATCGCGTCGTCGACGAATGCTACTATTGCAAACTCTGTTTCAACCATTGCCCGTATACGCCGCCCCATCAATATGGCATCGACTTTCCGCTCTTGATGGCGGTCTGGAAGAAGCGGCTGGCAACGGAACGGGGCACCCGCTGGCGGGACTGGCTGTTGACGCGGACCGATCTGCTGGGGAGAGTGAACAGCGCCTTCGCACCGTTGGTCAACTGGGGGTTGGGTCAGGGGTGGCTACGGGGTCTTCTGCAGACGGTGCTGGGTGTCCACCGTGACAGGCAGGTGTTGCACTATCAGCGTGAAACATTTGTGCGCTGGTGGGCTCGTCGATCTGCAGGCCGCAAGGTAGGCACTGGAAAGAAAGCGGCATTGTTTGCCGGCTGCTTGGTTAATTACCAGGCTACCGATGTGGGCAAAGCGACCGTGCAGGTGCTCGAAAAGAACGGGGTTGAAGTGGCACTGCCGGACCAGTCCTGTTGCGGAATGCCGTCATTCGATATCGGCGATACAGCGGCGATGGTGGCGGCGGCAGAGCGTACGATCGCCTCACTGAAATCATGGGTGGATCAGGGCTATGATGTGGTCATTCCTACTCCCAGTTGCAGTCTCATGGTGAAGCGGGAGTATGTCAGTTTGGTGGCCGGAGACGAGGCGAAACGGGTGGCCGAGCATACGTACGACATCAGCGAGTACCTGATGAAGATGAAGCGTGAGGGGGGCTTGGCCATGGATTTCACGCAGAAGCCGGGTCGTGTGGCCTATCAGGTGCCCTGTCATCTGCGGGATCAAAATATCGGTTTCAAATCGAAGGAACTCATGGAATGCGCCGGGGCCAAGGTCGAGGTCATAGAGAAATGTTCCGGGCATGACGGTTCCTGGTCGGCCAAGGTCGAATTTTTCCCCCTCTCCATGAAGATCGCGCAAAAAGCCGTGCGCATGGTCGAGCAGGCGCCGGCTGATCTGGTGGCATCTGACTGTCCGCTGGCGGGGCTTCAGCTTGATCAAGCCGGGGCCGTGGCCCACGCGGGAGGGAGATCCTCGCAGCATCCCATCCAGATTGTGCGAGACGCGTATGGATTACCCAGGGACCCGCGTGCCTCCTGAGGGTTGGCCTCCTGCTCGCGGCAGGAGATGTCTTCTCACCCCGGACTAGATCATGAAAGCACTCACACAGCAGGACCTGATTCCTCACGATGAGTATGAGAGGCGGCGCGAAACGTATCGTCAGGCCATCATCGAGCTCAAACGGCGTAGGCGGATCGGTCTTGGCGAGAAGATCACGTTGGTGTTCGAGAATCGGGAAACTCTGCGTTTCCAGATCCAGGAAATGATTCGCGTCGAGCGGATCTTCGACCCGCAAAAGGTCCAGGAGGAGCTGGATGTGTACAATGCCCTTCTCCCGGCCTCGGGTGAATTGAGTGCGACTCTCCTGATCGAACTCACGGATCCTGACACAATGAAGCAGTGGCTCGATTTGTTTATGGGCCTGGATCACGGCCAGAAGGTCGGCCTCCGGGCCGGGGGGGACGTGGTCTATGGCGAATTCGAGGGCGGCCATAGCCATGACACGAAGATCAGCGCGGTTCATTTCGTCCGCTTTCGTCCGACCCCTGCGATGGTAACGGCCATCGGTGATCAGGCTGCGCGGGTGGCGCTGACAGTTCGTCATGCCGGGTATGAGGCCGAAGCCGAGGTGCCGTGGGTGATGCGACAGGAATGGCTTGAGGATTTGAGCACGGTCGGGTAATGTTCATGGATGTGTGCGCGATGCGCACCCACAATAATCGTGCCTGAACGCTGTCAAACGAGAATCGGTTCCTATGGCCTCAGTTCTCCTCAACAAACGCATTGAGTTCTGCGCGTCCCACCGGTACCACAAGCCGGAGTGGGATGCTGCGAAGAACCGCGCCACGTTCGGCCCCTGTAATAACGATCCTGGGCATGGCCATAACTACATGCTGGAAGTGACGGTGGCGGGAGAGGTCGATCAGCGGACCGGAATGGTCGTGAACCTCTTTGATTTGAAACGCGTGTTGTTGCAGGTGTTGGAGGAGTTCGATCACAAGCACCTCAATCTCGACCTGCCCTATTTTGAGCGCCAAATTCCAACCTCCGAAAACGTCGCGCGTGTCCTGTGGGACAAGCTTCAAGCGCAGCCGGATATCGGTACCCTCCAACGGCTGTCGTTGTACGAGGATGAAGATCTCTGTGCCGACCTCACGGCAGAGGCCGGGCCGGAGGTGGCCTCGGTGACGAGGAGGTATTCGTTTACCGCCGTGCATGACGGCCATCGTGGACATACCTGGGATCTGTTCGTGTCGGTGCATGGACCGATCGATCGTGAGACCGGCATGGTTACGGATATTGTTGCGTTGGATCACTTGCTGAAAGAACGCGTACTGGTCCCGTTCGACGGGCGGGATCTGCGCATGGTGTTGGCGACGCCCTCAGTCACTGGCGAATATCTGGCCAAGGCGGTGTGGGATCGTATCGTTTCGGCCATTCCAGCCGGAACGCTTCAACTCGTCAAGCTCGTCCAAACTCGCGATCTCTTCTACGAATACGCCGGCTGATTCCGGTCCGTCTCCTCTCGTCTCCCTGCAACGTGGCTGAGCGTTGTGCCTGCGAGGGCCAGCCAGCCGACGCACGACAGAAGCTGCACAAACTTCCACCGCTCGGCAGTTCTTGCCGGGTGTTCTGCGTCGAGTGCTCCTCGCACTCGCAAATTCACTGGGTTTCAAGCCGTTCTTCATCCCGGTATCTGTGGCCCGAAAGTTGTATCTATGGATGGATGCTGGGTCGTTCTGCTCGGGTCGATCGGGAGGTACTGACACCATGATGTCCATCTGGGAATTCTTCGGCCAAGACGTGGCGCTCTTCGGGCAGCTCCATAGTCCCATGTTGAGTTGGCTCGGTTCCGTCGGATTGATCGCGCTGTTTCTATGGCATGCCGGGCGGCTGACGGCGGCCATCTCCAGCGTTCAGGGATGCTACACCCGCGTATGGCCGACCTTGACGAGTCTCACTGCCAGCCGCAAGAGTCTGCAATCAGAGTGGCTGACGGTCCCCAGCTTGAGCGATGTGAAGAAACCGGCCAACGAGTCCGGTGGTCAATCGGAGCGGGTCGATTTGGATGATCTTCACACGCTCGACAAGGCCATGCGTCGGGAGCCTCGCCTTGAACAGGCCTGGCTGCATTTTCGCAAGACCTTTATTGTGGAGCGCACCGCCTGGTTCATCGAGCCGAAAGTGTTTGCGACGCGCACGGCGGCAGAATTTTTCCCTCGTGATCTACTGAATAGCCGATTGAATCTCGCCTTTTACCATCAGTTCCCGTCGTTGATTACGGGAGGCGGTCTGTTGCTCACGTTTCTTGCGATTCTCATCGGCCTGAGCAAACTTCATGCGGATGGATCACATATCGTGGGCATTCAAGGGTTGATCAACGGATTGGCCGGGAAATTTTTGACGTCGATTGTCGGGTTGCTCTGTGCCAACCTCTTTGTGCTTCTGGAGAAGTCCGCCTTGCATCGGTTGGGCACCACTCAGCAGCAGTTTGTCGCCATGGTCGATGAACTGTTCCCGCGCAGAACCATGGAACAGATGTTAGAGAACTTCACCCCCGGAGCGGGGCCATCACACACGCCTGCCGCAGTGGGTGCGGTGCCCGTTGATCTTGGCGATCGCCTCGTGGGTACCCTCAGTGATCGGTTGAGTCCCACCGTGACGGCGCTGAGGGAGGCCGTAGAGGTGTTGAGCAGGCGGGAACCGGGTGGCCGGTTCGCTGCACCGGATCGTTTGGCGGAGGAGTTATCGCGGGTGATGCAGCAGACGATGGCGGCTCCGATTCAGGAATTGAACCAGGCGATTCACTTGCTTGCCCACTCGGTCGAGGAACTCAAACGTGGCCAAAAAATGGAGCCAGGAGCGGAGCCGAGAGAGAGCGAATTTGAATCGACGTTCTTCGATGACACGCTGCCGTCAGAATTGGAAGAGGAAGCCATCCCTGATGACAGCATGAGCGGGTTACGGTGGTTTGCGAATTGGCGTCAGGGCGCCTCAATGAAGGGCGCGGCCTGATATGCGCACCAACTTCTCGTCGGATTCGCAGGAACAGTCTTCGACTCTCACCATGGGCATCACGGATTTGATGACGTCACTCGCCGTCATTTTTATCCTCCTGTTCAGCGCCTATGTCACCAAAGTCTCCGAAACGGAATCACAGGCGAAGGTGCCGGTCCCCATTCCGGCGCCGGAGCGGAAGGTGGCTCGGACGACGACGGATGATATCAAGGGGCTGTTGCGCGACCATTTTCAACGAGTCGACCTGTCCCTGGATGCCGATCCCGCCGATCCCAATGTGGTGCGGATTGTCGTGCCGGAGGCGTTGCTGAACTTTGA
>CAZKVY010000116.1:0-7713 GCA_964556305.1 uncultured Nitrospira sp. | reverse complement strand
AGGGGTCAATTTCACATCAGAATAAAAGGGTCAACTTCGGCTGATGATTGACAAACGCACGTGGGATGGGACCCGCTGGACTTGGGTGAATCACGGCACAGCCCTCCACGATCGCGCCGAGCATGTGGTGGGTCGTCCAGGATCTGATCCGAAACTCTCGATTCTGATCATGGGAGACGGGTATGCCGAGGCCGACATGCATGCCTATCGGTCACAGGTCACCAGCCAGGTTCTGGGCGCGTTACGCCTGGACCAGCTGCTGTTGCATCAAGACGCCTTTCGTGTCGTTCGGGTGGACTTGGTGTCGGTGGAATCCGGCGTTCGGGAGCGGCGCTACAACTCGAGAGGTACCATCACCTCCGATGTATTCAAGTCCTCTCGGCTCGGGCTCATCCCCAACGACAGCTGGGACCGTTGTTGGTTCGATATGTCGACGTTTACGGACGCGCGCATCGAAAAACTGCGCCAGCGGTTCGCTCCCGACGCCGACCATGTCATTGTGCTCGTGAAGTCGAACACCTGGGGCGGGTGTAGCTCGGTCGGCCCCGGCACCGGCTATTTTACGGAAGGCAGCGGAATGGCGACCGTCGCCCATGAGATGGGGCACAACCTGTTTGCCCTGGGCGATGAATACGTCAGCGACAGCGCCAGGGAGACGTTCACCGGCGTGAGCAGATACCCCAATACCTCGGAGGCGCCGTCGGATTGGACTATGCTGAAATGGTTCGACCTCGTCGCCACGAATACTCCGTTACCGACGAATGCCGCCCGTCCACCTGCCGGGTGGAATCGACGCACCAGCGTGGGTGCATTTGAAGGGGCTGCAGGCTCCTATACGGCCGGGCTCTTCCGGCCGGTGCTGGAATGCCGGATGAATCAAAACAATCCGCCCTGGTGTCCGGTCTGCTGGCGAAAAATTCTCTCCGATCTGGAGGTGTTCGAATGAGTCCACACCCGCAGTGGCGCGGACAACGGCGCATCCGGGTCGCGCTCGAATTTACGGCGCAAGGAGTCCGCCTCGCCGGCATGAGGCCGCTGGAAGGGCCGGCCGTCCAACGGCCGGTGCTGGAGGGAAGTTATCTGGCTGAGGTCACGGTCGGTGGCACGACGGCGATCGTGCATTCGTTCAACGATCCGCGATCGGTGCGCGGGATTTCGCGGCCGCAGCAGCCGGGGCACAGCTTTACTCGCCAGGACACCGCCGTCGTCTATGTCGATGTGCCGATTACCCACGAAGGTCCCCTGGGGGAGATCTCGATCAACGTGATGGACCTCTCGAAGCTGCGCCAACGGCCGGTCGATCCGGCAGAGGTCCAAGCCCTGCTCGGCCGTGCGCCCAAAGGAATCCGCGAGGCAGGACGCATCACAGGTGAGCAACTGCGAGCGCATCCCGATTGGGGGGCGTTGGGGCTCCCCGGTGTTCCGGCTGCGCCACGCCTTGGCTTCTATGAAATTTATCGGGAGCGAGGGAAACAGTTCTGGTGGCGCCTTCGTCACAGCGACGGGCGCATTGTGGCCGAGTGCGCCGAGCCGTACCCGAGCCGTGCGGAGTGTGAAGCAGACCTCCGTTGGATCAAAGACGCGGGCGCACGAGCGCCGGTCCGTTCGCTCGATATTCCCTCTCCACCGACGACCACGAAAAAGCGGAAGTAGCTGTCCGGTGAACGTCCGGGTGCCACGGCGCACCCAAACCTCTTCGCCGAACGATCGGCCCTGCCAGACGCTGATACAACTTCGCGACGCGCGATGCTGGATTTCATGTCTAGTGTCGGCTACACTTCGTAGGAAGGAGTGGCTTATGACCGGATACGATCGAATCACCTTCGATTCGCAGATACTCGGCGGGCGAGCCTGTATTCGTGGCATGCGCGTGAGCGTCTCGTTGCTTGTGAATCTGGTGGCCAACGGCATGTCGGTTGAAGAGATTTTGAGAGAATACCCGCTCCTCGAAGCGGACGACATCCGACAAGCTCTGCAGTATGCCGCAGCCTTGACAAATGAGGAACTCCATCCGCTGACTGGAACTTCCTTGTGAAGTGTGTGGCGGATATGGGCATCGCCTTGAGCACGGTGCATGCCCTCCGCCAGCATGGTCACGATGTTCGGCATTTGAGTGAAGACGGCCTTCAGCGCCTATCTGACCCGCTCATACTCGAAAAAGCCAGAAGCGAGGAACGCCTGGTCATCACATGTGATCTCGACTTCGCCGACCTGCTGGCGCTGGGCGCCTATGCGTCACCCAGCGTGATTCTTCTCCGACTCCAAGACCAAACACCCACTTCCGTCATCCCTCGATTGCTGCATGTGCTCAGTGAATGCCGTGCGGCCTTGGCTGCCGGAGCCATCGTCACAATCGAAGAGACCCGGTACCGATTGCGTCACCTGCCCATCGAACCCAGCGCTCAGTAAATCGCAGCCGGTCCTCGTCGTCGAGGAAGATGTCTTGGCGGGCATTGCCTCGGGCCGTGACGTGATAGAGCGCCCCCGCATATTCCAGGCGCAACGGTCTGGCCACGCGAGGGAGGCTACCCCATCAATCTGCACAGTTCAAGATCTCACCCGCTTAGGGGATCAGTGGCACTGAAGTTCGTCGATCAGCCATGGTTGTGGCCGATACGAAATCGCTTGGTCCTTCTCCAGTGGCGGCACCATCGTTGAAATGGCCAGTCAGTATTGAATGTGTGGAAGACACGATGGTAAGCATTATTCATCAGAGTGTGTACCTAACGGAAATGGAGCAAGGTATTGAAGGTACAAAAATATCAGATCCATTATCACTCTTGCAGCTGGATTGTTTGAAAAAGGGATTTGCATGGATCTTAGAGTCGCCATGGCTGAGAGGGCGCTGAAGAAGATTGTTTTGTCAGCTTGGCCGTAGTTGAGGTCTTCTAGTATGCCAACAGTCGTATAAAATACTGACAAAACTGCATACCCAAGGCATTTATCGGCCTGAGCGGCGGTCATGGTTTGCCTACTATCACAACTTATCAAAGCAATTGAATAAACGAGAGAGAGGGTCGCAACAACTGTTTGGAACACTTCCAAGGCACCGCCTCGCCCTGATGCATCCACGGCCATGACCGTTCCAGACTCGTGGTTAATTACCCACATCGCAACAGCGCCACCGTCGGTCGGGACGAGCCGGATGTAGTCAATGTATTGGTCGGCCACTCGGCGGAGCCGAGCGGCGGCTTCGGGGCTAAATCGCTTTGCAATTTCTTCCGGAATGCTGCCTGCTCCTGTGTGCCGATCTATGAGATGCATCGGGCGGCTCTGTAGCTGAGCGAACGCGGACTGATCGTACGTGAGGGCTTCGTTGGCAGAGAGCCATAGGCTTGACCGTACAACGGATGACACCACCCTTGGGTTCCCTCCTGAGATTCGCAGTTGGTTTAAGCCAGGCGGGATATCAATCCACGAGACAAGGGTATTGTCTTGTGGTTGTTCTGTGGACACTAGAATGCGGAGCCCTTGAGGGACGACATTCGGATCGCTATAGGAGACCGGAGGTGGGGCGAGTAGCTGCGCAAGATCCATGGGATATCGATAAACTTTCGCGGCTGCAGCCTTGAAGGCCTGCGTATCGTCCTTGGTCCATTTCTTTGCCACCAATGGTTCCATTGACTGAAACGATGTGACGACATCCTCCAACACCGCACCGAGTGTCGGCGACGCTGGTTCAACCGTCACGGTGGTCAGCCCGTTCAGTGCATTCCGAGCCTCGGCGATCAACGCCTGATCGAATGGATCTTGAGATATGTGCCCTCGGTCGCTGAACTCAATCCCGCCTAAACGGCGCCGTTCAGTAACACCGCCGACGGAAATCGTGAGGTACAGTCCAGTGACGGAAGCGGGAGGCACACGCTCATTTTCGACGGGGACTGCATAGTTAACTGAAGTGTGGATCTGAGGGCGCTTTCTCAGTGCCACTTTAACGGTCCTGGGATTGGGATCTTCAGGCTTCGCTTTATAATGAAAACGGTAAGAATAGCCCATCTGCTTCTTCGCGGCTTTTACAACCAGCTCGCTCAGCGTGTATTTCAGCTTCGGGTCTGTGGCTATAAAGCGGTGACCTCCGGTCGCGGTCATCAGTTCGGCCAACACGCTTTCGTTAACCTTTCCGGTCGTAATCGCAATAATGGGGATACGTGCTTGCGCAAGTCTGGCCTTGGCAGCCGGTGCTTCGCCAGAGTCGTTGGCATCGAAATCGCTCACCACCACTATGGCGGCTGGCCCATCGTCGAGAGCCCCATTGGTGAATGAAGTCCAAAGTGCGCTCCAGGAGAAGTGACCAAGCTCTTTGGTGAGGGAATCGATGGATGGTGCTTGCCAGGCGGACTCGCTTGATCCACCCCCCATTGAGACCACTTGAGTCTCAAACGGCTGAGTAGCGGCAGCATCAACAAGCGCTTGTGCCACGGTGTGATTGAATGACTTGAAGTGTTCGTCCGACCCAAATGACTCTGTAACGCTGCCACTTCCATCGTACAGCACAAGCACTCGTGGCTTTCGCTGCACTTGTCGATTGGCTACCAAGATCGGTTGACACGATCGGCCACCGTCGGACACCTGGAACGCGGACATGCCTAACCCATCGATCGCCTGCCCCTTCGCATCTGTAACGGACAGCATGATTTCAATATCTGGAAAGGATGCGGCGTTTACCGTGGCGTCTATTTTGGCGACGCGCTGACTCTCCAGTTCTGACTGCTTTTCGTCCAAGGAGACGATAGCAGGATCCTTGGCCTGTTCCTTGGTTGACGTATCGACTAGCACTTCTCCGTCGATTGTGAAGAGGGAACCTGTTGCGACTAACGGCGTGGTGGCCTGATCAGAAGAGGTGGCAGGATTTGTCGCGGGCGCAGCAGCGGTCGTGTCGGCGACTCGCCCAAAATCAAATTGACGCACATCCAGCTTACCGCTTGGGCGAGGCTGCACACGGATAAAGGGGATACGAGCCGGGTAGGACGACAACGGCGCTTGGAGCAACGCATCACTTCCTTGGGGTGGAGGAAACAAAACCTGCACTTGGCGACCCACCACATCCTTCACCGGCCACGAGGCATTGAGTAACTCGGTGACGCGAGGGCGTCCTCCTCCTGGCCGTGGATTCAGGAATGCCGTCACTGAAAACTCAATTGTTGGGAGCGGATACCGTAACAGATCGTTTAATTTGGCAGTATCTTTTACGTCAGTCCGTATGGCTGTCGATCCCAGCGCCACAAGCACGGTCGCCGCGTCATTCTCAATTGTCACCACCGGAATATGACGGGGCAGAGGCAACTCAGAGTTCGGGAGCTTGTCCATCTTTCCTTCGATGGCGGCTGTAATGACCTTGGCTGCGGCCTCAACCAATGCAGCTGGGTCCGCGTCCTTCCCAAAACCTGTGGGTTGATCAGTCTCCGCTTTCCTGACTTCGTTCAGAGTCTGATCATTCTTGCTTCCGTTGTTCCGTGCATCACGCTCCTTCTGAATGGCTTCCACCATGCCTTTCAAATTGTCCTCACCTACGGAAAACTCGTGCGAGAGAGGGCGATACAGTTCTTTGGTTGTTAAGCCAGATGGCGTGTCGATCAGTCGGACCTTTGCTGGAATGCCGGCAGCTCCTAACAGGGCTACCATGAGCTCAGCTCGATCCCGTAGCGTTCCTGCCCCTGCTCGTAATGTGCCTTCGATTCCCCAGCGAGATGTTGAAGTACCATCGTCATTCGCCTGGAACCCCGGCAGTACGGCGATATGATCTCGAACGAACTCGGCAATGCACTTCGGGTTCTTGGTGACCACCACTTCCTCAGCTCGCGCCTGAAGATGGTCGGGACTCGACCGAATGAGCGCTCTAAGCTGCGCGAGCGAGGGAGGTGATGTGATTGACGAGGGTGGAGTGGAACTTGGCTTGGTACATTCAGGGCTGGTTTTGCTACAAGCTTCTAAAGTCAGACCTGCAATCGATGTTACTCCTAGCGCACCGAGCACTCGAAGGAGATCTCGACGCGAGATGTCTGAGCTCGGAGGGGTCTGTGAACTAGGAGACTTATGAGATTGTTTCATCGTAGGATGTTTCCTGTGTTCCATTTACTTCTTAGCTTCCCAGCATCAGCACCGCCAAAGCAAAAATTTGAAACAACGAGGGCCGCGATGCTTTGTTGTAGCCCGCTAAGTGCTTTGATCTCCTTGATGTGGCTCTCTCCATCGCATAGGACTTCAACGGCAAGACGCGCTTGTTCTAAGAGCAAGGCACGCAGGGTCTCATTTCGTCCATTGAGTTCCTCAATCGCAAAAAAGCCGATCAGGGCGGTGTATATCACGAGGCCAAGAGAAGGCCACCAATACCAAGGACTTACCCTGTGTAATGTACTGGTCCATCAAGGATTTCTATCTTCTAACTGTCTCGAGGACCATTGGGAAAGGCGAACGCATGCAAGAACTTTCCCGATGAGCATCCTGAACTAGCGGATGTGCGTCTTAGGAACCACCGTCACTGTCACAGTTGCTCGTACGCTACCATCCTGAATAGCGATTAGGTTGTGCGAACCAGTAGTCGACGAGGGTGGCCCGTTGAAGTAAGCACAGAACGTGCCGTCTCCCGAGGCTGTTGTGGAACCCAGTTCGATGCCGCTAGCCGAGTCCAGCTGGATATTGACAAGCCCTGGCATAAATCCCCAGCCAAATAAGGAGAACGTTCCAGCCGCAACAATGGTGTTTGGCGCTGGCCGCATTGGGCAGCCGCGATCACCATAGAAGGCACCGGTGACGATGATACTCGTAGCAGACTGGTTACCCGTGACCTGCACATCGATGGAAGCTGACGCGAGACCACTTGCTCCAGTGAGCTTGTGAGCCCCAACCGTGGTGCTGGTTGGCATTGTGGCGGTCGCTTGGAATGTTCCGGTAGCGCTTGTCGCAGCGCTGCCTAGGTTGACTCCATTGTCCAGGGTCATCTGTACCCACGTCGTAGTCGGCACCTCGACCGTCGTCTCAAATGCGGTACTCCAGGCGCTGCAGGTGATGGCATCGCAATCGCGAACGCGGAATCGATACTTGGTGGAGATCTGCAGACCCTTAGCTTCATATTGATAGTTGCAGGAGCTCATTGATCCCGACGTCATGGGCAATGACGTAGATATGGCAGCAGTGCCGGTGCGCACGGTTTCCAGCTCGGTCCCCCCGCCGAAGCAAGCCGAGTTGCTATCGCGATCTATGAAGATGCGAATACTAGTAGGATCGAGGGTTGGAGGAAAGAACTGACCTTCCCCCGATTTCACAGACACCTGTATAAGGAGGAATGTGATGAGATCGGAGGAAGGAATGACCACGAAAACCAGACGGCAGTACACGGACGAGTTTAAGGCAGAAGCGGTCCGGTTGGTCCGAGACTCGGCACGGCCTGTCACACACGTGGCCCGGGACCTGGGTATCGCTGACCATCTGCTCTACCGCTGGAGGGCCGAACAGCAGCAGGCGGAGGGGCAGGGCCAGACACGGCAATCGGCACGAGCCGAACAGGCGGAACTCGCCCGGTTGAGACGAGAGAATGCCACCTTGAAGCAGGAGCGGGATTTTTTAAAGCGTGCGGCGGCGTTCTTCGCGAAGGAGTCGCGATGAGATATCGAGTGATCCAGGAGCACGACCGTCGCTATCCCATCCGCGTGATGTGCCGGGCCCTCGCCGTTTCGGCGGCAGGCTATTACGCATGGCGGTCACGGCCGGAGAGTG
>CAZKVY010000115.1:0-7840 GCA_964556305.1 uncultured Nitrospira sp. | reverse complement strand
GAATGAGCAGGCTGAGAACTGCCTTGATCCCTTTCATCCAGAGTTCGGTGAGATCGGTGTCGATCACATGTCCAACAAACTCCGAGAGGCGGGTCATGCGAGGCTGAGAGTGGCTGAAGGTCATACTTGGTATCTCCTGGTTATTGCCATGGGCTCCGTTCATAAACGAAAGCCGTGCGGTCATTCCATTATGATCGGGATCGCCATACATCCTGTGCAAAGAATATCGGGGTACTGTTCCATTTTCATCACCGATGTATTACAGCAGAGTTACGTTTCACCCTGATGGAGTTCATAGTCCTGCCGTGTAGGGATTCAAGCTTTTCAGACCAAACTCGCGACCCACCTGAGCCGTAATGTTGCACATCGTTAACAAGACTCTGTCGCTCCCGTAACAGCGATGGGCTAGCATGACCGGATGACGCTGAACATCGTACAAATCATTGAAGACGAACCCTTGCATGCGCAACTGCTGGACCACTCTCTCCGGCAGGCCCGCTACCGCACGAATGTGGCACATGACGGCGTCACCGGATTGGCTGACGTGATGCGACTCACGCCGTCGCTCATCCTGCTGGACCTGATGCTGCCGGGGATGAACGGACAGGAAGTCTGTCGTCGTATCCGGAGCGAACCCGCCACGAAGCACATTCCCATCATGATGATCAGCGCCCTGGGCAGTGAGGAGGATCGGCTTTCCGGTATCCACATGGGGGCGGACGACTATATGGTCAAACCGTTCAGTCCGCGAGAAGTGGTGTCTCGGGTACAGGCTTTACTCCGGCGATCACGGGCGGCATGGGCCACCGCGCCGAGCACGGCCGGGTCGCCGGTGGCGATCAAGGACCACTGTCTGCTGATCTCCGTCTTCGGAAAGGAATTCACTGTGTCGTCTCGGGAACTCACCTTGCTGCGACTGTTCACTGCAAGACCCGAAACGATCGTGGCGCGGGAAGAATTAATCGGCCTCTTGTGGGACGACAGCCCATTGCTGCATGAGCATGAGCTGGAGCGACTCGTTCGCGACCTGAGCCGAAAGACGGCTGATCATTTCGTCGGATCGATCGAGACCTTCTCCGGGATCGGCTATCGTTTCATGCCTTCCGTAGTCGCCTAAATCGATCCCTCACCTGCATCACAACCGACGGCTGACCGATGCCAGCCAAAGATGAAAACACATCACCATCGCCAGGCCCATTAAGACCACTGTCATATCCCTTCCTCCTTCCCCGATACACCGACCATATCCCCGGTGCGTTTCACGGGTGCTCTATCATTCGCATCGTAATCAGGGCGAAGACCACCCCGCCGAACACCAACCCGCCCTCCAGCATCGTCAACACCATTTCCGCAACATTCTCGAACATGCGACTCCCATTCATCCGAGTGATCCTCACCCCGGTGGACCGTGTCCATCGGCATCATGAGGCTTGCCTCGAACTCTACCGCTGGGCTCTTTCCGATAGACGGGGGAAAGGCTCAAGATCGGGTTACATTGCGCAGGTTTGGAAGACAACCGCTCAACAGTTAACACAGTCTTAACGTGCGAATTATACGGAGATAATGCGGCGTGAGTAGGGTGCTATCCAGACATTGATGACAGTCGGACTATCGTGACACAGACACTTTCACTTTCTCACGCAGGAGGGGCTATGCAAGAGCGGCAGAGTGGGCGGGGAGGGCAACGCAGTCGTGCGGGAGTGGGATTCGCGGCCATGAGTCTTCTGTGTTTCGGAAGCCTGGCCGGCAATGCGTTGGCCGATACCTCAGTGGCTACAGCAAGGCCGGTACTCGATTCTGCGATCGGATCCTATCCGACGACCACTCCCGTGACCGGACGGATTGCCATTGCAGGATCCGACACCATGCAGCCGATCATGGTGAAACTCGCGTCGGCCTTTCAGTCGTGGCAACCGGGTATCAAGATGGTCGTGCAGGGCGGCGGATCCTATGCGGGCGTCAAGGGGTTCCTGATCGATCAGGCCACCATCCGACGCGGTGATGCCAAACCCTCCGGCCATCTCGTATCAGGACACGTTGCGCTCTTTGCTTCGTCCAGTCCCATGTCGGAGGAGGATCGCAAGGACTTCAAATCCCGCTATGGTTACGGCGTGACGGAGCTGCCCATCGCCATGGATGCCGTGGCCATCTACGTGAACGCTCAGAACCCGATTCAGGGGCTGAGCCTTGAACAGGTGGACGCCGTTTTCGGCAAGGATCGCAAACGCGGCCATCGAACGGACATCACCAAATGGGGAGACTTAGGCCTCGAGAGTGGGTGGGAATCCCTTCCCATTCATTTGTATGGCCGGGACAGGAAATCCGGCACACGCGCATTCTTTATGCGCGAAGCCCTCGCGGACGGAGCGATGAAAACCGAGGTCGTCGAAGAACCGGGGTCGGCCACCGAAATCCTGGATATCAGCCGGGATCCGCTGGGAATGGGGTATGCCGGTATCGGTTTTCAAGCGACCACGGTGCGCGTGGTTCCACTCGCCGCGGGAGGGAGCAAGGACTACGTGACACCCACCGCCGAGACGGCCCGTAGTGGCGCCTATCCCTTGGCGCGCTATCTTTACCTGTACGCAAAGAAGGCCCCCGGAGCGAGCCTCGATCGGGAAGTTCTCGAATTCCTCAAATTCGTCAACAGCCGCGAAGGACAGGAGACTGTGGCTCGAGCCGGATTCTTCCCCCTGCCGGCCAATCAGGTGGCGAAGAATCTCGAAACCCTGTCTGGCCCCTCGGTATCAGCGTTGTTATTGTCCCAAACACGATAGAGAGAGATGCAGCGGAAGGGTACCTCGCGCCGGTCGTGATGATCATGACCGGCGCGCTTTCATTCACTCTCTCTTCCCTGCTATCCTTTCGTGGTGAAACCCAGAGGAAGGCTCCTTATCATGCGAGAATTTTGTTCGAGACTCGGCCTCGCTGTGTCGCTGACGATGTCGGCCTTCGGTGGCTGCGCTGCAGATCCGCCCCCCATCGTCATTTACGAGGAAAAGCCCCTCTCTGTCTCGATTCAGTTCGATCCGTCGAATGGCACCGGCCATAGTCATCCTGCGTCCCTTTCGCATGAGCAGATGATGGCGGTTTTGCGGGGAATCGGTGTCCGGTCGCGCGACACGATTGCAGGGTTCGACGCATTCTCGGCGAAAGACAGTAGCCCGGCTTTTACGACGCCTGAAGCATCGATTCTGGCGCCCTATTTGAGACAGGCACTGACCAAGGCTTCTCCCAAGGACATGGCGACCTTCTATGCCGTCACACGGGACCTCAACAAAGGCGAGCTCATCACGTCGGGAGGGATGTTTCTGCGTGGCCGGTATTTGTATGTGATTCTGGCCAATGCCAGAACCTCCCCTTACTCCAACCAGTATGAGAATGCGCACACCGTGGACACGCGCGATCGGCCTCTCATTCCGATTGCCCGATACCGTTTCACGACCACCTTCATGCCAGAAAGCGCCTGGATTCCCAACAAACGGGTACGTGGTCACGACGGTTATGACCGCTACCTGGACGAATCCAAACTTGTCGTCATCGACCTAGATCAACTCTCCGAATCGCCCACGCCCGTTCAGGCCCTCACGCCACCGCGCTGAACGGCAAAACTCCTTTCACCATTCATGGTTGCGTCGTACCCGGGTCTCTTAGAATGACGCGCCCGAGATCGCGGCGAGCCCTCACTGGCACACCTCTGCCACCAGCCGCAAGGCACCCATTAGAGCATGCGCCTTGCCCGACGATCCTTTCCTGAAATCGGCCTACGACTTTCCAGATGTGTTGCGAGGGAAGTGACTGCAGAACGGTCCTGTAGAGGAGAGCCGAGATGTGGCGCCTGCCACATCTCGGCCGTTCGTACGAGGGGAATGCTATCGAGATACGGCAGGGGAATAGCCGATTGTCTGCCGACTACCGAGTCCGGCTCAGCCGTCTGGCCGTCTGCGGATCGGCGAACTGTGTATTCACATGTACGATGGCATGGTTTAAGTTTCGATAGGCGTATTGATCGGTGATCACCGGAAGGGCATCCGCCTGGGCCTGTGTCGTCACGACCGTCATGATCGGGACGTAACGATGCGAAGGCACCGACACGTCGATAACCTTCGCGCCTGGCTCCACGACCACGTGATCACCGAGTTCAGCTCGAAAGATCAGCGATTGCATCCCGACAAACGTATCGTTGCCGATCCTGACCGGGCCGTGCACTTGCGATTGATGGGCCAGCGACACACGGTCGCCCACATACACCGAATATTTCCGGCCGTCGACGGTCACGACGTTTTCAGGAATATCCCGGCCTGCGTCGAAGGTTTCCAAGCCGTGAATCACCACGCCGTCCTGAACGTTGCTGTCATCGCCGATGCGAATGTGTTGCCCTTCATCCCCACGGATCGAGGCAAAGGGCGCCACAAACACCCGCTGTCCAAGCTCCACCGAGCCCATGACGGATGCCATAGTGTGAATAATGCTGTTGGGGTACACAATCGGTCTCGCAATGGTCGGGTTAAAAGATGTCTGGACATTCGGTCCCACCCAGGCGCCCAATCCAAGAGCAAGGAACAGGAGATAGAGTGCGATGCTGACCTTCAACGTACGATGCGTCATGATTCTCCATTGTGACGGGTAAAACCGTGCGGTAAGGCGCGGCCAGAAATCCTTCACGCCCTTCCGGACGGTATGAGGCACGAACGACCCTCTAGTTCCAGAACCAGATTGCCTGGAACCGGAGCAGGTTGGCATACTGTTCTCTCTGTACACCCGGCACAGTTGTGGAACCCGGGTCGGTCAAGAACAGGTTATTGCGCTGCGAGAATGCATAGGCCACCGTGAATTCCCACTGGGGGTCAGGCTGCCAGGCAATACCCGTTTCCAATTCGTTCATCTTGCCGCTCGGAGCGCCGGTGGCAAACTTGATACCGCCTCGGTACTCCTGATAGCGAGCGTACACATTCGCCAAGCCGATATCGCTGTACTTCCATTGGTAATGGGCCTGGACGTAGCCTCCGGAAAGCGCACTGTCCTGCACCCTTCCATTGCCCTGACGCTCTGGTGTACGACCGAGGGTATATTCGGCGATGAACCCGAACGGCTGGGGGGGATAATAGAGGTAGAAGTTCAATCGCTCGTCGCGATAGCTTCGATTGCCCGTACTGGCGCTTTGGTTGAATGAATACAGGGTCTGACCAGCCGCGGCCGTTCCGTGATTGACGACGAACTGGCCTCGCATGGCGTTCATACCGACTTCGAGAAGGCGTCCGCCGGGCAATTCAAACGGCCACGCCAGCCGGGCCGCGATATGTTTGTCGGCATTGGCCTCCTGAGCGTTTAACCCCTGGCCGTTGTAGACCTGGATATGGAACACGCCGTAGTCGCCCGGTCCATACATGTAGTCCAGCATCTGCTTAAACCGTTGTTGCGCAATTTTCGGCGTCCACATGAAAGACACACCCATATCGCGCTCGGAAGAGGCGCAGCTGTTCGTGGCGTCGGCACGATCAATGGCCATGCGTTGACGGCTGGCCTGCCAGTTGTCCCATGAACAGGGAACCCGCTGAAGTCCCAAACGCAAGCGGTACTCCTTGTCCTTGTCGAAGTTCCACTCTCCCCATGCGTCCCGCATGGAGAGGGCATGCGTATTGCCGCTGATATTCGACGCCATGTCCGGTTGAATGAAGAAGGACACGTGCTCGGAGACCTGGCCCGTAATCACCCACCGGATCCGCCGGAAAAAGAGCCCCGGCTGGGCCCCATTGTTCTTGTCGCCGATCGATGCATCGTGATAGCTGCGGAACGCGCCGTTCGACGAATTGTTGTACCGCATCATGCCATATCCATACATGGTGATCCGTTCGAACCACCGTGGGCTGCCGGTAAATTCGGCGATGACAGACCGTTCATTGACCCGTTGTTCCTCCTCGGACTTGATGCGGATCCAGTCATCGAGCGTGATCAGGCCCTTTTCGAGCATGAGGTCCTCGAGGGAGGTGCTTTCCAATCCTCGTTCGCCTCGTCGGATCATTCCTCCAGGAGCCGGAGGGGCCCCCGCCGGGGTGGCAAGGCCTGCTTGTGCCACCACCTTCTCGGAAATAGAAGACTCTTCTGCGCCCGAATCTTGAATCCATGCGCTTGTCAAAATTACGAGCGCCAACATGATTATCCTACCGAATTTCCCGTCTCCTTCGATTGCCCTGAAAATCTGCACGGCCGCCTCCCTTCGCAGTGATCACCCTCGCCTCTCGCACTATCGCGAACAGCGTTCTGTCGCGGGACGATACAGTGCGCCAATCTCTCCTGCTTCATGGCAATCTTAAGACCGTGTTAAACCTTATTTTTCCCTGTGAGGGGCGGGCATACTGGGAGGAAAACCTGGATGGGAGTAGAGTCCGACGGACAAGTGGGAGACGACTCTCAGTGGCCAATCAGTGAAGAATGCATGGTCGGACTTTGAATTTAACCTTGCATTGACACTAGGATAACACCTAGGTTACAGATAGGTCTTATGGTAACCTGACGGGAATTGGCCCTCTCCATTTACCGCACGAGGTCAATATGAGCGCTCCCTGTGTGGGCCATCAGAAAGAGCAGACCGGAAACCCAGTCATCCTCATTGTCACCACCGGTGAAAACTTCAATACATCCCTCGAGAAAGCCCTTCTTGGAATGAATTACGATTTACTGACGGCATCTGATGAGGGACACGCCATAAACCTGGCAGCCTCACGAAAACCGGCGATCGTGCTGGTGGAGCGAGAAAAGTACAACTGGCAGTCCTTGCGACGACATCAATCGATGCGAGACATTCCGATAGTTACGCTCCAAAACACGCAGAGCGAAATTGAGAAGGAGCTCTGTCTCGGTGAATTGGACGAAGGACTCGATGCCTGCTGGTGCGACCAGACCCACCGCGAAATAGCCGCGCGCATCCGTTCTGTGTTACGGCGGCATCTCGGCTCATCCACCGGACGTACCGCAATGAAGATCGGTGGACTGCAGATGGATATTGCTCGTCACGAGGTGCAGGTGCATAACAGGCCGGTGAACCTCACTCCTCGCGAGTTCAAGATTCTGAGACAGTTCATGGAATCACCGGGCATCGTCCTTTCCCGACAGGATCTGCTGAACCGAGTTTGGGGAGAAGACTACGCGCTCGAGGAACATGCTCTCGACGTCCACATCCATTCCCTCCGACAAAAAATTGAGACTGAGCCATCCAAGCCTGTGTTCATCGTGACGATCCGCGGGGTCGGCTATAAGTTGCAGAGACCGCACACCCAACTTGACTGATTCTTACGGCCATCATGCCCTCGACTCCGTGAGCGTTCTTGCTCGCCGAATTTCTAACACCATAGCAGCCTTCGGAAACTAGCCGCGTCACCTGCCCCCGGCAACCACTGTTAACATCCCTGACCATTCGATGTAATGGCGCTGTAATCGTGCGCAGCTATCTTTCCGACCGATGTCGGTCACTGACCATAACCATCGGGAGGACACGTATGACACGCAGACGGGGACGGAATGTTTTGAGAGCCTGTGGGCTCGCGGCCTTGTGCAGCCTGGCAAACGGGCCTGCCATAGCCGGATCATTAGAAGACCTCATGCTCCATAAAGGTCAAATGTCGATCGATGAGTGGGTGGAGCTCAAAGCGGAGGAAGAAAAGCGTGAAGCCAAAGTCTTTGAAGAGAGCCGGGGTGTCGGTGATACGCCGGTCAAGGCCAAGTGGTATGACAAGATCAGCATTCGCGGATATAGCCAGGTCCGGTTCAATCGACTGGGGAATCCGAACGGTAATCTGATCAACGATCAGGGCGACAAGTCCATCGGCGACAACAATGGATT
>CAZKVY010000114.1:0-8094 GCA_964556305.1 uncultured Nitrospira sp. | reverse complement strand
CCAAATCCGACGAATATCGTACGAGGGATGATCCGGCGGCACCCGAACATGGTCCCGTGCATCCACCACCTCTTTGTCGGCGGATCCATTGCCGTGAGCGATCCACACGCCCGAGCAGGCTCGCATCACTGGCTCGAGGGCTGAGACCAGCCCGCTGGCAGGCACCTGCACCTCGACTTTTTGTCCCCGCCGGTTGTGGATGTAGGGCTGTCGATTCGACACGATGAGAATTTCATCGCCCGACAGATGTTCGTGGAGAATCGTCTTCAGGCTGGCGGGGCTCCACGTGATCTGGCTTTCATCCCGCATGCGGCGATCGGCTTCCAGTTCTCTCACCAGCGCATGGAGATCCTGCGCGACCGGGTGCAACTCCGCGGAATGGGCCTGGCTGGACTCTGCCGGTAAGCCTTTGCTGGTCAACATCGCACGCACCCCGGCCACCCATCCTCGCCAACTGAGTTGCGCCACGAGCACGGTCACGGCCGAAATCACCCCGGCGAGGCCGACAAACAAGTAAAAGATGTACCACTTGGTGTCGGTACTGCGCTGATGCACAAAACTCATATCGTGGACCAGCATCAATCGGCCCTGGACCTTGCCGGCCGACTGAATCGTCGCGACCACCACGTGCAAAGGCCCCTGAGCGAAGTCCACCACTTCCGAAGATCCGGGGGCGAGGTGGGCCAGGCTTTCACAGGACAATTGATCAGGGTAGGTCAGGGTCTGGTAGAGCAGGCGCTGCTGCATATCGCAGAAGCCCAGCGCGTACAAGCGTTCATCCTGAATGACTTTATGGAAGTACGCAAAAATCTTCGTGCGCGAGCGGGAGACCACAAGATCAGCCAGCGGCACTTCCATGGTGCTGGCCAGCAGCTTGGACCGGCTTTCAAGGTCGCGCGTGAACCATTTCAGCGTGAGAGAATCCACCAACGGCACCACGCTGTAGGCCACGACGCCCAGGACCAGCAAGAGGGGAAGGATAAACCGGAGGGACAGTCGCATTTTTACTCCCGCAGTTTACTTTGAGACCAAAATCTCTTATGGTCTGGAACATGTACCCCTACGGACTCATCGGCAACTGCCACGTCTCCGCGCACATCCATGAAAGCGGGTCAGTCGACTGGCTTTGCCTGCCCAGACCGGACAGTGATCCGGTCTTCGGACGAATCCTTGATCCGGAAGGAGGGCATTTTTCCATATCAAGCCCTACCAGCTCCGCACAAGTCAAGACAACGCAGCGCTACCTGCCCAATACAAATATTCTGGTGACGGAGGTTTCCACGTCCAACGGCGATACCTTCCGAATCACCGATTTCTGCCCCCGCTTCGAACAGTATGGCCGCATTTATCGTCCCGCGGCACTCTTTCGCATCGTCGAGCCGCTGGCGGGAACACCGTCCATCCGCGTCAGCTGTCGGCCGGTCACGGGGTGGGGGAAAGACTATGCGCGCGGCATGCGGGGCAACAGCCATGTGCGATACGACATTCGCGGAGAATACCTTCGGCTGTTAACCAACATGCCTCTCACGTATCTCTACGAAGAGCGTCCATTCGCCCTGACCGAAAAAACCTACTTCGCGCTCACCTGGGGCCTGGGCATCGAAGATGACCTCGCCAAAGTCAGCCACGAATTCCTGGATCAGACGACCCGCTACTGGCGCATGTGGGTGAAGCATTGTTCGATTCCCGTATTGCACCAGGAAGAAGTGATCCGTTCCGCCCTGGCGCTCAAACTGCACTGCTATGAAGACACCGGCGCCATCCTGGCCGCCTTGACCACCAGCCTCCCCGAGGAGCCGGGTGGCCCGCGAAACTGGGACTATCGCTACTGCTGGTTGCGCGACGCCTATTTTTCACTCACCGCTTTTCACAATCTCGGGCACTTCGAGGAGATGGAAGGATTTCTCAAATTTCTCCTCAACATCGCCTATACGCATGAACATTCCCGGGAACGGCTCGCCCCGGTGTATACGCTGAGCCAGGACCTGCCGCTGCCGGAAACCGAACATACCAATTGGGCCGGCTTCTCGGGCAGCGCGCCGGTGCGTAACCACAATCAAGCTGCCGAGCACATCCAAAACGACGTCTATGGCGAACTGGTGCTTGCGCTGACGCCGATTTTCAGTGACAACCGCTTCTACGATTTACGGACGAAAGACCAGGAGCAGCTCGTTGCCAATCTGGCTAGGCTCTGCGACCGCACCATCGCCCAGCCGGACGCGGGTCTGTGGGAAATTCGGAACGGCTGGCAGGAACATTCGTTCTCGAATCTGATGTGCTGGGCCGGGCTCGATCGGGCGCACCGAATGCACAAGGCCGGCTTTTTACCGTCCCTGACACTCGACATCGATGCAGCCCGTGCGCGCGCCGCGCAGGCGCTGCTGAACGCGACCAAAGACGGCTCGCTCCGGAACGGCCCCAAGGACGACACCTACGATGCCTCGCTGGCGCAAGCGGCGATCCTCGGATTCCCCAACCGGGACGTGTGCGAATCCACGATGCAGAGCATTGCGCGTGCGTTGGCCGTCCAGACCGGCGGGAAAGAGACCGGATTTTATTTCCGATACCTTCGCACCGATGATTTCGGACGGCCGCAATCCAGCTTCGTCATCTGCTCGTTCTGGGTCGTTCAAGGCCTGGCACGGCTCGGACGCATGGCAGAAGCGCAGCAGATCATGGCGCAGGTCCTCACCGGCGCGAATCATCTCGGGCTCTTCTCCGAACATTTCGTGCCGGAAACCCGCACCCAGCTCGGCAACTTCCCGCAGGCCTATTCCCACGTCGGCCTGATCAATGCCGCCTTCGCCGTCAGTCCCTCCTGGACGACGGTGCTCTAACACCGCACGCCGTCGCAGGCAGGCGGCCGCCTCGGTCCGGCACAATCGAAATTTCTGAACTGATGATCTAACTCGCACCCCGGAGCCGTGCGACAAGCTCCGGGGCGAAGGGAAGGATAATGCGGCATCAGCCGCGTAGGCACAGACTACTGGGCAGGGCCGACGACCCTGATGCTGCCCGGCTCGATCTTCATGCCCCCCGGGTCGGCTGATTTCATACGGGCATTGTAGCTAATGACAATAGGCCTGCTGAAACACAAGCTTGCACTTTTGCTCGGGTCTAATTCTTTCAACTCGCTCACCCCTCCCATCATGCCCGAAAAGCCGCGCTCGCAAGACAACATGTCTGCATTCAGGCCGGGAATATCGATGAGCACGGGGAGCGTGCGGTGGTTCACCCAGCGTACTTCGTCACCGACGTGCACGGTCAGATCGGCCGGAGCGAGAGTGCCCTCAAATTTGACATCATGGATGACCGCCGTTCGCGAGGTCTGCGGCAATCCGGCACAACCCGTCAGCAAGACCAATCCCGCTACTACACACCATCGTGTTTGCATACGACACCCCCTTTTTAAGGATTATCCATCGCGACGGCGCAGGCCCTGCACCCCGCTCGTTCACTATAGCAGCCTCGGCGGCGGAGAGCCAATTTTCACAGCGCGGTTTCAGAGAGGGCCATCGAACAAACACGTATCTCACCCGTGCGACCCGATTGGCGTCGTTAAGGTGGAAGACGTCGCTTCGGCCCCTCATCCTCAACTGGGTCTTGTCAGCTTACGTAGACCTTCGCGGTGTGCCAGGTCGGCGTCGGTTCCTGCCACTACGACGGCAACACATCGCATCTCCTATCGTTCGTCCTGTCATGATGCATCCTTCGCAAGCAACAGCCGTTGATCAACACCCCGGCTCGCGGCCCCGATGGCGAGGGCGACCAGGACGAGCATCCCTGCGACGGCGAACGTGACCTGCATGCCGGTGGCCACCGATTCCGGAACGGCAGTGGTGATGTCGGTCGTGCCCGACGCGAAGGTGAACAGAGCACCCATGACGGACGCACCGGTGATCAGCCCGAGATTGCGCGAAAGATTGAGTAGCCCGGAGATGACACCCCGCTGATCGGGGTGAATGTTCATCATCACCGCCGTATTGTTGGCCGTCTGGAACAACGCATACCCGATCGTGACGACCACGATAGGAAGAATGTAGCCAACGCTCCCCACGGTTGCCGGGAGTGCAGACAGCAACAAACACCCGACCGCAATACCGATGAGTCCCATGCGAGTCATGCGGTCGGCGCCCACGTCGTCGACCAAGCGACCCGCCGGCACCCCAGCCAAGGCGGCGAAGAGCGGGCCGATCGACAGCACCAGTCCCAACCAGACCGCGCCGAGCCCGAGTGTTCGCGAGAGATAAAATGGCCCGACCACCAGTGTTGCCATCATCACCGTCGAGACGAGCAAGCTCATGGAAAGGCTGGCACTTAACGAGGCATTGCGGAACATCGCCATCCGGATCAACGGAGCAGCGGCCCGTCTTTCGGCGACGATGAAGAGGCCCATGCCGAGTAGGGCTGCCGCCAACAGACCCATGTTGCGTGATCCGAAGTGGCCGCGTCCAACCGTCATCGCAAGCGCGTAGGCTGCGAGCGTCAGGGCCAGCAGAACGGTGCCCACAGTATCGAAGCGGAGATGACTGTCCCGCTGGTGATTGGCATCGACCGGGAGATAGCGCTGGATGAGCACCAGAATGATAAGACCCAGCGGAACATTGATGAAAAAGATCGCCTGCCAACCTAGTACTGAGATCAACAGGCCACCAATGGAAGGGCCCAGTGCGGTGCCGGCCGCAGACATCGTCCCGAGCAACCCCATTGCCCTGCCAACCCTGGCTTTGGGAACCGTCCCGCCGACAAACGCCATGGTCAGGGCCATCATGATCGCAGCGCCGAGCCCCTGTACCGCTCGGGCAGCAATGAGCAGCCACAGCGTCGGCGCGCTCCCGCAGAGGGCGGAGGCCGCAGTAAACAACGAGACTCCGATCATCAACAGCCGGCGACGTCCCGTGATGTCGCCGAGCCGGCCGACGCTGACCACCATCGTCGTAATCGCGACGAGGTAGGCCAGCACCACCCATTGCACCTGTTGAAAAGTGGCCCCGAACGCCTGTGCCAATGTCGGCAAACTCACATTGGCAATGCTGGTTCCGATCGAGGACAACAGCACGGACAATGAGAGGGCGGCGAGGATCCATCGAACCGAGGCTGTCCGTTCCCTCTCCACAGTTAGCGCCCTCCTTTGCGTAACACGTACACCCGTTCCGTGGCCGGGCAGCGCCCCTTGAGGCCGCCGGGGACATCGAGACTGGTCAGAACCGTGATGTCATACCGCTGACCGTAGTACTGCCGGATCTCTTCCTGGCTGACAGAGAAGGGCGGACCGTCCATTGCACGCTGGTCATACTCAAAGGAGATGAGCAATTGCGAAGTATGCGCGGTCAGCGTCATGAGATGTGCGGCGTATCGAGCACGCATGTCTTGCGGCAGGGCCACTAAGGCCGCCCGGTCATACACGGCATCGACCGGGCCAAGCAGTGCAGGCGTGAGCTGGAAGATGTCGCCCACGAAGATATCGAGCTGCGGGGCTTGATAGTGATCGAGTGCGCCGACTTTCGTCATCGTCGGTGTCACGCCGAGTTCCGCGAACAATTGCTCAATGGCCACAGCACTCAACTCGGCCCCGGTCACCCGATAGCCGCGAGACAGCAACCAGCCGATATCGAGCGTCTTGCCGCAGAGTGGCAGAAACACCCGACTGCCTGTCGTGAGCGACAATTCATCCACATATTTCACCAGCAACGGGTTCGCCTCGCTCTTGTGAAACCCGATTTCATTGCTGGCCCACCGGTCATGCCAAAACTGTGCTTCCATACTGTGTATCCTCCGTGAAAACATCCAACGACGATGAGGCTATTTTACGCCGCTCCGTGGCCTGGCGGAACACGCAGCAGTTGCATGTTATTCGTGCATCTGACGCCATATCATGATGGAACCGTGCTATCATCGCGCCATGGCACGGCCAGACCTCAATCTCCTTGTGACACTCGACGTATTGCTGGCGGAAGGCAGCGTGGCGCGTGCCGGCCATCGGTTGCGACTGAGTCCTTCGGCAATGAGTCGGGCGCTCGCCCGATTGCGCGCGACGACCGGCGACCCCCTGTTGGTTAGAGCCGGCCGAGGCCTCGTACCGACCCCTCGAGCGCTCGAGCTGCGGGAACGAGTCAGTCACTTGGTGCAGGAGGTTGAAGCGGTATTGCGCCCTGCGGAGCAGCTCGAACTCAACCAACTCGTGCAGACGTTTACGCTACGGACCAGCGAAGGCTTCGTGGAGAATTTCGGACCCGCGCTGATTGCCCGGATCGCCTTGGAGGCTCCGGGCGTGCGGCTGCGTTTCGTGCAGAAGCCGGACAAAGACAGTGCCCCTCTCCGCACTGGAAGCGTTGATCTGGAAACCGGCGTTGTTGAGGCCACGACCGCGCAGGAATTGCGTGTGCAATCCCTGTTCAACGACCGATATATCGGTGTCGTGCGAAGGGGACATGTGCTGACCAAGGGCAGGATCACACCTTCCCGGTATGCCACGGGCAGGCACATCTGTGTCTCGCGGCAGGGGCTCGAGAAGGAACCTGTCGATCAGGTCCTAGAACCTCTCGGGTTGGAGCGGGAGATGGTCACGATTGTCGGTGGCTTCGCCATGGCCCTCGCGCTGGCTCGCGCCTCTGACCTGATCGCCACCGTTCCGGAACGGCACACCGGCATCTTGCGAACCGGCATGCATAGTTTTACTCTTCCAGTCTCGACGCCGGAGTTCACCGTGTCTTTGCTGTGGCACCCTCGATGGGATGCCGATCTTGCGCATCGCTGGTTACGCGGTTGCGTGCGGGACGTCTGTACGCGGCACCTTGCCCGCATGGGGCGTTCAGGCAAGAAAAAAGGCCAACCGCGAACGGTTGGCCTGTGAGGAATTTGGTGGAGGAAATCGTTGAGCTGTAAGTGCGGGACTTCTAGGAGGTTAAAGACTGGTGTCCGGGATTCGTCCAATGTCCCACCTATGATCTAAGCTTTGAATTCAGGAGGAACCGGGAAATATCGAGAAGGTTTATCTATTACCTGTATGTCCTCTCGTAGCCCATCCCTTGGGGAAACATCCGGTTGTTGCGCACTGGTCGAGCTTTTAGTTAGTTTCACGGCATGGGCCTACTCACTTTTGGTCTCAATGTGACGTTGGACGGGTGCATCGATCACACTCAGGGGATCGTAGACGATGAGCTGCACGATTATTGGACGCAGCTCATGGATCAGAGCGGGGCGATGCTCTTCGGTCGCAATACCTACGAGCTGATGGAGGGAGCCTGGCCCGCCGTGGCACGTGACGAAAATGCGCCGCGTGCGATGCGCGAATGGGCACAGAAGCTCGAGGCAAAGGCGAAGTACGTAGTGTCCCGCTCGCGGAGCGACTTTCCGTGGCAGAACACGATGAAGGTGGAAGGCGACCTTCGCGAGGCGATCTCGGCGCTGAAAGCGAGAACCGAGCGGGGGATCCTCGTCGGTGCGCCAAAGCTCGCAACTGCGCTCGAGGAGCTGGGGCTCATCGACGAATACCGCCTTGTCGTACATCCCGTCCTCAGTGGCCGCGGCCCGACGTTGTTTCATGGTTTGTCGAGTGCGCGGCATCTCGAGCTCCTGTCGACACAGAGGTTCAAGTCCGGCGTGCAAGCGCTCCACTTCCGTCGCAAAGCGCGATGAGCATGAAGGGTTTCTTCCGACGAAAAACCACGCTCGAGCGTCGAGCGGGTTATTAAAGTGGTGAAGACGGAGGGAATTGCCTTCCGCTCCTCGGTCTATTCGACCTCAGGCTGCAGGCCGGCCTCACTCGCCACCCGTTAAAGCGGGTTCCCGGCTCGTTCCGGCTTTCACCGCTCGCGCATCGTGCGCTCGCTATTCCCTCCGCAAGGCACGAAACGCTTACACGTTTCAAACTTTGCATTTCCGTCACTTCTGATTCGGTAGACCTTCGGCGTCGAAAGCGAGCTGACTGAAATTAGAAAAGGTCACCGGAGCATCGGCTCAGCGGTGACCTTTTCAGAAGTGGTGGAGGCGAGGGGAGTTGAACCCCTGTCCGAAGATCGTCGGCACATCGCATCTACATGTGTAGCCGATTCTTTAAGCTTCGCAGCGACCCACGCCTATCGGCCGGCTTAG
>CAZKVY010000113.1:0-8101 GCA_964556305.1 uncultured Nitrospira sp. | reverse complement strand
CAGATGGATGAGTTTCAGAAGTATTGGCAAAAGGAACCGGCCAGTGTCATCTGATCCCTTCCGCGCCGCCGAGTCGTTGTGAACTCGCTCCTACGCGTTCTGTCTTACCTCAAGCCGTTCCGGATGCTGGCGGTCGTGACCTTCGTCTGCGCGGGGCTGGCCACGGCGCTGGAATTGGTGCCGCCGTATCTCGTCAAAATCGTCATCGATGATGTAATCCAAACCAAGCGGCCCGAGATGCTCATCTGGGTGTTGGGCGCCCTGTTGGGGTCCTACGTCTTGCGGAACCTGATGAGTTCCATGCGGGTGCGGTTCAACAATTTGCTCGAGCAAAAGGCCGTGCATACACTGCGCATGCAGGTATTCGGCGCCTTGCAACGTCTGTCGCTGAGCTACTTCGAGAATCGTTCGACCGGCGAGATCATGACCCGTGTGACGAGTGATACCGAACATGTCGAGCGGATCTTTGTGGACGGACTGGAAGGATTGTTGACCGCTTCCCTCACGCTGATCGGTATTACGATCATGATGTTTTTTCTGGATTGGAAGTTGGCCCTGCTGTCGCTGGTGCCCATTCCGATCCTGATCGTCTGTGCCGCCTGGTTTACCAAGCGGGTGCACAACTACTATGCCGAGATCCGCAAGAGCGTGGCCGACCTCAATGCCTACCTTCAGGATGCTCTGTCAGGCATCAAGGAAACCATTGGTTTCAATCAGCACGACTACGAACGAAAGCGGTTTGAGACCTTGAGCCAGACCTACAGCCAGAACAGTCTGCGCGCCATGTTTTTGTGGTCGTGGTACTGGCCGGGCATGGTGTTTGTGGGAAGTACCGGCACCGTCCTCATTCTCTGGTATGGAGCCGAGGAAGTGATGGCCGGGAATTTGACCGTGGGTCAGCTGGTCATGTTCCTCTCATACCTGGGACTGTTTTATACGCCGATCAACGAAATACATTCGCTGAACCATATGCTGCAGCATGCTCTCGCCGCCAGCGAGCGTGTGTTTGAAATTCTCGACACCAAGGCGGAGGTCCAAGACCGGCCAGGCGCGATACGGCCCATCGAACGGCTGAAAGGCGCGGTGGAATATCGTCAGGTGGTATTCGGCTATCGGCAGGACGGCACGGTCTTATCCGATGTGAATCTCACCGTCAGACCTGGTGAGCGGGTGGCCCTGGTGGGGCCTAGCGGCGCAGGGAAAACGTCCTTGCTGAAGCTCCTGATGCGATTTTATGATGTGCGCAGTGGTGCGGTGTTGATAGATGGCTACGATGTCCGGGACCTGCCCGTGGCGTTTTTGAGGGGCCAAATCGGCCTGGTGCAGCAGGAGCCCTTTCTCTTCAACGGGACCGTGCGGCAGAATATCGTCTACAGCGACCTGTCGGCGAGCCATGAGCGGGTCGAAGCGGCCGCGCGGGCGGCGCGCGCGCATGACTTCATCACCCGGTTGCCGGACGGGTACGATAGCTGGATTGGGGAGAGGGGCGTCAAACTCTCGGTCGGGCAGAAGCAACGTGTCTCCATTGCGCGTGTGCTGCTGAAGGATCCGCCGATCGTCATCTTCGATGAGGCGACGTCCAATATTGACACCGAAACCGAGGTGAAAATCCGCGAAGCCCTGAACGATCTGACGAAGGGCCGCACCACCTTTATCATTGCGCACCGCCTCGCGACGCTGCACGACGTGGACCGCATCATTGTCGTCGAACGAGGGACGATTGTGGAAGAAGGCGACCATGAGGCGCTTATGAAACGCGGCGGAGTGTATGCGGGGCTGTATGAGGCGCAGTTCAAAATATAGCAGGCTGTTGAGAAAGGCCGCCAGCGGCGTTCTCGGCCGCACGCCTCCTTGCGACGTACCCATGGGGTACGCCTCAGTCGCCGTGAGCCCTGCGGCCTGGCTGGACGGCCTTTCTGAACAGCCTGCAACGACAAAGAAGATCGACGTGTGATGACCAGTTACGAAGGAGCAACGAGGATATTATGGTGCTGATTTACGAGAGTGATCCGCTCGACAATGAGGATGCGCGAGGGCATTTTTACCATGTCTGTCGTGGCCGGATCGACCGGACGGAAATCCGGTTGCCGGAGGGTGAGTCGATTTATCAATGTTCGGTGTGCGGGGTGGATCTGGAGCCTGAAGATTTCTGGATCGCGAGGCAAAAGGGGTCGGTGTAGCGGGGGTTGTCTACACCGGGTGACGATATAAAGAGGAGTGCGTTATGGCTGGAAGTGTAGGCCGGAAGACAGTATCCGTCTCACGTGGGCTGATGATGTTGTGCGAGACCTGCTACGATCAGGTCTATGCCGAGAAGCTGCCTGATGGGCGGAACTTTATCGCGGATCATGAGGCATTGTTCGACACCATTTGTATGGGCTGCACCGACATCAATCGTCCGCTCATCGATGACATGCTGGGCAGTTCAGAGTAACGTCGTCGCGCCCCGTCACGCGTCGTACCATCGCATCCCGAAGCCCGCTACTCATCTAGATGGACCACCAGCGGGATGGCCTTCTCGCTCTGTCCGTGAAGGCTACTTACAGGTTTTTCCGTCGAAGTGCAGGCAGGTCGATTCGCCTGATTTCACTTTCCAGGTTTTGAGGAGCGGAGGCTGGCCTTCGCGCGTTTCCACGACGATATCCACCAACCCAGACTGCGGCAGTTTCTCGATGTGCGGCCGGGCTTCTTCCGGCACGTCGACCCAAAAGACCGAGCCCAGGGTTGAAATCAGAATGCGGCTGTTTTCAGCATCCACGTTGATGATGGGGCTGTAATAGCTCTTTTCAGCCGCGGAAGCCGTTTGAGGGTGTGTGAGGCCGATGAAGCAAAGAATGAGGGCGATCATCACGATGAAAAATCGCATCGAATACTCCCTTCGATGACAAGATCAAAGCCGGATTATGGCATCGTTGCCGAGCGATTGGTAGAGGAAACCCGGTGGGAATTGGAGGAGTGGAGAGGCCGTTACATAATATGGATGTCAGCCGGGCGTACTTGGCCGCCGGTGATCCAGTAGGTGCGAATGTCTGCTGCGGGGGAGTGCATGAGCGACACGAGCAGGTAGGCCGGAACCGGCAGGTTGATACGCTGCCAGATTTCTTCGTAGTCGGTGGCGATCTTGATGTCGGTGTGAGACGGGCGCGCCGGATCTTTCGGATGGGAATGATAGACCACCTGGAGGTCCAAGCCGTTCTTGCGAATATCTTTCTTAGCCGCCGAAAAATCCCCCATATCCATCACGAAAGCGATCTCGGCCCGTTCTTCAGGGGACAGCCGTTCGAGATGGGCGACCTTGTCGTCATCGAAGGTGGAGAGTTTTTCGGCCCCTTCGACCGCCACGATATTGGTGATGCGGTAGAGGTGCGTGACGGTTTTGTTCGTGCCGGCCAGCAGGCCGCAGCATTCGAACGGCGCCAATTCGCGTGCATGGGCGACGATTTGATCCAGGATGTGCTGCGGAATCGAGAGATCGGCCATATCAAATAGTGCAGGCGACGCTGTAGTCTCCGCCCAGATCCTTGATCGTCGGCGTGGCGCTGCACAGGGGGCAACGCGGGTCTTTCGGACGCGACACCTTGCGGAATTTCATTTCCAGAGCATCGTAGATCACCAGTTTATCGGCGATCGTTTCACCGATGCCGAGAATTTCCTTGATGGCTTCAGACGCCTGCAGGATGCCCATGGTGCCCGCCAACACGCCCAGTACACCGGCTTCCTGGCAGTTCGGGACCAGCCCTGCCGGCGGCGGCTCTGGATAGAGGCAGCGATAGCAGGGGAATCCGGCGTGCGGTTTAATGCTGGTAATTTGGCCTTCGAACCGGAACATGCTGGCCGAGATCAGCGTTTTCTTGGCAAAGAAGCAGGCATCATTGACCAGGAATCGCGTCGTGAAATTATCCGATCCGTCCAGCACGATGTCGTAATCGGACACCAGACCAAGAATGTTCTCCGTATCGACGTTCAATTGATAGGTCTTGATCGTGATGTCGGGGTTGATAGCCGACAGCATTCTTCGTCCCGATTCCACCTTCGGCACACCGACCGTGGCGGTGGTATGGAGAATCTGCCGTTGCAGGTTGGACAAGTCCACAACATCGCCGTCGACCAGGCCGATCGTACCGATGCCGGCTGCGGCCAGATAGAGGGCGGCGGGTGAGCCAAGCCCGCCGGCGCCGATCAGGAGGACCTTGGCCTTGGACAGTTTCACCTGTCCCTTGCCCCCCACCTCATTGAGAATGATGTGTCGGCTGTAGCGCTGAATTTGTTGGTCGGTGAATTCCATTCGACTGCTCTCGTCGTTCGTGAGCGTGAAGCGATCGGGCGTTACAGTGAGATGCGCGTCACGAAGGACGCTCCACGCGTTGTTATTCCACCACGTTCAATTCGATCGGATCAACGACACAACCTTTGGTCCGGATGCCGTCGATGGCCCGTTCGATCTCTTCGGTTTCGCCGGTGAGTTCGAGATCCATCCATCCCGTGGTCTCGCGCACATCCGCGCGGCGCACATTGGTCACTACCCGAAACTCATGCCCGATTTGATAAATGATCGGCTCCTTGATCTTATTCTCGGGGAAGCGAATGTGAAATCGTAGGCTGGTCATGGTTATCCTCCGGCAATCGCGGGAACGATCGACACTTCATCGCCGTCTTTCAGCGAGGTCTCTTTCCCGTTGAGGAAGCGGATATCTTCCTCGTTGACATAGATGTTCACGAAGCGCCGCAAATCGCCTTTTTCATCGCACAGCCGGTTCTTCAAGCCCGGATAGGTCGCATCGAGCGATCCGATCATGTCCACGATGTTGGCTGCCGCGGATTCAACCTCGCCCTGGCCCTTCGTGAGGGGACGCAAGGGCGTCGGAATACGAACCTTAATCATGAGTCACCACCACTGTTCTTTCCCATTTTGAATGTTTTTTGGAAGTTCACCAGGCTGGGCTGGATGCGGAACGGACGGCCGACGGCGTCCACAACCGCTTCCTGGGTCTTGAGCCCGTTGCCGGTGATATAGGCGACCGTGACGTCGCTCTTCTTGATCAGCCCCTGCTTCACGAGCTTGCACAAGACCCCGATGGTCACGCCGCCGGCGGTCTCGGCGAAAATGCCTTCGGTCTGGGCCAGCAGCTTGATGCCTTCCACGACTTCCTCGTCCGTCACCGCGTCCATCGCGCCTTTGCTTTCTGCGGTGGCTTTTAAGGCGTAGTAGCCGTCGGCCGGGTTGCCGATGGCGAGGGACTTGGCGATGGTCTTCGGCTTGACCGGCTTGAAAAAGTCGCGGCCTGCCTTGAAGGCGGTCGCGATCGGGGAGCAGCCTTCAGCCTGCGCACCGTTGATCTTGGTGCGGACGGAATCGACCAGCCCCAGCGCATGCATTTCGTGCAGGCCTTTCCAGATCTTCGTCAGCAGAGAACCCGAGGCCATGGGAATCACGGCCTGATCCGGCGTGCGCCAGCCGAGTTGTTCGATGGTTTCGAAGGCCAGCGTTTTCGACCCCTCGGCATAATAAGGACGAATGTTGATGTTCACGAAGGCCCAGCCATGTTCACCGGCGATTTCGCTGCAGAGCCGGTTCACATCGTCGTAGTTGCCCTCGACCTCGACCACGTTCGGTTTGTAAATCAGGTTGCCGAGCACTTTCGCCGCTTCGAGGTCTGCCGGGATAAACACGTAGCACTTCATGCCTGCCGCCGCCGCGTGAGCCGCGACGGAGTTGGCAAGATTGCCGGTTGAGGCGCAGGCCACCGTTTCAAAACCGAGTTCCCGCGCGCGCGTGAGGGCGACCGAGACGACCCGATCCTTGAACGACAGCGTCGGATGATTGACCGTATCGTTCTTAATGTAGAGTTCGTCAATCCCGAGATGCGCGCCCAAATTCTTCGCCCGCACCAGGGGCGTCAATCCCGCATGGGGCCCGATGATCGCGGTGCTCTCGACCGGCAGCAGGTCAATGTAGCGCCACATGCTGTTCGGGCCCTGCTCGATCTTCTTCCGCGAGATCGTGCTCTTGATCTCGTCGTAGTTGTATTTGACTTCGAGCGGGCCGAAGCACATCTCACAGACGTGGATGGCTTTGGGTGGATATTCCTTCCCACATTCCCGGCACACGAGCGCTTTCATTTTCGACATGGAGACACCTTCGCTACAAGTTACGTTGACCCGGGAGCGCACAGGTCGGCCCGGCGACGTCGCCGTCTTCGATCAATTCCGTGATCGTGGGCCGTTCGCCGCACAGCGGACAATCGGGGTTCCGCTTGATGCGGATTTCTCTGAACTGAGTGCGTCGTGCATCGAAGTCCAGCAAGCGATCGGTCAACGGGCGACCGATGCCGAGGATCAGCTTCAGCGCCTCGGTGGCTTGGATGGTCCCGATGATGCCGGCCAGCACACCGATGACACCGGCTTCCTGGCAGGAGGCAACGAGCCCCTCGGGCGGCGGCTTCTTAAAGACGCAACGATAACAAGCCGACTTCTTCGGGATGATGGTGGTGACGCGACCATCGAATCGAAGAATCCCGCCATGCACCAGCGGTTTGCCGGCGAAGAAGCAGGCATCGTTGATGAGGAATTTCGTCGGAAAGTTATCGACGCCGTCGATGACCACATCGTAGCCGCTCATGATTTTCAGCGCATTGCCGGCGGTGAGTCGCTCTTCGTACATCACCACGTTCACGTCGGGATTCAGGGCCTGAATCTTTTCTTTTCCGGAGACAACCTTGGGGCGCCCTACGTCCGGCGTCTGATGAATGACCTGCCGCTGCAGGTTGCTGAGATCCACCACATCGCTGTCGATGAGACCAATCGTACCGATGCCCGCGGCGGCGAGGTAGAGCGCAGCAGGGGAGCCGAGGCCTCCAGCGCCGACGATGAGCACCTTCGCCTGGATGATCTTCTTCTGCCCTTTGCCACCGACTTCCGGCAGGAGGATGTGGCGGCTGTAGCGGTTGATTTGTGTTTCTGTAAATTCCATCTTGTATGGGATGCTGAAAATGGCCTTAAGCTTCGTTCTCGGTTCGACGAAATCCTCAACGTACCCAGAGGGTACGCCTCCGGTTTCCTCTCACCTGCGGCCTTGCTGAGAGACCATTTTGAGCATCCCCCCTCAATCGTTCATTCCAAAGGGTCAAATATTGAAATACTTTTCGATGCTGATATACCGCTCGCCGGTGTCGCAGAGAATGGTGACGACGTTTTTCCCCGGCCCGAGTTCTTCGGCGATCTTTTGTGCGGCGAAGACGTTGGCTCCCGCGGAAATGCCGACCAGCAGCCCTTCTTTCTTTGCGAGCAATTTGGCCGTTTGATAGGCTTCATCATCCGTCACGGTTATCACGCGATCAAGCAACGTCCGGTTCAAGACCTTGGGGACGAATCCGGCGCCGATGCCCTGGATCTTGTGCGGCCCCGGATCTCCGCCGGACAGCACAGGTGAGCCGGCCGGTTCCACCGCGACGATTTTGGCGGCCGGATTACGCTCCCTGATCACTTCACCGCAGCCGGTGATGGTTCCGCCGGTTCCGACCGCTGCGACGAAGGCGTCCACGCGTCCATCCAGCGCATTCACAATTTCCGGGCCGGTCGTTTTCCGGTGCATGGCCGGATTGGCCGGATTGGAGAACTGGTCGGGCATGTAATACGACGGATTTTGCGCGACGATGCTCTCCGCTTCCTTGATCGAGCCTTTCATCCCTTCCCAGGCTGCCGTGAGGACCAGTTGCGCGCCGTAGGATGACAACAGGCTTGCGCGTTCCATGCTCATGCTTTCCGGCATGACTAAAATCAGTTTATAGCCTCGTACCGCGGCTACCAATGCCAGGCCGATGCCTGTATTGCCGCTGGTCGGTTCAACGATGGTGCCACCCGGCTTCAGTTTGCCGAGGCGCTCGGCCTCGTTGATCATGTTCAGGCAGATGCGGTCCTTGATGCTGCCGCCTGGGTTGAACGATTCGACCTTCGCATAAATCGTGGCGCCGCCCGGTTTGCTCAGGCGATTGAGGCGCACCAGCGGGGTTCCGCCGATCAACTCGGTAATGTCTGCGTGGGCCTTGACGGTCACCGGCCACCGCCCATGTAGAAGAGAAATTCCACGTGATCGCCGTCTTTC
>CAZKVY010000112.1:0-8292 GCA_964556305.1 uncultured Nitrospira sp. | reverse complement strand
CCTGCGCCCCGCACTCGTAGGTTTGACCTTCCGGAGCATTGAAGGTAGCTGGTCTGTAGTCCGCCTCAGAGTATGGCTGCACCGTTACTCCAAGGAAGGCGACCTCAAAATCCATCCATTCCGACATGCAGTCGGCAATGAGCTTGAACAAGCCGGTATCTGATTTTTTTGCCAACATCCGGCAGAACAATGGCACCCACCGGCCGATATGGTTTTTCACGAACTTCTTTTGCGCATCGACCACGATTTCGGTCTTATCGACTCCATCGTGACAACGGGAATATGATTCTTTATACGTCAGGAAATGCATGAATTCGAGCTCGACACTGAGGTGATCCAGACGTTCGTGAACGTCCTTCGAGAGCTCGACCCCAAATGCTTTGTAGAATCCCGCAATGTCGCCCATGACGTGCGATTGCGCGAACACGTGATCGTTTCCAAAGAGGGTTTCGTAGGGCGGACAATCCAGCGTGATCACATTGGTGAATACCCGACGGTGTTCCGTCTGCAGGTCGCCGATCTGCCAGTTGACGCACTCCGCCGAGACTAGCTTCTCGATCTGATCGAATTGCTTCTTCATCAGAGCGATCTTCTGAGTGGCACGGTCGCCACCGATTCCGTCCAATGCGAGTCGCAACCCGTCCAAGGCAGCTCGTCCATCCTCGACGAACTCGCCGCATTGCAGGTAATCCAAAAACTCCTCGTCCTCCGGATACAACAAACTCCAGGAGAACAAAAGATATATTTTGCTGCGATTGAGGGCGCGTTCGACAGCAGGCGAATCCTTAATTGGAACTGCCTTAGGGGGAGCAATTGCGGTGGAGGACGGGGAGGTGGGCTGCACGACTTGTTTCGATGTCATACGTATCTTGCTCCTCACCTCAACATGTTGCGCATTTTTTTCGCACGCTACGCAACATCTGAGTCCTGCGGCACAGGAGGCGTATGATAGGTAAAGGAGGGAGGGATGTCAAGCATGAACTCTCTCCCCTTTGCCGCCGCCTCCGTGCAGATGTTTTTATAAATTTGCATGATGAACGTGATGTTTCGGCCCTTCTAACACAGCCCCAATTCAGTAGCTGATGCTGCCCGCAGAAAGATTTCTCGCGGGTATGACCTTGACCGCAATGCGATCATTGACGGTCTTGCAAATCTGCTCGCACATACCACAACCAACACAGCGCTCCTGCTCCACGACAAGACGGAGCGCGTGAAAATCCATCGAGAGCGCCTCGACGGGGCACTTCGATACGCAGGCATGGCATCCCTGACCAGCCGTACAGACACGATGGGACACCGTGGCAATGCCCATCCGCACATCAACAGTATCGGCAACCGGCAGCAGCGCTTCCGTCGCGCAGGCAGCAATGCACGGGAAATCGTCGCAGAGCTCACAGGCTACTTGATTGGCAAAAATCACCGGCGTGCCGTTCGAAAAATCACTTACGATCGCCCCAGGCGGACACGCCTTGATGCAGTCGCTACAGCGCGTGCAGCGTTCGAGAAAGGTAGATTCGTCGACGGCGCCCGGAGGACGCAACCAGTCCGTCCGCACTGGAGCTGCCGGCTGCTCGCGAGGTGCATCCTTGTGAAGGGCAAACTCCCTCGCCGCCTTGGCCACCGAGACCACGGAATCCTTCAGGAAATCACGACGCCCGTATTTGGGATCACCGGCCACGTTACTCTCCGACTACATCACACCGTCGGCACGCAACTTATAGACTTCTACGCAACGATCACAGGCTCCATATTCGACATCCCAGCCCGGATGATTTTCGCGGATGAAGTCCAAGATGTATGTTTCCAGCTTCGTCTCCATGTCTTCGACCCAGGTATACGTCGGGAATCGGCACAAGGGGCAGGGAAACCCCGGCATCAACATCACCTTGTTCTGGGTCTCCGGAATCTCTCCCCCCTCGACATCCACGGCACGATCCAAGATGCGAAGGGTGTCGGTCGCCATCTCAACCAGTTCGGAATGGGTAAAGTAGCTCGTCTGCCACAACCCTTCGAACACCGCTTTCAATTGAGCCGGTGGAATTTTGCGATACCAGGAACGGAACTCCTTGAACCGATCCTCCTTTTGAAGCATCGGCTCTTTCCCTGCGGCAATCAGCCGGCTATCGACACTGATATTCCAAAGGATGCGGTAGCGGTGGAGAATCAGGGTTTCCTCGCCGGGGTTCTGTCCGACTCTGGTATCAGGATCGTACCCGAACCCCGGATCGAGCATATCGTTGATATGCATGAGTTCGTGACGGCAATACCTGGTCAGGGCAGGATCATAGAAGCGTCGCGGAATCAGCTTAATGCCAACTCCCTTCAGCCCCTTTTCCTCAAATTGCTTGGCCAGATCATGCTCGACAGATCCCCATTTGCGAAGAACGTCGACGCCCTCCTGATCTTCCTTCAGCACTCCTTTGACCAATACGACCCCGACTCGAGCCTTCAGTTCAGGAAACTCATTGAATGCGTCGCGGATGATGTCGGAAAAGCCCCAGATACCGAACAGGTACTGGTATAGTTTTTTGAACTCCGCTTCCCGATCATCCAGGGTAAATTTCTCATAGATCGGATCGGCCAGCTCGTGAAATTCCTTATAGTAGGTCGGGTCCCCTTCGCGCTCCGTTTTTTCAATAAAAGAGTCGATGACTTCCTGCAGTAACGCCGGCTGAAATCGGATTTCCATCGACGGCTTGGATACTTCTACTCCGGTAGTCATAAGACCTCACATCTTCGGTTACAGTAAAGGAATGAAACGTGCGCGGGCCCTGTGCTTGACTTGCCCCCGGTCCTTCTCTTACGATCCTCGAAACGACCGCCGATTATACAAACCCCTCGGCGTTTTTTGCAAACCGCAGAGGACAGGCCGGGGCCAAGCGGCCCTCGCTCACACCAGGGACGAGGCACAGACTTTTATGAGCAATTCAACGACCACGCCCCCGACAATTCCTTCCGCCGCACCGTTGCCAACCCAAGGTGGGAACCCGCAGACACCGGCTATCGACCACTTAGAATACTGGAAATCCGGGTTGCGGGAACTCAAGACGTTTCGTGGACATTCACATGGCGTATGGACGGTCGCCTATGCCCCGGATGGTCAGACGATCGTCAGTGGCGGCGTGGATCGATACGTCCGGATCTGGGACATTGAAACCGGACGTCTCTTGCGTTCGTTGCGCGGCCACACGGCCGACATTCGCGCCCTCGTCTTCACGCCGGACGGCCGCACCCTCGCCTCGGGAAGCGAAGACCGGACGATTCGCCTCTGGAATCCGAAGACCGGGGAACCGACGAAGCTCCTATTTACCCGCTACGATCACAATGTCTGCAGCCTATCACTGTCCCCTGACGGCCTCATGCTGGCACGCGGCAGCCACAATAAAGACATCAAGATTTGGGAAGTCACGACCGGCACCGATCTCATGACCCTATTGGGCAAGGATCAGTACGATCACCATTGGTCGGTCTGTGTGGCCTTCTCACCGGACGGGCTGCATCTCGCGAGCGGCTCAGACATCGGGAAAATTCGAATTTGGGAAGTTCTGCCAAGTGGAGAGGAAAAGATCCTTCACAACGGCCATTGGGAAGAAACGGCCGAAGACTCCACCGAAACCAGAGGATTTTTCATCGAAGACGACGGCGGATTTCAAAAACCTATGGAGTTCTGGATCGGTGCGATGACCTTCACGCCCGATGCAAAGCTCCTGATCACCGGCAGCCGCGACAACACCATTCGTTTTTTTGAAATGCCGACAATGAACGAACTCCGCGTCGTACGCGGGCACAACGGATGGGTGCGGGCCCTGGTCGTGTCCCCGGATGGAAAAGTCCTCATCAGTGCCGGCGACGACAACACGATTCGTTTCTGGGACATCGCGACAGGTCGCAACTTCCGAACCGATAAGACTCATACCGGAGCGGTCCGCGGCATTGCGCTCTCTCCGGACGGATTGCGACTGGCCAGCGCCTCCTGGGATCGCACTGTGAAGCTGTGGGAAGGCGGTCAGGAAACGGAAGATTAATTACTCGTCTCTCTCCTCCGCCTCGCCTTTGGCGGAGGAGATACCGTACCGTTTGCACTTGTCCCACAGCGCCTTTCTGGATAATCCCAACATAGCGGCCGCGGTTGTCCGGCTGCCGTCCACCTGCTTCAGAACCGTTTCGATGTAATCCTTCTCGAATGCTTCACGGGCAGTGGCCAGTGTTGCAGCGGGTTGGACCTCAGACACTCCGGCCTTGGCCGACAAACCCTCAGCGCAAAATCCACAGGCCGGCTGAGGCGTGCCTCCGAGATACGGACAGGTCTGGAACCCGCAAAGGTCCCAGGGCTGCAGGGACTCCCCGTTTCGTCCAAGTGCCACGGCACGCTCCACCATCTGCGCTAATTCTCCGACATTGCCTGGAAACGAATAGTGCAAAAGCAATTCGCGACTGGGTTGAGAAAAGCCTTTGGGGGATCTGTTCAGATCCCCTGACTTGACCTCAAGAACATGCTCAGCAATCACCAGGACATCCTCACGTCGATCACGTAAAGGCGGCACAACCACCTGAACGGCGGCCAGCTTGTCACAGAGGTCCTGGCGAAACCGACCTTGTCCCACGGCGTCCTTCAAATCCTGCCGCGAAGCGCAAATGATTCGAACATCGACATCAACAAGCTCTCGCCCTCCAACACGTTCACATTTCCGGTCCTGAAGCACCCGCCACAATTTCGCCTGTAGGCCGGGAGAGAGCGCATCCACATCGTCGAGCAGCAATGATCCCCTATGCGCAAGTTCGAAACGTCCTCGCCGTTGACGCGACGCACCACCCAACGCTCCCTTTTCATGGCCGAAGAGTTCCGCCTCCAGCAGATGGTCAGGAAGATCGGCGCAACACACTTTGATCAACGGCAGATCTCGTCGCGGGCTATTCAGATGGATGGTATGGGCGACCAACTCCTTGCCGGTTCCACGCTCTCCGACCAGGGAAACCGGCGAATCGGTAGCCGCGACCAGCTTGATCTTTTCGAGAAGCGCCCGCATGTGATGGTTGCGCCCGTGGATGCCGCCGAAACTGAACCGATCCTCCAGCACCTCTTTCAATTCAAAGTTTTCCCGCCGCAGCCCGAGAATTTTGCCGACGCGCTCGACGATCAACAGCAACTCGTCCATTTGAAAAGGCTTGGTAATATAATCGTAGGCGCCCAACTTGATAGCCCCCACCGCCGTATCGACCGATCCATGGGCCGTGATCAAAATGACTTCTGTGGTTGAACTCCGTTCTTTACATGCCTTCAGGATCGTCAGTCCGTCGGCACCTGGAAGGCGCAAGTCGGTAATCACGATATCAAATTGACGCGTGGCCAGGACCGCCAGTCCTTCGGTGCCGGTCGCCGCCGCCATGACCTCGCAACCGACTCCTTCCAAAGCATCCAACATCGAGAGCCGCATCAACGGTTCATCATCGACAATGAGTATCTTGAGCCCCTTCACGAAAACCTCCCAATGGCATAGCGTTCGGTCGAAAGCGGAATCGACACTGTAAAGGTCGTGCCCTTTCCGACTTCACTCTCGACCAGAATCCTTCCACCATGCCGCTCCACAATGCCTAGACTCACCGACAGTCCGAGCCCGGTCCCCTCGCCCTCGTTTTTGGTGGTGAAAAACGGATCGAAAATTCTCGGCAGAACAGACGAGGAAATGCCGCACCCGGAATCCTGGACACGGACCAAACAGTGGGCCTCTTTCACCGTCGTGCGGATGGTCAGCACCCCGCCGTTTCGCATCGCCTGAATGGCATTCAAGACGAGATTCATCAAGACCTGTTCCATCATATGACGATCGATCATGATTTCCGGCATGTCAGCAGCGAGATCTGTCTCCAGCCGCACCCGATGGGGTACGAACAGGTGATCGGTCAGCAGCAATACGCGATTGACCACATGATTGATATCGGCCAGCGCAAGCTCCGGATTGTGCTGCTGGGAAAAGTCGAGGAGTTGTCGGACGATCCGCTGCACCCGACGCAGGCCGTCTTCCATCGACGCGAGATATTCCTCCTGGCGCGACGGTGAGAGGGTGCCCTTACGCATATTATAGAGACAGTTCAGGATACCACCCAACGGGTTATTAATTTCATGGGCGACCCCTGCGGCCAACTTGCCCACCGATGCCAACTTCTCGGAGTTTCTGATTTGCTGTTCAAGCTTCTTGGTGTCGGTCATATCACGCGCAATACCCAGGACCCCCAGGATTTCCCCGTCGACCCCATGCAGCGGCGACACACTCACCATGACAGAACGGGGCTCTCCTGATTTCGTCAGCACCTCCACCTCATAGACCTGCTTCACGCCGATATCCAGCGTCGACTTCAACCGGCGTCCTCGATGCCGCTTCGACAACAGCCCCAAATACGGCCGCCCCAACAGATCTTCCTTTGCATACCCCCACGCCCACACCTTGCTGTTGACATACGTAAAACACTGCTCGCTATCAAGGGTGTAAATGACGTCATTGGCATTTTCCAGCAGGTTCTCGAGATACTGCTTGGTCTCTTCGATCTCGCGAGTGCGCTCGCTGACTTTGGCCTCCAGCTCCTGCTGGTAGGTATGCATCTGCCGCTCCAGGCGCTTTCGATCAGTGATGTCGCGAAGCTGCACCATCACCCAGGTATGATCGCTGCCGCGCACTAAGATCAAATCCATCTCCACCGGCGTTTCCTTGCCGCTGGCATCGCGCACCGTAATTTCCTGCGTCGGCACCTGACGCTCACCGGCATGGATCTTCGCCAACAGCGAACGCATTTCCTGCTGATGCATCGGAAGGATCACTTCGAGAATGCTGTTCCCCACCACCTGTTGCTCGGAATACCCCAGCGCCTGCTCTTCACGTTTGTTTACCGCGACGATCACCCCGTCTTCGCCCACCATAAACACGGAATCGGCCACCAGGTCGAAAAGCGCCTTGTACCGCTCCTGCGAGGCTACCAGCTGCTGGGTCCGCTCATTGACGGCCTGCTCCAATCGGGTGGTGTAGCGTTGGATTTGCTCTTCCAACAGGCGTCGTTCCGTCACATCCCGGACGAAGGCGCGGGAATGGACCAGTCCACCCCCGCTCTCAAACAGCGCGGTCGAATGGATCTCTACATCGATCGGACGCCCGTCTCCTGCCACAAACACCGTCTCAATCGTACTGCGCCCCTGGGAAACGAGCCGCTCCAGATACGCCAACACCTCCGCCTCGCGCCCTTTGGGAACCAGATCCCAGAGATGCATTTGGAGCATTTCTTCCAGCGTATAACCCAGCTTGTCCAAACCGGTCTTATTCACATGCACGAATTGGCCGGCCTTATTCAGCTGATAGATCATCTCCGGAGAATGTTCGATAAGATCGCGATAGCGCGCCTCCAACCGGCGAACATCTTCCATACGGTGCTCAATCTGTTCGAACGACACGCGCAGGTTGGCCGCCATTTTATTGAACGCATCGGCGAGTTGCTCGATTTCATCACCGGTCTTAAGATCCAACTGCTGATCCAAGCGCCCGCTCCCGATTTTCTGCACGCCCTCGTGCAACAGGCCGATGGGACGTGCGATGCGACGAGCGACCGTCAGACCGGTGAGTAATAACACGGCAAATACTCCGAGCCCATACACCGTGACCTGTACCACGAGCCGCGAAAGCGGCGCATAGGATTCAGCGGGATCCTGCCGCACAAAGGTCACCCAACGTTTGCCGCCGAGACTTTCCGGCGTGAGATCAGCGCCCAGGCGAACGGGCGCGAACCCCACAATAGAATTTCTTCCGCCATGCGAATCATTCGCCGCGGTCGTCCAGCCGGCCGTACTCGAGCTGATCGCACCAATCAGCTCAGATTTGACCACATGTTCTTCGGGTGAAAGGATCGGACAGATAATCGGCGCACCGTCAGAACTGAACAACATGGCATGCCCTGTCTGCCCCACGGTCGCCTCCGAGACAGAGTGAAAGAGCGTATCCCGCCGCAGGAGCACCGTAACCGCACCGATCGTCGTATGTTGCTCATCATCGAGGATCGGCGCCGACACATTCACCACATGCGTGCCGAAGGCCGGGTCGAAGAAGATATCGCTCACAAAAACCTTCCCCATTCCCCGCTTCATGAACGTTTGCCACCACGTCGTCTTGCCATAGTAATACTCGACTTGTGGAATGGAACTGACCACGAGCGCGCCGCGATTGTCAGTCACGAAAATCCCCACATAGTCGGATTTCCGGATATCGTGCCATCGGATCAAGTAATTGGTCACGATGCGGTTAATGAACAGCG
>CAZKVY010000111.1:0-8436 GCA_964556305.1 uncultured Nitrospira sp. | reverse complement strand
CGGGTCAATCTCTTCTGTGCCATGCCTTGCCTTCCTTCGTTCCTACTGGCTACAATCAGCCACCGGACACATGAAGCCTATCACCATTCAGGATTCCGACGAGATTCTTAACTTCCTTGCCGAGGTGGCCCTGCATGGGAAAGGGTTTACCACGGACTGCCTACTGGACTATGTGCTGGATGAAGGGTTTACAGAGCCGATTTACCTCAATGCGTCAGGCGAAGACCCGGACGCGTTTTACAAAAATCAGCCGCAGGCCTGGGCCATCTATCAAGTTCGGGAATGGAAACGCGTGCTGACCGTGTCCGGTGGGCCGGGGAAGGAACGGCGCGTTCAGATCACCGAAACCCCGTAAGCCATCCGTTATACCCCTAAGGCAACGGCACAACCCCGATCTCCCGTGCAGTCATTTGCTCCAAAGCCGAGATCCGAGGCCACCTTCTGTTTCCGTGCCCTGGGTATGCGTATACGTGAGTGTATTGACCATCCGGGTGAATTGCAACGAATCACGACCTGTTCGCAGCGTGGGATGCCGGTTCCCGGCACACTCCACTCTGATGAGTGTGCGAAGGTGCCCGGCAGGAGCGCAATTGTGACGTCAGGGCATCATCCTGAGAGTTCACAGCATTTGGTGACTCTCCGTGAACCGGCGGATGTCGGCGAGCTTGCGCTGATCCGAAGCTTGCTCGACGGCAACGGCATTCCTTACGTCGTTGAGCATGAACACATCAGCGCACTCTATCCCGGAGTGGCGCTGTTGGGCAGTCGGGTCATGGTTGAGGAGAGTGACAGGCAGCGGGCGGAAATCCTGTTGAGCCGTCTGGCTCTGCAGGTCCGTGAGGCAACCGGCGAGCCTGACTGAATCGAGGGGAGGAGGTGGGCAGGCCGGATGGCAAAGATCCGCCGTCTAGGGGTGGCCCTTTGGTTTGACCGGTTCCGGGTTGGCAGGGAGCGGTAGTCGCACGTCGGACCCTGAAAAATGGCCGCCGATTAACTTCCCTTCTTCAAAGTAGAGATACCGGTGTTTGACGACCGCCGGACTTTCCCAATCTTCAAAAATCCATTCTTCACGCCGTAGCCCATCGCTGGTATGGGTCACATTCATCGTATTCGGCGAGCCCCACGAATCCAGAACCTGCTTGCGATCCATGCCCACCATCACGCGGTGGCTTTCGATATGTTTGGAAAAATCCGGATCCAGCCAGCCCGGCACGAATCGAAACGCGATCAGGGCAACCACGAACAGCACGAGGAAGGAATTGATAATGATCCTGACCGGTCGTTGGCGGATGAACGGCGTGGGTTCCGCCGCCGGGGCCAGAGAGGAAACGGGGCCTGCCGAAGTTGTCTGATCGGTCACAAATATCCTTCCGTCAACGATTGTGCGAGGGCGAGATGCCTGCTGCATGCTAAACAATAGGTTTTCGGTCCGTCAAGGGAGGGAACTTCGACCTGCTATGCTTAATGGAGTGCCGCTGGAGGGCTGCGAATGGGACAGAGGGGCCGGAGGGGACACCGGGCGTTGGTATGGGCGAGTGCGCTGGGGTTCTGTCTCGTAGGGTACGCCGGGGTTGAGCCCGAGGCGGGGTCCCTCTATGCCTATACGGATGCCCAGGGCCAAGCCGTCTTGACCGACAATCTTGACCAGGTACCGACCGCCTATCGGGGGCGGGTTCGAACCATGACCAGCACGGACTCCGCGGCCTCTCTTCCTGTGCCTGCACCGGCCGTTACCGACAGCAACCATCCTTCTACGACGGGCGTGATCGGCGGTCTCCTCGGCGCCGTTGCGGCCCGGGTCGGTTCGCGGACGATCACGGGGCTGACGGCCTACCAGACAGCCGTCGTGATCCTCGCAGGTTGTTCTGCGCTGCTGCTCCTGACGCTGATGTTTCTAAGCGGCAATCCCGCCATCAGGATTCTGTGTAAGTTGCTGCTGGTGCTGGTAGGCGTCTCCGCTGCCTACCAGGTGATCGCTATCCAAACTCCATCTCTGGAGGCGCTCGCCGGGCCCTCTCAACAAGGGGCGGGCCAGCCCGTGGACCATATGCTAGGGCGCATGCGGAGCCAGACCGAACAGAGTTATCGCGCCCAGGACGAACGCACGGCCCGCCAATTAGAGCCAGCCGAACAACCAACACCCTGAACAACTAATCGGCGTAGGTCGGCACCGGGATTTTTTTTACGGCCGGCGCAGGCGGGGGCTGCTGGGCGAAGGCTTTTGAGTAGGGGTTGAGGACCGGTTCATGAGTCGTGCGCTGGCGCAATTTGACCAGCGGGAGACTTTGGGTTCCGATTTCCAGGCGGTCGATCGGGGCTTTCGGGGTCAGCGGATCGGGCAGACCCTGCAGGGCAAACATCTGGAAGGCGAGCGACCAGTCGAGAGCATCCTTTCCTTTCTCCCGCACAATGAACCGCGCATCGGCCGACGGGCTCCCCGAAAAAAACAACAACATAATGTTGGAGCGGAAGACCGGCGCAGAGGCCTCGTCCGGCGGTTTGAATTCCGGGACGAGTTGGGGAATCTTGCTCAGGGCCACAGGGGGAGAGAACTCGATGTCGACCAGGCGGACAAATAACGGGCGCTGCTCGTTATGATCGTTGGGATCGAAGGTAAAGCTGAAGGAATATCGGATATCGACCCCGTCACGCTTGAACGTGTAGACATCTTCTCCGTTTTCAGGAGAGGCGACCTTCTTGAAGTATTGATCCCAATCGTTGATGGGGTAATAGGTGAACACGCGCAATGCAGATTTGCGGTCACGCACCGCCTGAGGCAGGCCAAGTTTGTCGTGTAATTCGCTTTGAGTCAGCCCGAGATAGCCATCCTCAAAATAGGGCCCGGCCCAAAGGGAAGGGCATTCCGGTCCGAGGAGGCTGATGCAGAGAAGGCAACAAATAATGAGGCGGGTGACTGTCTGATGCGCCATACAATCGACTCAGGCTCGACCCCGACACTATTTGGCATCGTATCGACCAGGGTGGTCATTGTCAAGGCGAAGCCAGCCATGGCTTGCCGAAAAAAGTCCGTTCCCGATATGATGCCGATCCATTGCGAGTCGTCGACTCAGTCTCCACAGGCCTGAGGCTCGACGACAGAAAGACATAGGGAGTCATGCCGGTACACGAGATTCGAGACCTTCTGCGAGAGCGTATCCTGATCCTGGACGGTGCCATGGGGACCATGATCCAGCGTCACAAGCTGGACGAAGCCGCGTTTCGCGGGGATCGTTTCAAGGACTGGAAGAAGGACCTCAAAGGACACAACGACCTCTTGAACGTTACCCAACCGGGCGTCATTGAGGGGATCCACCGGCAGTATCTCGAAGCCGGAGCGGACATCGTTGAAACCAACACGTTTAATTCTCAATCCGTGTCACTGGCCGATTACGGCATGGATGATCTGGGCTATGAGCTGTCCAAAGCCGGCGCCGAATGCGCCAAGCGGGCGGTGGCACAGGTGGTTGCGGCGCACCCGGCGCGGCGCTGCTTCGTGGCAGGCGCGATCGGGCCGACAACCAAGACCTCGTCCGTTTCGACGGATTCCAATGATGCGGCGGCGCGCGGCACCACCTATCCGGAATTGGTGGAGGCCTATGGCGAGCAGGTGCGTGGTCTATTGGACGGCGGCGTCGACCTGCTGCTGGTCGAAACGATTTTCGACACGCTGAATGCTAAAGCCGCTTTTTTTGCGATTCAGCAACTCTTTGCAGAAGGCGCCCGACAGGTGCCGATCATGGCCTCGGTCACATTCATTCAGGCCGGAAGCAATCGCGGTTTTTCCGGGCAGACGGTCGAAGGTTTCTGGAATTCCATTTCCCATGTGCCTTTGCTCAGTGTGGGCATGAACTGCGCCCTCGGGCCGAAAGAAATGCGGCCGCTGATCGAAGAATTGTCACAGCTGGCGCCGATTTATGTCAGCAGCCATCCGAATGCCGGGCTGCCCAATCCGTTACTGCCCACCGGCTTTCCCGAAACCCCGGAATCGCTCGCGCCTCAGCTGCGCGAGTGGGCACAAAACGGGTGGCTTAACATTGTGGGCGGCTGCTGCGGAACCACGCCCGACCATATTCACCACATAGCGGACGCGGTGCGTGGGGTGTCTCCTCGTCGGCCGTCGCAGGTCGAACCGTTTTTGCGACTCAGCGGCCTGGAAGCGCTGACCGTACGACCAGAATCGAACTTCGTGAATGTCGGCGAACGCACGAACATCACCGGTTCACCGGCCTTCTCCAAATTGATCCTGGCGGGCGATTACGACAAGGCTCTGACGGTGGCGCGTCAGCAGGTGGAAGGCGGGGCGCAGGTCATCGATATCAATATGGATGAAGGCATGCTGGACTCGAAAGCGGCGATGCAGAAGTTCCTACGTCTTCTGGCAGCCGAGTCGGACATCGCGCGCGTGCCGATCATGGTGGACAGTTCCAAATGGGAGGTCATCGAAGAGGGCCTCCGCAACATGCAGGGCAAGGGGATCGTCAACTCCATCAGCTTGAAGGAGGGCGAGGCCAAGTTTCTGGAACAAGCGCGGCTCATCCGGCGCTATGGGGCGGCGATTGTCGTGATGGCATTCGACGAGCGTGGTCAAGCCGACTCGGTCGCACGGCGTATCGAGATCTGCGAACGGTCGTATCGTCTGCTTACGGATAAGGTCGGTGTTCCGCCGCAGGATATTATTTTCGATCCGAACATCCTCACCGTGGCGACCGGACTGGAAGAGCACAACAATTACGCCGTCGACTTCATCGAAGCGACGCGCTGGATCAAACAGCACCTCCCGCTGGCCAAAGTCAGCGGCGGCGTCAGTAATATCTCGTTTTCGTTTCGCGGGAACAATGTCGTGCGCGAGGCGATGCATGCCGCGTTTCTCTATCATGCGATTCAGGCCGGCCTCGATATGGGTATCGTCAACGCCGGGCAGCTGGCCGTCTATGAAGAGATTCCCAAGGACCTGCTCGCGCTGGTGGAGGATGTGCTGTTGAATCGCCGGCCCGATGCGACCGAACGGCTGGTGACGTTTGCCGATACGGTCAAGCAGAAGGGGAAAGCGGCGGTCAAAGACGATGAGTGGCGCCAGCGGCCGGTGGAAGAGCGGTTGGCCCATGCGCTCGTGAAGGGACTGACCGACTATATCGATCAGGATGTGGAGGAGGCCCGCCAGAAATCCACCCGCCCGCTCGATGTCATTGAGGGTCCGTTGATGGCCGGCATGAACATCGTCGGCGATCTCTTTGGTTCGGGAAAAATGTTTCTGCCGCAGGTGGTGAAAAGCGCACGGGTGATGAAGAAGGCCGTGGCCTACCTCATGCCGTTTATGGAGGCGGAAAAACAACGGTTGGGTACTTCCCGCGCGAACGGCAAGGTGTTACTCGCGACCGTGAAGGGCGATGTGCACGACATCGGTAAGAACATCGTAGGTGTGGTGTTGGGCTGCAACAACTACGAAGTGATCGATCTCGGGGTGATGGTCTCCTGCGAAAAAATTCTGGCGACGGCCCGGGACCAGCAGGTAGACATGGTCGGCTTGAGCGGATTGATCACGCCATCTCTAGACGAAATGGTGCACGTGGCCAAGGAGATGACGCGGCAGGGGTTCACGGTGCCCCTTCTCATCGGTGGCGCCACCACCAGCAAAGCCCATACGGCGGTGAAGATTGCCCCATCTTACAATCAGGCCACAGTGCATGTGCTCGATGCCTCACGTGCGGTCGGTGTGGTGGGGAGTTTGATCAACGAACAGCAAAAGCAGGAATTTTCGGCCTCCGTTCGCGCCGATTATGACCGCATCCGGCAGGCACACCAGGATCGCGGTTCGAAAACACTCCGTAGTCTGGAGTCCGCGCGGGCTCACCGGATGCCGACCGATTGGGCCTCAGCCGATATTCCTACGCCTTCGTTTACCGGACTGCGCCAGATCGATCGTATGGCGTTGCGCGACTTGGTACCCTACATCGACTGGACACCGTTTTTTCATACCTGGGAACTGCGTGGCCGGTACCCCGGCATTCTCGACGATGCCACAGTCGGCCCGAAGGCGAAGGAACTTTTGGCTGATGCCCAGGCGTTGCTGGAGGAGATCATTCGGGGCGAGTTGCTGACGGCGCGCGGAGTCTATGGATTTTTCCCGGCCAATAGCATCGGCGACGATATTGAATTGTATCAGAATAATGATCGTCGGGAAGTGCGGACCACATTCCACACGCTGCGGCAACAGACCGAGAAGCCGGCCGATCAGTTCAACCTGGCCCTGGCCGACTACATTGCGCCTAAAGGATCAGGACGCGGCGATTATGTGGGGGCCTTCGTGGTGACGGCAGGCATCGGCGTGGAGGCCCTCTGTGCGAAGTACGAGAAGGATCATGACGACTACAATTCCATCATGGTCAAGGCGCTTGCGGATCGATTGGCGGAAGCGTTCGCCGAATGGCTGCACAAGCAGGCTCGACTCGAATGGGGATACGGGAACACGGAGGCGCTCACGAACGAAGATATGATTCGAGAGCGGTATCGGGGCATTCGTCCTGCGCCGGGGTATCCCGCTTGTCCGGACCACACGGAAAAGCGCATCCTGTTCGATCTGTTGCAAGCAGAATCGCAGTCGGGGGTAACGCTGACCGAGTCCTATGCCATGTTGCCGGCGGCAGCCGTCAGTGGCCTCTACTTTGCGCATCCGGAGGCGAAGTATTTTGCGGTGGGAAAAATCAACCGCGACCAAGTGGAAGACTATGCGGTTCGCAAGAACCTTTCCATCGGCGAAGTGGAGCGGTGGTTGGCTCCGAATCTGAACTACGACGCCTAGCAGCGGTCAGTTCTTGACGGCTTCGAGGGGTGAGGGCAGGGTCGGGGAGACGGGTACGCAGGCCGATAGGTTGGCAAGCGCGGACTTGATCCCACGATACCGTGCCTCCGCCCAGGCGTTGAACTCGTCTGAATTTTCAAACACGAGATCCCAGGCGTTAGCGGCATCCAACAGCAGGAGTTGGTGCGGCTGATTGTGTCCGGGGAAATAGACCACCAGCACCGCTGATTTTCCGGTGAGGCTGATATCCGTGAACACATGGATCATGGCTTCCGCGGGCAGCGGGATATCACGAGTGGCCGCTGCGACGAGCGGGTCGTACAAGCGGTGGAGCAAGTGCGTCGTATCCTCATACGGGCAGGTCGTGCGCAGGAGCCGTGGGTTGGGTTTGTCTCCGAAGAGATTGTCGGTCAGGTACGTGGCGGCTTCCCATGTCGGCATCATCCCGGACGAGGCCAGGTTCTCGCACAGATAGGCGATCCAGTTTCGTGACGTGCGGGTCATAGGCCCTCCCCCTGGTCCTGCGTGATCACACGATGCCGCGAGGAGGCGAGCCAGGTCGGGTCTGCAAATTGATCGAAGATGCGTTTGATGTCGGCCATGGAATCAAAAAAGATATCCAGCAGGTCGGGATCGAAATGTTTGCCCCGTTCCTTCAGCATGAGATCCTTCGCATGGTCGAAATCATACGCCGGCTTGTACACCCGTTGAGTCGTGAGGGCGTCGAAGTTATCGGCGATCGCCACGATCCTGCCTTCCAGGGGAATATCCTCACCTTTGATTCCGCGCGGGTACCCGGTACCGTCGTACCGTTCATGATGGGTCCAGGCGATGAGCGCCGCCACTTTCAAAAGATCCGAGTCGGAACCCGCTAAAATTCTGTAACCGATTTCGGTATGTTGGGTTATGACTTTGAATTCTTCAGGCGTGAATTTACCGGGCTTGAGCAACACATGATCAGGGGTGCCGATCTTGCCGATATCGTGCATGGGGCTGGCGGTGCGAATGAGATCACATCGATCGGGGGACAACCCGTAACGGCGCGCCAGCAGCTCGCAGTAGTGGCTCATTCGTTGAATATGCTGCGCGGTCGAGCTGTCGCGATACTCGGCGGCAATTGCGAGCCGTTGAATGGTTTCTTCGCGGGAGAGGCGCAGTTCCTTTTCGCTCCGTTCCAGCCATTCCAGCGCCTGTTGCAAGGCAATCGTTCTGGTCCGGACGACTTCCTCAAGATTCTCTCGATGCATGGCATTTTCGACTTCTAGCCTGCGCCGTCGTAACGCGTTCGCCACGTTGATCAGAACCTCGTTGGCCTCGAAGGGCTTGATGATGTACCCGAAGGCTCCCATATCCAGGGCCGCATTGGCCAGGACAGGGCTATCGAGTCCCGTGATCATGATCACCGCGGTATTGGGATATTGCGTCAAAATGTGGCGAATCAGATCCATGCCCGATTCACCGGGCATGTTCACATCGCACAACACCATGGCGTAGGACCCACTCTCCATCCGTTGACGGGCCTCGCGAGCCTCGCCAGCCAGGGTGACCTGGTAGCCGTGGGGCTCCAGCAGATAGCCCAATAGGCGGCGAATGGGTTCTTCGTCGTCCACAATCAGGATATTGCGGTTTTCGAGAAT
>CAZKVY010000110.1:0-8560 GCA_964556305.1 uncultured Nitrospira sp. | reverse complement strand
GCGAGAGTGGCGGAACTGGCAGACGCGCGAGACTTAGGATCTCGTGGGTAACCGTGGGGGTTCAAGTCCCCCCTCTCGCACCACCCTCATGTGACTTGGCGTGACGCACCAACCATTATCGGACTCGGAGGACGTGAATAGCCTTATGAAAATGGAAATGACTGAACTCGGCCCCATGAAGCGAGCGCTCAAGATCGAGGTTCCTGCGGACGAAGTGAACCTGCGTTTTGTCCAGGCTTATTCCGAATTGAATCGGCAAGTTCGCATTCCAGGCTTCCGACCTGGAAAAGCCCCTCTCCAATTGCTCGAGAAGCGTTATGCCAAAACGATTGAAGAGGATGTCATCCGAAGTCTGGTGCCGGATTATTATGACCGAGCCATCCGTGAGGCGGGAATCGTTCCTGTTCTTGTAGAAATTCCACCGCTGGAACGGGTCAAAGTTAAGAAAGACTCCCCCTTCAGCTTTACGGCAACAGTCGAGATCAAACCAACAATTGAGCTTCGCGATTACAAAGCTCCGAATCCGATCTCTCTGAAACAGGATCAGCGAACGGTCACGGATGAGCAGGTTCAAAAGGCGCTCGAGGTTCTTCGGGAACAGATGGCTCAGTTACACCCTGCTCCAACCGGAACGACCTTGACCGAAGGAGACTTTGCCGTTGTAGATATTGAGGGCACATTGGACGGCACTGCTCTAGATGGGACGACCAAATCGGGACATCTTCACAAAATGGGCTCTCATTCCTCCGTCCTGGGAATTGAGATTGAGCCACACCTCGTCGGCAAAAAGGATGGTGACGTGATCACCATCCCCCAAGCCTTTCCGGCAACACACCCCGATGTACGGGTCGCGGGAAAAACCGTCACCTTTCGCTGCATCATTAAGTCGATCAAGCGAAAACAACTTCCGGCACTCGACGACGAATTTGCCAAGGATTGTGGCCCCTATCAATCCTTGGAGGAAATCCGAGAGAAGCTCCGCACTGAAATGGATCGGGCCCTGAAAAAGGATATCGAAGATTCCTACAAGGATACGATTCTGAAGCGACTAGCGGAAACCCATCATTTCGAGCTTCCCGGAACGCTGGTAGAACGGGAACTCTCCGCTATGGTTCGTCAACAATTGCAATCCCGTCAACGAAAAGCCGGTGACGGTGCTGAGGCTTCGCCAACGTCCCCTCAAGTCGATGAGGCCAAACAGCTCCAGGAGGAATATCGCCCGGAAGCTGAACGACGGGTGAAGGTCGGGCTCATACTGGAAGCGCTCGCGGCGAAGGAAAACATCACCGTGACAAATGAGGATCTCAGCAACGAAATTTCGCGACTCGCTGCCGAAGTCAAACTTTCAGTCGAGGAAGTCACCCGAATGATTCAAGCCGGTGGTCAAGATACGCTGAACGATCTTCGATCAAGAATTTTGGCTGACAAAGCATTGGATTTTGTTTACAAGCACGCAATGATTCAGGGCTAACAGGTACCAATGCCTGGACTCGCGTTACTGAAGGTCGGGCGGTGATCATCAAATCCCGGCGGGATGAGTATGGTAAACTGAAGAGTTTCCACCCGTCAGTCTTCTAGCGGAAAGGATTCAGCCGAATGCTAGTTCCGATTGTTGTTGAACAAACGAACCGTGGCGAGCGAGCCTACGATATCTACTCACGTCTTCTCAAGGACCGCATCATCTTCCTCGGCGCTCCCATTGATGACGTCTTTGCAAACCTCATTATCGCCCAGTTGCTGTTCCTGGAGGCAGAGGATCCGGAGAAGGATATTAATCTGTACATCAATTCCCCCGGGGGAAGCGTGACGGCGGGACTTGGCATCTATGACACCATGCAATACGTCAAACCGTCCATTAATACGATCTGCTTGGGGCAGGCAGCAAGCATGGGGGCCTTTTTGTTGACAGCCGGGACAAAAGGCAAACGTTATGCGCTACCCAATGCCCGGGTCATGATCCATCAACCGATGGGCGGATTTCAGGGCCAGGCGACCGAGATCGACATTCATGCCCGGGAAATCTTGAAGATTCGCGAACGACTGAATGAAATCATGGCTAAACATACCGGACAACCGCTTGATAAAATTTCTCAGGACACCGAGCGGGACTACTTTATGTCCAGCGAAGAAGCCAAACGCTACGGACTGATCGATGAAGTCATCACACGCCCCCTGAAGAGTCTTAAACCGGTGGCATCGACGGACTCGGGGAAGGATGGCGGCAAGAGCTAGTTGACCTTGGTTTACAGGAGGCAGCATGGCTAAACAGGAAAAGATTGATCGGCACCTGCGCTGTTCGTTCTGCGGGAAAAGCCGAGACGAAGTGCGCAAACTCATCGCTGGTCCGACCGTCTACATCTGCGACGAGTGCGTGAATCTTTGCAATGACATCATTGCCGAGGATTGGGAAGAAGCGAAGGAGGAAATTTCCTCAAAGCTGAAGAAGCCGGCCGAAATCAAGCATCACCTTGATCAATATGTGGTCGGTCAAGATCGCGCTAAACGTATCCTCTCTGTTGCAGTACACAACCATTACAAGCGTATATCAGCCAAGGACAAGGACGTCGACGACGTCGAACTCCAAAAAGGGAACATTCTGGTCGTCGGCCCCACAGGTACGGGAAAAACCCTTCTGGCTCAAACCTTGGCCAAATTTCTTGATGTCCCCTTCACGTTGGCCGATGCAACGACACTCACCGAAGCAGGCTATGTGGGAGAAGATGTAGAAAACATCATTCTCAAATTGCTTCAGGCTGCCGATTACGATGTCGAACGCGCTGAGCGCGGCATTGTGTATATCGACGAAATTGACAAGATCAGCAGGAAAAGTGACAGCCCATCGATTACGCGTGACGTTTCGGGCGAGGGGGTTCAACAGGCGCTGCTGAAACTCATCGAAGGAACAGTCGCAAACGTCCCCCCCCAAGGTGGCCGCAAACATCCGCATCAAGAATTTATCCAGGTCAATACTGCCAATATTCTATTCATATGCGGCGGTGCGTTTGTCGGCCTGGAACATATTATTGAACAACGCCTTAACCGGAAATCTATGGGATTCGGAGCCGAAGTCCGAGGCCGCAATGATATTCGATTGAGCGAACTGCTGCCGCATGTCCAGCCGGAAGACCTGCTGAAATACGGATTGATCCCTGAATTTATCGGTCGGTTGCCGGTCGTTGCCACTCTGGATGAACTCGACGAGGAAGCGCTCATTCGTATCCTCACAGAACCCAGAAACGCGCTTACCAAGCAGTATGAAAAACTGCTCTCCTTTGAAAAAGTGAAGTTACGATTCACCGAAGGAGCTCTGAGTGCCGTAGCCCGGAAGGCCTTCACGCAAAAGACCGGTGCCCGTGGGTTACGCGCAATCCTCGAAGAGGCCATGCTCGATGTGATGTACGACGCCCCTTCTCAGAAACAGATCAAGGAAGTCGTGATCACCGAAGATGCCATCAGTGGGAAACATGCGCCCATACGAATCTTTGAACAGGACAAAGACGTCAAAAGCGCCTAACCAGTTATAACCATTCAGATATTTGAATAATTTCCAAGTTGGGAGAGGGGGCGTCGGCCCCCTCTTTTTATTTCCCTCTCAGCACAACAGTAGACCTCTCCCCCTGCTCTTGACAGCCCCAACCGCAGGTTTTTATCGACAAGTTCGATTGATGCGCTATACTTGCCCAAGATGCACTTTCCAGGAGACCCTGGATTTTCGTAGGGTGGCTCGCGTGAAATTTCCTGTCGTATCCAGCACAAGACATAAGGGCAAAACGCTTGAGATCGATTCTTCCAAAGAATTGATCACCTTGGTTGGCATCAACGGCGAACCAATGGGAAGCCTCGCGTGGGATTTTCTCGTCGACCAGATTCTGACCTATCGAAAACCACAGCAATCCCGGGAAGCTCGGTCTGAACCACGGATTTCGCTTTCCATACGCGTCAAATACCACACTCCGGATGGCCTGGAGTTCGAGAGTCGTGCTGGCGGAATCGGCGGCGGCGGACTATTTATCGAAAGCCTTGCACCTTTAGCCGTCGGAACCAAACTTGCCATGGAATTCACGTTGCCTGAAGATCCAAGCGAATGGATGTCGGCAAAAGGTGTGATCGCGTGGGTCTGTCCAAAAGCAGACCAGTATACATTTAGCCCCGGAATGGGCGTGCGTTTCACGGATATCGCATCGGAGACACGAAGTCGCGTCCTGAACCTGGTCCATTCCGTAAAAGGCATCCCCCAAGGCGAATCCCACTAAGCATTTTCGACGCACGCTCCTAAAACTTGATAGATCGATTCAGTGCGGACCCTCTGAGACTTCACGATGAAATTTCCCGTCACCGCCACGCGCGAACACCAAGGCAAAACGCTCGGCATCGATTGCGAACAGGAAACGGTTTCTTTATTCGACCAAAAGGGGCAACAACTGGGCGTCCTGGGCTGGGGAACCTTGATCGAGCACATGCTCTCTATTGATGAAGATGCTCGTTTTGCACATAGTCGCTCGCATCCGCGGGCTCCCCTCGCGATCAAAGTACATTGCACCACCGACGACGGGAAACAGTTCGACAGCCTGACTGGCGGGATTGGCGGAGGGGGATTGTTTATCGAAAGTAGCACGCCATTGGCGCCCGGCACGGAACTTACCGTTGAATTTGCCCTGCCAGACCGACCGAGCCAGAAATTTGAAATCCGTGCGAAAGTCGCCTGGGCGAGATCAAAACCTGAGCGTTATTTGCTCTTTCCAGGAATGGGTATTCAGTTCACCGACATTGATCCGGAGGCTCAAACGCGACTCATTGGCCTCGTGGACTCACTAAACCGGAGTCGGGCAGTGTCCTAATCTGCCGAGTAGCCCAATGGGCCCATTCTCGAACCCTCGGATTCGGGTCCTTCTCGCCAACCGCTGACAACGCACCCAATACGCCGGCATCCCCGACCTTCCCCAGCCGAAAGGCGGCTTCGGCCCGTACGCCCGCATCGGCATCGTTTTTTAAAAGACCCACAAGGCTTGGCAGAGATCTCATGTCCCCCGTCTCACCAAGAACCGCGGCGACCCCTTGACGCACCTGTGCATCCGAATCTGTCAGCGCCGCAACCAGATCCGTTGAGAAAGAGACAGTGTCCAAACTTAAGAGGGTCTGACTTGCGGCAACCCGGGTAGAAACATCGGGGTTGCGCAACGCTTGAAGAATCTGCCCCACGTGAGCTGCCGAAACACCCATTTCACCGAGAGCCATGGCTGATGCCCTCTGGACAGCGTCGGAGGGATCCGATAAGTGCTCCACGAGAGCCGCGCCACTCATTTGGTCATTCACTCGGCCCAAGGCGAGTGCTGCAGCCGCACGAACACGGGGGTCTCGGTCCGCCAGCGCACCAATAAGCGGCGAATTCGCAGATTGATGCCCGATCTTCCCCAGGGCTTCCGCCGCCGTGCGCCGAACCTCCGGGTCCGGATCAGCAAGTAGTTCGCTTAATCTTCTCGAAACAGATTCGGGATCCGCTGGTGGGACATCGACATAACAGCCGGACAGCGTTGAGACGAGCATCAGCGGAACTAGCAGCGCGAGGTGAAAACCGGCGTGCGAAAAAAAACCGGACTTCATGTGGATTTCAGAATACTGGGTACATGCTGCATGGAGGGGAACGCACGTGGAATCAGCATAAGAGCTTGGCACCAAGGCCTACGTATTTCTGTATTACACTCGCACCAGAGCCCCTGGCGCTAGAGTGGTTTTGCCGGAGCATCCTCGTCCAGCACCGGCGCTTGCTTGGCGGCTTCGATCGACTGTTCCAGTTCTTTTTGGGCAGAATCCATTTCTGCCCGAATTGTCCGCATTTGAGGGTCGACCGAACTCCGCACATCAGCAACGGCCTGCCGAAAGGTCCGGACGGCATCTCCCAGCCCTTCACCTAAACCCTGCATGTCCTGGGGAGAGAAGGCTGCCGGCTGAGGCTGCCCGGCCTTTGCCCGCATGGCAGCCTGCGCTGCCTGTACCCTGGCCACAGCATCTTTATTCACGATAGCAGAAGGACGCTTTGCCACCGGCTTACTCTGGGCAGAAGCAGGAAGAGGGGGATATTGGGCCCGCATCACTGGTGCCGGAGCCGACATACGGTCTTCCATCGTCGGGGGTTGATGACTTTCTGCAACCGCTGATCCAGGGGCAGCCTGGTTTGGTGCTACCGTGGCCACGCGGGGCTTCGGTGGCTGAGCGACCTGAGGCCCTTGCGGCGCAGCCGCAGCCATTAAGGCCGCTGTCGTACCAGGAGTTAACTCTGGACCTGGCGTATACGGTGCGGTCGCTTTGGGAACGGCCGGCGCCTGAGCGACCGATGCAGGTTGAACTGCCTGACCGGTTTCTGCAACCGGCTGAATCTGGGCCTGAGTCGTGGCAGGCACAGGTTCACTCTGTTCGGGGGTGGCATCGGGAGGCGGAATGTCGTTCACTTCTTTCTTAAACCCTCTGAGGGCCTTGCCTACCCCCTCACCGATTTGGGGAAGCTTCCCGGCCCCGAAAATAATCAGGACAATAACCAGGATGATGATCAGTTCGGAGAATCCCATCGTGCCAAACATGTTCGGTATCCTTCCTCACAAATTAGGGGCCAGCCAGGCACGAGGCCCCTCCGGCCACTCGATCTCTCACGATAGCCGCCCCATGCAAAGAGTGTCAAGAAAGGCCCGGCTCATCCGCGAGGATAAGACCCGACTTCAGGTACAGGGGAGGGAAATCGCGACGAGTTCGGTTTGTACCGGTTGACCGTATATGACCGCGTCATCGGCTGAAAGGTAGACATCCAGCTCACTCCGGATACCGAAGTCTTCCGGAAGGTAGATTCCTGGTTCAATGGAAAAACAGGTGCCGGGCAACAATCGGCGGGCATCCTGCGTTTCCAAATTGTCGATGTTCGCACCATTGCCATGTACTTCTTCGCCAATCGAATGCCCCGTTCGATGAACGAAATAGTCTCCGTATCCGGCCTGCTGAATGACCTGACGGCACACATCATCGACCTCCCAGCCATACGGAAATGATCCATCTCGTACACGCGATTGCACGAATGTCACGGCTGCATCCCGTGCCTGCCGAACAATTTGAAAAATCTCTTGCTGCCTGGGAGGTACGACCGGCCCGACGAAGCCAGTCCAGGTGATATCTGCGTAGACGGCCCGGAGCTCCGGTTGTTTAGCCCATAAGTCGATCAGAACCAGGTCTCCCTGCCGGATAGGGGCAGAGCCCTCGGCGGCCGGTCCGTAGTGAGGATCTGCACTATGGGCGTTGACTGCGGCAATTGGGGGACTCGAGGTCACCAGCCCGCGAGCGTGCATCCGGGAAAGGATATATTGTTGCAGTCCGTATTCAGTGAGCGATTGACCCCTGGCCAGAGAGGCCCCGACAAACCCGAACGCCTCATCCACAATAGCCCGCAGCCCTGTGGCAGCCACCTGGTGGGAAGCCAACTGTGCCTCATCCCACACGGCTTCAAATTGTTGGACCAGATCGGCAGAGGTGACAATCTCTAGACCCAAGCTGCGCAGAAGCTCCAACGTCCCAGCATCCACTCGCGAGAGATAGGGAATCGCATTCATCGGCGAGTATTGCATGGCAACACGTTTGGCCGATTGAAGGAGTGTCCTGAGCGCCGCCTGCTGTTGTCGCCAGGAGACGTACAACCGCACCTCGCCCGGCAACCCGTCCAGCACATGCGGCTCAATGCGATGCTGCAGTTTAACCGGCGTTCCGATCGCCGGAACCCAGTAGTACCAGCGGCGCGTGACATGGATCGAAGGGTCCAGCAACAGCACCCGGTAGGCAATGGGATCGAGATGGCGAAAGTCATAGAAGAGCCATCCGTCAATGCCCGGCTGCTCTCGAATGGCTTGCTGAATTCGGCTGACTTGGGCAATAAAGCGAGAGGAAGTATCCATCGTCGCATCATAACTTTATTTCGACATCGAAACCACCCGGCAATCAGGCGTGCTCTCAGCCTTTCTGAATGATACAATGCCCTCGGCCATCTATGAATATTTCTTCCTCCGCTGATCCAAGTCAGTACCGCGTCACCTTTTTCTTCGGACCTGAACCAGTGGAGCATCGGCCCGATCATCTGCGCTGTGTCTTTAATGTAAAGAAGCGCAGTTGGAAAGGCGGTGTCCAGGTCAGCATCGATGTAGCCCGTGAGTATCTCGAGCAGGCTCGCCAGGAGATCGGATTTTCATCCTGGATTGGAATTCAGTTACAAAACAGCAGCCAGGAAGAGCGGGATAAAGCGACGCATCGGGCTGATGAACTGTTCATTCAATCCGTATGTACCTGCGCACTCGACCTCGCTCTCCGCGCAGGCATTGAGCAGCACAACCAGGTGATCGCCGCGGCAGTCTTCGCAGACGAACTCCGGCACATCATCAACCAGCAGCCTGAACAGGTGACGGATAGAATTCGTCTTGAAATGGATCTAGGGGAGACGTCTGATATCTGAAGAGCAGGGAACAGTGGCAGCAAAGCCGGAAGGGGTTTGAAAATGAGGATGAATTTGTTATAACGACAACGGAGTACTCGC
>CAZKVY010000109.1:0-9128 GCA_964556305.1 uncultured Nitrospira sp. | reverse complement strand
CCGATCAAGGAAGGGGAGGAGCAGTTCATCGTGCTCTGGGACCCCACCGGATTGAGCAAGGAACGGTTGGTTCTGCCGCTGAATTATTTTTTCATCGTGCAGCACCTCGACGGGGAACATAGCGTCCAGGACATTGGCGCCATCTACCTGAAGCGCTTCGGCGAGTTCCTCATGCCCAACAAAGTCGAGCAGCTGTTGGCCGATCTGGATACCAAGCTTTTTCTGGAAGGGGAGCGCACTGAGCAGGCCAAGCAGCAGGCGCTGACCGCCTATCGTGAAGCACCCTCCCGCTCGGCGCAATTTGCCGGTCGCAGCTACGACGCCGATCCCGCCAAGTTGCGCGCACAGATCAACGGCTTCTTCGTGTCGAAAGAGGGTCCGGAGGTGAAGGCCTCCGAACACAAGGGTCAACTCATCAAGGCACTCGTTGCGCCCACCTACGAACTCAAACATGCCGGACCGATCTATGCCTGGGCCTACAAAGAGTTGCAGGATGCGCAAAAGCCTGAACTCTATGTGGTCATCGGCACCGCGTACTCAGGGCTTGAGCAACCGATCGCCGTGACAGACAAAGATTTCGAAACACCATTGGGGCTCGTCAAGGTCGAACGCAGCGTCACCGATCGCCTGCGCGAGCTGATTCCTTCCGCCTTCACCGACGAATTGGCACATCACAATGAACATGCATTGGAATTTCAGCTGCCGTTCCTGCAGGAGAGTCTCGGCCAGGACCTGGCGTATACGATTGTTCCGATCCTCACGTCGTTTTCGGCCGACAGTTTGCGCGATCCGCAGATCCGGCAGCAGGTCGAGACGTTTCTTCAGACCTTGAAAGAGGCGCTCGTCGCCACCGGCAAGTCCTACTGCGTCGTGGTCGGCGCGGAACTCGCTCACATCGGCATGCGCTACGGCGACTCGGCCCCGCCGACGGACTTCTCCTTCCATCGCTGTATGCAGACAGATCTCGAGATGCTTAAGCATGTCGAGAATCGCGACCCGGAAGAGTTCGCGAAGTTCATTCAGAAGGAAAACGACCAGCGCCGCATCTCCGGCTTCTCGCCGATCTATTCGATGCTGCGTTTGATCCAGGCCGAAACGGGGCAAGTGCTGCGCTACGATCGCGGGATCACGGATCAGTATAATTCGACGGTGACGTATGCCAGCATGGCCTTCTTCTAGGGCAGGCTGCTGAAACAGGCCTCCAGCTTCGTTCTCCCCTCGAAACCATCCTCAACCTAGCCAGAGGCTACGCCGCCGGTTTTCTCTCGCGTGCGGCCTCGGCAGATGGCTTTTTGAGCAGCCTGCAGACTCTTTTATACCGTCGTTTTTTTCACGTTACTCCCGTCTCTCCACACCCCTTCGTTGGCGATTGTTCCTCGTATGGCCATGTGTGAGAGTTGATTCCTATTTCCAAGGTTCAGGCTCCGCAAAAAATGTGCAGGCTAGTCACAAAGCCCGTCCAGCAAGGCCGCCGGGAGCAGGGCGACTCAGAACGCCGCGGGGCGGACCTTGTGGGCAAGCTGGTAGCCGCGTTTTTCATGACGGATCGTCGCGGAATTGCGGAGTCGCACCGCGAGACGGGCCCGTGGAGTCGTGAGGAAGGAAGGCATCCTTGCACGGGATGTCGCCCGACCGAACGGCGAGTCCGCCCGCCGACAGGCTTGTCGCAGCTGCGAGTCCGCGATTGAACCAGAGCCGTTCATGAAGAAGGCGGGCTAGTAAGCGGGTACTCCGCCGGCAGGGTCGGTATATCTGGTCGGTGTGGTGTAACGGTCCCAGGTGGTGACCGCGCCCTGTTCGAAGTAGACGCGAAAGGCGCTGGTGACGCAGGCATTGCGTCCGATCGGTGGGTAGAGCCAGACCGTCACGGTCCGTCCCTCGTCCACCACGTCCTTCTTACAGACGGGAGAGCCCAGCGCGAGGTACACCTGATCTTCCGTCATGCCTCGAAGAATGTTTCCCTTGTCAATCGCCCAGCGCACGCCCTCAGGATACGAAGGATACTGTCCCGTCATCAGGTGTTGCCGATGACCATCGCAGGCCGACAGGACGGTGGCAAGCAGGAGCAGGCAGGGGTAGAGGCTGTGTATCAGCGACCTACCGGGCAAGGGGAGTGGGAACGTCACAATGGATCAAAACCGTTGGAAGATTTTTTGACGCAGGGTCTCACACGCGCCCCCCCGCCGACGCCCGTGCATTGATGCCCACGCCCCTGCCGGACATCGCAGAGGAGACTCCGCATGTCGGCGTCGATCCACGAACGGCTATTCCTTGACCGTCACCTTCATGCGAATCGGCTCCAGAGGGTTGTCGCGCTCGTCGCACGGCATCTTCGCGATCATGTCGATGATTTCGATACCCCGGATGATTTCGCCGAAAATCGAATAGCGCCGATCGAGGCCGCCGTTGTCCTGCAGGGAAATAAAAAACTGGGAGCCGTTGTCGTTGAAGTCTCGGGTGCTGTTGCCGTCACGCGGCATCTTCGCCATCGAAATGGCGCCGCGCTTATGGGGCCGGTCGTTAGGTTCGGGATTGAGAAAGTAACCGGGGCCTCCGGTTCCGTGCAACATACGATCGGACGTTTTGCTCAGCGGGTCGCCGCCTTGAATGATGAACCCCGGCACCACGCGATGAAACGTGGTGTCGTCGTAAAAACCCATCTTTGCCAGGTTGATGAAGTTCTCGACATGGCGCGGCGCGTCGTCAGGGTAAAAACGAATCCGGATTTCGCCGAACGGGGTGCTGATTGTGGCACGCGGATCTTTTTTCTGAAATTGCATAGTCATGGCCCAAATGTAACAGGCCGGCGATTCCATGGGCAAGGGGGCGGCGCGCGTGATTTCTCCCGAGGAACGGCGTATTCTGTGCCGGAATCAGTGGGTCGCCGCTGATAGAACTCGGCGATCTGCGAGACGCAATGAACACGAAGGCCGTCCAACGATAGACGCGGCGCGAGACAGATGCCGCCACAATTGTTCGCAGGCTGTTCAGAATGGCTGTCCGGCAAGGCCGCAGGAAGCACGGCGACTGAGGCGTACCTTGCGGTGCGTCGCAGGGAGACGAGCGACCGAGAACGCTGCCGGACAGCCATTCTGAACAGCCTCCAAGGGAGATGCGATGCCTGATCAAGCCGTCCTCAATGTCGATCTAGCCGATGTGTGGAAAGAGCGGGGCCGCAAGCAGTGCATCCGCACCATCGCCTGGGGCGACGAAATCACCGTGGTGAAACAGGCCGCCACGTACCTCGAAGTCAGCATTACGTTCTTTCGCCAAAAACCCGACGGCAGCATCCTCCCGGAATCCATCACCGGCTACATCGAACCGACCAAATCCTCCGGCATCAAGGTGGCCGATCTGGTTCGCCCCGTCGCCGATAACAAGGTGCTGAAGGTCAATTTCGTTGATGTCCAACAGGGCGACGGTATGGTCATCGAATCGCCGGACGGAAACATCATCCTCATCGACGGGGGCGACAACCAGATGTTCGCACGTTACCTGGCCGGTCGCTTCCGCAACACCAGCGTCCAGCACCCGAAGCAGATCGACTGCATCGTCGTCACCCACGGTGACGCCGATCACTTCGCCGGCCTGAGCGAAATCCTCAAATCGGAAACCAACCAGGTCAAACGCAAACAACTCTTCATGCAGCCGCAGCGCGTCTACCACAACGGCCTCGTCAAACGTCCGACGAGAATGAACAACAAAGACGTGCCGGACACCAAACTTCTCGGGCCGACCAAGACGGTAGACGGCCGACTCTACCTCACCGGGTTGGAAGACAATCTGCTCGACGTGGACGACAAGGAGATGAACGAGCCGTTCAGGGAATGGAAACAGACCCTCACCACCTACAACGGTCGCAGCCCTATCAGTTTCCGTCGCCTGCAACTCGGCGACAACCAGGCCTTCGAGTTTTTCAACCGGACGGACATCCGTGTCGAGGTGCTGGGCCCGATCACGACGAACGTGGAAGGACAACCGGCGCTGCGCTTTCTCGGTGAACCCCCTCAAGGGCCTCGCATCGGCCACGACTCCCTCAATGACAGCGACGAAGGCTTCACTGGCCATTCCGCCTCCCACACCATCAACGGCCACTCGATCGTGCTCCGCTTGAGTTACGGCGGCTTCAGCTTCCTGTTTTCAGGCGACTTGAACGACGAAGCCAGCCGCTTCCTCGCCAGAGAACACAACAAGGGCACCCTCAACCTCCGGTCGGAAGTGTTCAAGGTACCACACCATGGATCCGCCGATTTTTCCGGCGCCTTCATCCAGGCCGTGTCGCCCATCGTGAGCGTCGTCTCCAGCGGAGACGAAAACGCGCGCAAAGAATATATCCATCCGCGCGCCACCCTCATGGGCGCGCTGGGCAAATGGTCGCGCGTGCCGGAACCGCTCATCTTCGTCACCGAACTCGTGGCGTTTTTTCAAACCGAAGGCCCCTGCCGCCTGAAGGACGACAAGGCCGCCAAGAAACGCGGGCCGTTCTTCGGCTTCAGCCGCACCGCCTATGGCCTCGTCAAAACCCGCACCGACGGCCACCGCCTCTTCATCTATACCGACAGCGGCAACGTACAGATGAAAGAAGCCTACGCCTACCAACTGGATAGTTCCGGCGTGCCGCAACCGGCCGAGGTCAATAGGGCGTGACCGATTCATATATGACGCCAACAACCCAGCCAATTCCCTCAACCAATTGGATGCGCGCTCGACAAGGATGTTACAAGGACGCAATCCGGTTCCGGCACCTTACGCCCTCGGCCTAATACACGTCGAGTTTGGAGGAGTCATCATATGAGTCACCAGGGCAAATCGAAGACGCAGAAAGGCTCACAGTCGGCCATGACCATCACGCCGGTTGCCGCGGCGATCGCCGTGGTGCTGCGAGGCGGCGAGATTCTGCTCGTCCGCCGCGCGAATCAGCCGGACGCGGGAAAATGGGGATTTCCCGGCGGCAAGATCGAGCCGGGAGAACCGGTCCAGGCTGCCGCGGCGCGAGAAGTGGCGGAAGAGACCGGCCTCGTCGTACGGCCGCTGCACGCGTTCACGGCGGTCGACGCCTTCCACCGGAACGCGAGTGGACAGCTGGTCACCCACTATGTGTTGATCGCCGTCCTATGCGAGTGGATTTCAGGCGTCCCGCAGGCGGCCGATGATGCCTTGGAGGCGGAGTGGTTCGCGATCGAAACGTTGGATTCAGTCGGCATCGCCGTGAGTGTTGACGTCGCCCGCGTCGCCTCGATGGCTGCAAGGGTCCGTGATGACTTTCAACGATCCGACGCTGAGGAAGGATCCTGAACCGGCAGGCTTCAATCATTGCGCCGGGTCATCTCGCGTCTATGCATCGATCCGTTGTCCGTGGAGCACCTTCCAAATGAGTCAGCTGACCGCTGCTGCCCATCTTCATCCCCCTTCTAGCGTTCTCCTTCCGTCATCATCTGGGTTGGATCCACTTTCATCCACATGAGCCCGCCGCAAAGCGCGATGCCGGCGGCAACCAGCAGCGACGCCGTCCAGCCCCAGTGATCGGCGAGCCAGGGCGTGAGACTCGGCGAAATCACCCCGCCCACGTTGGCCCCCGTATTCATCACACCCGACAAGGTTCCTGCGTGGGTTTTTGAAAGATCGGTGGTCACGCTCCAATAGGCGCCCACGGTGAAATAGAGCCAGCCGGCGCCGAGTGAAAGACATACGATCGCCATGGTGTGTGACTCCACCCAGGCCCCGACTGCGATTAACCCGCCCGCCAACACCATGCCGAGCATGCCGACCGACAGCCGGGCCTTGCGCAACCCGAGTCTAGGCACGAGCCGGTCCGTGATCCATCCGCCGAGGGGGCAGAACAGCAGGATGGCGAGAAAAGGTCCGGCCGCCAACCAGCCGCCGCGTAACAGGTCGATCCCGCGCACATTCACCAGGTAGAGATAAAACCAGCTCATATAGATGTAGGCCACATAGCCCAGGCAGGAGTAACTCGCGACCAGCCACCAGAGGGACCTGGATCGGAGAAGCTGCCGCCAGGGGACCGGGGTCGAGGTGGTCACCTTGGGAGCACTATCGCCGCCCCGCTGATCCCGCGAACACAACACCCACAACAACGCTACCACCAGGCCGATCAGGGCTGAAAGGTAGAACACCGATTGCCAGTGATAGTTCACCATCACCCAGGAGGCGAGGGGAGGGGTGATGGCGGCGCCGATGCCGATGCCACCGATGGCAATGCCGATGCCGAGCCCGCGTTGCCCCGGCGGTATCCAGTCGGCCACAGCGCGGTTAAAGTTCGGCAACGCAACCGACTCGCCCACGCCGAGAAGAAAACGCACAATGACCAACGCGCCCACAGTGCCGACCGCAGTGGCCAGCGGCAGAGTGGCGACCACGGCAGTTAGCACCGTGCAGAGGGACCACCAGACCAAGGCGCAGGCCAGCACCACACGCGCGCCCCAACGATCGCCCAAGCGCCCGCCAGGGATTTGGCAGAGTGCATAGCCGAAGACGAATGCCGAGAACACGTAGCCCATGTCCTGATCGGTGAGGCCGTAGGCGGGCATCATCTGCCGGGCCGTGACCGAAATGTTGACCCGGTCCATATAGGTGACCGCGCTGATCGCAAACAACAGGGCGAGAATGCCCCAACGCGGGCGTGTCGTCGATGTGTCAGGCCCCACTCGTGATTCTCCCAGTGTTCCGCCGTGCGACGGCCGGCGCATTATAGACTAAATCACCGCAACGACGGCGTCTCCGGTCGAGCGTAACCGGTAATTCCGCGTCCTTCCGCGGTACGCTTCACACGACACGAAATTGGCACGCGCAGTCTGCCCGCGTATGGATTTCCCGCGTACGCATCCAGTACACTGCGTTGGTGCTCTACTTAGAGGAGGGTCAGTGAGGGTTCGTCCCCGCACGGTGGTGCTGTCGCTGCTCGGCCTGGTGGTCGCGGGGGTGCTCCTCCTCTTCTATTCGCGCGAGTTGTTCGGCGTCGACATCCTCAAAAACTTTTTCTTGCAGCAACTCGAAATCAGCCTTCGCCGTAAGATCGAAGTCGATCGTATCAAACTCGTGGTGCTGCCCAGCATTCGCCTGGAACTCACCAACGTCGGCATTTACGGCCACGATGATCCGACGCACGTCGTCTTCTCCGCCAAAGAAATCGATATCGTCTTGCGCCTGCTGCCGTTGCTGAAGAAGCAGGTGGTCGCGAAACGCATTTTCCTCAATGAACCAACCGTCACGCTCATCCGCAACCGCTCCGGGCATTGGAACGTGCTGGCCGGCATGCCTTCGGCGGCGAAAGACGAATCGGCCTATCAGATGTTCAGCCGTCTGCTGCAGATCCGTGAAGCCACCATTCAGAAGGGACACATCACGGTCACGGACGAGGCACGTCCGGACGGCATCCGCACCACAACCCTTGAAACGGTGGAGATGGCACTGAAGGTCTATCCCGGGAAAGCTCAGGGCGATCTGCATATTTCCGCCGCGCTGCCGGCGAATGGCGCGCCTTCCTCCTTTTCCCTGACGGGAACGATCGGATTGAGCGAGTCATCCTCGACGCTGGCGGCCGAGGAACCGTACTCCGTGCGCCCGGCCTTTCAATTTGAAGGCGAGATCGATACCACGAATCTGCGCCTGCGGGAAGCGGCTGATTTCTTCGGGCCCCGGCCGGTTCCTCCGCAACTGCAAGGGGGCGCCAGTCTCCAAAGTCGTATTCGCGTGGCACCGGGCGTCGCCGGGTACGACGTGGTGCTGACCGAGATCGCGGCCAACGTGGATGAACTGGCGGTGACGGGCAAGGCCAATCTAGCCGGGCTCCTGACCTCGCAACCCACCTTCTCCATTACCTTCGCCGCGCCTTCGATCGATCTGCGGTCGCTCTTCACGCGGATTCCGGCGCAATGGATCCATCCTCAATTGCCCGCCATCGTCGAACAACGCCAGCTGGGCGGTACCGTCGAAATTCTCTCCGCCACCTTGACCGGCGCCACGGCCCCCAGCCCGCAATTGTCGCTGACGGGTGATTTCCGGATCGAAAAGGGCATGGCCCTGATCGGTAACGACCGTGTGCCGACGCAGAACCTGGCTGCGACCATTTCAGTGGAGCCGGGACGAATCCGGGTCGGCAAGGTGACGGGCGCCTACGGCACGCTGCAGATCACCGACGGCAAAGCCCTCGTGTCGTTCCTGGACGACGGTCCCTGGATGGAACTGGATGTGAGCGGCGACATGACCGCCGCCGACCTGGTGAAGTTCTTGACCAAGACCATTCGCGCGGACAGACTCACCTCGTTGCTCGCGCAGTCGCGCGACATCGAAGGAAAGACTCATCCGACCTTCCGTTTGGTTGGTCCGCTGGACAAGCCCGAAGGTATTACCTTTGCGGGCGGGGAGGTCCTGGCTGAGCAGGTCAGCCTCATGAATCCCTCGCTGCCGCAACGACTCACGGCGATGCACGGCCGTATCGTGTTCTCGCAAACCGGCGGCGCGCAATTCGACCAGGTCACGGCGAATGTGGGGGATGCACAACTGCAATTCAACGGAATGATCAGCGGCGGCACGCCGAGCGTTTTCCAGGACTTTGTCATCCGTGCGAAGGGCAGCGCCGCGCAACTGCGGCAGATGGTGTCGGCGGGCACCTTTCCCGACGACCTGCTCTACGGCATGGTCAATGCCCGGGTGCAGCTGTCCGGTTCGTCCGGCGCGCCGCATCTGCGCGGAGAGATCGGTCTGAACGAGGCGAAACTCGTGCTGCCAACGCTGGGTGAAAAACCCCTGGGCTCGCCGGCTTCCCTTGAGCTGGATGCCGACGTGACGCGCGGCGTGGGCCTGGTGATTTCACGTCTGGAACTCGTGGTGCCGCCCTTGCGCCTCCCGTTGAAAGGCCGCATCACCCTCGGCGATCAATTCTCCATCGACGCGTCGCTTTCCACGGGCACGGTGTCGGTCTCCAGCCTTCCTGACTGGGTGTACCGCAGCGGGTTCGAAGCCGGCAATCTCGAAGTCTCCATGGACGTGAAAGGCTCGGATGCCGAATGGAAAAACTGGCGCGCCGGCGGATGGCTGGCGCTGACCAACGGTCTGATGACGCTCAAGGGCGTGGACGGCGCGGTGGAAGACATCTACCTTCGCTTGAA
>CAZKVY010000108.1:1529-9314 GCA_964556305.1 uncultured Nitrospira sp. | reverse complement strand
GCCATCCCTTGACTGATGAGATGCGTACTACCCATCAGAAATGCAGCCGCAACCATGGGCCAATACTGTCCGAGCACCTGCCTGGTTGCCGGACTGAGGCCATGCCACTGTGGGAGCAACGCGATTCCCAACCGTTTCAATTGCCAACCCAGCAACGCCGCTTCGACGAACGCTCCCGTTACGGCAGCAGCCGCCAGGGCGTACACCGACCAGGAGCGAGCCAACCACAGCACGGCCACCATCGTCGTGAGGGACGTCACCATGGGAACGGCCGCAGCCCAAGCAAACCGATTCCCGGCGTTCAATACCGCACCCCAGGTAGTCCCGATCCCGCTGAACAGCACCGTACTCAAGAGGACACCATACAAGACCTTAGCCAAGACAAGCTTCTCGGGACCGTATCCTGCGGCCAAAATGGGCATCAGCCATGGGGCGGATAACATCAGTATGAAGCAGATCAGGAGAAGAAAGCCGCTGGTCAACAGCGTGACCGTCGAGAAGACTCGTTGCGCAGCTTCCGGCCCCTCCTGCTCCCGGACTCGAATGTAGGTTGGTATCAAGGCTGCATTCAGCGATCCGCCGAGCAATGTAATAGTGAATTGGGGAATGACGAGCGCAATGAGGAACGCGTCCAACTCGTCGCCACGCCCAAATTGATACGCAACGACTGCGTCCTTGGCGAAGGCCGATACCTTGCCGAGAAGCGAGTACCCCCCCACTGTGAACAGAGCTGCCAACACCCATCGATTGGATGCTTGACGCTGCCATGTCGCCCACCGCTTCAACCCGATCCGAAGACTGTGATTCATATTTCTGTTACAGGAGGCGACGGACCAAGCCCCACGCCGAAGAACGCTCCCGCGATATTCAACGCTGTTGCTGGTAGGCCCCGTAGTAGTAGGATGACTCGGCCACAGGTGCTTTCTGCATTACCACCCCCAACAGCCGCCCGCCGGCCTGCTTGATACGCTGTATGGCGAGGTGACAGGCCTCACGCGTGGTTTCACCTGCGCTGACGACCAACAGGACACCATCCACTTTGGATGCCAATACCGCAGCATCGGCGATGGGAAGGACCGGAGGACAGTCCAGGATGATATGGTAGCGATTTGTGGCACCCCACTTCAGCAACTGGGCCATGGATTTGGAATGCAGCAGCTCCGTCGGATTCGCAGGACGTCCTCCATGCGGAATGACGGAGAGGTTATTGACGAACGTCTGGTGCACTACCTCAGCCAAGCCCGCCTCCCCTCGCAACAGATGCCCCAATCCTTTTGGCGGTTGCTCCGGACTCCCGACATCGTACAGAGGATGGATGTGCTGGTTGCGAAAGTCCACATCGATCAGGACGACCTGCGTATCCTCCAACTGAGCCATCGCCATCGCCAGGTTTACCGCGAGCGTGGTTTTGCCTTCGTTCTCCCCCGGACTCGTGATGAGGATACGCGAGGGTAACATGTCGGGGTTGGACAAGAGGAGACTGGTTCGAATAATGCGGAAGCTTTCGGCGACCGGGGTCAGCGCATTGGGCGGCGCCAACGCCTTCTCCTGAGCTGCAGATTTGGAGAGCAGCGGCACAACCCCGAGTAAGGACACGTTTGGAAGATAGCGTTCGACATCGGCCGGCGCCATGAGTTTCTTGCTTCGACCTTCGACGAAAATCGCCAAACCAACGCCACTCATCAATCCGGCCAGGAGTCCCAACATGATGTTGAGCTTGGTCCGCGGCTTGGAAGGCACCGAACTAGGGGCGGCCGGATCGGCCAGGTACACGTTGTTCGCCCGCACCCCCGACGATAGATCTGTTTCCTTCGTCGCCTTGAGGAACACATCGTACAGATGTTGGCTCGTTTCTGCATCGCGCTCCAACATGCTGTGCTCGATTTCGTTCTGCTCCAGACGGATCTTATCGGTGCTGTATCGGGTAATCGCCTCCTTGACGGCTTTGTCCTGCGCCAAGGCCATGTCATATTGATGCTTGACGGAATCGTAGATTTTTTGGACTTCCTGCTGGATACGCTGCCGAAGGTCCTGCAGCTCCGCTTTCATATGAGCCAATTTAGGATGGAGCACCCCGTACTTTTCCGACAGCTCCGCCACCTGCGCCGAGACGGTGATTTCCTGCGCACGAAGCGTTTGGATCAGGGGAGAATTCAACACTTGTATCTGCGAATCCAGCTTTGACCAATCTACCCCTGCCGTTCCCGTGCCTTGCGGATTCAGCACGGATCGAATCTGCAGGAACCGCGAGTGGGCCTCCGCCTTGGCCATCTCTGTCTTGACCAGTTGTGAATTCAACTCCGCCAGCGTATGAGCCGCGACGGATTTTCGTTCTTCCCCGGTCAACAACCCATGCTTCGCGCGAAACAAATACAGTGCCTGCTGAGAGTTTTGCACTTTTTGGCGCAACTCTTCGAGGTGTCCGGTGAACCACTGCGCGGCCTGCTCCTTCGAATTGGTGCTGAGTTCCTGATTACGCTCGATGTACACAGACACGAGCGTGTTCGCAATCTGAGCGGCCAGCTCCGGATCAATGGCATTCGCAGTGACATGCGCTAACCGCGCCCCCCGAATCGGCATGATTTCGATATCCTGAGCAAACTGCTTGATTAAGCCTTCCTCTGCGTCGTCGACAGAATCGGCAGTCTCTTTTGGGGCCGGCTGTACAAATGCGAGCACAGAGTTCGGCAACAGGGACTTGAGAAATTGCTTGATCGCAGAGGGCTTGGGTTGATACTCAGGACGATTCGACAATTCCAGCAGTCTGACCGTCCGTTGCAACACAAAATGACTCTTCATCAATTCGAAATGGGTTTGAAAGTACTCAGGACTATTGTCCGGGTAAAATGACTTATCCTTGTCCAATCCGCCGGGGGTTGGATTTTCGATCACTACAGTCGCCTTCGCCTGATAAACGGGGATTTGGAGAAAGGACCAGCCCGCCGCCCCCAATCCAAACATTCCGGCCACAAGTACAATCAGCCAGCGATGTCGCCAACAGGATACAGCATATTCACTGAGCGTCTGCTCGGCTTCATCCAATACAACGGCTTTGGCGTTCACAGTCTCTCCTTTGACAATACCGTCCCATTTGAGCCTTTCATCGCTCTGTCGCTATACGTTCTCAGGGGTGGACGGCCTCAACACATCGGCGGAACGCGGCCGTAGGCACCGGAGGTGTCTGAATCTACCATCTTGTAAAGCAGATGGCGGCAAGACCCCACTGTGCTAGAACGTGGCTTGAAGCGACAGCATGACCGAATTTGCATAATAATTGAAGCGATCCACGTTCGAGCTTCGATCTTCGAAAATATATTGCAGTGACACGCCAGCCCATTTGACGGTTCGGTATCGAACCCCGACTGCGACATTCTTGATCAGGTCGACCCGATTGGGATTGTCGGGCGTCGGTGCTGGATTTTCGAAACTGTCATTTTCGATGCCCAAATTCATGGTCAACGCGGTGCTGTCCGTCAACGTATGGATGGCGGAAAAGTTGGCTCCGGTCGAGGTGAAGAACAACGCGTTCAAGATCACCGATTGCTGAAAACTCCTATACCCCTGAAGGTACAAAGTCAGAAACGGCGTTGGTTTCCATGACACGTTACTAACGAAAAAGAAGTTGCCATAGGAATCGCTACTTCTCGGAAATTGAAGTCCCGCCACGGTCTGTCCGGACTCGGCATTGGCGAACTTGAGATGTTGATAGCCAGCCAAGATTTCACCCGAAGTCTTTTCCGTCACATTCCACTGAAGCCCGGCACTCGCACTGTAGGTGGTGCTATTGAGCGTTTTACTCTCATCGTAGACCTCTTGATTGGCCGCGACATTGGCAACCAGCGCCGTCTTGCTCGTGACGTTGCCCAGCACGGTCAGACCCGCATAGTTGCTCAGTCGGTTTCGGAAGATACTCTGCTCATTGTTGAGATACGTCCAGCGTGTCGAAGAGACATTCAGCCTGATCCCGGCGGTCGCCCCATCGTAAGAAAGTCGACCAAGAACACTGTTCGCAGTCCATTTGTTCACCTCAACGTTCTGGGTATCCAAGGCGGAGCCTCGCGGATCATGTCCCAACTTGTGCTCGCCCTGCAGATCAAGTCGCATCCCGCCTGGAAAATCAAAACTGAATCGCCCGGACGCGGTCTGATCCTGCACATTGTTCGAGGGATTCTGATGGAACAATTGAATGTTGCTGCGATAATCGGCCACAAAGGTGTGGCGGCCTGCAAATGGTACCTCCGCCTGAATTCCCGGTGCCAAGGTCGTCGCAAAGTCACTGCGTCGATTGGTATTCGTTCGGAACACGTTGTCCGTATAAATTTCAGCCACTCCGATCATCGGATGGAGTCGCGCAGCCCCGATTGCAATGCCCTCCTCTTCGGTCACCCTGGAGAAGGAACCCGGATAGACAGGATAATACCCTGTTTTAGGCCAGTCCGGTGTCATGTAGAGCGCGCCCACGAAAGCCGGGTTCGCAAACTGGGAGAACCAGGCCCAACCCATTCCGCCAAACGAGAGGCTACGAGTGGCTGTCGGAAGTGGCGAAGATGCCTGCTGGCTATAAGCAGACGAAGGAAGAGCGGTCAGAGCCACCACGAGCGCAACGCAGATACTGCCGTAGGGAATCGCCTTCGAGGCCATCCGACATAAAATACTGTGGAAAGACACGTTCACCGATAGAACCTAATACCTGTACGCAGGGCAATTCACATCACCCAGAGCAAACATTCGTCAATACCCTCAGCGACACGACCGCAGAGCACCGCCTGAGGCGACGACGACTCTTTGCGTGACCGCCGGATTCGATCCTCAACATTCCCGTCCCTTACCGTTGATGAGCGCATTCCTGAGACTGGTGTAGTCCAGCCATAACTCGGCCACCTGCCTCTTCAGCCGTCGATTCTCGGATTCAAGATGATCCAAGCGGGCACCCTCCTCACTCTTATGTGCGGCCAAACTGCCTCTCCACCGGTAGAAGGTACTGAGGGAAATACCATACTCCTTACAGATCACCTTGACCGTGGAGTTGGTCCCCGCAGCAAGGATCCGCTGTCTCTCATCGTTGGTAAACCGGGAACGTTTTCGGGGTTTGAGTTGCATTCAGAAAATCCAGACGAGGCCTTACCGGAGAGAGGGTCGGACGGAGTGCGACGCTAGGCGAGGCTTTGGATAATTGGTTGCACTTCACTCATATCGATATGGACAGTGGCAGCTTGCTGAATCAGATGCACCCGGATAACAAGACAGTCCTGATTTGCTTTCCTAAGTAATTGCCCACGCAACCCTACCAATGGACCTCGCACCACTTCTACCCATGCCCCCTCGGTCAAGTAGTCGTGGCGCTCGAATGCACGCCGGCTCTCGGCTAGTTTTTGAATCGCTGCCACTTCCTCATCAGGAATGGCTTCGGGCATGAGCGATCCCACGATTCGAACAGTCCCAGGCGTTTGAAGCACGGCATGACTGTTCATCAGCGAAAAGCGAGCGAAACAATACCCTGAAAAGAGCGGGCTTTCGGTCCAGACCTTTCGATCCGTCCACTGACTCAGTTTTTTCACCAACGGAAGAAACGGCTCAATACCGATGCCGGCCAGGCGATCCCGGACCAGCTTCTCGTGCCTGGAGCGAGTGCTGATGGCGTACCAATGGAGACCGACTGCGGCATCTGTCGTCAGCGAATGTGCATTGCGAGAACCGGATTGAATTGTCTTCAACATAGCTTCGCCCTCTGAGTCCCATCAGTGCGTGCATCCTTCTAAAGATTTCTGACTGTGTTGACATCGGACAATGGTGCTTTTCTTCTAGAGCTACAAATTTTTGCGCTCAGCACCTTTGTGCCGGATCGATGCAGCGAGGTTCGTCCACAAACGGAGCATAACGAATACTGGTATTTATTCCGCTTCGTTTTCGCATCCCTGTCTAGTGATCCTCGACATGAGAACCTAGAAAAATCACTAGCTGTTACACTCGTAGAAGCACGCGCGCACAATCTTGAACATTTCGCTCATCCCACGAATGAAGAGTGGCTAATCCCTGCAAACCGAATCCCTGCAATGCTTTGCGGCGAATAAACTAATGAGATTTGCTCATTGCCTGAGGAGGGAGGGGTGTGCGAATATGCGCCATGTAGGCACACACCATCACACATTCGACTTAGTACTCGTTGCGTAGCTGTTTCATGAACTACGTAGAGACTTTTGGATGTGTACCCTGCGACTCGCTGGGGCGCGTTTCACTCGGGAGGATCGATGATCGGAATCGTAGAAATACAAACCACCACCGTGGTCGCCATAGTCACGAACAACTATCTTCTCCGGCTCGGCCTGCAGAAGATCGTGGATGACGAGAAATGGATCCGGTTGGTTGGGCGGGCTGCTCACGCAGGCAATCTTGACGAGATACTCGACAACGAGCAGCCGCACATTGTCATTCTCGATACCGAAATCGGCGGGACGGCGCCGGACTTGATCCAGAAGATCAAGCGAGTGGCACCGCGGATCAAGACCATCCTGCTCAGCGGGTTCGATGATACTGAATGCACCAGGCAGGCGCTTGCTTCCGGAGTCGATGGCATTGTTCTCAAAGTCCAACCATCCGCCGTACTCATAGCAACCATCACATATCTTGCCGACTCAGGCGAGGAAGTCGTATTGCCGATCGGCAACGGGCAGGCTCCATTGAAATTGAGCCACACCCCGGCAAGCCCTACTGCGCCTCCCCAAACCCCCGCTCCCACTAAATGGTCGGACGGCTTGACGGAACGGGAACGCGAGGTGGTGCGATTAATCAGTGAAGGCCTTTCTAATAAAGACATTGCCGATCGCCTGTGCATCTCCAGCATTACAGTCCGGCATCACCTCACCAGCATTTTCGATAAACTCGGCGTCTCCAACCGCCAGAAGCTCCTTATCAGAGCGCACCAGCAGGGGCTGGTAGGATCGCCAGCCCTGGCGTAGCAGCCCTACCCCTCCGCGCCATTAGTCCCCCGGACGGAAGTTCTTCCCTGTCCGGTCAATGCCAGAGATTTGCAGTGACGCAGGGCACACTCGGCATTCCTTCTCCGGCATGGCTCGCAGTGATTTATCTCTGCCCTACGGTTTGAGCTGCACCAGTGCTCTCTCTTCCTGACTTTCCCAGGCTTCAATTTTTGTGCTGCCGCCCTTGTAGGAGCGGTGCTGACCTTCCCACAACAGTGGTGTCACAGACGATATGCTCACAACGACGGACTGACATTGAATCAAAGGACTGTGTCGCTGGATGGACACTGTCCCCGCAAGGTCAGCTGAGTTTATCAAGTTCTCCTAATGCCCGCGCGAGGTTCACACGGGCCCCATTGAGCCGAAACATTGCATCTACCGTATTGTCCCTTGCTCGGGAGAGGCTATACAAAGCGTTTGTCACTTCGAAATTGCTGCCAGCGGTAAGGACGGTAAACCGCTCTTTTGCAAGGGCCAACTCTTTGAGTGCAGCCTGGAGACCGACCTGAGAAATCGCCAACTGTTCCTTCGCAGACGACAAGGTCACAAGGGCCTCCCGGACGTCCAACACAACCTGGTTACTGACGACCCGCATGCGAATGGTTTCCTGATTGACTTGACTGCGCGACTCGCTGATTCGGCCTTCCCGTGCGCCGTCGAAGAGGGGAACTGTGAGGAACAACCCGATGTTATAGGTGTCCAGCGTATTGTGCATCCGATTCCCGATGAGACCGTAGTCCCCTTGCGCCGCGAGGGAAGGGACGCGTTCGGTTTCCGTTGAATTCAAGGTCAAGGAGGCCGTCTTGAT
>CAZKVY010000108.1:0-1429 GCA_964556305.1 uncultured Nitrospira sp. | reverse complement strand
TCTTCAAAGAGCTGCATATTGGCATTTCTGGTCTTCACGGTCGCTTCGGCCTTGAGAGTCTCGATATACAGCAGGCCCACTGCGGACATGGTGTCGAATTTGGTCGTTTCCGACTCCAGCTCAGCCACCTTGAGGGCTTCCCGGGAGGCGCGCCACCGTTGGATCAAACTCAGACTGAACAGCGACTGAGACACATTCGCCCGAGCATCAAAAATACTGAAGGGATCGGTACGAACCGGCGCTAAACCAATCGTCCCGAGAAATATGTTCTGCCTTGACTGGCGCACGTTGGTCGATAGATTAGGCAAGAGCGCGCCCAATTGTGTCTTGCTCGCCGCGCGCGCGGTTTCGATCCGCTCCTTGAGCAATCGCACATTCGGATTGTTGTCGACGGCAGCCTCCATCGCCTCCCGAAGACTCAGGCGCAATTCCGGCAAGGAATCTGGCACCGCCCCCCCCGGTTGCGCCTGTGCAGAAGTTCCACCGAGCAACAGAATCGCGAAAATCATCGCCATCACGTCTCGCCGCTTCTCATACATCTTCATACGATCCACCTTTCTCCTTGCCTCATGAAACACGGAGCCCTGACATACGAGTACAGGTATAAGCCTCATTCGGACAGCCTACTCCGCCGCCGTTGGTGTTGTCTTGCTTGAGGAAGCGGAAAAGTGACTGATGAGGCGGGGAACTAATGCACGGCGAACCGGACTGTGCAGGAAAGCCCAGCCGGTATCTTATAGCCCGGATTTGGAAGTTCAAGCAGCACTTCGAATGTACCGCTGGCACTGTTGATGACCGGATTGACCACCGTCACGCGAGCCCGATGCAGGTCCGGTGAGGACCACTCCAATCGCACGTCCCCCTCCATCCCGGCAGTAATTTTTCCAAACCAGGATACGGGGACCAGCACCTCCACGATCAGCGGATCGAGCCGGGCCAGCTTCATAATCGGCGCCTGCTTGACCAACTCCCCTGGAGAGAGAAACCGCTCCACCACCATGCCTGTAATAGGACTACGAACGGTCCGCAACTCCAGCGCCACCTTGGCACGTTCTAACTCAAGCTGCGCGACTCGCTTGTTTTCCAACGCTTCGATATGGGCGACTTGCGCCAATCGTTCGTCCGTTTCGGCTTCATCCACTTCGTGGTGCGCCATGGCGGATGTCCGGCCCAAATCTTTTGCACGCACAGATTTCCTCAGACTGAACTCGGCCTTCATTTGGGTGCTTTTCTCTGCCGCATCCATCTCGGCCTTCGCCTTCGCCAAGGCGACTTCGGCCTGCTCCAAACTTGACTCGAGCGTGGCAAGGATATCGCCTTCCTTGACCACATCCCCCTGGTTCACCGCCACGCTGTTCAGGACACCAACGACCGGTGTACCAATGGTGAGCGTGACCTGCGGCACCACGAGGCACGATAGCTCGGACTT
>CAZKVY010000107.1:0-9515 GCA_964556305.1 uncultured Nitrospira sp. | reverse complement strand
TCAAAGAAATCGCCCGCCGGTATAATCCGCGCGCGGCGCGGCGTTTCATGCATCGCAGAGGTCTCTACCGCGCAACCACAGCGTCACACCACATCATCAGATGACACGTCTACTCAAACGCCCGCCGCTCGCCGCCTGGGATCATGCCTATCTCTGGCATCCGTTCACCCAGATGCAGGAATGGGAACAGGAGACGCCTTTGATTATCGAAAGGGGCAAAGGCTCCTACCTGATCGACACGGAGGGGCGGAGGTATCTCGACGGGACGTCTTCCATTTGGGTCAACCTCCACGGGCATCGGCATCCGCAACTGGATCGCGCGCTGACGGGGCAGCTCAGACAGATCGCGCACTCGACGTTTCTCGGACTGTCTAATCCTCCGGCAATTCGTCTGGCGAAGGAACTGATCCGGATTGCGCCGAAGGGCCTTCGGCGGGTGTTCTATTCCGATAACGGTTCGACAGCGGTGGAAGTGGCGCTGAAGATGGCGGTGCAGTATTGGCAACAAGCACAGCCTGCCGCGGGACAGAAGCAGTCGTTTCTCCATTTGAAGATGGCCTATCACGGCGACACGGTCGGCGCCGTGAGTGTGGGCAACATCGAGTTGTTTCACGCGCGCTTCAAACCGCTGCTCTTTCCCACACATCAGGTCGAGCCGCCTTATTGCTACCGGTGCCCGCTCAATCTCACCTATCCAACCTGTCGGATGGCCTGCATAGATCCGCTCGAGACGCTGTTGAAGACCAGGCATCGGGAATTGGCCGGCGTGATCCTCGAACCGCTGGTGCAGGCGGCAGCCGGAATGATGGTGGCGCCACCCGGGTATTTGGCACGTGTACGCGAGCTCTGCACTCAGTACAACGTGCTGCTGATCGTCGACGAAGTCGCAACCGGATTCGGACGCACCGGAAAGATGTTCGCCTGCCAGCACGAGGGGGTCACGCCCGATCTGATGGCAATCAGCAAAGGGCTGACCGGCGGATATATGCCGCTGGCCGCGACCCTGACGACGGAAGAAATCTATCGCGCCTTCCTGGGACGGTATGACGAGTGGAAGACCTTCTTTCACGGCCATAGCTACACCGGAAATCCCTTGGGCTGCGCGGTCGCCTTGGCGAATCTCGACATCTTCCGGCGTGAACGGACGGTCGCGCAGGTGCGAAAGAAATCTCGGCTGCTTGCCCAGCTCTTGAAGCCATTGGCCGATCTGACGCAGGTGGGGGACATTCGCCAATGCGGGTTCATGGTCGGTATCGAGTTGGTCCTGAATCGTCAGACGAAAACCCCTTATCCGCTCGAACATCGCATCGGGCATCGCGTCGCGCAGGCGTGCCGGATCCGTGGACTGTTGCTGCGGCCGCTCGGCAACGTGATAGCCCTGGTTCCTCCCCTCTCCATCTCGCCTCGTGAGCTCGCCAAGATGATAGCAATTTTGCACACTGCTATTCGTGAGACCACCGAAGAATCTGCCGCCTCGCGCTAAAAGCGCCCGTCTTTCCCGCTGATTTCTGCTGACCTGTGATCACTCTTCTGTGTTCATGCTGGAACAGTCTCCCGACGGGTTTTGAACACTGCCGTCTGGGCCGGGAGTGCGGAAGCCGAGTGCTACACTTGATTTCATGCTGTTCTACGCGATGCCCTCCGCGAGCATGGATTCATGACAACCGGTCGGATGATCCGGATCCTGTGCCTGCTCCTTCTCCTGCCCCTCTCGGTGTGGGCCGAAGACGCGCAACAGTCGGAACTTCTTCTCCAGCGCATTCAGTTCAGCGATACGGCCCGTGAATCCGGCACCTCCGCGATTCCTTTTTCAATTGCTTCTCCGATCCTCCATACGTCTTTTCAGGCGACGTCGTTTGCGCCGCCGTCAACGTCCACCCGCTTGAAAGATCTGGTTCCTGATTCCGACCGGCCTCAGACCAAAGGTGTCGGCGCCAATTCCACCTGGCTCAAGGGGCAGCTGACGGCGGAAGGTGAAGTGGCGAACAATGCGACCAACGATGCCGGTCTCACCTCGCGCATCGATCAACGCGATGACGGCGCCAAACGCATGGTGCGCATGGCGTTGACCGGCACCAACGGTCCGGTACGATACGGCATCAATTATCGATCGGCCGGTAAAGCCTTCTTCAACTCGCCGGACCAGACGGTCCGGGAAATGTGGGCTGAATGGGGATTGGGCATTGCGAAGCTGCGCAGTTCGTCCGGCCAGACCTGGAACAATGTGGATCTGGAGCCGAACCGGCCGCGTATTCAACAGAAGGTAAACCGTATCGGCGTTGCCCTTGTGAAGCCGGCTTGGCCGGAGCTCAGCCTGACCTATGCGCGGAGCGCTTTGGAGAGCACGTTCATTCCCGCGGGAATGACCGCTCAGCGCAGCCAGAGTAACAGCATGGAAGCGGCGCTGGCCTATGCGGGCTTGACCTGGAATGCCAGGCTTTCATCGAGCTATATCCTGACACACGATGAGATGCGAGGTGGCGCCCAATCGACCACGTTTGCCCAGACCCTGGTCGCGGCCTATCGTCCGCTCAATACCCTGACCCTTGCGCCGACGCTTAGTTACCGCTCGGAAACGCAGAGCTGGTCCGGCGCGAAGATCCAGACACCGATGGCGTCTGTGTCCCTGCTGTATAAACAAAGCCAGCGATTATTGATGAGTGCGATGGGCGGGTACACCAGCACGAAGTCGAGCGACGGGTTGATTGAAACGGAAAGTATCGTGGGCCGGGGGATGTTTGCCTTCCACCTCAATCCGATTTACGGGCACCCTACCACCCTTTCGCTGGAAGCCTCTTATACCAACACGACGAATCGAACGGTGGCCGGAGTCGATGCCGAAGATTTGTCGGGGCTGGTGCGGATTCTCGTCGCGGCGTTATAGCGGAACCGGTCTTCACTGCCAATGGCCTGTCCCGCATCATTCCAGCCTCCGTGCAGCCTTTTCTGAAGCCGATCTGACAGACCACTCTGACCAGACTTGAGCGAGAGGGCGGGTGGAGGTATCATCCTTTCCGTCCTAGGCCCCACCGGCGGACGTGTCGCTCGCAGCCAGGTGGTTGATAGACGAGGGGCTGAGCACGATGCGTTCTCCGGTAGAGACTCCTTCTCGGATGGTCACTTGGTTTTCTGTCACGCTGTCGATCGTCACGGCCCGTTCCTCAAACCGCCCGGGCTCGAGTTCCACTACGATCCATTGCCTCCCGGATCGTTCCACCACCGCCTGTCTGGGAATCACAATTTTCGGGCGCATGGTGTGGCCTGCAATCGTAAGTCGTGCAAACATCTCCGGCTTCAGACGGCGGTCCTGGTTTGAAACGGTGGCGCGAACTTTGATCGTTCTGGTTGCCGGATCGACGACATCCCCGATGACGGCAATTTTCGCGGGAAATTCAATGGCCGGATAGGCCTCGACCGTCATGACAGCGACCGTGCCCACCCGGATTCCCGAGAGATCGTGCTCGTAGACATCCGCCACCACTTGCAGTCGGTCCAGATTGGCCACGGTGAACAGCGGCTGATCCGAAGCCGTCCCGACGATTTGCCCCGGTGTCACATTGCGTTCAACGACCGTGCCGGTCAGTGGGCTACGAAGCTCGAAGCGCGACGTGATCTGTTGTTGCGCGAGAGGTTTGCTGAGTTCGGCGGCTGGGACGCGGAGGGAAAGCAGTCGTTCCTTCGCCTGCTTGAATTCCGCCCGTTCGCGATTCAGATCATTTTCCGCATGCTCGAGATCCTTCAAGGACATGGCCTGGGCATCGTAGAGATCTTTGATCAGTTCATAGTTTCGTTCGGCCAGCCCCAACTCCGAAATTTCCTCGACATAGGCGGCGTAGGCGCGAGCGATATCCGCCGCGTCGATGACCATCAGGATGTCTCCGGCCTTGACTGCCTGGCCGAGTTTGACCCGCACGTCAAGCACCGGCCCCTGAAGCGGTGAAGAAATTTTTGAGTATCCGTCTTCTGAGTAGGTCACTCTGGCGGACAGGGTTAACGCCGGCAAGGATGGCGAGGCATCAACGCGCATCGTCTGAATATCCGGTTGCTGGCTTGCGACCACCGATGGCGGACCCGGTTTGGCGGATGGCGCCGGGGGATCCGGGCGTGTGCAGGCCACGAGAGTCAGGCTAAGAAGAATGGCCAGGAAATGTCGCAGTGGTCGTGTCATGGAACTGGATTCCCTTACATCCTGTATCGGTCGATGTGTCGTTCGAGCATAGTCTTCCGTCCCGTCAAGGTGTTGAGTCCGTTTGGAGGTGTCTTGGCGGTACGATTCCCTATGATTGAGCACACCTTTTTCAGGAACGGTGAGGGCGGGATGCAGGACCAACAGGAATGGTGCGATTGGCACGGGCTGGACCAAATATGCAAGAAGATCAGCCTATTCCATGATGGCCACGAAGTGCATACCGGCCTACGAACTCACACTGTTATTAGAACACCGGCAACTTTCGCCTGTCAATTCCAGGAGATGGACTGGGTCGCAGGAGGAGGCCTGGGGTGAATCGCGAGGATGGCAGGGTTAACTGAGCTCGATTCGCGCGCCTCTGGCCACCTTCAATCGGTCGGCCGCGCGAGCTTCTTTCAGGAACACCTCGACATATCCATTACTGTTGATTAGTGCTCGTGGAGTATCGACCGACCCCTCAGCGTAATTATGCACCAGACTGTCGATCGTCAGGTCTCCGATGCGAATGTACGGGTCGGAGCGTTTGCTGACACCTCGCACCTCCCGGATATGGTACGCGGTGAGGTTGGAAATCAGATTGCCGAATCGGTCTATATAAACGATCTCGCCAGCCATGGCATGTTTGTCCCAAGAGGGTTCCGCAATCGGTAGGCGTTCATAGTTGGGGACGAGTCGGCCGAAGGATCCGACCGGTTGGCCTTTGGTCAACCAGGCCGCGGCGGGAGCGAAGAGGTCGCGCCCGTCGAAGGTGGCGCCTTCGGAGTCCAGCCGGTACTGCCGGTTTTCGAGGTGCCGTACTTCGACCCCCGTTTCTTCTTGGTAAATGTGGGTGAACAGTCCGTTGTCCGGTCCGATAAAAGAGTAGCGCGAGGACGAGACCAGCAGCGGCCGTCTGGTGGTGCCTACGCCGGGATCCACGACTGCGACATGGATGGTGCCGTCCGGAAAATAGCGATAGCAGGATTTGAGCAGATAGGCGGCATCCGCCACATCGTGCGGCGTGACGTGATGCGACAGATCCACGATCTGCGCCTGGGGATTGATGTTGAGGATGACGCCCTTCACACTGGCCACGAAATAATCGCGGTCGCCGAAATCCGTCAACAGTGTGATGAGGGGAATGGTTACCGGCATGAGGCAAACCGGGATCGGGCATGCAAACAAGGTTGCGCGCGGGACGAGGGTGTGAGTAGTAGACGGGGTGCCATGGGCGCTTACAATTCCTCGAAACGGATTTCCATCACTTCGTATTCCACCACCTTGGCGGGAGTCGTCACCTCCACCAGGTCGCCGACACGCTTGCCGATCAGGGCCCGGCCCACCGGCGATTGAACGGAAATACGAGAGAACTTGAGGTCCGCTTCATCCTGCCCGACCAGGGTGTATTGCTTCTTGGCCTGGGCTTCCTGTTCGATCAAGACGACGGTGGCGCCGAACACCACGGTATCGCTGGTGCGGCCGGCAATGTCGATGATCCGGCAGTCGGCCAATTTGCCCTTCAACTCCGCCAGGCGCGCCTCGATGAAACCCTGCCGCTCTTTCGCGGCATCGTACTCGGCATTTTCGCTCAGATCGCCATGCGCGCGCGCTTCTGCGATCGCCTCGATGACGCGCGGCCGTTCCACTTTATGGAGCCGATCCAATTCGGCTTTCAGCGCTTCGTATCCTTTTCTCGTAATCGGTGTCGGCATATCTTCCCCCCGATGACCATTGAAACCGGTTTCCGGTGGCGCCTGTCAGTCGTCTTGCCGGTAACCCCTGTCCAGGAATACGTGACGGAGTCGTGTCCATTCCTGGAACCTGTTGTCAATTATCCCTCTGTCAGGACCTTCGCTCAATTCACCCGGTGATACTCCTGCAAGGCTCGGATGGCAAGCCCCTTTTTCAGGAGCGCTTCGATCCCCATCACCGCGGCCAGGGCACCGCGCATCGTCGTGTAGTAGGGCACGCCTTTGTGCAGCGCCTCGCGTCGGATGGACAGGGAGTCGGTCTGGGCGGACGCGGTCCGCACGGTATTGACGACCAAGGCCACATCGCCATTCTTGATATGGTCGACGATGTGCGGCCGCCCCTCCTGCACCTTGTTGACGACCTCCACCTTCATCCCCTGCTCGGTGAGGTACGCGGCCGTGCCGGAGGTTGCGGTGATGCGGAATCCCAGCGCGACCAGCCGTTGGGCGACATCGCACGCTCCGGCGCGGTCCTCACTTTTAACGCTGAGAAATGCGGTGCCCGAGGTCGGTAGGATAGCGCCGGCGCCGGCCTGGGATTTCACGAACGCCCAACCGAAATCACTGTCGATGCCCATGACTTCCCCGGTGGATTTCATTTCCGGACCGAGCAGTACGTCCACCCCGGCGAACTTCGTGAACGGGAACACTGCCTCCTTGACCGAGAGATGCGTCGGCGTGGGTGCCGTCGTGAAATGCAATTGCTGGAGCGATTTGCCCACCATGACCTTCATGGCCAGTTTGGCCAGGGGGACGCCGATGGCTTTGCTGACGAACGGTACGGTGCGCGACCCTCGCGGGTTGACCTCCAGCACATAGATGGTCTGATCCTTCACGGCGAACTGCGCGTTCATGAGCCCGATCACGCCGAGTTCCAATGCCAGCGCGGTCATCTGCCGGCGGATTTCTTCGATCGTTGCAGAGTCCAGTGTGTAGGGCGGCAGCGAGCAGGCGGAATCGCCGGAATGGACGCCCGCTTCCTCGATGTGCTCCATGATGCCTGCGACCACCACGGTGGTGCCGTCGGAGATCGCGTCGGCATCAATTTCGATGGCATCGCGCAAATACTTATCGATCAGCACGGGGTGTTTCTCCGACGCCTTGACCGCTGTGTTCATATAGTGGAGCAGTCCGGCCTCGTCGTAGACGATCTGCATCGACCGTCCGCCAAGGACGTACGACGGCCGCACCATCACGGGATAGGTAATGTCGGCGGCGATTTTCAAGGCTTCATCGACCGAATGGGCCATCCCGCTCTCCGCCTGACGCAGGCCAAGTTTGTCGAGCAGGTCGCGGAAGCGGGCACGATCTTCGGCGCGATCGATTGCATCCGGGCTCGTGCCGAGAATCGTCACGCCGGCGCGCGACAGGGAGAGTGCCAGCTTGAGGGGCGTTTGTCCGCCGAACTGCAGCACCACGCCCATGGGCTGTTCCCGTTCCACGATATTGAGCACATCTTCCTCCGTGAGCGGCTCAAAGTAGAGACGGTCGGAGGTGTCGTAATCGGTGCTGACCGTTTCCGGATTGCAATTGACCATGATGGTTTCGATCTGTTCCTCGCGCAATGCCATGGCCGCGTGCACGCAACAATAGTCGAACTCGATCCCCTGCCCGATCCGGTTCGGTCCGCCGCCCAGAATCACCACCTTTTTCTTGTCGGTCGGTCGCGCCTCGCATTCGCGCTCATAGGTGGAGTAGAGGTACGGGGTGTGGGCTTCGAACTCCGCGGCGCACGTATCGACGCGCTTGTACGTGACGCTGCGAGGGGGATTTCCTTGGCTCAAGGCCAAGCGCCAGCGTCGAATCGTGCTTTGCGGGACCCCCAGCAATTGCGCCAGGCGTTCGTCGGCGAAGCCCAATTGCTTCGCCTCGACCAGCAGGTCCGGCCGCAGTCCGGAGTCGCCAAGTGTGCCGCGTTCTGCCACGAGCCGGGGCTCAAACTCGACGATTTCACGAATCTGATCCAGAAACCAGGGATCGATTTTGGTCAGGGCGAAGAGTTCCTGATTCGTCATGCCGAGACGCATGCCGTCGGCAAGGCGCCACAGCCGGTCCGGAAGTGGTGTGCGCACGGCCTTGCGAACCTGTTCCGCGGCCTCGTCACGATCGAGCGACGGCGGCACGCCGAGATCGAGGCCCATCTTCGAGCTGAAGCCGAACTGATCGACTTCCATGGAGCGGATCGCCTTCTGCAGCGATTCCTTGAACGTCCGCCCGATGGCCATAACTTCGCCGACCGATTTCATTTGGGTCGTCAGCGTGGGATCGGCGCCGGGAAATTTCTGAAAGGCGAAGCGCGGAATTTTCACGACCACGTAATCGATCGTGGGCTCAAACGAGGCTTTCGTGACGCCGGTGATGTCGTTCGTGATCTCATCCAGCGTATACCCGACGGCCAGTTTGGCGGCAATTTTTGCGATGGGAAATCCCGTGGCTTTGGACGCGAGTGCAGAGCTCCGAGACACGCGCGGATTCATTTCGATCACGACCATCTCGCCGTTCATCGGGTTCATGCCGAACTGAATATTGGCTCCGCCCGTATCGACGCCGATTTCGCGAATGATGCGCACGGCCGCATCGCGCAACATCTGGTATTCCTTGTCGGTCAACGTGAGCGCCGGCGCCACGGTGATGCTGTCGCCGGTATGCACGCCCATTGGATCGAGGTTCTCGATCGGACAGATGATGACCACATTGTCTTTCAGGTCGCGCATCACTTCGAGTTCGAATTCTTTCCAGCCGATGACCGACTGTTCGATGAGCACCTGGCGAACCGGGCTCATGGCGAGGCCCCATTCTACCTGCGTCCGGAATTCCTCGATATTGTATGCGATGTTGCCGCCGGTCCCGCCCATGGTAAACGAAGGCCGGACGATCGCCGGAAACTGAACTCGTTTGACTTGTTCCTCGGCTTCCCAGAGAGAAGTCGCCACGCCGCTGTCTGGCACACGGAGGCCGATTTTCCACATCGCCTGTCGAAACGCATCGCGGTCTTCGGCTTTGTGAATGGCCTCGATCGACGCCCCGATCAACTGAACGTTGTATTTTTCCAGCACTCCCCGTTTGGCTAATCCAATGGCGGTGTTCAACGCCGTCTGTCCGCCCATGGTCGGCAGGAGCGCATCCGGGCGCTCGCATTCGATGACCTTTTCCACCACGTCGAGGGTGATCGGTTCGATGTAGGTCCGGTCGGCAAAATCCGGGTCGGTCATGATCGTGGCCGGATTGCTGTTGATCAGGATGACGCGGTAACCCTCTTCTTTGAGGGCCTTGCAGGCCTGTGTACCGGAATAATCAAATTCGCAGGCTTGCCCGATCACGATGGGGCCGGAGCCGATCAAGAGAATGGAGCGGATGTCTGTCCGTCGTGGCACAATTGACCTCGAATCAAGAAGTTAACCGGTCGGCAGAGGCGCCTCGGGCATGGGCCCCACCGGGGGCCGGTAGGGTTGGATTGGACCGGACGGGATTGCCGGGGCCTTTCCTGCGGGATGATAGTGTTTCATGGCGTCGGGGATCCAGGCCTCGATCTGATTGATGCGGGTGACATCGGATGGATGCGTCGAGAGGAATTCCGGAATCGCCTGCTGCGAGCG
>CAZKVY010000106.1:0-9644 GCA_964556305.1 uncultured Nitrospira sp. | reverse complement strand
GGGCATCATTCCTGTGGTAGGAACGGCCGTCGCTTGAAGCTGTGGATTGCGTAGGATTGGTGAACTATGACACGTTCCTCCTGGTCGTCTTCGAGCCCGCTTCCGGATAACCTTCGTCACAGCCTGAAGGACCTTCGTCACGGCCTCCTCGGCCTGCACAAATCCCTGATCGTCTCCGAACAGCTCACCTATGAACGCATTTACGGGCGCATCTCCTCAGCCGGTCAGCTTTTGCAGCTGGTCATGAACGACCCCTGGTTCGCCTGGCTCCATCCCTTGTCGCATCTCGTCGTTCGGATCGATGTCGTGCTGGAAGATCACGAGGACACGACGATCGAAACCGCGCAGGACCTGCTGATGGAAGCTCGCCACATGCTGCGCCCTTCCGAAGAAGGCGACGGGTTCGAGCGCAGCTACTATGAGGCCCTGCAACGGACCCCGGACGTCGTGCTGGCCCATGCCAGCGTCAAAAAACTCCTCAGCACCGCTGCCACGGCCGCCTCCGCGGCCGCCGCCTGATCGCCTGGACCCTCTCGATCAGAAGAGCGGGTGGTGCGGGGAGGAAGAGAAGGGCGCCGAGCGCGGCGCGTCACCTCGATTTCCCAGAAACCGCCACCCTTGCTTGTCCTGCACGAGATAATGCACCTCCTGAAACCAACTATCCAGCGTGACGCGGGCGCCTGATTGTACGTCGGCGCCATACAGGCCACCGGTGCAGGTCAGTTCGACGCGCAGCCCCTCCCCGGCGCGCACGATCTTCATTTCGGAAAAGAGATGCGTCGAGGATAAGGTCCGATAGTGCTCGAACACCTCGCCCCAGATGCGTTCGACATCCCTCACGTGCAGGCCGTGATAATTGTAGCCCGGCGCATAAAACTGCATCAGTGCGGCGAGCTCCTGCCTCTCCAACGCACGCTCCGCGCGATCAAATGCCGCCAGCACTTCCTGCACCGTGGGATCGGCTCGAATGGCCTTCGCGCCGGTGAGAGTCCCGCTCTCGCGCGTCACGGTCATCTCAGGAAGCACGTGCACCACCGCCTGGGCAGGCCCCGCCGCTTGTGCCGTCACCGCCGCAACCACCAAACAGAGGGCCGGCCGCAACCAACCACCGGCGCGTTGCCGCTCTCTGAGCTCCTTGGCATATCGTTCGTGCATCGTCACTCCTCTCGTTGCAGAATCGGCTGGCCAATTCCCCTGATAGGAATACATCCTTATCGAGCACTATGCAAAGCGGGTACCGTCAACGGTTGATAGTGGCGTCGCAACCTGCCCCAACGATTCCCCGTCGAAGGCTGCTCTGCTGCCGTCATAGGCGACAGGCCTCTCTGCGTCCTGTGGCACGACGCCACAGGATCAGCCCCTTCACGACACACCACTGACGACGAGTCTCCAACCACACAGGACGTTGATTTCGTGCTTTTGCTTTGGCCCGCGAGAAGTGAACGTTAGACTACAGTCACGGCGTAGTCATCCTGCAGAGACAGAAACAAGGAGCGGTCATGCCATCGTCGACGAAACTGTTACTCGCAAGCCTATTCAGTTGCACTCTCGTGACGGCCGGAGCCGTACTTGCTGAGGACCGCCCACAGCAGGCGAGCGTCGCCCTCATCGACAAGACCTGGGCAGTGAATCTAGACATTCCCGGCTACCGCGTTCTAGCGGATGGCGTCAAACCGGACAGTCGGCGCTACTTCCTCGCCACCAACGACACCACCGCGGTGCATCTCTCCATCACGCTGGAAGCGGTCTCCGGGGAGGCCACGGAGCAGGGCTGTCTCACTCATATGCAAGGCATCGCACGGATCGCTGCCGCGCCATCCGACGCAGGCCCCACACGTACTGAGATCCAGGACCTATCCGTATTCGAATATCTGTTCCATGAAACCGGCGGCCAGCGGGCAGATCAACTTCACCTCTTTGCCTGTACGATTAGAGACAACGTCTACACGGACATCCACCTCTCACAAAGCGGCGCCAAAACCGGAGACGCTGCGCAACTGCGCAAGGTGCTGGAAAGCCTCACCATCGTCGCCGCGGCCGAGGCCGGCAGTTTGGATCACTTTCGAGCAGGCAGCGCACCTTATCTCCACGGACAATACAAACAGGCGATCCCGCATTATGAACAGGCAGTCGCCCTCGAACGGGCAAACCCCGTACTGACCAAACCCCTCTGGCGTCTTCTCATCCATAACCTGGGCGTCGCCTATCGCCGAACCGGCGACCTTGCGCGGGCCAAGACGACAATCGACTATGGGCTCTCGAAAGAGCCGGCGAATCCGTTTTTTCATTACGATCTCGCCCGCACCTATGCCGGAATGAATGAACGAGAAAGGACGATACAATCTCTTCACGACGCCTTCCTACATTTCCGCCTGAGCAACGAGCGTGAACCCATCCCGGACCCCAGACAGGATGTGTCCTTCGGGCGCTTCATGCTGGATCCTGTATTTAGAACGTTAACAGAATCCCTCATGCAACCTGCCATCTAATGAGTGGGTGGACCAAGCCGGACCAGGCGACCATGGAAGGACCGAGTGATGTCAAAACGTAAGAACAGGCGAGTGGAGATGAATCGCCCGATCGAAGTGCAGGGCGCCCGTGGGACAAGTCAGGGGGTGGTGCGGGATTTTTCTCCCGGCGGATGCAAGATTCAACAGACTGCCGCCAAGGTGCACTGCGGAATGCGATTGACGTTGCGGATCTCGCTCCCCGATCGCATCGCACCCATCGAGATCAAGCCCGCCGTCGTCACCTGGACAAGTAAGGATGCCTTCGGGGTGGAATTCCTGGCACTCTCGGCAGAAACGCGGAGCCGGGTGAAACTCGTCTACGACCTTCTTCTGGACGCTCAGTCGACGGCGGAATCGGAACGGGTCATCTCTCTTGCCGGGGTCTCCTGGCAATAAGACTCTCTCCCGCGCAAGCACTCACCTGCCCCTCCCGTGAGACCTGCCGCATTCCACCTAGTCCCCACGTTGGCGCGATCCTTCGCCAACGGCCACGCGACAAAGAGGTCTGCGCAGGGCAAGCGATGGAGAACTATTCTCACCGCAGGCCGCCCGAACAGGTCGGGCTGGTGATCAGGGGGGTCTTTACTGCGGAGGAACGGGCGGGATCAATTCGGCCACTTTCTCGATAATGGCCTGAGGCATAAACGGTTTTTGCAGGTAGGCCGCTTGCGCATCCACCCCGTGGGACACCAGCATGTCCCCGGCATAGCCAGAAATATAGAGCACCTTGATCTTGGGAAACATCGTCCTGGCCCCTTGGGCCAACACGGAAGCCTTCATACGCGGCAAGATCACGTCGGTGATCAACAGGTCGCAACCGCCTTTTCGCAATTGTAGCATTTGCAGCGCCTCGACACCGTCGGCCGCCGCCAACACTTCATAGCCCTGATCCCGCAGCACGGCCGCCACCAGACGTCGAATACCTTCATCGTCTTCCACCAGGAGAATGGTCGCACAGGTCGCCGGAAGCCGTCGTGAGGCCGCCACCTGTTCGGTGTCCGAGGATTGCGACTGCACGCGCGGCAACATCACCGTAAAGCGCGAGCCTCGTCCAGGCTGGCTGGTCACGTCAATATACCCGCGGCTCTCCTTCACGATTCCATAGACGGTGGCCAACCCCAATCCCGTCCCCTTCTCGAACTCCTTGGTCGTGAAATAGGGTTCAAAAATATGGGCGAGGGTCTCGGTATCGATCCCGCATCCCGTGTCCTCGACGACAAGGGTGACATAGTGGCCAGGGACCGCTCCTGGGTGGGTTCGCACATAATTCTCGTCGAGATCGATATTGCCCGTCTCGATCGTCAGGATGCCCCCTTCGGCCATGGCATCGCGTGCGTTCAGCGCGAGGTTCAGCAACACCTGCTCCATCTGTACCGGGTCACCCAGGACATGGCCGGCCTCCGGATGCAGCACAATGACCGTCTGAATCTGCTCTCCGATCAGCCGGCGCAAAATATCTTCCATGTCGCGCACCAGCGTATTGAGGTGCACATCACGCTGCTCCAGGACCTGACGCCGACTGAAGGTCAACAACTTCTTCGTCAAGGCCGCGGCTCGGGTGCCGGCCTGTCCGATCATTTCGACTTCGTGGTGCAGCGGATGCGATCCCAGCTGCTGCGCGACGCGGTGCGCATGGCCGATGACGACCATGAGGAGATTGTTGAAGTCATGCGCGATGCCCGCAGCCAATCGCCCCAGCGCCTCCATCTTCTGCGACTGCCGTAGGCTCTGCTCGTCCTGCTTGCGCTTCGTCAGATCGATGATCGTCTCGATGACATGGACGCGGCCGTCTTTCGTCGGGGCCTGAGCCCAATGCACCAACAGCTGGCGGCCGTTCGGCATCTCCACTTGGTCTGATACCACGCCCTCGCGATGCAGGGACTCGGGCATACGGCAAAATTCGCAAGGCGCCGTCTTTCCCGCAATCTTTTCATAACAGGGGGAACCGGCCATGTCGCCGAATGCGCCCAGACTGGTCTGGTTTTGGAACTGCACGGAATGGTCGGCAGGATCGATCACCGTCACGATGACCGGTTGCGAATTCAGCAACAGCTGCGGATCATACGAGAGACCGTCGGGCGAGTGCGAAGAAGAGGGCATGGGCATCCTCGTGAGGATTGGAGCGTGGAAGAATGACTGACGAACCAGCTCTCTCTGGTTGTACTACATCACCACGTACAGTCAAGGAGATGATCGATTGTATGGGCAGCGCGAGACGTAGGAATTCAGGAAGTGCGCGGCGTCGCTCAGCGGCCATTGTGCGCATGCCGGTAGAACAGCTTTTTCGCCAGTTCGGCCGCCGCAACATAGCTAAGAAGAATTCCGAGCAACGCTGCCATAAAGATCGGCGGGAGCGGTTCGAATCCTAGGAATGTTCCCACCGGTGTCATCGGCAGCAGCATGGTCGCCAGTCCGGTCAGAAGCGTCGTAAGCAGCAGCGCCGGAGAGGGCCGGCTACTATAGAACGGCCGGCGGGTGCGAATGACCAGGACGATTAACGACGCCGAGAGCACGGACTCGACAAACCACCCGGTGCGAAATTGGCCGGTCGTCGAGTGCAACAGCAGCAAGAGGACTCCGAACGTGAGGTAGTCGAATAAGGAACTCACCAGGCCGAAGGTGAGCATGAATCGTCGGATGAACGGAATGTCCCATCGGCGAGGCCGCTCGATCAGTTCGTGATCGACCCGGTCGGTGGCAATGGTCATTTCGGGAAGGTCCGTCAACACATTCGTCAGCAAGATCTGTTTCGGCAGCAACGGAAGAAACGGCAGGAACAACGAGGCCCCGGCCATACTGAACATGTTGCCGAAATTCGCGCTGGTGGCCATGAACACATACTTCAAAGTGTTTGAGAAGGTCATGCGACCCTCGCGGACGCCTTGCACCAGCACGCTCAGATCGTGCTCCAGCAACACCAGATCGGCTGCTTCTTTGGCGACATCGACGGCGCTATCGACCGACATGCCGACATCCGCAGCGTGAAGCGCCGGGGCATCGTTGATCCCGTCGCCCAGGTAGCCGACGACATTCCCGGACGCGCGCAGCGCACGGATGATGCGTTCCTTTTGATTAGGCTCAATTTCCGCGAAGATATCGATGCTGTTCGCGCGCGTGCGTAGCGCGTCATCGCTCATGCCGCGCAGATCAGTCCCTGTAACCAGGCTCGGATTCTTCAGCCCAACCGCTCGCCCGACGTACGCCGCCACCAACGCCTGATCCCCGGTCACCATTTTCAAGGACACGCCCAGGCCTTTGAGTGCCGCAACGGTGTTGTCCATCCCCGGCTTCGGAGGATCGGCAAACACCAGCAACCCTAGAAAGGTCATGCCGGCTTCATGCTCTTTCGACACGCGCTCAGCGGTACCCATGTCACGACTGGCCAGCCCCAGCGTGCGGAATCCCTCGGCACTCAATTCGCGAACGCGTTGTCGAACGAATGACTGAACCTGATCGATCGGCACGACGGTACCGTCCGCCTGCTCCGCATCCAGACAGATCGCCAACATGCTCTCGACGGCGCCTTTGGTGATCAACAGATGCGTCTGGGGGGTCGCCACCAGGATGGAAAGACGTTTACGGACGAAGTCGTATGGTTCTTCTTCCAGCTTGCGGTAGCCGGTGAGATCCAACGCCTCATGCCGGCGGAGGGCTTCGTCGAGTGGATTTGGAAATCCGGTTTCGAACATCGCGTTCGCGTAGGCAAGGAATAGCACCTTCTCGCTCGATTGACCTTGGAGATTCAGGGCTGTATGCAGCCGCATAGAGCCTTCGGTCAGGGTGCCGGTCTTGTCGGAGCACAACACATTCATGCTGCCGAAATTTTCGATCGAAGCCAGACGTTTGACGACGACCTTCTGTTGCGCCATGCGTTTCGCACCGTGGGAGAGGTTGACGCTGATGATGGCCGGCAGCAGCTGCGGCGTGAGGCCGACGGCCAACGCCATGGAAAAGAGAAAGGACTCGAGGACCGGACGCGCCAGGTACACGTTAACGGCGAAAATAGAGAGCACCAGGAGCAGCGTGACTTCCAGCAACAGATAGCCGAATCGTCGGACGCCCCGCTCAAATTCCGTTTCGGGGGCCCGCACCTGCATCCGGTGGGCAATACGGCCGAATTCCGTGTCTTTGCCCACAGCCACGATCAGAGCCTGCGCCTGCCCACTCACCACATGGGTTCCAAGAAACAGGCTGTTCGTTCGTTTCTGCAAGGGGGCCTCGGCCGTCAGCGTCGCCACCGATTTTTCAGCCGGATAGGTCTCCCCCGTCAAGGTCGCCTCATCGACGAACAGATCCTTGGCCTCAAGCAGCCGGGCGTCCCCGGGGAGACTGGAGCCCGCCGAAAGCTCGACGATGTCGCCTGGCACGATGTGGTCTGCAGGAACCTCTTGTAACTCGCCATCCCGGCGTACACGAGCCGTGATTTGCACGAGTGCCAACAGCCCGGCCACGGCACGGGCCGCGCTGTACTCCTGCCAAAAGCTCAACAGCGCGCTGACGAGAATAATGGCCAGGATGATCAGCGCATCGCTATGTTCTGCGAGAAAAAACGATACGCCGGAAGCGAAGAGCAGGATGAGGATAATGGGGCTTCGGAACTGAGCCAGCAGGAGCCGGAAGGGATGATTATCACGCTGCGGTTTCAGCCGGACGGATGCGCAGACGGCCTGCCGTTGATCGGCCTCGGCGGTGCTCAGCCCCTGCCAGGTGACACGCAACTCACGGAACAGCTCATCCAGGGAGCGTGCCCAGAACGGTTGTCCATTCGTCATCGTCTCGAGCACTCCCCTCACACCCACTCCGGAGCATGTTCTTTCGCGATTTCCTGTTCGGCAAACGTCCGATACAAGGCGGGAAGGACCAGCAGTGTCAGCGCCGTGGACGTGAATAGGCCTCCGACGACCACCGTGGCCAAAGGCCGCTGAACTTCCGCCCCGATCCCCTGCGCCAAGACCAGCGGCAAGAGGCCGAGTAACGTGGTCATCATCGTCATCACCACCGGGCGAAGTCGTAAGATACAGCCCGTCATGATCGCCGCCTCAGTCTGCTGCCCTTCGTTTCGCAACTGGTTGATGTAGGACACAAGCACGATGCCGTTTCCCACCGCCAACCCGAAGAGTTCGATAAACCCGATGGAGGCAGGCACGCTCAGATACTGATCACTGAGCCACAGCGACACGACACCACCGATCAAGGCAAACGGCAGGTTCAGGATGATCAAAGAGGCATAGCGCAGCGAATGGAAGGCCCAGAAGAGCAGAAAGAACACCAGCCCGAGCGTGATCGGCACCACCACTAACAGCCGCGCATTCGCGCGCTCCATATTCTCGAACGCCCCGCCCCACGCCACCGTATACCCCTGCGGCAACCGGATCCGCTCGGCCAATAACTTCCGGCCTTCATCCACAACACTGCCGATGTCGCGCCCCACCACATTGAACCCGATGTAGATCCGCCGCTTTGCCTGCTCGCGGCTGATACGCGCCGGGCCTTCGCGCATCTCGATGGTCGCGAGCTCGCTCAAGGGAATCGGCGCGCCGGATGCGGATCGTACCCGGATATCTCCGATGGCCCCGATACTGTTGCGAGAGGGCTCGGGGAAACGCAGGGTCAGCTGAAATCGACGCTCCCCTTCATACACCTGCGTGGCCGGTTTGCCGCCCACCGCCGTCGTAATGATGTCGTGCACATCCGACACGTTGATCCCGTAACGGGCGATTTTCTCCCGATCGATGTCGATCGTCAAATACGGCTGCCCGGCAACCTGTTCGACCTTGACGTCTTTCACGCCTTCCACGGTCCGCATCAGGTCCGCAATGATTTCGGCGTTCTGATACAGCAGGTCGAGATCGTCCCCGAACAACTTGATGGCGCATTCAGTCCGGATGCCGGAGATCAACTCATCGACCCGCTCCTGGATCGGCTGACTCATCAGGACAGAGATACCGGGAATCTCCGCAAGACGCTTCCGGATCGCATCGACCAATCCCGATTGGGTCTGTGCCGTGGTCCAACCGTTGCGCGGACGCAGCGTCACGATCGGATCGCTCTCATTCGGCTCCTCCGGACCGACGGCGATATCGGGACGGCCGATCTTGCTCACCGACATCTGCACTTCCGGAAACTCCAGCATGACCTTCTGCGTTTGCTTTTCAATCGCGATCGACTCCTCCAGCGACACGCTCGGTAGCCGCACGATTTGCGGCGTCAACGCGCCCTCCTCCAGAATCGGAATGAATTCCCGTCCCACAAACGGCAGCAGGGTCAGGCTCGCCAGCACGACCCCCGTCGATCCCAGCAACACCGGCACCCGATGGTCGAGCGTCCATCGCAGCAGCGGCTGATAGCGGGCCTTCATCCACCGGGTGAGTCGGGTTTCCTCGGGATGGTCACCGCGCAGGATGAATGACGCCAGCACCGGGGACAGGGTCAAGGTGACAACCACCGACATCAGCAGCGAAATCACCAACGTATACGCCAGGGGAGCAAACATTTTCCCTTCCATCCCGTGCAAGGTCATCAGGGGCAGGAACACGACGCTGATGATCAAAATCCCGAACACGATCGGCCGCCCCACCTCGCTGGTGGCGCGGAAAATCACCTCCAGCCGGGACCGCTGATGCAGATGATTGTCGGAGAGATGGCGATACACATTCTCCACTACCACTAACGACCCGTCGGCAATTTCTCCGATCCCGATCGCCAGGCCACCCAAGGTCATGAGGTTTGCGGAAAGCCCCACACGCTCCATCACGAGGAACGTCATCAGCGGTGTGACTACCAGAGAAACGGTGACAACGATCGCGCTCCGCACATGGCCCAGAAACAGGAAAAACACGAGGGTCACTAGCACGATCCCCTCGATGAGCGCATCGCGCACGGTATTGATGGCCGCCGTGACGAGCTCGATCCGATCATAAAACGGGATGATCTTAACGCCTTCCGATAACAATCCTTCTCGCTGAATCGTGTCGACCCGTCGTTTCACGGCCTGCACGACTTCGCGCGCATTGCCTCCGCGCAGCATCAGCACCGTGCCCGCCACCACCTCCCGCTCGCCGTTTAATACGGCCGCGCCATGGCGCACCGCATGACCGATACGCACCTCTGCCACATCACGGACGAACACGGGTG
>CAZKVY010000105.1:0-10161 GCA_964556305.1 uncultured Nitrospira sp. | reverse complement strand
GACTGGAAAGAGTGCGTCGTAGGGCTACTCCGCAATTATGTGAACTTCCGGCAAATCCCCAAGGATGCCGAGGATGAAGAACGCTACCGGGCTCCCATGCTGGAGTGGTACGCCCTCCTGACGGAGGGATTTCAGAAGGGGCGATTAGCCCAGGAGAAGCAGGTGCAGACCCTGCAGAACGTGAAACGATGGGTGAGCGACACCCTGACGCCAATGCTGGCGGTAATTTGTGCCACCCCTGGAGGGGAAGAATGGCTACAGCACGAAATTGTCAGGGGCATCTCTCGGTGGAAAGACCGGCACCGGAACTTGCTCAAGCAACCACCCACTCGGTTTCATCCATCGTCTGCCGGCGGCAACGCTGGCAGCCCATGTTAGGGGGACTGGGGGTGTCGAGAGACTCCCCCGGTGTATCTGCACCATGCTCACCATCAAAGAGCTGTCGGCCTGGCTCAATATCAAGCCGTCTACACTTTACCTCTGGGCCTCTCAGGGCAAGATTCCTTGCCATCGCATTCATGGCCTCCTCAGATTCGAACGTGACGCCATTCAGACGTGGCTACAGGGCTTTGGGAAAACTCTTCCCAAGCCGTTCCCACTGCCGATCCACGATAATATTGGAGATCTAGACTACCTCATTGAAGCCGCGAAATCCGAGGTCTATACTTCCCGACTGGGGAAACCAGACCAGCAGCGAGCCCAACAGAAAGGGAGGGTGTAATGGGGCTCGTGAAACGAGGAGATGTATGGTGGATGTACTTTAATTACCAAGGTCAGCAGGTGAGGAAGTCGACCGGAACCCACGATCGCCGATTGGCTGATGCGATACTCTCAAAAATCAAAGTGCAGATCATTGAAGGTCGCTATTTCGAGCGAGCCACGGCTGCCTCCCATACCTTCATCGAATTGATGGATCGGTATGAAAAGGAACATGTCGCTCGGAAGCTCCGGCATCGGGGGTTGAAGGGGTACATGGCCAGTCTTCGAGGCTTCTTTAGCCAGTACACGCTCGCTGACATCACGCCGAAGGTGATCGTGGCGTACAAGAACAAACGCTATGAGGATGGGATGGCCCCAGCCACCATTAATCGGGAACTGTCCAATCTCAAAAAGGCGTTTAATTTGGCCATGCGTGAATGGGAATGGTGCGAGCAGAATCCCGTCGCCCGGGTCTCGATGGAGAAGGAAAATAACAAGCGGGATCGGTGGTTAACAGCCGAAGAAGAGGCGCGATTGCTCAGCGGCTGCGCTCCCTGGCTCCATGATCTCGTGACGTTTGCCTTGAATACCGGCATGCGGATGGGAGAGATCCTCGAACTCACCTGGAAAGGCGTGGATTTCACACGCCGAACCGTCACGGTGATGCGTTCGAAGAACGGAGAGCGGCGAACCATTCCGGTCAATCAGGCCGTGCTGACGGTCCTGAAGGCCAAAGCGAGGGTGCGGTCCTTGGCGAGCGATCGAGTGTTTTGCAGCAAAGCCTATACTCCCATGGAGTCAGGTCATCTGCGGCGATCGTTTCGTCTCGCGCTCAAGAAGGCACAGATCGAAGATTTCCGCTTCCACGATTTGCGCCATACGTTTGCGACGACCCTGGTGCAGAGCGGGATCGATCTCTACAAGGTGCAGCGGTTGCTGGGGCACAAATCGCCCATCATGACGCAACGGTATGCGCACCATTTTCCGGAAAGTTTACGGGATGGAGTTGAGATTTTGGACCGCCGCCGCGAAAGTAGCACAAAAGTAGCACAGTCGGCGGGTCTGGAAGCGGAGAGAACTGCGTAAGTGATTGAAAAATGGTGGGCCGTGTAGGGGTCGAACCTACGGCCCGCTGATTAAGAGTGAATCTGTGGGAGTGGCTCAAAGCCTCATGAATTGAGCCATTCCCACAGCAGTCCTGCAGTTTCGCGTACGGAGCACTTGGCTCTCTTCGCATCTCTTGATCGCCTGTCCTGCTGTTTTGCCGTATCACTTAACACATATCTAACACCTGCTAGTGCTGCAACCAGCCCGACCCTGGCGGTAGGCTTGATGTCGCCCTATTATGCCCAGGTGGGGGCTTGTCGCCAGGGGTGGTCGCACACACAAAACAGACCCCCATATTTTTGGAAATAGAAAAAAGGCTGGAACAGATACGCAACAACTCTACGGACTTGCTTGAATTCCTATAATAAACATCGTAAAGGAGCTGCTCTAGCGGACGCTATGACGAAATTTCCCCCGTCGAGGTTGCGCCCTGGAGCGAAATTTCACGATTTGCTCTGGTGTCGGATTTCCCGGATCCATTCTTCGCTTTTTAAACTTTTCAGAACACGAGCGAGGCCGGATAGTAGGCGGCAGAGATGTACTGCATCGCATTGCGAAAGGTGTTCAGCGCGCGTTCCAATTTTTCCGCATCATAGAACCGCTCGCCGCGCACGACCAGCTTCGCGTCTTCGGCCCGATCCGCAAGATCAAACACGTCCAGCGCGTAGGCGTCTTCCAGCACCGCTTTTGCATGGAGGGTGTAACTCGAGTACTGGTTGTTCAGAGATGGCAAAAGATCCGCGTCCCTGCCACGCAGCGCAAAAATTGGCGGATGCCATGCATGATCGTCAATAACCTCTGGAAATCAGTTCCACAGATGTAAGTTTCAGGGGTAGTCGGTTGGATTACGAAAGCCGTAAGGGTGTCAAAATCGTTCGTCCACAAAACTTGCAATAACTACCCACGAAAAGCCTCGAAATATCGCCGTAACACCGGTATATTTCGCTGTCCTTAAACCAGATAAATTCGGGACAAACGCCTGTCCGCTATCCGCCATTCAGTTTGAGACTACGCTGATACAAAAGAGCGAGTTAAAAGAGGATCAGGGAATCAGAGGCTATCAGGCAAGGCTTAAATGATCTACAATGACCCCGTTGAGGTGTCGCATCTTCTTGGAGATGAGTGAGATGACGGGTGAACAGAGATGCGGAGCAGAGGCTGATAGTGGATCGCACCGAGCTGGACGAGCTTCATTATATTACTCCCATTTGCAACCTAGCCTCTATCTGCGAAGAAGGGATTCTTTCCCACAACAAAGCAGCTTCTGTGAACCATTCATCGGTGGCTCTGCAAATAGTTCAGAACAAAAGACACACAGTCCTAGTACCGCCGGGTATACCGCTTCACGATTTTGCAAATCTTTACATTTGTGCGCGCAATCCTATGCTATACAAGCGCAAAAACGAGCACAAAGCACTCTGTGTGTTGCGAGTCAGTACAGAGGTGCTCGATCTGCCGGGTGTTGTTGTTTCAACGGGGAACGCTGCGAGTAACTACGTGCGATTTGCAGCAGCGCCGAGCGGGCTAGATCTCGTCGATCGCGAAATGACATTCGCGCGTAGCTGGAATGATAATGATTATTATGCGAAGTGCAGAAAATCAGTTGCTAAATGCGCCGAAGTCCTAGTTCCGCATTCGATTGATAGGGAATTTATAATAGGGGCGTACGTTTCGTGCGATGAAGCCCTTATTTTAGTAAACTCCCTTGGCACAGAGCTGGATGTGAAGATCGATCGAGATTTATTCTTCTTATAGTGCAGAGGGTTTGGATGTGATTAGGCCCCTCAAAGGTGATATTTTCAAATCGAATGCTCAAACCATCGTCAACACTGTCAATTGCGTCGGCGTCATGGGTAAGGGGATCGCACTTGGCTTTAAACAGCGTTACCCCGAAATGTATGACGACTATGTTCAAAGATGTGCTGCAAGGCAAGTGCGACTTGGAGAACCATATCTCTTTAAAAGAAAAACGGCACCGCATATTCTAAATTTCCCCACAAAGGATCATTGGCGATCTGTTGCCCATCTAAGCGCCATTATTGCTGGGCTGGAGTTTCTACGACGGTATTACATCGATTGGGGCATAACTTCTTTAGCCGTCCCCCCGCTAGGTTGCGGAGAAGGTCAACTTGAGTGGCGTGTCGTTGGTCCAACCTTGTATCGACACTTGTCCGAACTAGATATTCCAGTCGAATTGTATGCGCCGTTCGGCACTCCAGATGATGAACTGCAACTCTCATTTCTGGATCCCAAATATGAGAATCCCAAGCAAGGCATCGTGCGACCCCATGAAAAAAGAATGGATGCTGCTTGGGTTGCTCTAGTGGAAATTCTCCACCAGGTTGAGCGCGAACCTTTTCATTGGCCCATTGGGCGAATCAGTTTTCAGAAAATGGCTTATTTTGCAACCGAGGCCGGCATTCCAACAGGCCTCAATTATGACAAGGGAAGTTATGGGCCTTACTCTCCAGAGTTAAAGAAGATAATTGCTCGGCTGGTAAATAACGGAATTATTCACGAGGAACAGCATGGGAAAATGTTCTTAGTGAAAGTAGGGCCTACCTTCGGAGATGCAGCCCGAGCCTATAAGCAGGAGATTGAAGGTTGGAAAGCCCAATTAGGAAAAATTGCCGACCTATTTATGAGGATACGCACCGAGCAGGCTGAAATCGCAGCAACTGTGCATTTTGCCTACAAGACTTTCGTCAATAGCGGTAAAAGAAGACCTAACGAGATAGACATTCTGAGCGCCGTCATGACCTGGAAGCAGCGCAGACGCCCTCCTCTGGCTCGCGAAGAAGTATCACTGGCGATTAGGAATCTCAGTATCCTAGGATGGATCGAAACAACACCCAGCCGAAACCTCCCAATTCCAGACGAAGAAATCGTTTTCGCATAAGCGTTGGTCTGCAATGCGCCCTGCTTGACGGTGCGGCTTAATAGTGGTTATATTATTACCACGTTAAAGCCATGCCATTGGAGGGTCGTTAAATGCCAACCTTACCGAGTTTCCCCCATGTGCTAGCTCAGCTTCAGCCTGTAATCCCTTCCGTATACTCAGCGCTTGAGGCGGCGCTTCAAAAAACCAGAGAGTTTTTTGACGTAGACACGGTCGAAGTCGATCGCTCGCTCGCTCCCAACCTCGTTCGTTATTATGCTAAGCGTTTTCTTTCCGAAGAGGGGTGGTCGATTGAGTATGAGCAGCCTGATTATGAGCTCCAGCCACTTCCGAATAATGGTCTTTGCCTAAAGTACGGCCGACATGAAATAAGAATTCTCAAAGCAGATGATGGTGAGCTTCCGGCCCCTGGTCAGTCTAAGTCGAGACAGCGATTCTGGAATTGGAACGGTCAGCAATCTTTTGATTTTTCCTATGACCACGAGTCGTGCGAGAGCGACCAAGAAGAGCTTCAGAATTTGCATCTGATAATTTTATGGGACGTCAATTCGCACACTTACCAGTTAAACAGACTGTTATTGGGGTGTCCGGTTGGTGGCGACATAACGACTGCATCAGCCTACTTCCTTGAGGAAATTCCTCACCCGTTGGAAGTTACCGGCGCGAATACCTTGGCAGATACGGCGGTGGTAATTGAAGACCTGGACATCTCTCTAGTTGAGGAACAAGCAGATGGTCAACCGTGAACGATTGCGGCAGGCCCGCGAGCTTGCAGGCTTCACACAGAGTCATCTTGCAGAACAAGTCCAGGTAGAGCAGTCTTTAATTGCTCAAATCGAGAGTGGGCGAAAGCAACCCAGCGAACGAACCTTGGAGTCGATAGCCTTAGCTACAGGATTTCCTCCTTCCTTCTTCAAGCAAAGCAGTGGATCTGATTTTCCTGCCGGCTCGCTGCTCTTCCGTGCTCATGCATCAGTGGGGAAACTCCAGAGGGCTCAGGCGCATCGATATGCAGAGATACTCTATGAAGTGGCTCAAAAAATGGAGGGGCGTTTGAGAACCCTACCTTTGCGTCTCCCTAGAGTTGCTGGGCCACCATCAGAGGCCGCTAAACTTACTCGAAGTGAACTTGGTCTTTCTCCGGATAGGCCTGTTCCTAACGTCATTAATGTTTGCGAAAAAGGCGGTCTTCTGATTTTAGCGTTGCCCGTTACCCTGGAGGGGCGCGATGCTTTTTCAGGTTGGACTGGGTTGGAACCCGCCAAGCCAGTCATCGTAATTTCAAGCGGCAAACCGGCCGACAGAATTAGGTTTAGCGTGGCTCATGAGCTAGGACATCTCGTGATGCATTGCGGTTGGCAAGGGGAACCCAAGCAGCTTGAAACCGATGCGAATGCGTTTGCCGCCGAGTTTCTTCTTCCTGAGGATGGGATTCGTTATGATTTGGTCCCCCCAGTTACTCTTACCAATCTGGCTGAGCTGAAGCCTAAATGGGGCGTTTCTCTCCAGACCCTCATTCGTAGAGCTAAAGACCTCGAAATCATCAGCCTACGACAGTATCGTTATTTGTTCGAACAATTAGGAGCCCGTGGATGGAGACTTCAGGAACCATCGAATCTCTCGCTGGCATTAGAAAGACCTAGGGCATTTAGAAAAATGGCCGAGCTGCTTTACGGACGCCCCGTAGATTTAAGGAAATTTTCTGATGCGATGACGCTTAGTCAGGCATTCCTCAGAGATGTCCTTGACGCTCACGATGATTTTGGTTCCGATGTTGGCCGGAAACCAATCAGACCGACGAATGTTTTGCAATTTTCTAGATAGCAAAATGGTAATTTGCAGTCGGTCGTAAAACGGTCCTGTAGTACTGCGAATTTAAGCTCTTTTCTTACGACTCAAGCCGCTTGCCAAGATGTCGATTAATCACTTAACGGCTCAGGTGGGTTCTGTAAGGGAGGGTGATATCTCGCCTTAGACAACTCCACTGGAGCCGCTGGCGTGGGGCCGATAGTGATGTCGGTATGATGAACCTCGGCGTAATACGGGAAGCCAATAAGTGCGACTCGTGACTTCGCTTCAATGTGCACATAGAGAGTCTGAGCGGGTTGCACAATGAGGGGGACCATCTTCATGGGAAGCTGAGTCCCGAAACCCCATGTCGCGGTGAGGGAATACCGACCCGGTTTGACTTTCACCCATGTGTACTCTTTCGATGCCAGATCGCATATATCTAATTCATTGATTGCGATCAGAGTCTTCCTCAGCCTGGGGCCAGAGTCTGGTCGATACAGGTAGACGAGCCCTTCCTTATCGGTGGGTTCTTCGACCGCTTGAAATGCGGGGCCTGTCGAACAGCTTATCAGCAAAACACAGAATGACGCTGTTAGGAGGGTCGCCCCCTTGATCGCAGTTCGCATATCTCAACCCCGGTTTGTTAGATAGTGAATAACTGCGTTAGAACCCATTCAAGCCCTGAGTGTAGCGCGCCCTATGATCGGCCCCTAATAGAACGGTAAAATCAGCGCAGGGACTTTCTCCATGCATCGCGATCAGATTGCAGTGGGTGTGATGCTCCGCGTGATTGCGCCCCGATGGGATCGACCACCCGGAACGCTAGCCAGGGTGACGGAAACCGGATACCACTTTATCGACCGCCAATGGTGGTTCACGGTCGAATGGCTGATCTACCTTGGGAAGCGATCACCGCACAGTTTGAGAATGGGGGAAGAGGATCTGCAGACGTTTGACGTAGCGACAGGAGACGCGACTCTGCCGGCTCGTCGAGGAGAATCCCGACTCGCCCCTCCCCCACAGCTTTCACAAGTCCCTCTGCCATTTACGGCAAATGATGATGACGATGACTGATTCCCCTCTTTCTCCGCTCGTCCGCTTCGGGACCTCAACCTGGACTTATGAAGGCTGGCTAGGACAGGTCTACCTGCGCAAGTATGCCAAGACGGTGTTTGCGCGGGAATGCCTCGGCGAGTTCTGCCAGTATCTCTACAAGGGCCAACCGTTGTTTCGCACCGTGGGCAATGATTCGACGTTCTACCGACCGCCATCCGCGAACCAGCTCACGCGGTATCTGACGCAGATTCCGGAAGATTTCCAGATGTGCTGCAAGGTGTGGGAGGAGCTCACCATCCCCACCTATGCTAAACATGCCCGGTATGGCCCACGCGCCGGACAGGTGAATCCGAACTTCCTCAACGCCGACGCCTTCAACAAGCTGGTGCTGCAACCCTATCGGGACGCGCAATTCGGAGCGCACACTGGCCCCTTCCTCTTTGAGTTCCAGCGCCACGGCATGGCCGCCGAGGAGTTCCTTGGCAAGCTCGACGTCTTCTTTTCACGACTGCCGAATGATTTCAAGTATGCCGTGGAGATTCGAAATGCGGGCCTGCTCGGACCTCGCTACCACGACATGCTCACGGCGCACGGTGTGGCCCATGTCTACAATCATTGGTCCTACATGCCCCCGCTGGCAGAGCAACATCAACGGATGGGAACCTTTACGGCGCCGTTCACCGTATTGCGCCTCCTCACCCCGCTCAAGATGAGCTATGAGGCCGCCAAGAAACGAGCTGAGCCGTATGACAAGATTGTGGGTGAGTTGCCCGAGATGCGGCGAGAGACGGTGACTCTTATTCGACGGGCCACGACTGAGGGTCGATCTGTCTATGCCTTGGTGAACAATCGGGCAGAAGGCAATGCGCCGCTGACGATTCAGGCATTGGTCGACTCGTTACGACGAGACACAACGGCGATAAGCGCCTGCCCATGAGTGAACTGGCTGTGGAATGGCACGACACTGTCCGGGAAAGCATGGGAGGTTGATCAAGAATACATTTGGCAATAGTTGTAGGTATCCCAGATACTTTCTTAGTAAGATCAGCGTATGTCCCATGTCTCTCGCCATCAGTGTTTGGTGTACCAGGGGTCTCCTGCACCGCATCTGCAGAGCCTGGCCGCCGTCATCCAGGGCAAACTCAAAGAAAACGTTCGGTGTTTCTGCCTTAATAGCCCATCGATGATCGTAGGCTTGCAAACGTATCTGTTTGCAGGTGGCACCGACGTGACACAGGAGATCATCAACGGCCGTCTTGTACTGCGTTCTGATGCGACGCATTTGGTGAAAGGGCATTTCAATATTGACCGAATGTTACACATGCTTCAGACAGCGTTGGAGCAGGCGTTACGTGAAGGCTGCCAAGGCCTGTGGGTTTCCGGTGATATGACTCGGGAATTTGGTCAGCAACGAGATTTCTCCCAATTGCTCGAATATGAATGGCGCTTGGAGGAATTTCTTCGAGCCCATCCAGCACTATCCGGCGTCTGTCAGTATCATGCAGACAGCTTGCCACCTAAAGTGCTTCAGCAAGGGCTCTTAACTCATCCGGGCATCTTCATCAATGAGACCCTGTCTCGAATCAATGCTCACTATACGGAGCCCGCATCCTTTACCCCGTCGGCATACAATCACAAGGCGCTCGATGCCACCATCCGCGCCTTATGTAATGGCAGCACCCCGCCGTAATCCCATCGCTCACGATCCCGTGACCGAGGACGAGCACGTTCCCGTCTCGATCAGGAAGCGAGGGACAGAACGGGCCGTTGTGCATACTTGCGAGCGCCGTCATTCGAAGGGAGCGAAAGTTTGGGCTGCCAGACCCAGCAGCGCCGTTTGTCTGGCGATCATGCGAGCTTAGACGAAACTTTGAGGCAGCGGGTTCGGCTAAGTGCCGCGACAGCCTTTCTCTGGACCAAAGACCGCTGATGGTTAGCCCTCGGCACTCGGGTAGGACTTTGACGAGGTAGACCATGCAGGGAGTTCAACCTTCTCTTCGAAGTCTTTCGTGAGGGCCTCGTCACATGGCAGGAACGACAACTCATCCGGATGAGTCTTGAAGCCGGCCGCGAGTCCGACCGATTCTGGCCAAATCAACATCGTCCGTGTTTCCTGGCGACTCATTCTCGCCAGATGGTCCATGAGAAAGGAGGTGTCCCAGAAAAACAGCTTCACCAGGCGGTGAAAGTCGATGTATTCGATACCGTATTTTTGGGCTAACCATCCGACCGGCTGCTCATTGAATCCCTGCGCAAATGTCTCCAGGCACTCATACAACAGTAACCAGTGATATTTCGTGACCTCATACAAGCGATCATCATGATAGATTTTTTGGATGGCGAGCAATTGCTCTCTCGCTTGCGAGGCCGTAAAAAATCTAGCCCCTCGAGGCATCGAGGCGCACAGCCAATCTTCTTGATCCCGTGCGTGTGCCGAGGTCAGATAGTCGTTGACGATCTGGGTAATCGCACTGTCTAGGAGGTCGGAAAAAATGCTGTCCGGCTTTCTCGCCAACCGAATCATGAGTCGCTCCTGTAAATCTGGGGTTAATCGCTCATACCCATTACGTTGGCGGTGCTGAGAGCACACGCTGGATCGTCTCCATCAG
>CAZKVY010000104.1:0-10754 GCA_964556305.1 uncultured Nitrospira sp. | reverse complement strand
CCGTTTTGTAGTTGTGACATAGGTCGGCATTCTAGGAGATGACCGACGCGTTTTCAACCGAACCGGCGACAGACCAGCCCTCCCGTCCCTCTCATATCGATCCCCTTGACAGTTCAGCGAGCATCCCTATCTCTTTCTCAGCGAAGTACGAATCTAAACGGCTGTGTAGCCCCGTAGTATGACCAAGGACAGCCGGAGAGTGTGATGAACGGCACGAATCCTTTTTCCTATTCTGGTCTCTGACATATATGAGGGAGTCTTCCCTCAAGGATCCCGTAGCTAACCATCCCCAGGATGGGGAAGAGGGGTGACACATGATGAAAAATGCGATGGCGATTCAAGACGATACAGATCCAACGGTGACCGTAGAGGTCGACCCGGACGCCGATGACGCAGAAGCCAGCACTCTGCTGGATAGCATCGTACAGGGCGACCAACCTGAGGCGGACACCGAGGAAGTGGTTCCCGAAAAATCCTCGCGTTCGGCGTCGTCTCCTTTTCTTTTGGAATCTTTATATTTTCGTTCATTCGGCGAACGGGGACTGCTCGAGCGAGACGAGGAGATTGGACTGGCCAAGCAACTTGACCTCGGCACGCGCCAGATTCGTCAGACCCTTCATCAAGCGGTGAAAGCCTGTGCAGGGTTGAAACGTTCCGCCGAGGCCGCCGAACACATTCAGACGTTGCAGACGGTGCGGCGTCTCAGCGGTCTGTCTGCCACGGTGCTCAACCAAGCGGATCGTGCCCTGGAACACTTGCTCTTGGATACGACGACCGGAGGCAGACTTCCCGCAGGCGTGCGCAAAGAGCTGGAAACCTGCCTGGCCACCCTGCGAAATTCCCGCATCACGCTGGAAACGGCCAAGGATGAGTTAGTGCGCTGCAACCTTCGGCTGGTGGTAAATGTCGCCAAGCATTACACGGGGCGAGGCCTCACGTTGCTGGACTTGGTGCAGGAAGGCAATATCGGATTGATGAAAGCCGCCGAGCGCTATCAGCACCGCAAGGGGTTTAAATTCAGCACCTATGCCACCTGGTGGATCCGGCAAGGCATTACGCGTTCCCTTGCCGATCAGTCGCGCACAATCAGAATTCCGGTGCACCAGACCGAGGCATCGAATCGCATCCTCCGCGCTTCACGCCGGCTCGTGCAACAGTTAGGACGCCAGCCGCGCCTGGAGGAAGTCGCTTCGATGATGCGCATGCGGCCCGATCGTCTGCATGAAACGATGCAGGCGTTTCAAGAACCGGTGGCGCTGGAGCATCAGGTCGGTGATGGCGGTACGGAACTCGGCGAACTTTTGCCGGACCAGCAGGCGGTCCCGCCGGATGCCCATGTGAATCGCACGGAACTCACCCGCGAGATGGACCGCATTCTCGGAACGTTGACGCCCAGAGAGCAGACGGTCATCCGGCTGCGATTCGGCATCGGCGAAGATCAGGCACGCACGCTGGAGCAAGTGGGGCAACATCTGTCAGTGACGCGCGAACGCATCAGGCAGATTGAAGCCAAAGCGTTGAAGAAGCTCAAGACCCCTATGGTCAAGGAAATGTTTGCCGCGCTGAAGTAGCGACGGCAGGACAGCTCTTGGGGAGTCGGATACGGGCGAGGCCTCGGTCTCGCCCGTTTTGTTTGTGCGCGCTTTCTCCAGTCGCGCGAGTGTGAGAGAATGCGCCAACGGGGGATCGAGTTCCATGGTGACAGGCTCCTACACTCGCGGCGCACGATCCAGGCGCGGCTTGACTCGTCACATAGCCTCCACCCTCCTCTCTTTCTTTATTTGTAACCTCACCATTACGGCATACGGAGGGGAGCAGTTGAACGCCAATGGCGTCCCGTTGGCGGAACTGCCTGTGCCCGCCGTCGTGTCGAAAGTACGACCGTCGGTCGTGACCGTGCTGACACGCGGAATCCCTCTCGGCGGCTCGCAACATGGCGCGCCCTCCGGATCCGGTTCCGGCGTCATTCTCGATACCAGCGGCTACATCCTCACCAATAACCACCTGGTTCAGGGCGTGACCAGCGTCGTGGTCGGATTATCTACGGGTCGGCTGACGCCAGGACGAGTCGTGGCCCGTGACTTTCTCTTGGACCTCGCCCTCATTCGAATCACCGCCCCCGACCTGGTCCCTGCGGAATTCAGCCGGCGGACTGCGCTCGAAATTGGAGAAACCGTCATTGCCATCGGCAACCCGCTGGCCTTGAAGGGCGGTTCAACCGTCACCGTCGGAGTCATCAGCGCGCTGGACCGGTCAGTCCTGACGCCGGAGGGTGAGACCCTCTACAATCTGCTCCAGACGGATGCGGCTATCAATCCGGGAAACAGCGGCGGCCCGCTGGTCGATCGCTTCGGTCAGGTCGTCGGAATCAACGTCGCCATTGCCCCTTCGGCTCAAGCCATCAGTTACGCCATCGCCATCGAAGCCATGACCTCGCATATCGACTCGATGATGGCCCGGGGATCCGTCGAGAGACCTGACCTTGGATTGATTCCACTGACCATCACGCCCAGCGTGGCGGCGAGTTTCGATCTGGAGAGCGATCGGGGCATCCTTGCCCTGCAAGTCGACCAGGCCAAACCGGCCGGCCAGGCCGGATTGCAATCCGGGGACGTGGTGACCGCCATCGACAACCGTCCGCTCTACAATATGGGAGATTTCTGGCATGCCATTGAGCACGCCAATGGGCAGATGTCGTTTCAGGTCGCCACGCAGGGCAAATCCGGTACGGCCACGATCATCATTTCACGCCCCGGACTGCCACGGCCCTAAACCATGAGCCTCAACGACCTCATCCAGGATGCATCCTCCGAATCAGTTGCACGCGCTGAGGCTCACGGGCACAACGACGATCCACGGCCCGCAACCCTGGTCTGCGGGAAGGCGCTTCCGTATGAGGAAGCCTGGAATCTGCAACGCGCTTTTCGAGCCGAACGAGCGGCCGACCGCTGCCCCGACTTGCTTCTGCTTCTGGAGCATCCCGCCGTCTACACCCTGGGGCGCACGACGCAGGACGGACATTGGCCTGGAGATGACCGCTTGTCTCGAGAAACCGGCATTCCCGTCATCCGGACGGAACGCGGCGGATCGATTACCTACCACGGGCCGGGACAGTTGGTAGGGTATCCCATCCTTCGACTGACCGATTACTGCCCAGGGCCCAAGGCCTACGTTCGCCGGCTGGAAGGTGTGTTGATCGCCACCCTCGCCGAGTGGGGCATCACGGCCCATCGGCGTGAGGGCTTGCCGGGCGTGTGGGTCAGCGGAGACCGTCCCTCAAAAATCGCATCGATCGGCGTGCGTATTTCGCAAGGCATCACTACCCATGGATTTGCGTTGAATGTCTGCCCTGACCTGGAACCCTTTTCTCATATCGTTCCCTGCGGCATTTCCGATTGCCGTGTCACCTCGATGGCGGCCATCGTGGGTACCACGCCCGATCTCCCTGTCGTTCAGCAGCAGATTGCCGCGCAATTTGCCGCACGGTTTCATCTCACCTGGACTGAGTCTCTGGCTCCTGAACAGCTGACGACTCTGATGGCACGACCGGACGAGACTCTTCCCATTTCATCCATTCATGCGCCATCCAACCCGAAGGAGCGCCCTGATGACTGAACTGAATACCCACACTTTCCGCCTGGCCGTCGCGCAATTTAATGAAGCGGCCGAAGCGATGCATCTGGATACCAATCTGCGAGAACGCCTCAAACTGCCGCAACGCTCCTTGATTGTCAGCGTGCCGGTCCGAATGGATGATGGCCGCGTTGAAGTATTCACGGGATATCGTGTCCAGCACGATACGGCCCGTGGCCCTTCGAAAGGCGGCATCCGGTACCATCCGGAGGTGAATTTAGGCGAGGTCGCAGCCCTCTCCATGTGGATGACGTGGAAATGCGCCTTGGCCGACCTGCCCTATGGCGGCGCGAAGGGCGGCGTACGGGTGGATCCCAAACAGTTAAGCCGCGGGGAACTCCAACGGGTCACCAGGCGCTACGCGGCGGAGATTTTCCCCCTCATCGGCCCGGATAAGGACGTGCCTGCGCCTGACGTAGGGACCGATCAACAGGTCATGGCGTGGATTATGGATACGTACAGCCAGCAGGTCGGATACGCCGTGCAGGGCGTGGTCACGGGAAAACCGTTGTCGATCGGGGGCAGCCTCGGCCGCGAAGATGCAACTGGGCGTGGGGTGGTGTATGTGACCTTGGAAGCGTTACGGCACTTGAAGATGGATATCGCCAACGCCACCGTTGCGATTCAGGGGTTCGGCAATGTGGGTTCCCACACCGCGCTCATCATGCAACAAGCCGGCGCCCGGGTCGTGGCCGTGAGCGACGTCGGCGGTGGGCTCTACAATCCCAACGGTCTCGATATTCCGGAACTGCTACGCCGCTATCACGACAAACAGGAACCGCTCCACGAGATCAAGTTGGGCGAATCCATCACGAATGAAGAATTGCTCCAACTGGATTGCACCGTTCTCGTTCCCGCCGCCCTTTCCGAACAAATCACCGAAGCCAACGCGCCTCGGTTGCGTTGCCGCATTCTGGCGGAAGGCGCGAACGGCCCCACGACCCTGGAGGCCGACCGCATCCTGACCGACAAAGGGATCTTCATCATTCCCGATATCCTGGCTAACTCAGGGGGGGTGATCGTCTCGTATTTTGAATGGGTGCAGGACGTGCAGCGTTTCTTCTGGAAAGCGAGGGACATTCAAGACCGGTTACAAGACATCATCACCAGCGCCTTCCACAGAACTCTCCACTTTTCCCTCGAACGGCGAACCACGATGCGGATGGCGGCGCTCATGTCGGGCATCGATAAGGTGGCCCAGGCCCATCTCCAACGCGGGCTTTACCCGTAAGCCGCGATCATGCCGAGCTTCTGGTTCCAGCGATGAGTCGATACATTCTCGCGGCGATTGCCGGCATGTGGATGGCCGACGGCCTCGCCTTACTGAGCGCTCCCTTGCTCGTGATCCGGCGGCTACAGGATTCTCTCCAGCAGAGTCCGCACCTGCTCCGCTGGCAAGGTGTTGGCATCGGTCTCGGGATCATTCTTTTGCTGTGGTCCACCTCGTTGCCGTATCAACCACTCTGGTGGATGACCGGTGCAGTTATGGTCATCAAAAGCGGCTTCCTGGCATGGGGCCCGGCCGACTGGCGGACGCCCCTTTTGAGTTGGTGCTTCACTCGCGAGGCAGTCGATTACCGATTCTTCGGCCTCTGGCTCTGCACGCTTGCCGTCCTGCTCCTCCATGCGTTAGGGTTGTTGCACGGGTAACCCTTCGTCCCCACATGAGCCTGGCGGATCGTACTTTATGAGTCATCAATCCATCGCTTCTCTCTGGGAGGAACACAGCCGCGAAGGCTGGCCTCGTTTTTCCAGCCCGAATGAAGGGCAATTGATGACCCTGGATACCGTAATCGGCGGCTGCGCGGTGTTTTATCTCGACGGGGAACCGGAAATGGACATCCAGCGTATCGCCATTCTTCAGGATTGTGTGGCCGACCTGGATGGTCTGCTTGAAGACCTGTCGGAGGATAGCCTGGGCTATTTCCAGCGCCTTCGCCGGCTCGCAACCGCCCTCGTTGATATCGGCCGGCAGCCTTAATCCACCCATTGATCATACATGTTCGGTTGCCTGGCCTCGTTGCTAACAAGACCACAGGCCCTTTGAAGCGGCAGCCCGGTTGATCACTGACCATGGCGGGCCCTACAGGAAGCAGAACAGGTGGTCCTGAAAATGAGTTCGCCGGAAGGTATTCTTCGTGCGGTGGCGGAAGGAACCGGCGCAACGATGCTTCCAGAGTTCTACGTCACACCCCGGCTTCCGCGTCACCGTTACACATCATCGACCTGTACGAGTCCACGCCCGCGGAGACGAGTTCCAGGCTTCTCCATCCCGCAATAAGCGCTGGCGCGACCTTGAAAGTCAGACGGCCCCTTGGATAGAATGCCCTGTTGCCTGACCATTTCTTTCAATCATGTGACCGGTCATGGTGATTCAGTCTGAGGTTTCCGTAAGGGCTTAAGGAGGCATTCATGATGCAGCGTACCCGGACGTTCACAGCTTTGACGACTCTGCTGGGGTCCCTTTGCCTCGCTGCCATTGTGTCCGCCGAACCATATGAACTCAGCAAGAACGACGTAACCGACGCCAAGGGGGTCGCCAGCCGGGACGTTTCACTATTCGGTATCAAGCTGGGCGATGATGAAGCGAAAGCGCTCGACGGGCTGGTGAATGAAAAGATTCCTGGCATCAAGGCTGAGCAAGAGGCCACCTTCATTTTCTTGCTCGATCAACGCAAACCGACCGGACCGATGGCCGGTGTTCGGGTCCAAGACGGCAAGGTCGATCTGATTTTCATTAACAATCGTTTTGCCTTTAAAACGCGCGGCATCTTCCGCAATGTGCTCAATAGTGAAAGCCCTGACGATGTGCGAAAAATCCTGGGCAAGGAAGATTACGGCGATGAGAATGTGATGGGCGCCATGCTGGCCTATGACAAGCAGGGCTTTCAGGTGAATTATCTGGGCAAAGACGTCAACGTGGAGTTTTCACTCCCGCACTAAACCGTCAGACAACTGATTCCCGCTCCGGCTCCTCGAGCCTTTCGTTTTCTCAACCTCCTGACTCCATCCAGCCATCGTTCCTCTTTGGCATAAACGAGGCGCACTCGTGCCAGCCCCGCTGAAGACGAGACCGTCACGGACACCTTACGACCGCTCATGATGACGGAATGTTATCTGACGAGTGCTGCGCGGCTATCGCTGAGACGCAGACCATAATTGATAAGGCTGGTCGCCGTATTCCAACGACGCTTCGAATTGAGGATCACGAGCAGCAGATCGCTGCCGTCTTGGGAGACTTTCGCAATCAGACACCGACCGGCCTTGGACGTAAATCCCGTCTTGACCCCTTGCACGCCGGGAATTCGCCCCAGCAGCCGATTGGTGGTGCGCAAGACGTAGGCGCGATGCTCATTGATCGGCATGATGATTTCCCGCTCTTCGCGGACCAGCTCTTTGAACACGGGATGATGCAGGGCAATCTCGCTGAGCTTGGCCAGATCTTCCGCGGTCGAATAATGTTCCGGCGCATCGAACCCACAGGCATTGCTGAAGTGGGTGTTGTGTAATTCGAGCGCCGCCGCCTTGGCATTCATGAGATCGACAAATCGTGCTTCATCGCCGCCGACATGCTCGCTTGCCGCCAGACAGGCGTCATTGGCAGAGACAATCAGCATGGCTTTCAACAAATCTTCCAGACGGAAAATCTGTCCCGTCCGGAGACGCAGGTGGGTTTTATGGGCGCGGGCAGCCTTGGGGCTGACGGTGACTTCATCGTCGAGATGGCCATATTCAAGGATCACCAATGCAGACATGATCTTGGTGAGGCTCGCCGGGGACAGCCGCTTCTCACTCTCGAATTGATAGAGCGTGGTACCCGTCTTCAATTCTTTGAGCAGAATGCTGTGCGCCGGCACGTGCCGCCATCGGAGGCTATGATGCGCTTGCTTGGCCGACGGAACCGGTCTGGGATCGTAAGGAACGGTAATGACCTCATCATCCACATCGTTGTCGATGGCCCGTGCCTGACCGGTCCATAGGGCACCTACGAGGAACAGAATGACCATGCCACCCACCGGCAACATCCGATGTGAACGGTTCATGCAGAATGTCTATGCTTTCTTGTGACGAGCAGAGGAACTCCGACGGTCACAGGGTATAGGTTTCTCGAACTTTCGTGCCACGCACACTGCTGGCTATGACTTTGTGGAAAAACCGGAGCAGGTCGGCCAAATCGATCCAGAACCCGCAATTCAGGCAACGCGCGTACAGGCGGCGATTCATAAGCGTGTAATGCCGCTCCACCATCATGAATCCTTTGCATTTCAGACAGTGCATCGCCCGACCATTGCCCCTTCGACATGATTGCGTAGACGCCTCGGCGCATCTCAGACCGATACCAACGTCATCACTTTGTTTAGCGGAGACGATTGAGGATAAGGGCGAGGCAGCCGGCCAACAACCCACCCCCGAAGATCGTGGTACTGAAGGAAAGGATCGCGCCGGAGCTTCCCGTCGGGTTGGCGCCCGACACCAGATCGCGCACCCCGCCTTGAACCATTAAGACTGCCAGCGTTGTCAGGCAGCCCATGCTAAACCACCACAAAAACGATCGCACGAGCCCCCGTGGTCTGATCGCTGAAAATAGCGCGGGACCTGCGTCCGGCGACCTTTTCGAACTCTATCCGAGCCCCCTCGAGGTGTCAAGCAAACTGCCTGTCTCCTCTTCGGTTGACGCGGCTCAAATCTGAATCGGTCGCTATTCCATGGTCCCTCTCGGCGGAATCGGCCCCTTTTTGCCGTGATGCAAAAACACGGAGACACTTGCCGCGCCGTTATCGGCCGTCACAAGACCAGGCTCTTCCCCGTTGTCGGCGGAGACACGATAACTTGTCACCGCAAATGGGCCGTTCTTCGTACGGTAATTGCGCGGCGGGTAGTGGAACGTGCCATCGCCGCGCCCGAACAAAATGGACAGGTCAGTGGACTGCAAATTGACGATCGCCACATCGTCGATATGGTCGCCGTCAAAATCATGGGCCACCCCGAAATTGGGGCTGGCATCCGCCCCGGAATCCTTTCCCGGCTGAAAGGTCCCATTTCCGTTGCCAAGAAACGTGGTAAAGCTGTCCCCTTCCCCATTGATGACCAGAAGATCGGGCAGGTGATCGTTGTTAAAGTCGGCAAAGCTCACCCCCAACGGCCGTCTCCCGGTTTTGTAGTCTTTGGGATCGCGGAAGGTTCCGTCGCCATTGCCGATCCACACGGAAACGGCGCTCAGCATGGGCCCGCCGTTCGTCACGACCAAATCCGGCTTGTTGTCCTGATTGAGATCTCTGAGCGCCACGGAGGTGGGAGTATCGCCATATTCATATTGCGCGCCGGGCCGAAACTCGCCGCGGGCGCTCCCGAGGAAAATCTTCACCTTGTCGTTGCGCAAGGCCACGGCTAAATCCGGATGCCCGTCGCCGTTGATATCCTGGCTGGAGATGGACACCGGGGCGCGATGCACCGGGTACTGTGGACCTTCATCAAACTTTCCGTTGCCTCGCCCATATAGGATGGAGACCTGGTCTCCGCCTGAACAGGCCAGCGCCACATCAAGCTGGTCATCGTGGTTGAAGTCATTGAGGGCCAGCGACCTGGGCTCCTGGCACACCTTCACCTGGACCTGATCCTTAAACGTCCCATCTCCGTTCCCGAACAGAAGCGAAATGGAGTTGCTGGAAATGTTCGTCGTGATGAGATCGGTGATTTGGTCACGATTGAAGTCGGCCGTCGTCACTGTCGTGGGGTTCTTGCCGACCGGATAACTCTCAAAATAGTAGAAGGGATCAGGCGGGACGTATGGATCCGTTTTCGAGCAGGCGTATAAGAGGGGCAGGCCGGCCACGAGTGCCAGACCGACGCGCACGATCGATAAATTTTTGCTGGCACGGGTGTTGATGGTCATAGCCATCCCGATGAAAACAGCATGACATTCCGGCCAAGTCCATGCTTCGCCGCTCCCAATCCTGATAGGCTGTGCGGAGTATACAGAGCCACCTGCTGCTTCGCAACGAAGTCCGGCCCCCGGCAACGTGTGTCGGGGCTTGCCCGTCGGGCTCCCGAATGGGCTCTCGTGTCTAGGCCTTTCGCCCCTTTGAAAATTTGGAAAGGCTTAGGCTACAATGCGGGCCAAGTGTGGAGGAGGTGCCCATGAGCAAGAAAGTCACGATCCCTTTGTCGATGTATGGCGTCGCAGAAGTGCTGAAATGGTGTATTGATCGCAATAACGGCCGTGTGCCGGGAGTCGATACCGAAGGGTTCAAACACATGCAGGCCCTCTTGGCCGAGAAGCCCACGTCTAACGACTATCTGGCGCTCGACCAATTCTGGAAGAAGCAAGTCGCCTTGGAATTGACGGAAGACGAGGTTTCGACCGTTGACCGTTGCCTGTACGACATTCCGAACTTCGATAACGAACCGCTGCCCCAGATTCGGCATAAATTCTGGCCCCAAGCAGCCGGCATCGCCGCACATTAAGCGACACGCCTCGGTTTATTTCCTCTCATTCTGGTGATCCACCCGCAGGCAGCCTGCTTGTGGGTGGAATCTCCGCTCAGGCTCTTATCTCCCAACATCCTCGCTAGCCCAATGACCGCGGAACAGAAGCATCCGATTTTCCCGGCTGCAGTCCTTTTGCGGCACGGGCTCAGCTGACGTCGTTGCGCGGCCCCCGAAATGGTCCGGTCGAGGCGAATCTCCCGTCATCTGCCAGGGAAAGACCCGCACATTATGTGGTGAGCGCGACTACCAGGATGTGGAAAGAGGTGGGAGTGAAGGAAGAAGCCGCCCGAAACTTTCAATCCCAGGCGGCTCGTTTGATTGCTACAGCGACCCTTCGCCCTTGAGAAACTTTCTGAAACGTCCCATCAGGTCGGCCCCCAGAGTGCCGCCTTCAGGCTTCTTCACTTCGGGATCACTGAAGTGCGAACGGATTTCTTGAAGCCGTTTTTCCGCCTGATCGTTTCCCTGCAACCGTTTGGTCTTCTGGAGGGCGGTGTCGAAGGCATCGAACGTCAGCTCGTTATATCCAAACGACCGGATGCGTTTTACGGCTTTCATCATCGCCTGGTTCCGGAAGGTCGTGAGGTGCTCGGAATCGACCTCTTTCAACCCCAACTTGCGGGCTCGACGTT
>CAZKVY010000103.1:319-10897 GCA_964556305.1 uncultured Nitrospira sp. | reverse complement strand
CCTCCCAGCAATTGGTTGATGAATTCATACTTATACGCGTCGCGCCAGATGATGGGATCGTCGGAATTCTGCAACAAGAACGACATCGAGGCTATCTTCATATTATAGGCCTGAAACGGGATGATCCCGCCCGATGTGCTGATCTTCAGCTTCTGCCCCTCTGCTCCGACCATCTTCGGAATATTGGGACCGTGGATATCCATGTCGCAAATGCCGACATGCCAGCCCTTCAGCGCAAGACTGACGGCGAGGTTTGTGGTGCACGTGCTCTTTCCCACGCCGCCTTTATTGCTCATGACGAGCACTTTATATTCGATCCGTTCCATGCGCTTTGCGACCAGCCAGCGGCTGTGTCCTTCCTTGTCCTTTTGACAAGTTTCATTTTCGTCGCAAATGGCGCAGGCCCACATATAGGTGCAGGCATCTCCGCCGCTGCTGGAACCGGGCTGTGAAATGACATTTAACTCGCGTGGCATCCTAGACTCCTCGTACAACGTAGATCATGCTGCGTAAGACGAAAGCGCTCTTTCGCCACCTTGCTGAACTCCGGTCTGCTTACCCTCGGCGACCGCCGGTCGGCACGCCGACATACTCATCATCTCCACCGCCTGCCGGAAGCGTCGGCCCCGTCTTCCCTAGGCCCGGCCCCACCGCGACCACCGCCGGCACTCGGGTCTCTTCCTGAGCGCCAGCCTTCTTTTTGTTGAAGATACCCGCGCTCACGATGCCGACTTCATAAAAAATGTACATGGGCAACGCCATGAGGCACTGGTTAAAGGGATCCGGGGTCGGGGTGAGAATCGCGGCGAAAATAAACGCCGTCAGGAAGGCCCATTTGCGATAACGCTTCAGCAACGGGGCATCCACCCAGCCGAGCTTGGCCAGCAGGGTAATCACCAGCGGCACTTCAAAAATGAGACCGAAGACCAGCAGGAACCACAAGGCAAAGCCGACATATTGCGCAATCGAGAGTTGCGGAATAAATCCGGCGTTGACCCCGTACGAAATAAGAAAATTCAAGGCGAAGGGAAGCACGAAAAAGAAGGAGAACAACAGGCCAAGATAAAAAGCCAGGGTACTGAGGATCACAAAGGGGCCGACAAATCTCCGTTCCTGCGCGTGCAAGCCTGGCACCACGAAATGCCAAAACTCTACAAGGATATAGGGAGTTCCCAGCACCAGCGCAAACAAGCCCGCGACCTTGACGTTCTGCCACAAGGCCTCAGCCGGCGCGAGAAAGACGAAGGGAACGGTAGGAAGATCCGTGGGTATCCAGGAGAGTGACCCGGGGACGAACATGTTCTGGAGCGGCACTCTGATCCACTTCACCAGCGTGTCGGCGTAGAAGAACGTCCCGACAAAAATGATCGCCGTGACAATGACCGCACGGGTCAGCCGGACCTGGAGCTCAACCAAGTGCTCCATGACCGGCATTTTTTTATCTTCAAGCGGCTTAAAGACCGTGTCTTGCAGCCACTCTTGAAACTTGAACCCGTCAGCCATTCACAATCGCTTTCAGCAGGAGGCCTTCAGCCATCAGCCGGAATGGGCCTGATAGCTGAAAGCTGTCCGCTGGTTGCTGTCTATTTCGGATTGACGGCTACGAAAAGATTGTTCCCCTGCCGACTCAGCAGGAGTACGACCATTTCGTCTTTTTTCACCTTGGCTGACGCCTTTTGGTAATCCTCAAGGCTCTTCACCACTTCGTGGTTGACTTCCTGGATGACGTCGCCGCGTTGCAACCCCGCCGACTCCGCGGCACTGCCCGCCTCGACGGAACTGACCACGACACCGGTGGTTTTGGCCGGAATGTTCAGCTGGCTCTGCATCGCGGCATCCAGCAATTGGACACGCAATGCCGCCAGGACATTGTCGGGCGGCTTCACGGTTTCGGAAGGCGCAGAGGAGGGACCGGGCTCACGCTTCGCAAGCACTTCGTCCGACGGACGCTCCGCCACCTTCACCTTCAACAGCTGCTCTTTGCCTTCGCGCAAAATCTTAATATCGGCATCCTTGCCGACACCCATGCGCGCGACCAGATTGCGCAATTGGCTGACGCTCTGCACTTCCTTACCGTTGAAGGAAATGACCACGTCACCACGCCGCATTCCGGCCGTATGGGACGGGCCGTTCTCATTCACGTCACTGATCAACACGCCCTTTCGCTGCTCGGGCAACTTGAAGGACTTTGCCAAGGCAGGGGTAATTTCCTGAATGGCCACTCCCATCCACCCGCGCACCACTTTGCCGGTCTTCGTCAAACTCTCGACGATATCCGTCGCAATGCTGCTGGGAATGGCGAAGCCGATTCCTTCCGATCCGCCCGTGCGGGAGAAGATAGCGGTATTGATACCGATCAGCTTGCCTTGCATGTTGACCAAGGCTCCGCCTGAATTACCGGGATTGATGGCCGCATCGGTTTGAATGAAATCTTCGTAGTCGGCGATACCGACGTTCCCTCTGCCCAAGGCGCTGATGATGCCCAGGGTGACGGTTGAACTGAGCCCGAACGGACTGCCCACGGCGAGGACCACATCACCGACTTGCAGTTCGTCGTAATCCGCCCACTTCATCGAGCTGAGATCTTTGGCCTCGATCTTGATGATGGCCAGATCCGTTTTGGGGTCGGTTCCGATGATCTTGGCTGGAAATTCACGGCGATCCGACAGGGTGACCGTGATTTGGGTTGCCCCTTCGACCACGTGGTTATTAGTCACGATGTAGCCATTGGGATCAAGAATCACGCCGGACCCTGCGCTTTGCTCTGGCCGATGAGGACCACCGCCGGGAGGACCGCCGGGACCGCCCGGGGGTTCCATGCCGGGGGGCTCATCACCGGGACCACCAGGACCACCTGGACCGGGAGGTGGACCGCCGAAAGGACCACCAGGAGGAAGTTGACGACGGCCTTCTCGACGACCTTCTCCACCGCCGGTGACGGCAATGTTCACCACTGCCGGCGTGACCGCCTTGACGATTTCCGAAAATCCTTGAGCAAATGCCGGGGGCACGCCAGCCGCCTCGGCTTGATGGCCGACAGGTAATCCGCCGGACAAAAACGTAGCAGCAACCATAGTGGTGGCTGCGAGTACGGACAGCACTTTCCCGGGCTGATGTCGATACGCCATGTGTACTCCTCTGGGGACCTGAAATTGAGGGACCATCCTCCGCGCTATCGTTGAACGTTTCATTCTACACTAATCACAGAATCGCCTTCAAAGAGGAAAAAGCAGGACCGGACTCGATTTTCACATCCGTCATCCGGCACCGCACCACCATCGACCCCACGTCAAGGCATCGCCGTAGAGGCCAGTTCCAGATCCCGTTGCTCCACCCATGCGCGCTGCAGGCTTCCGGCTAACCGCTTTGCCGCCTGCTCCATCGAAATCACACGAAGCGTCAGGGGCGCCCCCTCATAGGTGGGCGGCCAAATGCGTCGTTCCGGATCCTGCGGGCGCAGGTAGATAACGGGATACCATTGCGAAATCCCCGGGGCCGTGGGGCTATCCAGCGATGCCATGGCCCGTCCTTCCGCATGCAGCACCGTCCTTCCCGTTGATCCGTCTATCAAAGCCGCCTCGGCGAGAGACCAATTGTCGCGCCTGAATCCCGGCTGTCGATGAGTCGTCCACCCGAGAAAGAGAGATACGGGATATTCCTGCTCGGTGCTCGAGAGCACCGTCACCAGAAGATACTTTACGCCCTGCTGCCTGGCGACTCCGGTCCAATCGGGAGGCGTTCTTCCGGGTTCCGTTCCATCAAGTTTCACGACCTGCTCAATGGCGAAGGGATACCCACGGTTGATCTCCCCCGTGAGGATCTCTGCCACGCGCGCCAGCGCTTCGTCCGGCAGAACTGGCGCAGAATCCTGGGCCGACCTATCCGTCACTACTACCAACGCTGCCCGCAGTGGACGTGCGATCGGGAGTCTCGCAGGAACCGGCTCATCCATCGCAACCGGCCCAACATACTGAGTCAAGCGACTCGGAGGACTGGCTACCACACAGCTCGTCAGGACCAGCACAGCGGCGAGCGAGGCAAACCCCTTCGTCTTGCGCCTCATGACATCCCTCCAGGCCGGATCGAGGTCGAGGATATTTGAGATACGATCACTCCCGCGCTCCTCCCCTGTCAAGCTGCACCAACCAATGCTTGCATTTCGATCATGGCTCAGCTACCGTTATGCACCCTTCGTTCCAGGTACGAAGCGGTCGCGTCACACTCCCACAGGGGGCTGTCTCAACGTGACTCTGTGCCCGACCCAAACGCCTTACCTTTCCGTCATCATTCCCGCCTACAATGAGGCGCGCCGACTCCCATTGTTTCTGCAGCGCGTGATTGCCCATCTCGACCAGCGAGGCCAATCGTACGAAATTCTCGTGGTGGACGACGGAAGTCACGATCGGACTGTCCAGGCCGTAATGCTGGCAGCGCAAGATTGTCCGCACGTGCGGCTGATTCAATTGACGTGCAATATGGGCAAGGGTGCCGCTGTTCGACGTGGCATGCAGGCCGCTCGCGGATCCATCCAGCTGTTTGCAGATGCGGATGGTGCCACCCCGATCGAAGAACTGGGCCGCTTGGAGGCGGCCCTCGTTGATGGGGCGGACCTCGCGATCGGATCACGGGCCCTGGCTTCCCACAACCCTGCCTTCACTGTCCACGCCCGATGGCACCGGAGCGTCCTGGGAAGCCTCTTCAATAATCTGGTGCAACGACTGGGCGTGCAACACATCGCCGACACCCAATGCGGGTTCAAACTCTTCCGGCAACCGGTTGCTCAGGACCTGTTTGCCGTGTCGTGTATCGACGGCTACGCGTTCGATTTGGAATTGCTGTACATAGCCCGCCAACGACGCTACCGAATCGCCGAAGTCCCGATCAATTGGACCGATCAGCCCGGATCGAAAGTCCGTCCCTGGCGCGACGGCTCCCTCATGTTACGAGAACTTCTGGCCATCAGAAAGCGAGAGGCTCAAGGCCTCTACGTGCCCCGCTGCCGGCCGACTTCCAATGGCCTCGAACCGGCCCTGGCCACTGTCGAGCCGACGCATTTCTAAGCGACACACCTTCGGGTTCACGTGCGCCGGCGTAGAATCACCACCTTGGAATCGGCATAGACATCTTTCCAGGACGGATGGGTCTCCAGGATTGCCGCCAACGCGCTGCCACGCGGGATCAGAGCCCAATCGACGCCATATCGATCCAACAGGTTCAACTGCGGCGAATCCTCGCGATTGAGCGCCACGTAATCGTGAAAGATCCACCGGTCTTTGATCCGCCAGGCAGGCATCCGTCCGTCGATGAAAATTCGCTCGCCGGGCAGTTGCCACAGAAGAAACCCCCCGTAGCCATAGTCGTTATACAGCCTCGTCCCCAGTTCATCGCGATGGGCCCGAATCCATCGCACGGCTTCGATCGGATATTCTGTCCGTTCAAAATACACATCGGGAGTGCGGCCTGACTGCCAGACATGCTCCAAGTGCTCGGTGCCCATGGCATAGAGAGCCGTCGCCGCCAACAGCGCCAGCACAAGGACACTTCCGGCAGCGTAGGCTTTCAGAACCGGAACCCGGCGCAGGAAAGCCCCTCCCACCCGTGCACACAATTCCGCTGCCAACGGGAGACTGACGATCAAAAATAAGGTGACATTCCGCCAGTGCAGCAGGGATAGCCCCAACATGAGCAGCAGCAGAACCCAGCGGACCGGTTCCACTCGTCGATACCATCCGGCGATCAATCCCATGAGCCCCAGAAGGTAGAGACCGTAGGCCCGGCCGGCCCACCCCTGGAACGACACCGGCTGCCACTCCCGAAGGGTGTCGATCATGAATCGATCCGTCAGGGACTCATAAATTTCTCTATAGAGATGCCAGCCATAGGGATTCAGAAGAGTCACGGCCACGGACGCAACGATCGCGATGGTCCAGCGCCGGAGATCATCCCATGTCAGCACCCGTTCATCACGCGGCGCCTGAAAGATTTTCCACTCGATGCAGACTTTCACGAGGAATGAGAGCGACAGCAAGACGGTGGCCACAAAGAGACCTGCCGTAAATCCGCCGTGCAGATTCGCCCAAAGTAAAAACAATGGTAGTAGTGCCCAAATCAATTGCCGCTGTCCTCGCTGAATGCGGGTCCATATCGTGAGCACGATCGCCACGCCGAGGAGACTGATTAACTGCGTGCGGGCACCGAGAAACGGCAATGCGACCCAGAGACTCGCGACCAGTGCTGCCAGCCGGTAGGTGCGGTTGACGGGTGCCAGCCGTGCCGCGATCCACCAGCCCAGGGCGGTGACTCCGGCAAAGAAACCAATCAGTCCGAGCCCGCCGAACGGCCCCATCGCTCGATAGATCAATGCCAGCACCCCGTCGGTCAACCAGGCATGCTCCACCCAATGCCAATCCGGCATCGTATGGGAATAGGGATCGGTATCCGGCACGCGCCACCCTTGCGCAATCAAATCCAGTCCGGCCCGGAGATGCCAACCTAGATCCGGTTCTACTAAGGGCTGGAGCGCTAGGTTCAACACAAACGCGCCCAACAACACGTCCAGCAACAAATTGAGGGCAGGTTGAAAAGAGGAAGATGCGGGGCGAACCGGCTCAGCGTTCATGATGCTGTGGCGGCGTAGGTGATGGCCGCCGCACCAGAAGATTGCCGAGAACCAGCCAGTCAACCTGGGTCCGCTGGAAACAACGCACTGCTTCGTCGGGACTGCACACAATCGGTTCCTGCACGTTGAAAGAGGTGTTCAATAGCACCGGGACCCCGGTCAGTCTGCCAAAGACCGTCAGGAGATCATAGAACCGGGGATTGGCTTCACGCGTCACCGTCTGCACGCGGGCCGTGCCATCGACATGCGTCACCGCCGGAAGGACCCCTTTCGCAGAGGCCTTCACACGCACCGTAAACTGCATGAAGGGAGACGGGGCCGGCACATCGAAAAATTCCTCCGCGCGATCGGCCGGCACGGAAGGCGCGAACGGCCGAAAGGCCTCCCGACATTTCACTTTGCTATTGATCAATTCCCGCATGTCCTCCCGTCGAGGATCCGCCAGCAAACTGCGGTTCCCCAGGGCACGAGGCCCCCATTCCATCCGCCCTTGATACCAGAACACCAAGCGGCCATTGGCCAACTCCGATGCCACCCGTTCGTACAAGCGGTCATCAGGCAGGCATTCGCCGACTAATCCGACCTCCGACAACGCGGCACGATAGGTTGATTCATCGTACTGCGGTCCCAAGTACGCATCGGGGAGCACCACCCTCACCGTTGCCGGCGCGCGCCTCGCCGTCCACCACAAGGCCGCCCCGAGCGCCGCCCCTGAATCTCCGGCAGCCGGCGGCACATAGACATGGTCAAAACCCAGCTCGGCCCGTAGACGACCGTTCGCGACGCAGTTGTATGCGACCCCGCCCGCCAGGCAAAGTGACGTCGCTTGGGTGAGCGCACGCAGACGGCGCCCCACATGCAACAGGGTGTCTTCCAAAACCAGTTGCGCGCTGGCCGCAAGGTCCCGGTGTCGCTGCGTGATGTCGTCGGAAGACCGCCGTGGAGGGCCAAACAGACGAATGAACTCTTCCACAAAACAGCCCCCCCTGGCGAGGTGAAAGTCCAGCATGTGCGTGTTGAGTTCAAATCGTCCACCAGGAAGCAGCCGCAATATTTCACGACTGAGTGATGGAGCGAACGTCGGTTCTCCGGAAGAGGCCAAGCCCATCACAATATATTCATCCTGGTCCGGGCGAAAGCCCAGGAACGCGGTAATCGACGCATAGAATTGTCCCAGCGAGTGAGGCAGCGGTATACGCTCCAGCACGGTGATTTGGTTACCCTCGCCGTCGGCCAGCAAGGTAGTATCCGCCTCTGACGCCCCGTCAACGACAAGAATCGCTGCCCGCTCAAACGGCGACACGAGAAATGAACTGGCGGCGTGGCACAGATGATGATCGAGAAACACCGGCCGGCCGGCCCCCGTGCCCACCCGCCTAGTCAGTTCCTGCTGAAGCCGGAACAGTTCCTTCCACTCCTGACACGCGCGCTCGAGCGAACGTGTTCCCTTCACACGGAACAGTTGCGTGGAGCGCATCATGGCCGTCAGTGCGAGCTTGAGACGCCGCCCGACCTGCCAGTACTTCCAGGGCACCACAATGGCCTCGACGTCGCGCAGGGCAATTCCGGCTTCACGCAGGCAATAGTGAATCGCATGGACGGGCAGCGCCGTCACATGCTTCTGGCGAACGAACCGTTCCTCCTCCGCTGCGGCCACAATGCGGCCGTCAGCGATAAGCGCGGCCGCCGCATCTCGCATATTGGACAAACCCAACACCACCACGATAAATCCACTTCCTTTCGAGAGAGGGCTGGGGAAATGTGCGGCGGTAGGATAAACGAGGCCGGTGAGGGTCGCAAGCCGGCACGGGAGTTGGTTGCAATGCCCCCTTCATTCCTGTACCGTTTCCCCTTCGAAATCTGCCGTAGAGGAGGCCCCGGCTTGAAGACGACCCGCGCATGCTTTGTTGGAATTGTTTTGATCCCCTTACTGGCTTCCTCCGGTTGCGACACCATTAAATCGCGGTTTTCTCGACAGGCTCTCCCCGACCTCGGCCCACCGGTCCCTCTCACGGTTCAACTGGACATCGACCCGTCGCTGGCCAAGGCCAAAACGGAGTATATCGACAACTGCAGCCGCATCCATGCCTTCTCGATCGGCCCGACGGTTGAAGACACCTTGATACAGGCTGCTCATCAAACGTTTCGCTCCGTGGTCATTCCGGGAAGTCAGGCGGCCGGGGGAAAGCCCGACGTGACGGTACGCGTGCGGATGCTGGATCCGCGTTTCAAGCTACAAACGGACGCCCTCTATGATCGTGCCCCCGCAGAACTCAGCTTGGATGCGTTGGCAGAATTCTTCGATGCCTCGGGCGCGCCGCTCGGGGAGCGGCCGCTACAAGCCACTCGAAAAGAACGGTTACAGCTCGAACTGACCCAGCAGCGCTGCGATTACGTCGTTGATCCTTTGCTCCAGGATACGTCCACCATGCTGGCCACGCAATTCATGCAGGAGGCTCGGGTGCTGCTCGCCCCAGCGACACAAACGCCTTCGGCCGGCGCGACCGTCCCGCCGTCTGAGGCAGCGTCGAAGGCGGCGGCCATTCCGACTGCCCCCGCGACTACGGCGCCGATTGCGCCCCTGTCTTTCAAGGCCACGCTTTTAGATGAAAACGGCAACCTGATCCTCGAAGGCGGGGAACGAATCCGCGTGCGAGTCGACGTGGTCAACACCGGCAGTCAGGCAGTCCAAGACATGGCCCTGCAGCTGACCGGTCCGCCGGCATTAATCGCTCAGTTCCCCGCCACAACCTTGCCCACGGGAGCCATTCCGCCAGGCGGTTCTAAATCTCTTGAATTCATTGCGACCCTACCGCAATCCCCGCCCGCCCAACAGGCCGAATTCCAGGTGGTGATTCTGAACGGAACGGGCCAACAGGTGTCACCCATTCAAAAGTTGGTTGCCTCCGTACAGTCTGCCGCAGCCAACAGCGAAGACGTGGACCACATTCCTCCCGCAGCGGCCGGATTTCAGCGTCCTGCAGACTATCTCCTTTCTATCGGATTGAGCAGCTACCGCGAACAGGAGATTGGCGCGCGGAAGTATGCCACCCTCGACGCCGAAATGGTGGCCACGTACTTCCAGACCCTCGGAGGATTACCGCGTAACAATGTGCGGGTCTTAAGAAACTGGAGCGCATTACGCCCCGACATTGAAGAGGCCCTTCTCGATTGGCTCCCCGCAAAGGTTACTCCAGACTCGGTCGTCACGGTCTATTTCGCCGGCCAGGCCATCGTCACGTCATCCGGAGAAACGTTGTTGATCCCCTACGACGGCTCCCTGGGATCACCTTCACGCCTCTATCCGCTCAAGGATCTGGAAACAGCCCTGGGAAGGTTGAAAGCGAAACAAGTCTTGTTCCTGTTTGACGGAACGGTGCTCAAGAATGGGTCGGAAGGACGAACAAAAATCGCATCACCAAAATGGGCGGCAACGGCGGGATCGATCGTTCATGTGATTTCAACTACGGGATTCGGCAAGAGCCTGGAATTCGACTCCTGGCATCATGGGTTGTTTACCTATTACCTTTTGCGAGGACTGCGTGGTGAAGCAGACATGAATCGGAACGGTGAAGTCACGATTGGGGAGGTCACGGCCTATGTCGCTCGAAAAGTTCCGGCAGCGGCTCGCAGTACCTTCAAGCAAGAACAACAACCGCAGATCCTGCCGACGCAGCGTGTGCCGGAGAAAAGCCTCGACACCGTGCTCACAAAACCAGCGATGATTCCTTCCACTGTCCTACCTTGAAAAACGGGCTGCTCCTCCTCCATCCGTCACCACACGGAGTCCGGGCCCGGGAAGGCGATTGCTTCCCTTCCCGGATTGCTCCTGATGCACGATGTGATCCTTCCGCCAACAGGCGCCCCTGCACAAAAGAGAAGGGGGGGGGGGGTAAACCCGCCCCCCCGCGCCCCATCACCCAAAGACCCCAAAAAACATACAACCCCTCCCCACCCCC
>CAZKVY010000103.1:0-309 GCA_964556305.1 uncultured Nitrospira sp. | reverse complement strand
GCGTCCCTGCGGGTTTTGCTCGTTCGGCTCGTTGTTATCCTGCCCCCACCCGGCGCCCCTCCAAAACCGAGCGGGGCGGCGAGGAGCCCCCCCCCCCCCTTCTCCGATTCAGCCTTTCAGCCGAAAATCGTGACTACTCGTCGCCACCCTTGCAGAAGCTACGCTCGTAATTGATGATCGTCCAAGCTTCTTCCTCGGTGATCGCCGCAGGGACCAACGAGACCATGCCGGTGCCCGGGCTGCCATTCTTGATTACCCAGAACAGCTCGCCGTCTTTCCGCTTCTTGTGGAACTTGCAGTTGGTGAAGT
>CAZKVY010000102.1:0-11013 GCA_964556305.1 uncultured Nitrospira sp. | reverse complement strand
CCACCACGATGACTACATGTCCGCTTGTCTCGGAACCGGTTGCACTCATTATCTACCCTTCAATGTATATCGAGAATGAAATGAATCGTTGAGTATCCAGGGCCGTCCAAATGCTTACGAGGAGGAACGGACAAAGATTCAAAATTTTGCGCACGTTAGCATAGGGGTCCTCGGGCTGTCAAAAGCAGGAAAAGCCAGGAGTCCCTTCTTTTCAGCCGACTTGACGGTCCGGCGATACCGTTTGACGCTTCTAGCCGCCGGCGCTCCCCACAGGTCCACCTGCCTGGGTCATGCGCCACGGATCGAGAAGCTGACTGAGTCGCTTTTCCGGCAACACGTTTTGTTCGCGAGCCACCTCGCGAACAGTCTTTCCGGACTTATAGGCGTCCTTGGCCAGTTTTGCGGCAGCCTCGTAGCCGATCACCGGCGCAAGCGCCGTGCACATCGCCAGGCTCTCTTCGATGAGGCTCTTGCAGCGCTCTTCATTCGCCTTGATACCCGCAATACATTTCACGGCGAAATTCGTCGACGCCGTCGCCAGCAATTCAATAGACTGCAGCAGATTGTAGGCCATCACCGGCAACATCACGATCAATTCAAAATTGGCGGCCTGTCCCCCGACCGTGATGGTGACATCGTTGCCGATGACCTGGGCACAAACCATGGTGACGGATTCCGCGATCACCGGATTGACCTTCCCGGGCATGATGGATGAGCCAGGTTGGGTTTCCGGGAGATTAATTTCGCCGAGGCCGCAGCGCGGGCCGGAACCGAGCCATCGGATATCGTTGGCGATCTTCATGAGGCTGACGGCCAAGGTGCGCAATTCCCCGCTCGCCTCGACCAGCGAATCCTGGGCCGACTGTCCTTCGAAGTGGTTGACCGCCTCCTTGAAACTGCATCCGGTTTCTTTCGAAATCAGCGCCATGACCTTGCCGGCGAATTTGGGGTGACAATTGAGCCCCGTGCCGACCGCGGTGCCCCCGAGGGCGACTTCGCTCAGGGCGGCCTGTGCCCGCTTCATTCGTGCGATGCCCAATTCAATTTGCCTGGCATAGCCGCCGAACTCCTGTCCCAACCGCACCGGTGTTGCGTCCTGCAAATGCGTGCGGCCGATCTTGACGATCTTGTCGAATTCGCGAGCTTTGCCACTGAGCGCCTTGTGGAGTTGGGTCAGCGCGGGGATGAGTTGCCGTTGGATCGTTTCGGAGGCTGCAATATGGATGGCGGTGGGTATGACATCATTGCTCGATTGTCCCAGGTTCACATGGTCGTTCGGATGCACCAGTTTGCTGCCCCTGGCGCCGCCCAGCAACTCCGTCGCCCGGTTCGAAATGACTTCGTTCGTATTCATGTTCGTCGAGGTGCCTGAGCCGGTCTGAAAAATATCGACCGGAAATTCGGCATCCAGGCGACCGTCGATGACTTCGGTTGCGGCGCGAACGATCGCATCCGCCGGCTTTTTGTCGAGTAACTTCAGTGAATGATTAACTGAGGCGGCAGCGCGTTTGATGAGTCCCATGGCCCGAATCATGGCGCGAGGAATGCGCAACGAACTGATCGGAAAGTTTTCGATCGCACGGGCCGTTTGCACCCCATAATACGCATTGGAGGGAACCGGGAGTTCTCCCATTGTGTCGCGCTCGATGCGCGTGGTGGTTGTCGCGGATGCGGTGCGTATGGGCGTGCGCGAAGCGTTCTTCATCGTTGCATCTCCTCGAAAGACTGGCGGTTGACCTGCTTGAACCGCGCATAATAAACGGTCGCCCTGAAGAAGCACAAGCATGACGTTGAGGAGACGAAATGATGGGGGGCTGGGCGAGAAGGGGCCCGGTCGCGACGGGAGACCGCTGGACGAGATGATAAACGAAAAGGCCCGCCTGGGGGCGGGCCTTGCTTCTCACACGGACGCACTCTGCTCAGGCGATTTTCACGTCGATTTGTTTCGGTTTCGCCTTTTCCGATTTGGGCAGGTGCAGGTGCAGAACGCCATCGGTATATTCCGCCTTCACCTTGCTCTCGTCCACCGTATCGGGAAGCGTGAAGCTTCGAACAAACCGACCGTACGACCGTTCGATTCGATGGTACTTCTTTCCCTTCTCTTCCTTCTCCTGTTTCCGTTCGCCCTGCAGCGTGAGCACGCCGTCTTCAACCGTGACCTTCACGTCTTCCTTCTTGACCTCGGGAAGCTCGGCCTTGATGGCATATTCAGCGTCGGTCTCGCTAATGTCGACCGTCGGAGCCCAATCGGCAACCGTCATAACTTCCTTTCCTTGGGCGGCTGGTTGAGCGGCCCCCGGTCTCGTAATCATCCGGTTCAGTCTGTCGGACATTTCTTCCAATTCCCGAAACGGATCCCATCGTACGATCGCCATGGTGGAACCTCCTTGTGTGAATGTCTTGATGGTGTTCACTTGAGCCATCCTACTTACTACAAGGAAGGTAAGCTCCACGCCGGTGAAGTCAAGGCGTGGCCTGAAGAGTTATTGTCTTGGGCGGGGCTTGACATTGAGACCCTCGGCATTATTAATTAGCCCCGTTCAAACAGGAGACGATCGCCATGTTGGAATACCTTTCCTATGCATTACTCGGCGGCATCATGATGGTCACCTCCGTGGTCTTGTGGTGGTTCATCGGCCGAACCGAATAATCCGCCGTCCAGCCTATCGCCTATCGATCGGCACGTAATGCCGGTCATGTTCCCCGGAATAGATCTGGTCGGGCCGGTAGAGTTTGTTCTCCCGTAACTGCTCCAGCCAATGCGCCAACCATCCGCTCACCCGCGCCATGGCGAAGAGCGGCGTAAACAAATCGACCTCGATGCCCATCTTGTCGTAGATGATGCCCGAATAAAAATCGACGTTCGGGTAAATGCCCTTTCCCTGCAATCGTTCGCTGGCGAGTTGTTCCACCGCCACTGCCACTTCATAGAGCGGAGACGTTCCGCAGGCATTGAAGAGTCGCATGCAGAGATCTTGCAGCACTGTCGCGCGCGGATCTTTCACTTTGTAGACGCGATGCCCGAATCCCATCAGTTTGTTTTTGCCTTCGAGACGCGCGTCCACCGCTGCGCGGGCCTGCGCCGGAGTGCCGATTTCCCTCAGCATCATCACGACCTCTTCATTCGCGCCGCCGTGCAGCGGGCCTTTGAGGGCGCCGATTGAGGAGGCCACGACGGTATACGGGTCGGCCAGCGTCGAAGCCGTTACCATGCCGGCAAATGTCGAGGCATTCATCGTGTGTTCGGCATGGAGAATCAGGCAGTCATCGAAAACTTCGCTCCAGAGCGGATGCGGAACGGTTTCCGTCAGCATGTAGAGAAAGTTGTCGGCAAAGGGCAGATCGTCGCGCGGAGGAATGTATTCGTCGCCGCGTCGCAGCCGCGCCCAGGCCGCCACAATGGTAGGCAGTTTGGCGACCAGCCGAACCGCCGACCAGTAGTTGTTCTCGACATCCTTGACGTTGCGGCCGGGGTAAAACATACCCAGCGCCGCGACCGCCGCTTGCAACGCGTCCATCGGATGCCCATGTTCAGGCATGACCTTCAGGAGGTCGACAATGCGAAACTTGATCCGGCGGTGATGGGTGACATCATCCACCCACTGCCTGAGTTCAGTCGCGGTCGGCAGGCGTGCGAACAGCAGCAGGTAACTGGTTTCGAGAAAAGACGAATGCTGACACAGCTCCTCCACCCGAATGCCGCGATATTCGAGTACACCTCGTAGTCCATCCACATCGCTGATCGCTGATTTTGCGGCGGGAACACCGGCAAGACCCGGCATGAAGTCGTGCGGCATAGATTCTGTCTCCTCTCTTCAACAATTCACATGGGGCATCACGCGTGATGTCATCGGCTCCACGAACGGTCCTCGCCCCTGATTTCCTGATGGAGGCCCGCACGGAGGCAGCTTATCACGATCGGCGGGATCGACTCAGCCGTCACCTTGAATTGAGCGGACCCGCTTGGCATACTACCTCGAAACACGTATAACGATCGACTGTGGAGAAGACTGTGTCTCGATTCGTGCGAATTCTCCTCCTGCTCGGACTGTTGGTGGCCGGCGTGGCGCTCCTGATGCTGCGCGTGGCGGAGCGGCCGAATGCTCACGAGAACTCCGCCGCCTCGACGGGATCACAACGGGTAGGACGCAGCACCTTGAGTCATGGAGGCCCGGTCGACGGGTCCCTTCCGGGCAATATGCAACGTCCTCCTGCGGGCGGGCGGGATGAGTCGTCCACACGGTCTTCATCCGCAACTACGAGGTAAGGCATGAGCCGGTTCTGCTGGCTGGCGCTGGGAGTGTTGGTGGTATCCGCGATGGGTGTCCCCGCCTGGGCTGATGACGAACAGGTGTTTTTTGCCGTCGTCAGTGATGTGCCCAAAGATAAGATGCGTATTCCCGCGAAAGTCCTCCAGGACGGCGCGTCCTCCGACACCAAGCTCATTCCGAGTGAGACGGTCGTCACCAATCCGATCTGGCGGACGTTGGAAGTCTGTCATGCCCTCAAGATTGAGGGCGTCAAAATGGGCGATGGGTTGAAGGTCATGTCCGCGCGCGTGCTAGATGCCAGCATGTTACCGATGGGGCTGCAGGGGTTCGCGGGAGATTGTCTGATCAAGAAAGCGGTCGAAATTGCGCCGTTGGCAGAGTGAAACGGCACAGGTGAACATCATGAGTCTGACACCGCGCCGCCTCGATGGCGGCTCAGGGCTGAGGATTCACCACATACGTCAGGCGAGACAGTCCGGGCAGGTTGTCGGCTCTTCATCCCGGTCGCATTCATCAGCCGTGAGCGGGAAAAACTGCTCACAGAGCTGGCAGGTGCGGATCTCGAAATAGGCGACACCCTGGTCATCGATCTCGGTGGGGAGCAGCAACTCTAGCGGATCGTAGCCCAGTCGGACGTCGTCGTCGAACCGGATAATGGCCAAGCGGTCATTGAAGACCTCAAACGTGGCTTCTTTCCCCTTCCGCTCCAGCCGATGTCCCACGACAAACACCGGTTGGCCCTTGCGTTTGGTGCGTAGATCTTTCAAGGTGCGCTGAGTGGCTGTGGCGCACGAGAATTTGCCGGTCTGGTCGCTGGTGTCGGTTCCAAAAATGGGCATCGTGATGGCTATCGCGTTAAAGTGAATATCGTGTGTCCATGTAACACAGGTGAAAAATTTGCGTCAAGGGAACCCTCTCCGAGGAAGGAAGGCTAACGGCATGGAGGAGATTACTATTTATCAGAAACCCACCTGTTCAACCTGCCGCGAGGCCGTGCGACTGGTGCGGGAAAGTGGGCAGCCGTTCACGGCGGTCAATTATTACGAACAACCGTTTACGAAGAGCCGGCTCAAGACGTTGCTCAAAAAAGCTGGCCTCTCGGCGCGCGACATATTGCGGACGAAAGAAGATCTCTACAAATCGTTGAAGCTGGCTGATCCGACGCTCAGCGAAGACCACTTGCTCGATCAGATGATCGCGCATCCTGATTTGATTCAGCGGCCTATCGTCGAAAAAGGCGACCAGGTGATGCTGGCGCGCCCGGCTGACACCGTGACCGATCTTCTTTAAGGGATCCCGCTCGGACGATGTAGGTACTGAGCCGGGCGGAGACGGACGGGAGGAGGCGGAGATGTTTGCATTCGCTTCGATGGATCGGGTGTCGCTGCTCGGGCGGCTTCTGCAGCGTCTTCAACTTCGATTCCCAACTCTGTTTGTGGTATTTGCCGTCCTCACCCTGCTGGATCTCATTATCCCGGATGTGATTCCGCTGGCCGACGAAATCGGGTTGGCGCTGTTGACCCTATTGTTTGGGATGTGGAAAGACCGCCGCTCTCTGCACCGACAGCGGGTTGCTCGCGGGGACTTCCGCTGAGGGGGTGAATCGCGTCGCCTGAGGATTCCGGAATGGGCTTCAGCCCGCTCGTTCCGGCCATGCGCGGTTATGGCTGATCCAGATGTCCGAAGCGGAGCTTACCGATGTGCGGGTCGATCCACACCTTGAGATTTCCGGCTAACACGCTGAGCAGCGTTTCCCCCACCAACTGACGTCGCCATCCGCGCAGAACCGGAATGTCGACTTCTTCCACGGGCGAAGTGCGTTCGACCAAGGCCTGTAAATCGCCGGTTGTGGCGATGAGAGTTGGTGCGATGTTTTCCATCGCGGCGCGGGATTTCAGCACGGCTTGCAGGAGTTCCAGGACTCCGGTGGACTCAGGATCCGGTTTGCGGTCGCGAGGCACTTCCGGCCATTCGGATTCCGGCCGCGCCAGGGCCTGTTGCATGGTGGCAAGGAGTGCCTGTCCGTTGCGTTCGACTTCCGAAGAATACATGCCGCGCATGCCGCGAAGCTGATCGAGTGTGCGCGGCGTCTGACGGGCCAGTTGTACCAGCACCTCATCACGCATCACGCGTCCTCGCGGGACGTTGCGGCGTCGGGCTTCCCCTTCCCGCCAAGCGGCAAGGTCGCGCAGCACGCCGGCGGCACGCGGTTTGAGACTCTCCCATCCGCGAATGCGCTGATACCGTTCCTGCGGGTCCCGTGCCTGGGCTCCGAGGGAGACCTCCAGGCGGGAAAACTCTTCATCGACCCAGTCCAAACGACCCATCACCGTCAGTTTCTGGCGCAGGTGCCGATGAACAGGCAGAAGAAACGTCACGTCGTCGAGGGCATAGACCAGTTGCTCTCTGCTCAACGGCCGTTGGCTCCAGTTGGTGAAGGTATGGGCTTTGTCGAGTCTCACGCCCTGCACCCGCTGCACCAGGTTGGCGTAGGCGGTCTGCGCACCGTATCCCACCATCGCGGCCGCAATCTGCGTGTCGAAAAACGGCTTCGGCAGGCGCCCGGCATGATGGGCAAAGAGCTCGAGATCCTGGCGCCCCGCATGAAGCACCTTCTCGATGCGAGCGTCGCAGACGAGATCCCAGAAGCGAGTCATGGGCGCGCTATCCTGTACGGCAGGAAAATCGATGACGGCCGCAACTCCTTCCGCTGCCACCTGGATCAGTTCCAGGCGCGGAATAAAGTGGTCTTCGCCCATGAATTCCGTATCGATGGCGATGACCGTACTGTCCGCCAGCTGGTCGCACAGGCGGTCGAGCAGATCATCGGTTGCAACCACAGTCTGGTCTGGTTCTACGATGGCCATGGGTTACTCGGTGGGACGATATTCCGCCCCGCGTGAAATCGGGGGTTCGGTGTTGCTCAAGCTCAGATACTCTTTTAGAAACTGATAGGCCTCGAGAATGCGCCGGAGTTCGGGTTCGGAACTGCGGTCGCCATTGCGGGCATCGGGATGCAGTTCTTTGGCGCGTTGACGGAAGGCCGTGGTGACATCCGCGAGTGGCGTACCGAATTCCAGGCCCATCAATTGATAGGCGTCATAGGCATTCGTAACTTCGCTGGACGTACCGGAGGGATTGCCCTCCCCTCCGGCTGCTTTGAGAAAATCGGCCAGGTTGATTTTTCGGCGTCGCCGTCGGGGGCGTTCGCGTATCTCGCTGTCGAGTTCGTCCCAGCGATCTTCCACGAACTCTAAGCGTGATTCCAATCGAATGGCCCCGGACACATCCTTGACCAGGTCCAATTCGTCTTCAATCTGCCCCAGCGACCGTTCGACTTCGTCCAACGCCGGTTCGATCCGGAAATAGCTGTCCACCCGTTCCTGCATCATGAAATCGACGGCAAATTCCATGCTGTCGATGTTTTTTGCGCGCAACATGCCGATGCGGCGGCGCATGCCGCGCTGATATTTGAACAGGCGATTGGTTGAAAATCCCACGAGTCCTCGTTAGGCGTGACCTTGCAGCAATACAGCCAAGTCGATCGCATCTTAGCACATCACTTTGGGCTGGGATAAGTGTCGATTGATCGATTGGCCGCTGTGGGCGTCGGCTACAGACACCAGAACATGAGAGCGGCGATGAGTGTGGGGGCCAGCGCGGCCAGGAAGAGTCCGAGCGGGTGCACGGCTTCATCGTCGAAATAGGTTCGCAAGATGGCCAGTCCGGCCGGATTCGGCGCATTGGCAATAATGGTCAAGCCGCCTCCGGTGACAGCGCCGGCCACCAGGGCATACTTAAACTCATCCGAGAGTCCTTCCACGAGCGATCCGAGATAGGTCAATGCCGCATTGTCGGTGAAGGCGGTAAGGATGGTGGCCCCCACGAAGACCGCATCGGGACCCATGCCCAGCAAGATGGGCTGCAGCCACCATTGTTGCTGCCCGCCTAAGACCACCAGGCCTGCGAGGAAAAAGGCGACCAGCAATCCCTCACGGAGAATCAAGCGATCCTGATAGCGTTCATAGGCCTGCGCAATCCCGAGAAACAAGAGGAATATCCCCAGGAACATGGCGGGATGGTGGGCGAACGCGACGACCATCGCGAGTAAAGCGAGGTGTGTGACAACCAAAGCCAGCGGCACCCGGTTGTGCCCCCGGTGATCGATCGAGGTCAAGAGTCGACAGAGTTCCCCCCGAAACATCATGGTTGTGGCGATCGCATTGATCAGCACCGCCAATCCTGCTTTCCAACCGAACATCCCCATCATGAATGCGATATCCCAATTCCAGGCATTGGCGACCATCAATACGGGCGGCGCGGCGAACGAGGTCAGGGTTCCACCGATGGACACATTCACGAAGAGCACGCCCAGGGTGGCGTATTTCAGGCGCGTGGACAGGCCATTCCGGAAAAATGCGTCGCGCAGCAGCAGCGCCGCCAATGTCATAGCGGCGGGTTCGGTGATGAATGACCCGAGGAGCGGAACGAGCGTCAGGACGGTGACGTAGACACGCATGCCTTGAGGTAGCGGCAGGACGCTGCTCAGTATTCGGACTCCGGTCATAGCGGTCTGTAAGATCGGTCTGGTTCCTGCGATGACCATGATCGCGAACACGAACATGGGTTCCGTGAAGCTGCGGGAGTCGAGATACTGCGTGGCGGCGGCCGCACCGTCGGTGACGAACATGACGGAGATGAGCACGAGTGCCCAGAACCCGAACGCGATCTCCACTTCACCGAGCAAGTGCCAGAGACCGGCGTGGGCTGGTCTCGTATGCGCCAGATGCTCGAAGAACGCGGTCGCAAACGTGTGCAGGATGGCCACGGCGAACAGCAGCGTTCCGATGAGCTGAATAGTAGTCGGTGTCACACTGGATTCCGGGTGATCGTCACTGAGTAGATGTGTGGTGAAGGTTCAACCGCACCGGCATCGGGCGTCGAGCCTACTCTACATGGATTGTGGGTAGGGTGCCAATCTTGACTCGAAAGAGATGAGGACCTTAGATCTGCGGGTTAGCGGGGGTCGTCCTCGATTTTGACACGGCGTCGGGCGACACCGGTTGCGCGAGCGGCGGCGGCCACGGCTTTGGCCACGCGTGGCACGACGTCGCGATCGAAGACGCTGGGGATAATATAATCTTCCGACAGCGCCTCCGTCGGCACACATTCGGCAATGGCCTGCGCGGCGGCCAGTTTCATCGCTTCGTTGATCTCGCTGGCCTGGACATCGAGGGCGCCGCGGAAAATTCCCGGAAACGAGAGGGCATTGTTGATCTGATTGGGAAAATCGGATCGGCCGGTCGCAAAAATACGCGACGCCTCATCGCCCACTTTCGGGTCAACTTCAGGATCGGGGTTGGCCATCGCGAAGACGATCCGGTCCTGATTCATCCGTTCGAGATCCTCCCGGTTCAGTACGTTCCCGACCGAGAGCCCGATAAACACGTCGGCGCCCTTTAGCGCGTCATGCAATGTTCCCCGAGGCTCATCATGTTTGATGCAGGCCTGAAGGTCGGTGCGGCAGGCGCGAAGTTCCTCCGCCTCCCCCATTAAGACGATGCCTTCCTTATCGCATCCGACGAGGTGACTGGCTCCGGCCGCCAACAGGATGCGGCAACAGGCGGTTCCTGCCGCACCGAGGCCGTTCACCACGATGCGCACGTCGTCCATCCGTTTCCCGACGACCTTGAGCGCATTGGTCAATGCCGCCAGCAGCACGACGGCGGTGCCATGCTGGTCGTCGTGCATGACAGGAATGTCGAGCGACGTTTTGAGCGCCCGTTCGATCTCGAAACAACGTGGGGCGCTGATATCTTCCAGATTGATTCCGCCGAACCCCGGGGCAATGCCGCGAACGATGCGGATGATCTCATCCGGATCCTGCGTGCTCACACAAATCGGCCAGGCATCGATCCCGGCTAACTCCCGAAAGAGCATCACCTTTCCTTCCATCACGGGGAGGGCTGCCACAGGGCCGAGGTTTCCGAGCCCCAGCACGGCGGATCCGTCTGTCACCACCGCTATGCTGTTGCTCTTGCTGGTAAAGGCATAGGCTTTCAGCGGATCCTTGGCGATGGCTTTGCACACTCGCCCGACGCCGGGCGTGTAAATCATGGACAACACGTTGCGGGTCGTGACCGGAACTTTGCTCTGGACCCTGATTTTGCCACCGAGGTGTAGAAGAAAGATTCGGTCCGACGCAGATAGGACATTCACCTCCGGCAGCGCTTCCAGGCGTTCGAGCACCCGATCTCCGTGCGCCTCATTCTGCACGTCGAAGGTAATGTCACGGATCATGCGCTCGGCATTGGCCGAGACGATGTCGACAGCCCCGAGGTTTGCTCCCTCCTCTGCAAGGAGCGCGGCCACTTTGGCGAAGATGCCCGGTTTGTTGAGGAGCGCGAGGCGGACGGTCAGGCGGTAGTTCGAGTAAGGGCCGATGTCGTCTGTCGTCATAGGTGAATCCGAGAGGGTGAGGATCACTGATGAAGAGTGTATCACAGGGTGGGCTGCTCTGAGGCACTTCGGATACTGCGACGCTCCAGATCATGCGCACTGTTCGATCCGTTCCGCCCGGAAGCTTGGTGGAGGAGGTTTCGCTGCTGAATTATACGCAAAGAGTTTCATTGACTTTTTTTTAAAGGTTGGCTACCCTCGGGCGCCCTTGTGGTGGGCACTTATATTCTCAACCTTTCAAGGAGGGGTTTCCATGAAGCGTGCTCTATTCGCATTCGTAGCG
>CAZKVY010000101.1:0-11108 GCA_964556305.1 uncultured Nitrospira sp. | reverse complement strand
GTCTGTTCACGGCTCAGCAGAAACACCAGCGTCGCAATCGCGACTGCAATCGCTACCCCTACGGCCTTGCGATTGGCCCTGCGACGGCGTTCTTCCTCTACCTGCCGTTGCCGCAATCGTTCCCGTTCACCCTGCTTTTCGTAAAATGCTCCGGCGGACTGCACGAATCGATGAATGGCATCTTCTTCATCCAGCCCCAGTGACCTCGCATAGGACCGGACAAATCCGCGCGCAAACACCTGGTCGGGCAGTTTGGCGAAATTTCCTTCTTCGAGCGCTTTGACAAAGTCCGTGCGGATTCTGGTCTTCGAGGCCACCTCGTCCACTGTCAGACCTTTGGTCTCACGCACCTGCCGAAAAAATTCACCCACTGATTCCATGATATCCGCCTATGGTTTGAGCTTACCGAGGAGTTCCTGCGCCGCAGCCGCCTGCTCTCCACTTTTATCCAGGGTCGAGACTTTCGACAGAGCTTCACGCGCCCGCACATCGAATCCTAGCTTGTGATATACGCGCGCCAGTTCCAATTGCAGCATCGCGGGCGGCACATTGGGTGGTGTCACGGTCGTCGCGTCTTCCAAGACCTCCATGGCCCCCTGCAGGTCGCCTTCGTGCATCAAGGCTTTCCCCAACTGAAACCGCGCCAGGTCCGGCGTGGGATAGAGGGGATTGTTGAGAGCCTGCCTGTAGGCTGCGATGGCATCCTTCCATCGGTCTTGACTGGCTAAGACCTGGCCGAGATACGTATTGGCCTCGGCATAATCCCCGTCGATGCGAATCGCCTCGCGGAAGGATTCCTCGGCCAGCTTGAGTCGTCCTTGCGAAGCATAGATGTGGCCCAGTCCGTAGTGCGCTTCCTTGTTGTCAGGATTCAGCTTCACGGCCTTCTGAAACGACACATAGGCCTGCTGCTGATCAGAACTCAGCCGGGCAACCCCTTCCTGGTAAAACCCTTTCGACTTGCGCAGGTTCTCTTCGTTGGCGCACCCACCCAGGGCAGCAAGCGTCAGCGAGAGCAGCAAGCAGGAAGACCCCAGAATGCGGCTGGCCGTGTATGCCCGGCTTCGATGTCGATCAGCTACCATCATGCGCCGATATCCTCAAAATGCGTGAGTCGCTTGAACTCTTTGAAACGCGCCTCAATCTCTTTGTAATCTAGGATCCTCAATCGGTCAAGGCTAAAGGCTTCTACGGTAAATGAGGCCATCACACTGCCGAAGACAATCGCCTGCCGCATCGCTTCGGGCGAACGGTTTCCGGTGGCGGCCAGATAGCCCAGGAACCCTCCGGCAAAGGTATCGCCGGCGCCGGTGGGATCGCGCACATCATCCAGCGGGAACGCCGGCGCGCCGAACACCTGTTTATCGTTGAACATCAGCACGCCATATTCGCCGCGCTTGACGATCAAGTGCTTCGGGCCGCGCGCGAGAATCTTTTTGGCGACCTTGACCAGATTGGTATCCTCACCCAGAGCCCGCGCCTCTCCGTCGTTGATGATGAGAATGTCGATATGCTGCAGGACGTTCCAGAGAGCGTCGCGTTTCCCGTTGATCCAGAAATTCATCGTATCGCAGGCGACCAGCGCCGGTCGCTTCACCTGTTGCAACACGTCGAGCTGCAAGTTCGGATCGATGTTTCCGAGAAAGAGCACATCGGGCGAACCGTACTGGGCGGGAATCTTCGGACGGAAGGTTTCAAAGACGTTCAACTTGGTGTCGAGCGTCTGCGCTTCGTTTAATTGATGCGAATAGGCACCCTTCCAACGGAAGGTCGCGCCGGGCCGCCGCTCCAACCCTGTCAAATCAATCTTGCGGCTTTTCAAGAACGCGACATGTTGCTCCGGAAAGTCATCGCCGACGACCGCGATCAGATCGACGGACGTGAAATAACTCGCCGCCGTTGAAAAGTACGTCGCGGATCCGCCCAGCACCTCGGTGACCTCACCAAAAGGAGTTTTCACGGTATCTAGCGCCACCGAGCCCACAACCAGCAATTTACCCATGCCTCACCGTTTTCCTTTCCGCGTCCGCACATAGGGAGCGATCAAGAGGTTCAACCGTCGTTTTGCCGAAGCAGACATCTTGTCCGGAGCGGTCACCAATGCCATTGCCAGCGCACGCCGGCAGCCGCAGGCCCGATCGGGATCCAGTTTCGGCACCGCCGCCTTCAACACATCCTTGGCCAGGGCCACGTTCCGGTGCAGGGTGGACAGGATGGCCTCGACGGTGACCGCCTCTTCCGTCTCATGCCAACAGTCGTAGTCGGTCGCCAGCGCCATCGTGGCATAACAGAGCTCGGCCTCGCGGGCGAGTTTGGCTTCCGGCATGTTGGTCATTCCAATAACATCCACCCCCCACTGTCGATACAAGCGAGATTCCGCCTTGGTCGAAAACTGAGGCCCTTCCATACACACATAGGTTCCACCGCGCTGGAGCGTCGCACCCACGGATCGTCCAGCCTCCTCCAGCACATCGGCTAAGGAAGAGCAGACCGGTTCGCTGAACCCGACATGGGCCACGATACCCTCGTCGAAAAACGTCGAGATACGTCGCTTCGTGAGATCGATAAATTGATCGGGCAGCACCACGTGACCCGGCCGGATAGCTTCCTTCATGCTCCCCACAGCGCTGATCGAAATGACTTGCGCTACCCCTAACGACTTCAGCGCATAGATATTCGCGCGATAGTTGATACTGCTGGGATTGATGCGATGCCCGCGTCCATGCCGCGACAGAAACGCCACTCCCATGCCCCCCAGCACCCCGACAACAATGGCATCCGATGGAGCGCCGAATGGCGTGCGGAGACGCACCTCGCGGACCTGCTCCAGTCCTTCGACGTGGTACAACCCACTGCCGCCGATGATGCCGACAGTTGGCTGAACGGCCTTCTTCGATTTCGTCATGATGTCGATTCCATTTCTCTGGTGAGCGACGCGGGCATATTCGGCAGGCGCCGCTGCTCAAGATTGCGTACAAATGAGCGCACGACTTCCATCAGCCCCCCGGCGACGTCCTCCGGGGCATCCTGTTCACCCAGCAACCGCCACTGAAGACCGGGCTCCTTCCGGAACCAGGTCAGCTGGCGCTTGGCATAATGTCTGGTATCGCGTTGTAGCAAACGGAGCGCTTCGCCGCGATCATAGTCGCCGGCCAGATATCCCGCCACCTGCTGGTACCCTAGCCCCTTCATGGCACCCGCCTCACGCCCATATCCCTTAGCGAGCAGGTGTGCAGTTTCCTCGACCACTCCTCGCGCAAACATCGACTCTACCCGTTCGTCGATACGCCGGTAGAGCGGTGCGCGCTCGCGGTTCAGTCCGATCATGAGCACGGAGAAGGGGTGTTCGGCAAACCGGTGTTGCTGCTGAACATCCGAGAGCCGTCGTCCCGACAGATGAAACACTTCGAGCGCCCGCACGATTTTCACCTCATCGTGGGGATGTAACCGCGCCGCTAGTTCAGGGTCGACCTGCGCCAATTCGGCATGCAGAAAGTATCGTCCTTGTCCCTGGGCCTTCTGCAACAAGGAAGCACGAAACTCCTGGTCCGCCCGCGGAGCATCACAGAGTCCATGGATCAGTGTCCGCACATAGAGCCCCGTACCGCCGACGATCAAGGGCAGCCGCCGCTCCTCATACAGCCGCTCTATTTCCTGCAAGGCCAGGTCGCGATACTGCCCCGCATTAAACGACTCATCCGGATCGACCAGATCGATGAGGCGATGCGGCACCTCCTGCTGCTGCGCCGCCGTTGGCTTATCCGTCGCAATATCCATCCCGCGATAGACCTGGCGCGAATCCGCCGTTAACAGATCGGTCTCCAACGCACGGGCCAGCCGAAGACCGATGTCGCTTTTCCCCACGGCGGTCGGCCCGACCAGTACCACAAGCGGCCGCGACGCCAGGACGGATTCCGTGAGCCGGACCATAGGTCTCTGCCTTCTCCTAGGCGCGATCGAAGAGACGAGCCAGTTCGTCACCCGACAATCGGAACGCCACGCGCCGTCCATGCGGGCATGTCATGATCAGTCCCTCAGCGACCCAATCCTGCACGAGGTGTGTGATCTCGGGTAATGCCATGGCCCGGCCCGCTCGAACGGCGGCGTGACAGGCCAGCGACGCCAGGATGGGTTTCACTTTGGTTTCGAGGGAGGAAATTGAATCCCACTGCTCGAGATCATCGACCAAGTCTTGCACCAATGCGACCAAATCCGGATGGCCTAACATGAGCGGCAGACTGCGAATCAGAAACGACGAGGGACCAAACGGCTCGATGAGCAACCCCAGTCGTTCCAACTCCGGCAGATGTCGCTGCAGAATGACGGCTTGCTGCAAAGGCAATTCCAGGGGTTCCGGCAGCAGCAGCGGTTGGGACGCGACTGTACGACCCTGCCAGGCTCGCCAGAGTCGCTCGAACAACACACGCTCATGCGCCGTATGTTGATCGACGACGTGGAGCTCGTTTCCGACCTGCGCGATCAGATAGGTGCGGTTCATTTGTCCGAGGGCAAGAATATCCGGGGACGCACTCGATGAATACGCTGTATCCCCCTCTCCCACGAAAGAGGTTTGGCTTTTCACTGAGTCACGTGGCGTGACAAAAATTTTCGGTCTCACCATCGGCTCGTAAGGGGCGCCGACAGATTGAACATGTCCACTTTCAGGGAAGGATGTGGACGGCGGGACCACTCCGGTCACTTGAGCATGGACAGTTTCTGCCATCGACGCTTCAACCTGTGCACGACCAAGCGTTTGGCGCACGGCGGAGCGGACCAACTGGTGGATTTGCTCGGTATCCGCGAACCGAACCTCACGTTTGGTGGGATGCACGTTCACATCGACCCGGTGCGGCTCCACATCCAGAAACAACACAAACAGCGGCGCATGCCCCTTCGCCAGAAACGAGCTGTAGCCATCGATGACGGCATGCTGCACTGTGCTATTTTTGATGGGGCGACGATTGACGAATAACTCCTGCGGCGTCCGGCCCGCGCGGGCCCTGACCGGATCGACGATGAACCCTTTCAGCAAGAGGCCATTGCGCTCGGCATCGACCGCCAATGCCTGCTCACCGAACGCGGCGCGATACACCTGCAGCACTCGATCGCGCGGCGACGAGACGGCCGGCAGGGTAAACACTTCGTATCCGTTGTGCACCAGCCGCATATGCACCTGTGGCCAGGCTAACCCGGCCTGCTGCACCACATGGCTGATATGCGAAAACTCCGTAGTGGTCGACTTGAGAAATTTCCGACGGGCGGGCGTATTGAAGAACAGTTCCGATACTTCGATCGAGGTGCCGGGGATCGCCGCCGCATCCTCTATACGGGTGATGGTGCCTCCCGTGAGCCATAGCTGGGTCCCTACCTCATCGTTGCGAGCCACCGTCGTCAGACGGACTTTCGAGACGGCGGCAATACTGGGGAGAGCTTCTCCTCGAAATCCCATCGTGCGAACGGAACCGAGTTGCTGGTCCGATTGGAGTTTACTCGTGGCATGCCGTTCGAAAGCCAGAGAGGCATCGCGACGCGACATGCCTTCGCCGTCGTCGCTGACCCGAATCAACCCGAGCCCTCCGTCTTTGATCTCGACGGTAATCGAGCCACTGCCGGCGTCGAGGCTGTTTTCGAGTAATTCTTTCACCACCGCGGCGGGGCGTTCTACCACTTCGCCTGCCGCGATGCGTCCGATGACATCGCTCGAAAGCACCTGAATCTTTCCCACGCTACTGGCTATGTCCATGGGAAGAAGCGCCCCCTGCGAGTGGATTGGAGGATGACTCAGCGGAGAGGAGACCGGACAAAAACCTGAGGGTCATCGAATCTCGGCCATCTTCGTCTTCGCGAGCTTGGCTTCATCCGATGTGGAGTACTCCTCGATGACCCGTTTGAGATACTTGCGGGATTTGGCGGTATCTCCGGTTTCAGCCGCCGAGAGGCCCAGCTTAAACAGTGCGGCCGGGACCTTTTCATTTCCCGCATACTCGTTCACCACATGTTCGAAAGACTGAATGGCACGGATGTAATCTTTTTGACCGTAATACGATTCGCCCAGCCAGTAATGAGCATTGGGGGTCAGCGAGGTCGAAGGGAAATCCTTGATGAAATGCTGAAACCCGCTGACGGCCAAATCGAACTTCCCGTTGAGATAGTCGTTATAGGCCAGGTTGAACGCCGAGGTCGGCGTGATGGACGGGACACCCGGCATGATAGATGGAGGTTCAATGGGTCCCGATGGTTTCGAGGTGCGCGCCTGACGGCTGGCTTCTGCAAGGGCGACATCCGACCGGATGGAGGCGGCTTGAGCTAGTTGCGCTTCCTCAACCTTGGCTAACCGCCCCTCCAGTTTTTGGAGGCGGGACAAGGCGTCGTCCAAACGCAACTTCCCGCCTTCCGGCTCGCGCACCCGCTCGAGCGATTCCAGCCGGCGCTGCATCGCCTCAAATCGCTTCTGTTCCTGATCCTGCGTCCTGGCGATGATGGCGATTTGGTCCCGGATCTCCAGGAAATCCGCATGTTTTGCACAGCCCGCCACCACCAGCCCGCAGGCCAGCGTGGCACTCACCTGCAATCCCCTCACGAATCGGAGCTTCATCGTCAGTGCAACTCCTTTAGTTGATTCAATTTGTCCATGGCCTTATTGGCTTCCGGAGACCTCGGATACAGATCGATCACCTGTTTTAACGCCGAAGCCGCTTTTTTCCGATCCTTCAGCGCCAAGTAGGCATACCCTTTTTTCAGGAGGGCAGCCGGCACTTTTTCGCTGGCAGGATGATTTAACTGCACTTGATCATAGGCATCGATAGCACGCGAATAGTCCTTCTTCCCGTAAAACGATTCGCCCAACCAAAAGCGAGCGTTCGGAGCCAGATCCGAGTGCGGATGCTGAACGAGAAACTCGGCAAATCCTTGTCGTGCTCCATCCAAATCACCATCTTTGAAACGAGTCAACGTCCGTTCGTAGGACTCCCGATCCGCCATCAACGCCGCACTGCGATTTTCCGCACGGGGGGTCATGGCAGCAGCCGATGATGGCGCAAAGTCCTGCACCGGTGCCGAGGATGGGGATGGAGCCGGGGCCGGGGCCGCTTGCGGAAGTGGAGTGGCCTCGGCGACGGCAGGAGCCGGTTCGGTACGCTGCGCGGCGCTCGCACGCAAGGAGGCCAAATGCTGTTCGACCTGCTTCAAGAACGCATGCTGATTTTCAAGATTCTTATCGAGCGTCTGGATTTGTGCGTGGACATGCGTCAGTTCACGCGTGGTGTCATCCAGACGCCGTTCATGTTCATCCTCTCGAGACACAAATTTGCCGCCAGCGTTTTCCAGCGCCTTGGCCACCGAGGCGACGCTGCGATTGACCTCATTGAAGTGGTCCGCGGTGACTTTGTTATCGGCATCGATTTTGCCGGCCAGCGCATCGGTCCGTTTGCTCAGCATTGCGGTATCCTGCTCCAGGGTCGCGGCCAAATGCTTGACCGTCTGGTCCTGTTGCACGACGCGCTCACCCAAGCTGCCCAACGCTTGCTTGAAGTCCACCAGCGCCTGGTTGAATCTGGTGACCTGATCACCCAGGGCTTTGTTTTGCGCATCGAGCTGCGTGATGTTCTGCGACCGCGTTTCCAACCCATGTAGCAACTTTTGTTGCTCATCCAGACGCGAATCGACTTTTTGCGCAAGCCCGGTCGTGGTTTTCTGCATCGAATCCAGAACGTTTTTCTGGATCGCCTCGATGTGACTATTGACTTGCTCCAAACGAGCCGTCACCGCTGAAAGCTCGGCCCGGCTGCGCTCTCGCTCACCCTTCAGCATGGCGTCTTGATCGACCAGCTGCTTTTCGACCCAGCCCAAGCGTTTGCCTTCTTCGATAGACCGCTTCTCGGCCTCTCCGATACGCCGCTCGAACTTCGCTTCCTGGTTGGCCAGTTTGGCCAGCAGATCATCCTGCCGCGCATCCAAACTCTGCGCGCGGTGGAGAGCCTTATCGACGTCACCGCGCAGGGAAGGAATGTCCTGCTCGCGCAGCGAAACGATTTCCTGATTTTGGCGGGCCCTGTTCTGGGCCTGCTCCTCCGTCTGTTGCTTGATACGACGCTGAAGCTCTCGCTCGGTCTGTTTGAGGTCAGCCTGTTGCGCCACACATCCCGACAACAAAGCGAAGCACGTCGCGACCAAGGCAAGCATGCCGAATCGCGTCGGGTCAGCAGGGCTGCCGATCGTGACCCGGTTCGCGTTCGACGGTTGATCAATCATCATATTTCGAGAAGGTTCTTTACTGTCCATGACAGGTCTCCCTTGACCGGCGTCTGTTCCGGAGAATCATGTCACATCATCCATGATTGGAACAGTTATTTCGACCGGACCACCACATGCCCGCGACGATTCTGTTGATAGCAGCTCTCGTTGCGCTCGTTGCAGAACGGCCGTTCTTTTCCGTAGGACACCACCGACAACCGGTTGGCGCCGATGCCGAGTTCAACCAGATAGTTCCGCACGGCCTTGGCTCGTTTTTCGCCCAACACCAGGTTGTACGCCAGCGTGCCGCGTTCGTCGCAATGCCCTTCGATCTTGACCAACGCGCCGGCATTCGCCTTGATCCACTGAGCATCCTGCGTCAACGACTGCCGGCCATCTTCCGTAATCGTCCAGCTGTCGTAGCCGAAAAACACGTCGCGCAATCCGGCTTCCGCCGATGCCGCCTGCTCCTTCGCCTGTTCGCGGCGAATTTCCTCGATCTGGCGCGCCGTGCTTTCGGACGGCTCGACCTTGGCCAACATCGTGCCCCCGCCGCCGAGCCGTTCTTCCGACGGAGCCTTGCCGCCCGACACGGAATCGAACCCGCGCAAGCCGCCGGTCTCAGGATCTTCCGGTTTGCTGGAGAGAGACAAGTCCGGGAACGTCGCGCTCGGCGCATCCAAGTTCGCAGTTGACCCCGTCGAGCCCATCGCACTCGGAGCAGGCCCGCCCGACTTCGCCATGCCGCGCTCGGAAGACTGCGCATCGCCACCGGATTGAATCGACTTTTTGGAACACCCTCCCTGAATGACTAACAGCATCCCGACTACCATGGTCAGGCCCATTGTCGCTACCCGCATCCTCATATCGTGACTCCTCATCGCTGGTGAATGGTTAATATGCCAGTAGATCCTGAATTGCGTGTTTCTTACTGCTACAGTGCCGGAGACCAGGACGGCGAGCTATTGTGTGTGCCACCGAACGTGATGCGTTCCAGATTTTTCCCGTCCGTATCTACCATATAGATATGACTCTTGCCGTCAACGGTCGAACTAAAGGTCAGATGCCGGCCGTCGGGAGACCACGACGGCGAATCATCGATCCCGGGCCCCGTCGTCACTTGCACCCGCTTTTGGCCGTCTGGTGACACGATGCACAACTTGTATAACCGCTGGGCCGTTCGACAGACATAGGCGATCCAGTTTCCCCGCGGCGACCAGGCCGGGGCGGCGTTGTAATCACCTTCATAGGTCAAGCGACGCACGTTGGAGCCGTCGGCGCTCATCACAAACACCTGAGGAGCCCCACCGCGATCGGACGTAAACGCAATTTCCCGTCCGGTCGGAGACCAGGTCGGTGACAAATCGCCGCCCTGATTAACGGTCAGGCGCTGGGGGGTCTTGGTTCGCGTGTCGAGCTTATAAATCTCCGAATTGCCGTCCTGACTACTGGCAAATGCGAGAAAGTTCCCATCGGGAGACAAAGCAGGGGTGATGTTCAACCCAGCCATGGTCACCAACGTCCAGCGTTTGCCCGTCGCCAACTCCAGAATATCGATGTCTTGAGTATTCCGACTCCGATAGGCCGTGAACACAATGAAGCGGCGATCAGGCGACCATCTCGGCATCAGATTGAGAAAGCCGTCCGCCGTGATCTGCTTGGGCTCATAGCCATCGTAGTCCATCACAAACAATTCGCGCGCATTCCCATGCTCCGCGACATAGACGATCTTGGTTCTGGCAATCCCCGGCTCTCCGGTATAACGAAACACCAGTTCATCGGCAAAGCGATGCGCCATCAGACGGACCACCGAGGTTGATCCGACATAGCGCTTGCCACCGACGACCTCGTCGCTGCCACTGTCATAGACGAAGCCGTCCATCAGCAACTCGCTCTCCTTGCTGCCGTTCTTCTGCCCGGACTTCCCCCACACCAGAACCGACACCCCGTTTTCGGCGGCTTGTTTGAACACCGCCTTATCGGTCGTCGACACCTCGCGAGCTTTCACGCCGATCCCAGGCAAGTCCACGAGGGAAAAGACCAGGGATCGTTGCAGGTCGGCCTTCAGCACCTCCTCGAGGCGACCACCGAGCCATTCCGGACCGCCGCCGTTTTGAAAGCCAAACACGCCGATGGGAATCTTCTGGAAATCCGGCCGGGTCGCTTCAAGAAAGACATCGGTGGCGCGGGAGTCCAAAATCCCGAACAATCCGGCGCCGACCACGACACAGAGGGCAATCATAAGACCGATGATCACACGATTCATCCTGCAGCCTCGCCTGCGACAAAAGTGAAGTGGGCATCGAAATACGAATCCGTCAGGTCGGGCGGAAAAGGCGGCAACGGAATCGCGCTTTGCACGGCGCGCTGAGCAGCCATGTCGTAATAGTCATTGCCGGAAGACTGTTCGATGACGATCGACCCGACCCGGCCGTCCCGCTCCAAGCGAAACCTCACCGTCACCGTCAACGCTTTACCTGAAATATCGACCGGTGGCGCGGTCCAAAACCCGCTGATGCGCGCCTGCACTCGGGCCAAATACGGATTCGATCCGGACACACCCGGCACCCGCAGCATGGGGGTGGGCTTGGTTCGGGGAATGCTCGCCGCGACCGGCGGAGCCATCGCGGGAGGCGGCGGTTCGCGGAACATCGGCTTCACTTCCCGCACCGGCTCCGACGTTTTCACCGGAGGTAGTTGCTGGAGTTTCTTCAAATCCTGAAGCTCTCGGTCGAGATCGCTGGTCATTTCCTCTGACAGCGATGCGCGTTTCGCGGGCGCGACATTTGGCTTGGGAGGCTCTTGCGGCACCTCAACCTTGGGAGCCGCCATGTCAGGCACATTCAGTTTTTTCAACATGGCATCGAGATCGGATC
>CAZKVY010000100.1:0-11154 GCA_964556305.1 uncultured Nitrospira sp. | reverse complement strand
GGAGAATCAGCATAAAATAAAAAATGACGAAGATGAGGACGAATGGGACCAGCGACAAAAGACCGCCCCCTGCGCCCGCGCTGCCCGACGTTCCCTGCGCCCAAGCTACCGAATCCCACATAAAGCCCCCTACCTGTGTCGCCCTTACTTAAGACACGTTCGTATTTTCAATATCCGACCGCCCCTCGCCGGTCGGTCGGTCTACGATATAGGTCCGGTGAAACTCGCGGCGAAACTCCTGAAATGTTCCACCCCTCACGGCGCCCCGGATCTCTTCCATCAACTTCGCAAAAAACCACAAATTATGAATCGTATTGAGGCGAGCGCCCAACATCTCCTTCACGCCGAACAGATGATGCAGATAGGCCCGCGTATATCGGGTACAGACCGGACACCGGCAGGCCGGATCGATGGGCTGCTCGTCCCGCGCATACCGGGCCTGCTTGATCACCACACGTCCGAAGGAAGTGAACAGCCAACCGGTGCGGCCATGGCGAGACGGCACCACGCAATCGAACATATCGATCCCGCGCGCCACCCCTTCGACCAGATCCTCGGGCATGCCCACGCCCATCAAGTAGCGCGGTTTGACCGACGGCAACTCGGGTACGGTGACATCCAACATGGCATACATGTCGGTCTTGTCCTCGCCAACGGATAAGCCGCCGACGGCATACCCATCAAACCCAACCGAAACCAAGTCGCGGGCAGACTCGACCCGCAAGCCCTGATCCAATCCGCCCTGGACGATACCGAACAATGACTGATCGGTACGACGCTTGGCCTCGACGCAGCGACGTGCCCAGAGAGACGTCCGCTTGGCAGCGGCACGGACCTGGTCGAGGGAAGAGGGCAGCGCGACGACATGGTCGAATGCCATGATGATGTCCGCGCCCAACGCTTCCTGAATCTCGATCGACGTTTCGGGACTGATGAATCGTGAGGATCCGTCGATATGCGATTGAAAGACCACTCCCTCGTCCGTCACCTTGCAAAATTTTGCCAGGCTGAACACCTGGAAGCCGCCGCTGTCGGTGAGAATGGCGCCCGGCCAAGCCGTGAAGCCATGCACACCGCCTAACTCCTCCACGATCTTGTGGCCGGGACGCAGGTACAAGTGATAGGCATTATTCAAGATGAGCCCATAACCCATCTTGAGCAGTTCTTCGCCGTCGACACTGCGCACATTGCCTAGCGATCCGACCGGCATGAAGGCAGGCGTCGCCACTTCGCTGCGCCCGGTGGTGAGAACACCGACCCGTGCCCGCCCGCCCGCTTCCTCATGGGTAATACGAAACGACAACATCCGATCGGCAGTCCTACATCTGCTCCGGGGCCGAGACACCCAGCACCGTCAATCCGTTACGGACCGCCTGTTGCACCGCCCACATGAGAGCCAATCGAGCCCCCGTCAGACCGGGCGGCACCGCTTCTGGCGCTCGACCGACCGAAGCCGGCGGCTCGGTTGGGGCAGCGGGGGTCGAGTCGATGTCGGCTGCCGGAGGCAAAATGCGATGTTTATTGTAGAAAGGATGCACCAGGCCGGCCAACTCACGAAGATAGTAGGCCATCCGATGCGGCTCCAGTTCCACAGCGCTCGCCTCAAGCACCACGGGGAATATCGACAGCTTTCGAATGATCGCGAGTTCATCGGGATCATTCAACAGTGCAAGGTCGGCCTGACTGGGAAGCGGGCATTCGATGCCTCGTGATGCCGCCACCCGCATAAGACTGGCGATCCGCGCATGTGCGTATTGCACATAATAGACGGGATTTTCCTGCGACTGCTGCTTGGCCAACTCCAAATCAAAGTCCAAATGGGTGCTGGAGTCGCGCATGAGAAAGAAGAATTTGGCCGCGTCTGCGCCAACTTCATCCATGACTTCGCGGAGGGTAATAAACTCTCCAGCCCGCTTGGACATTTCGACCTTCCGGCCGCCTCGGAGAAGATTGACCATCTGCACCAACACCACTCGCAGTCGCTCTTTCGGATAGCCGTAGGCCTGCACTACCGCTTGCATTCGCGGAATATAGCCATGATGGTCGGCCCCCCAGACATCGACCAGAAGATCAAAACCACGCCGCAGCTTGTCGCGATGGTAGGCAATATCGGAGGCGAGGTAGGTGTAATCCCCCTCCTGCTTGCGGACAACCCGATCTTTTTCATCGCCATAGGCGGACGAGCGAAACCATTGCGCTCCATCCTGGTCGAAGAGAAGATCCCGGCTTCTCAACTCGTTTAATACCTGCTCAACCGCACCGGAAGACAATAATGAGGCCTCACTGAACCAGGACTCGAAGGTTATGCCGAAGGTTTCTAAATCCTGCCGTATAAGAGCCAGGAGTTCCCGGTATGCGAATTCCCTGCTTCGCTGCTCGGCTTCGCTTGAAGGAAGGGAGAGCAGCGCCAACCCCTGTTCCCCCTTCAGGCGCGCAGCGACTGCGCGAATATATTCACCCTGATACCCGTCTTCAGGAAACGGGACTGCCTGTCCGCACGACTCCAGGTAACGCGCGAGAACCGACACCCCAAGCAATTTCATCTGACGGCCCGCATCGTTAATATAGTATTCGCTGACAACTTCATGTCCTGTGGCCCGGAGAAGACGAACGATCGCCTGCCCTACAGCGGCTCCGCGCCCGTGGCCGACGTGCAAAGGACCCGTCGGATTCGCGCTGACATATTCCACCAATATCCGCCGTCCCTGCCCCAGCCGGCTGTGACCATACTCTGCCCGCTGTGTTTCAATCTGTTGCAGAACGTCCATCCATAGCTCAGGTTTGAGCGTGAGATTGAGAAACCCTGGGCGCGCGATGTCAACCCGGGCAAACAACGTGTCTCGCTCATGAATGTGATCGATGATAATCTGAGCAATTTCGAAAGGAGGACGTCGCTCGGAAGCAGACAATGACATAGCCACAGTGCAGGAAACGTCTCCCCACTCAGGCCGCTTTGGCGCCTCGAGGTTGATCACCGGCATCTGCTCCAGCTTAAGAATTCCTCGTTCTTGCGCCAATCGAAGCGACCCCGTCAACGCCTCGGCAACCTTATCTTGCACTACACCCTGAGTCACAAGAACTCCCCTAAGTCTGCGTGGAAACAGCGAAAATCAATCTCGCAATCTAACACACCGGAATGTGAGAGACAAGATCAGGAGATGGCCGAGCAGAGTTATGATCGCCTCGTCAATTGAGTACGGCAGGCTTCAATCATGCTCTCCGAAGGAATCTGAAGACAGACTCGCTCATGACACCTCTCGACTTCGTTCCAATTGGAGCAGACGCATGGCATGCCGGATACGACCGATACCGTGGGCCCGAGCGGAGCCCAGCGGGAAGCATGACTAGGGCCAAAACACGCTACCGTGGGAATGGCTAATGCGGCAGCGAGATGAGTCATGCCTGAGTCGTGCCCAAGATACAACGCCGCCTTCGCCAGAGCTCCGGCTACCGCTGATAAGTTCTGGTTGCGAATGACAGGCACCGGCCTAGTCAGTGAAGAAAGCACCTTCGCAACCGGCTGACAGTCGGCTGGGCCTTCAATGAGGATGGGGGTCATGTCGGCTTTGATCAACCACTCAATGACCGTAGCAAAACGCCAAGCCTCCACACACTTGTGAACACTGCCACTTCCCGGATGAATCATGACCAGTGGTGACTCGCCACTCCAATCACACGCCTGCAAGATCGCTTGGCCCTGCCGCTTGAGGTCGGCGGGCAAGACCAGAGAATACGTGAAGCCCTTCCTGCTCGCGTCTATTCCAATGGCCTCGAAATAGCGATCGGCTTGGTGAACCGCAACTAATTCAGGAGAGAACGGGGATTGTAGGTTGATATACCGAACCCCTACGGCGCGCAGCGTATTGCTCACGGCCGCTTCCGCATCTCGCAGCCATCCAACCGCCCTCTCGCACGAACCCAGCCATGTGCGAAATGATTCTCCAAGACTCTCGCAGCCCGCGAACAATTGACTCAAATGCATCGCTTCCAGAGGGAATGTTCGATCGATTTCCGCGCAGTCTCGTAAAAGGGAGCCCACGCCCTTGGCGGAAAGCAGTGCGATCTCATGTTGAGGAAATTGACTACGCAGCGCGTGCAGAACAGGGCGGGCCAACAACACATCACCCAAGGCCCCAGGGTGAATGATCAACAGCCCCTTTTTATCCTCATGGCTATTCGTGTGAGCTATCACGGCTGAAGAGGAGGTGGGGCCTCAGCCGAAACCAAGTCGTCCGGTGTATTGATATTCTGAAACGAGCGGAACGCTGGCCCGAATGCCCGAAGATCATTTTCCGTCAGTATTCTCATTCGCAGTTCCTTCTCTTGAAACAGTTTCTGAATCTTGAGGTCCTGCTCTTGAGCCATCGCCTGGAGAAACGGTGTACAACGCTTCGAGTACATAGTGTGCATGGGCTGAAACCTACCTCCCAAGTTGGCCACCACCACATCGGTTGCCTCACCATGGGACAGCATGAAACGGATGACTTCAATATCTAAAAAAGGCATATCGCACGCGACAGCGAATACTCTTGGTCGCGACGCGGTCATCAACCCGGTATACAGCCCCCCTAAACTTCCCGCGTTGGGTATTAGGTCATACACTACGGGGCAACTGTGGAGATCGAGCATTTGTGTAGGCTCAGCAAGAACGACAATGTTCTCTGTAAAGGTAGCGCGTAAGAGAGCCAGTGTCCGATCAAACACACTTCGACCACTCACCTTCATGAAACGTTTGTCCTGTCCCATTCGTCGACTCCTACCGCCGGCGATGAGGACACCTGAGACGTCTTCAATCATCACGTTCCTGCCTCACGTCACACTACATGTCAAAAAACAACGAGGGGGTGAGTTGCCTCACCCCCTCGCATTTACACCTACATTCGCTGCTCTCGCTTAAAGGACCTTACCCTTCTTCTTATTAGAACGGCGGGTCAACATCCAACCTTCCAGGAACACCACACCCACTGCGATAATAGCGGGGTAAATGTACACTTCCTGAGGAATTGGAGGTTGCAGGATCGTGTAATAGAAGGCCGACACGGCCATCTTGCGTCCCGCATCACCGTTATGTCCATCCCAGGCGAAAAACACCATCGGAATGTATTTACCGATATCAAATCGGGTGTAGTCGTCATAATCATCCTTGCTCCCCTTAAGTGGGCGAGAGATCATGACGGTCCACTGACCGTTCTTCCACTCTGACTTCAAGAGCTTAACTTTTTCTTCAAAGTCATCACGCTCTTCGAAGTCCTGATCCCATCCGGTACCTTTGAAGGAACGCAACGAGCCGTCCGCTTCCCACTTCAAGATGTCGGCATTGTATTTCGCGTCACCGAACAAATAGCGTGGTTTAAAGGGAGCAGGAATTTCCTGCCACTTGATCGGGAACTGGAAGGCGATTGCATCGTTATAGACGGCATAATTATTTTGAGCCGCAGCGATCGAACCTTCTTCACCGGTCTTCGGTGCCTGCTCCTTCACGCCGAAATTTTCGACGTTAACCTGAGTTGGCGCCCAAGGAAGCTTGCCTTCTGCAATGCTCTTGGTCCGGTCATCCCACTGAATAAGGTATACGACGCTCTTCTCGTTGTAAAGCGACTTTACCCAGATATCGTCGATACGATTCACGAAGTTTCGCGGCTTGTGGGTGATTTGACCACCCATTGCGACATACCGACGACCCTGCTTTTTCCACATTTCGTTCTCAGGGTCGCTGGAGATCTCCCCTTCCACTGGACTGGAGGGAACGACGAAATTGATCTTCGGCTTATCAGTCAAAGGATCGATACCGAGAGGTTTTCCTTCCTCATCCCGCTCGCACAACGAATTCACGAAGTTCGCAATGTTCCAGCGATCCTCGACCGAGGTGCTATCCGCAAATGAAGGCATCGGAGTGCCGTTGACACCGGTTGAGAACGTACGGAAAATGTTGCGCACGTTATAAGGATCTTGGCGGCTGCCTCGGAAATTCCAGCATTTGTGCCAATTGGCTGGCTGAATAGAAAATCCCCAGTCATCTTTCAGATTGAAGGCATTGCCATCACCGCGCCCTTCCACGCCGTGACATTCGATGCACTTCTTGTCCACAATCAGCTGAGCGCCCTTCTTGATGCTGTCCTCAGTCGCTTCAGCCGGCTTGATCGTGCCGAGCTGAAGAATGGTCTGAGTCTCAGACTGCTTGTCGGTGAATTTTCGATCCTTCACAAGTTGAGTGGTCACAAACGACAGTACTTGACTGCGCTGTTCTTCCGTCAAGATGCCCTCCCAGGGTGGCATCGCGGAGCCCGGCAGACCGTGGGTCACAGTATCAAACAAATCGTTTTTCCCACTGTCCGGAGTCTTTTCATTATAGTTAAACAGCGGCAATTCACCACTCGCCGTGTGACGAATTTTGAAGGTACCCTGATTGAAGTTTCTGGGGCGCGGCCAAAGTCGGTCCGCACCAGGGCCATCCCCGGCTCCGTCAACGCCGTGGCACCACACGCATTTGGTGAAATACACACGTTTACCTGATTCGATCATTTCCGCCGGAGGGGCAGGAGCCAATTCTCCTTTGACAAAGCCCTCGGGGAGATCTGCTGCATGGCCGATCCCGACCGCACTTGCGGAAAGCAGAAGGGCACCAATGGCAACCCCGATAACCGGGGAAGCCTTTGCATTCATAAGAAATTTGCTCATTGTTAACCTCACACCTGTTCTCCCAGGTTATTTGTAAGATTCAGAATTAGTCCCATGTCCGAGGATAGTATCCCGTGTGCCAGTATTCGAACAGGATCACCTTCCAGATTTCGTCAGTGGTCAGGTGCTGTTCCCATGGCGGCATGACGGAAGCCCAAGGGAAACCTTCATTCGGAAGACCAATTCCGCCCTTAGCGACGCGCCAGAAAATGAATGTTTCCTGTAACTGCGCAATCGTGCCCGGGTCAGTAAAGTTCGCTGGGATCGGATTGAATGCAAATGCGTGGAGCCCGCGACCGTTTAAGTTGTCACCATGGCAGAAGTGACAGTTCTGAAAGAATATTTCTCCGCCTTCACGGACATACTTCAGATATCCTTCAGCCTTGTCATCCCATGGATTGGCATTAGGAGCCATCAATCGGCCCATTCCCTGCTCCACAATCAGCTTATTGCTATATGCCTGATCGTACTTACCTTCAAGATTGACACGATAAGGATTCTGCGAGGTTTGCAGGGTATAGGTCTTACCGTGCACCTTCGTGCTAGCAGGCGGAGCCGGATGCACAGTACGGAGCTCAATGGGCTCGTCCACACTGGGCTTCATCGTCATGAAGGAGAATCCGCCGATAAGAATCGGCAAGAGAATTAAATACATCGTCCGGAGCGCCTTATGGAATCCAGTGTTGGCGTCCAAAACGTTGAGAATTGGCTGGCGAAATTTCTTCCAGTCTTCTTCGTTAGCGGAAACCCACATAAATACCGCGACAAATGACACCACGCCGTACATCGCTCTAACACTGAAGGGAATGGGCGGGTAGATACGAAACTTGAGATATGTCTGAATAAATGCCCAGAACAAAACACCTTGCCAAAACCGAGGAATAGTCATTCCCATAGAGTTGGCGAGATAGCTCAGGCCAGCAAAGCCGGCGACGAATATCGCCAGCTCACTGAGCACCTGCATGGGCATGTAGCCCTCAACGAGCCTGACGGTGTTCGATGGAACCACTCCGAAGATCATGCCGATCAACATGAGCAGTCCAAGGACGCCGATCAGGGCCCCCACTGACATTAATGCTTTCATGTCCTCATCTCCCTTTCTTCCGCAATAGCAACCAGATACCTAGCGCAGTTAGGAGGCCTTTGGCGGCTCTTTCCCTTCCTGTACCTGCGAAAGGTAATCTACAAGTTTCTTGAGGGCACCAGCGCTAAGCTTTTGACCGAACACCTTTGGCATAGTGTTGTCGGGGAAGCCCTTCACGACATAAGCACTAGGCTCGACAATGGACTCCATGATGTAGTCAGGAACGCTTTTCGCCTTCCCCTTGTAATCCTTGTCTTTAATGCGCAGTGGAGCATTGGTTCCCTCGACCAACTTTGGACCAATCGTGCCGGTTGCTCCAGCAATCCCAGGAATTGTATGGCAGGCGACACATTGCCCCTTGGCAAAAATCTGATCGACTGGCTCTGTTCCGTCCGCCATCAATGCGCTGGCTCCAGGCTTGGCATCCCCTTCTGTTGGCGGTTTGGGACGATCGGCCTCCGGAATGAACTTTTCGTAGGATTTGACAATCTCGTCAAAACCAGGGGCGTCCCGCCCTTCTCTCAAATATAGCCAGGTGTCGACCGCGGCCAGCTCAGGCAAAGACAAAGAGATCGGCGGCTTATGGATAGATGGCATCGGGCTAACTTTGTCATTGGTTCCCTTCACGCCGTAACCTGCCACCACAAAACAGCTCGGACAAGCATGCGACTCGGCAATATATTCTTGCGCATTCTCGGCGGTACCTGACCCAGGGAAGGCTTCCTTTTGGTCAGAGTCACGAGCAGCCGGGTTACCCTTGTGATAACGAGGATCTTCGATCTGGGTTCCTGCGCGCTCCGGAAGTCCATCTAAGTTTGGTGCGCGCTCACCCAACATACCTTTGTGGAAGGCATGACAGAGCGGACACTGCCCCTTCCCGATGGCCCCCTGGACCTTGTTTTGCCCTACTCCACCGAAAATGATTTTCTCACCCTCGTCAGCAAGTTCGGTTTGCGGCATATTGCTGAAGTCTTTTTTCTCTTCAATGGGTGGGAAGCCACCTTCTACCTGAGGCAGCCAGTTTCCATAACCGGAAAGTGCCGCAGCGATGAAGAACATGAAGCCCCCGATTTTCAGCAATGCGCTGATATTCGTGAAATACAGGGCCATCATGAATGTCATTGAGGTGATCAAGACAAGAGACACCGGCAATAGTCTCGACTCACCGAAGAAGTTCATCTTGTAGTTGGCAATGGCCATGAAGAGAAGCAGCGCTCCCCAAATGCCAATGAATGTCTTGAACACTGCCCGCTTGTTTGCCACCGGGTCCGAAATGGTGGCCTTAAAATAGAACATCAGGCCAACTAATAGGCCTAATGCTGGCCAGCCCATCGACAAGGCCGATTTAATGAGTTCAATCACAGCTCAAACCTCCTGCAGGAGGGGAAGGCTCCGCGTTGCCAAAGCAACCAGGAGACCTTCCCTCATTGATTCATTTTTCGTGTTTTGATTAGTGACCAACTGCTGGCGCCGTTGCACGACCAGGCACAGCGGCTTTCGCTTCCACTGGAGCCTTTTTCGCCGCTAAGGCACCCAACCAAAACACAAACATGATGCTGATCCAGAAGAACAGCACGTTCGCAGAAATCATGTTTGCCGCAAAACCTACCGTATGAGTGTAGGCCCATGGCGAATTGTCCCGCATAATTTCGTTAACGTGCCAGAAGAGCCTGACCGACGATCTGATGTACCCCATCAAACCCATCATCCATGTAAAAGCGGTGGCGAGCATGATGAGCGCGTACTGAGATCGTGCTGAAATTTTACCCCATTCGATCGGCCCCATCTGCTTTGCACCCTTCATCATGATGCTATTAAGCGCAAACATGAAGAAGAGGCAGGATAGGGTTGTTGCGACCTGGGGCACAGACAAACCGACACGAACGTTGGCGGGAATGTAGTAACCATAGATCGCCAACATAATAATGTTGAGGTAGGCAAAGAAGAAGAAGCAGCCCATGAAGATATTGCCAAACTTTGCCCAAGACACCGTTGAGACTTTATTGCCTCGCATGTACCAAACGAAGCTCAAGACCGTGGTCGTGATAATCACGTTAATACCACCGTTCTTGGCCGACATCACGCCATAATTGCCAAGCACAGGGTGCTGTTGACCACCCATGGCTTTCAACTCAGCGGGAGTCATGACGATGGTGTGCGGAGTAATGAATACCAGATACCCGCAAGTGAGCAGAAACACCAAATACTTAATGTAGCGCTGATACTTTTCAGCCCCACGCATGCGTCCCAGTGCCTGCCAGAGGTAATAGTTCGTGCTCAGGAACAAGATTCCGATCATGGTCGCCTGAATGATGAACAACCATGCGAGCAATCCACCCATCAACGTGATACCCATCTGTTGCCGATAGGCGTACACCTCACGCATAAGCCAGTAACCGGCAAAAGGAAGAGGTATCAAAAACGCCACGCCAAGGGCCATGGCGATGTAGCCCATCCAATCATAGTGGGCACGCTCTTCATCGGTTTTCGCCGACAAAAACCGGTACGCAGCATACGCCGCGACGACACCACCACCGAAGGCCATATTGCCGAGAATGCGGTGCAAATTGAGCGGATTCCAGAGGGCGGTGTGGATAACATGCCAGATGTTCCCGAGATAACGACCCTGCTCGTCAACACCGGCCGGTGACATCATGAAACCGATCCACGAATTCGCCAGGAACATCAAAATGGTACCAATCACGTTCAGGACAACTGACATGCTGAGGTGAATCCATTTAAGGAAGCCCTCTTTCATTTTGTCCCAGCCGTAATAGTAAATATAGAGCGTGCCGCTCTCCGCCACGAACATCAGAGCGTAGATGTGCATAACCGGCCTAAAGATACCGGAAAGGTATTGGAAAAAGGCCGGATAGAGAGTCAAGAAGGTGAAGATCAAGATACCGCCCAGGATGGCAGTTAACGAATAGGCCGTCAGACTGATTTTAATAAAGTCGTAGGCCAGCTGATCATAGCGCTTGGCCATGGCCTTATCTTTGGTCACCACGCCCATGAACTCGATGACCATACAGAAGATCGGCACGGCCAACACGAAGCTCCCGTAATAAAGATGCTGCTGGTTGGCAAACCAGAGAAGCACGCGGCTCTCAAAGTTATAGCGCGGGTAGTCCTTCTCACTATCCGTCGTCTTTGGTGCCGGCGGACCAGAGACAATGCCTTCCGTCTTGTAATAGACATCCTTGCCCTTCTCGACCTTTGCCTCACCGCCCTCTTTCTTGCCGTCAGCGGCGGGAGCGCCACCATCACCGGCAAGGGCGGGGATCGCAACCAGAATGGGCAGGAGGAGGAGGCCGATCATCGCGCATAGCGCCATGACCGACATCAACTTCGTGCGGGTTACAGAGCCCATGGGTTACCTCCTTGATACATCG
>CAZKVY010000099.1:0-11972 GCA_964556305.1 uncultured Nitrospira sp. | reverse complement strand
TGTTGTACCGCATGGTCCATTGGAATCCGCTGACCAGTCCGCCCCACACTTTGAACCGCAAGCCGGTGTCTGCCGTCAGGTAGAGATCTTTCGCGTTGCCGAGCGATTGGAAGCCTTCCTGGAAGTGGTAGAGACTCACCTGATCGCCACCCCACAATGGCCAATTCCATTTGACGGCCCATCGGCCTCGCGTGCTGGACTTATCATCGGCGAGCTTGAAGTCTTCATTGAAGTACGCCGCGCCAGCTTCGGCCCAGAGGGTCATATCTTTCAAGATGCCGGTTAGGTCGCCGCGGTCGAGGAGTTGGTAACCAGGGCCCGTGGCGAGAGCGGTGCGCAACTTCAAGTCCTGAAAGGTATCTTGCTCGAAATACGCCGACGCGAACCAATACAAACGTTTCGAGAGAAAGAAGTCAAGCTTGATGGTGCCGCGGCTGTTCCGCACGATCAGGTTATTGGCATTATCACCATAAATGTATCGCCCTAAGATGGTCAGACGCAGAGATTCACTGCGGGCGGACATTTCGCCCAGCAGGCTCCCGTTTCGCAGATGACTGTTGCCGGTGGTTTGCGAGAATCCTGCTTGAAGAGCGCCGGTATAAATGACCGCAGGCTGGTTCATGCCGACGACTGCATCCAGGGGTATGGTCATCGGAGCGCCCATGGGAGCGGCGTGCAACACCATTGTTCCCGGCTCGCCTGGTTGCGCCGTTCCTACGACTGTGGTGCCTTCTTTCAGGCTGAATGGCAAGGGACGATTCACGACCAGTTTGGTCACGTTCGGCCACATGATTTTCACGATATCCTCCCCAGCGGTGGGCCCGAACGCGGTCTTGATGTGCAGCTCGTCGGCGATCATGCCGAGGACATGCCCGTAAATGGTGGTACCGTCCTTGAGCGTCACCGAGTCCAATGTTGTCGCCGCGGCTGAGGCATCCGGCGGCACCGGTGCTTCAGCGCTCACCCCGGAGGTCGCGAGCGCCACCGTAAGCAGCGCCAGTAAGAAACATTCACATCGTCGCATCATTCCATCCTCCTGGGGCTTGCGAATGGCAACGATGTGCTGGTTGCCCGATGAGTGAGATATGTTGGCGTTGTATAATTGATTCTGCGTAGGAGATCAACTTTTCTCCCCCTGCGCTTCCGCATCACCCTCTGCCATTCCTTGCGCGCATAGCATGGACCCAGTCTCCGCGAGATCTTCGCGTTATGCCCCTTTGTCTTGCGTTCGACGAGCATTCCGCCGACGGAACGGTGAGCGGGCCTTCCACAAAGCCAGGCGAAGCAATTGCATTCCGTTCGCGGCCCAAAGGGCTTAGCAAGGTGGACGATGTGAAGCCAAGGTTTTCTGCGCGTGGGCGGTCCGGCCGCAATCTCCTGACTCGCCAGACGTGCTGACAAGCTCCGTGTCTGTTATGACAGTAAGACCCATCACCTCATGTTTTCCGTAGTCTCGCGGGGGACGATGTGAGACACCTGCTGCGGAAGACTGTACAGAAAAGACGGGTAGCTGGTCGGGAGATCGATGTCGGTCAATCGGCGATAGGGTGCGCGCCTCATGCCTGGAGAAGTGGCGGCTTGAGTCGGATTCTCACCGGCCTGTCAAGCGCGGACACGATCGACTGCGTTCGTCATCGTGGAAGATCAGTTTCAGGTGAAGGCCTGCCGCTCCTGGCGAAAGTCCGGCGGAAGATCCACCGCCTCGAGCGTGTCGCCTTTGCCTGAATCATTGCGTATTCGATTGAGCAGTTGAATTCCCCGCTTGCCAGGCCAGCGATATTCCATCAGGGTGTCAGGGCCGCCATCTTGCCTCGACGGTTTCAAAGAGCCCCTGCTATTCACTCAAGTGGGATTCAGCAGGCGTACTTCACGTTGCGGAAAGGGAATGTCCACGCCATCGGCGCGTAATTGCTGGAGGATGGCCTGATTAAGCTCAATTTGCGCAGATCCGACGGAAGCCACCGGCACCCAAGGCCGAATGGACAGGGTAATGGAGGAATCGGCGAAGGCGGCAATACCGATCATCGGAGTGGGATCCTGAAGGACCTGGGGGTGTTTGGCGATGAGGTCGCGCAGCACACGGAGTGTGGTCTCGATATCAGTCTGATAGGACACACCGATGGAGAGATCCAATTGTCGAATCGTGCCGAAGTTGTGCAGAATTTCTCCGACGACTTTTCGGTTCGGGATCACGATTCTGGAATGGTCGGGATGTAGCAGGGTAGTCGTGAAGATATCGATTTTTGCGACATCGCCATGGACGCCCAACAAAGAGACATGTTCGCCGACCCGGTATGGCTTCGTGAAGATGATCGAGAGCCCTGCCACGACATTGCTGAGTACGCCTTGCAAGGCCAGTCCGACACCGAGACCGGCCACGCCGAGTCCGGCCACCAATGGGGCAATTTGCACGCCGAGCTGATCCAGTGCGATGAGCACGCCGAGCAGAACCAGCAGTACCTTAAGAAGTCGCAAAAGGAGCAGGCGGAGGGGCGGCTCCAGGTCCTGTTCGTTCAGCCAACGCTCGAAGAGACGACCAACTGAATTGGCCACGAAGAGGGCGGCAACAATGACGAGGATGGCCCCCATGATGCGAAACCCGTATTGCACGACGTATTGGGTAATCAGATTGGCCAGTGACATGCCTCCTCCGCCGTCTATCGTCCGAACAATCCCTTGAGAAGATCCTTACCCTGCTTTTTGAGGTCCTCCGGCTTGGCGGAGCCGTTCAGGAGATCTCCCACCGCGCCTTTGACCTTTTCTTTCACCTGTTCCTGGACTTTGCCGGCGAACATCTTCGTGTCGAGTCCATAGGAGGGCGCTTGCGTGCTGCCGGTAATCACCAAAGGAAGCGAGAGGCGTCCATTGCTCATGGCGACCTTGGCAATGGGAGAGCCGGCGGCGATCTTCTGGCTCAGGGCTTGGGACAGATTCAGATTCAGTTTCATGTCGAGCGATTGATCGAGACCGATCGTGCCGCCGCCGGTCGCCTGGAAATCATGGCTGTCCATCAGAACTCGCTGCAGGCCAATCAGTCCTTGTTTGATCACAATGTCGCTTTCGATGGTGGAGAACGCGGTCGCTTTGACATTGTCCAAGGAGACCCCGACTACTTTCAGTAACATTGCGGCCTGCTGCAGTAAATTGATCCCCTCGAGTTTGCCGTCTCTCACGGATATGCGGCCGGTTCCCGCCAAGGCCTTCACGAGGTCCGGATGGGTAAATCCGCGCCCGCTGACTGCCAGCTCGGCGTTGGCCGTGCCGCTGAGCGATATTTGGTCTGTGCCAACGGCCTGAAGCGCCGGTCCTACCTGTAGCCCTTGCAGCGCGACAGTGCCCGTGAACGGCGGGATCGGAGTTCCTAGACCCAGCGTGCCCTGAGTGCGGAGGAAGCCTCCGAATACTTGGAGCGTGAGGTTGGTAAGTCGGGCCTCTTGTCCCTTCATTTCGGCCGAGGCCTGGAGGTCTTTGATCTCCACAGGCTTTTTCAGGGGCACGGCTATGGGCAGGTCGGCGGTATTCACGAGTTTTGAGGTGGCCGTCACTTTCGCCAAGCCGCCGAGGATCGATCCCTTCACCTCGACCCGTGAGCTTCCCAATGCGACGGTCAGGCCCAGGGTCGGAATCTCTGCGACATCAAGCGGCGCGGTCCCTTCCTTGGGCGGATACTTGGCCCGGACGCTTACATGCAGGTCTTTTACTTCGACGGGTTTGGCCAGGGGGACCGCCACCGGAAGGTCGGCGGAATTGATGCTGGCCGAGGCGGCGGTGAGATTGGCCACGCCTTTCGCCGCCGTGCCCTTGATGTTGATGGCCGAGCCACCCATGACGAGGGTCAAGCCTAGATCAGTCAGGTCCACCTGGCTGGCGGGAGGGGTGTCAGCGGCGATTGGGTAGAGGGCATGGAGGGTGAGATGCAGATCCTTGATCTGGACGGGTTTCGTCAGCGGCAATGCGACAGGCAGGTCTGCCGTATCGATTTGCAAGGCATTGACCGTGGCATCGAGGTTCCCGCCCACCGCCCGTCCCTTGAGGCCCACTGCCACTTTGCCTAGGCCGAGGTTAAACGTAAACGATTTCACATCCAGCGTTTCGACGAGTGGTCCGAACGTCCCATCAAGATGCACGGGGAGGTTATAGGGCAGGACGGTCGCTCCCAGGTGCACAGTCGGACTGTCGCCGAGATGGACTGACGTGAGTAAAAACTCGAGTTGACTGACGGTGTACTCGGTCGGCTTCGCGGTGGTCTCGTCACGGTAGGTCAGGTTCCCGCCATCGATGGAGACCCGGTCTACGGCAAAGAGCGCCAGGGCTTGGAGCGGACTGCCGGCCGGCTGTCCCGGGGCCTCCGGTTTGGATGGCGCGGCCGGACCAGTTGGTTTGGCGCCAATGGTGGAGATATTGAGCTGGCCTTGCGAATTTTTCAGGACCAGAATAACCGGATCGCGCAGGGTAATCTCTTCAACATCGACCTTGCCCTTGAACAGCGGCAGCAGCTTGACGCCGACATCCAGCGACGCGAGGGAGGCGAAGGGTCCCGTACGGAATGCCGGATCATCCTGGACCACAAACCCGCCGATCCGTGCGCCGATGCGCGGCCAAATGGTCAGGCGGATATCCTGCAGTTCGACTTTCCGGTTCAGCGCCTCCTCGATCAACGGGCGGTACCGGTCCTGATACCTGTTTAAATCAATGAGAAATGGCAAGGCAATGATCAAGATCAGAAACAGCAGGATCACGACACCGATCCCGACCAGGATTTTCATCACGTCCCTCCGCTGAAATGGTTCCGCAGTATAGGAATGCGCGCGAAAGGGGTCAATGGTGGCTCATCGGCCGCCTCTCCTTCGTCGCCGCGTCGGGAGGCACTTCGTGGCTTGCCCCACCCTGCCGCTTCGGGTCGGATTCGATCGAGGAGAAGAGGACTCCCTTACCTTGCCGCCCACCGACCTGCGTGATAAGATGCCTCCCTTTGAAGTCGTCCGATCGCGGAGAGGTGCGAGAGTGGACGAATCGACATGCTTGGAAAGCATGCGTCTCGGCAACGGGACCGTGGGTTCGAATCCCACCCTCTCCGCCATCAGTTGAAGTCGTGTCGTGTCAGGCATGAAATGAAACGGGTATGAGAGGGTGAGCCGTTCGCGGCCTGTCCCGCCGCCGTTCATCCCTGCCGGATCACGAAGTCCTCGGGGCCGGGCCCTGTGCAACAGAACCCTGTGAACCCCGCCAGGTCCGGAAGGAAGCAACGGTAAGCGGTTCGTTCTGTGTGCCGCAGGATCACCTGGCCCCACTTATTTTGACGGCTGGGCGATGCGCGTGAAGGCTGCCTGCCCCGGCGCTCGAATCCGTCACGTAGCGGTTAAGTCGTCACTCGAGTCTGGCGAAATTGGATTACCAAGTCTCCGCAAGAAAATATCGGCCCGGGACGTTTGACGATGTCATCGGGCAGTCACACGTCGTGCAGACGTTGATGAATTCGATCGCCACCAAGCGGATCGCCCACGCCTTTCTCTTTTCCGGCACGCGCGGGGTTGGAAAAACGACTGTCGCGCGAATCTTGGCGAAAGCCCTCAATTGCGAGCAGGGGCCGACGGGTACCCCGTGTAACACCTGTGCAAACTGCCAGGAGATAACACAGGGGACCTCGGTGGATGTGGTCGAAATCGACGGCGCGTCAAATACCAGCGTGGACGATGTGCGGGAGATTCGCGAGAACGTCAAGTTTACGCCGTTCCGGGGACAGTATCGTGTCTACATCATCGACGAAGTGCACATGCTCTCCAATTCGGCGTTTAATGCTCTGCTGAAAACTCTTGAAGAACCTCCGTCCCATGTCGTGTTCATCTTCGCGACGACGGAAATTCATAAAATTCCTGCGACGATTCTTTCTCGTTGCCAGCACTATAACTTTCGCCGGATTTCAAAGGCCGAGATTGTGCAGCGGCTGCGGCATGTGGCGGACCAGGATGGATTGACCATCGAAGACCGTAGTCTGATGGCCCTGGCACGTGCCAGTGAAGGCAGTATGCGTGACGGGCTGAGTCTGCTGGATCAAATTATCGCGTTCGGCGGCAAGGCGATTCGCCATCAGGATCTTGAAGCCTTGCTCGGCGCGGTTCCGCACGAGCGGGTGCGAGCGATGGTCGAGGCCGTGATCGAGCAAGATAGCGCCAAAGCGTTGCAGGTCATCGCCGGTCTGTTGGATCAAGGGCACGACCTACGCGCCTACTGCGCCGACCTCGTGGAGTATGTGCGGAATATGTTGGTCGCAGCCGTGGTGCCCGCAGGCCCGGAGTTGCGGGGGCTGATCGAGGCGACCGATGAAGATTTAACGCAGCTGGCTCGTGATGCGGAACGGTTCACGGTTGAGCACCTTCAGGAATTGTTTCGAATGTGGGCGTCGGCGGAGGATCATTTACGGGTGAGCGCGCATCCGCGGTTTGTTCTCGAAACGGTTGCCGTTCGGGCGACCCGTCTGCTGCGAGCACCTGAACTTTCGGCTGGACCCCGGGGGATGAGCGCGCAGCCAGGTCCCTCACCGGTCGATCGTGGAGCGGGCGCCCGCGCCGCGTCATCATCGGAAAAAGTGGTCCCGCCAAAATCGACGAAACGAGACACGCCGAAGCCCGGCCCAGACGAGGGAGCCAAGCCGGTTGTTCCGAGCGGCGCTGCTCCAACGCCCTCTTCCGTGACGCGTCCTCCTGAGGCGGAGGTTCCGACGGTTCAGGCTCCCGTTGCTCCTGCTCAGGCCCCGGTCATCGCGAAGGTTCCAATCAAGGCGGCTCCGCCACAACCCGAGACCCTGTCTCCGGCTGTTCCCTCCTCACCGGCGGCAGAGATCAATTGGGAGGAGTTTCAAGAGGCCGTTTCGGGACAGCATCCCAATATTGCGCCCTTCCTGGAGATGGGCCGGGTGGTGAAGATCGAGGGTGGATTGGTTACGTTGGGATTTACCAAGCAGGCGACGGTGGCGCGGTCGATGCTGGAGAAGGAAGACAATCTTCAGGCTTTGGCGGCCTTGGGAGAACGTCTGTACGGAAGTGCGTTACGTGTTCGAATCATCGAAGTGGCGGAGCAGGATCCGGAGGCCGCCCCGACGATGAAACAGCTACGAGTGGCAAAGGAACAGGAACAGCTCGTGATCCTGACGCAACGGGCGAAAGCGCATCCTCTCGTGAAACAAGCTCTGGAGATGTTCGGCGGAGAGTTGGCCGAAGTTCGCGCGACGACTCCGCCACAGGAGGTACAGGAATGAAAAGTCCATTCGGGAATATGTCTAACATTTTGAAGCAAGCGCAGGCCATGCAGGAACAAATGGCCAAAGTCCAAGAACAGGCCGCGACTAAAACGGTGTCTGGAACTGCGGGTGGCGGCATTGTGACCGTGACGGTGAATGGCGCGATGGATCTGCTGAGCGTGAAGATCGATCCGGAAGTGGTGAAGGCCGGTGATGTCGACATGTTGCAGGATCTTGTCGTGGCGGCCGGCAACGATGCCTTGAAGAAATCACGCGAAATGATGGCTGAGGAAATGAAAGCCGTGACAGGTGGCATGAAGATCCCCGGCCTGTTCTGATTCGACCGGCGTCTGCCCCTTGTATCGATAGCAGGAGGTGTTTGGACGCCGGTGCCTGTGCTCTGAATATGAAGATGCAACATGAGTATTGATCAACAGGGACTGCTGGCAAAGTTGGTGCGTGAGCTGGTGCGTTTGCCCGGGATCGGCCAGAAAAGCGCGCAGCGGCTGGCCTTTCATCTTCTCAAAGCGGAACGGGAGGATGCGTTGCGGTTGGCCGAAGCGATTCAGGCGGTGAAAGATGGGCTCTCGTTTTGCCGCCAATGTCGCAATATCGCTGAGGGCGAGCTCTGTGAGTTCTGCCGGGATCCGAAGCGGGACCGTAGCAAGATTCTTGTTGTGGAGGAGCCGAGTACGTTGTACGCGATCGAGCGTGCCGGTGGATACCGAGGTCTGTACCACGTCTTGTTGGGGGTCTTGTCGCCGCTGGATGGTGTGGGCCCGTCGGATATTCGTGCGGAGGAGTTGCTTGAGCGGGTCAAAGCCGGAGGGGTGGAGGAAGTCATTGTGGCCACCAATCCCACCATTGAAGGCGAGGCGACGGCGATCTATCTGACTCGACTCTTGAAGCCTCACCATGTCCGGGTCACTCGGATCGCCTATGGAATTCCCGTCGGAATGGATATCGAGTATGCCGACGAGGTGACGCTGGTGAAGTCGATCGAAGGGCGAAGGGACCTATGACTTGGTCGGCTTGGCGCCGACAGAAGCCTCTGGCCATGGTCAATACCCGTAGTCTCGCACCCACCTAAGATGAACCGATTGACCCCTCCGATTTCCTGCTGCTATAGTCGAAACTCGTTGGACCGTCTGGCGGCGATACCGGCATAGTGAGACCGAGTATTCGATGAAGACTTCGGCGAAAAAATCCACCACCACTCGGAAGAAGCCTGCAAAGGCGAACGGGGTCAAGTACCCGGATATTCTGAAAGACCTGGAGGGCCAACGTGCGGCCATCCTGGCCGAAGCCGGCGTGGTGCTGACCACTCCTACCGGTTTGGAAGTGTTTCCGGACGTGAGCGACCAAGCGTCCGCAGAGGCCGACCAGCATTTCTCGTTTCGCATCCGCGAACGGGAGCGAAAACTCCTCAAGAAAATCGATGAAGCATTGGGTCGACTCGCGTCGCAGACCTATGGTATTTGCGAAGGCTGCCGAGGGGATATTCCGTATAAGCGGCTAAAGGCCCGTCCCGTTACGACACTTTGCATCGAGTGTAAGACCAGTCAGGAGGAAGCTGAGAAGTCCCCCCGCTGATTCCGGTCCCTTCCCTCCACATCTCTTTTGCTGCCTGTACGACAACCTCTGGCTACTGGTGTTTGAGGGCTTTGACGCGTGATTGCGCCAGGGCTGAGCGATCGGCCTCCTCGGGGATCCCTTCGGTAAGTGCCAGATACGTTTCATATTCCGTAATGGCGCGTTTGGGATTGGCGTCCGCAATGGCTTCTGCCAGGTTAAAACGAGCGATCGCATAATTCGGGCGCATCAGAATGGCTTTTTCGAATGAGGCGAGCGCATTCTGCTTCTCGCCTAATTTGCCATATACATACCCCAGATTGTTCACCACCTCCGGGGAGTTCGGTCGTTGGGCCAGCGACGCGAGCAGTTCCCGCTTGGCCTTTTCCAGATCGCCGGCGGATTCCCAGGAGACGCCAAGGCGGTGATGGAGTTCCGCTTGCCAAACCTGACTGGTGAACCCTGACGCGCTTGCCTTCTGGTAGGCGTCGAGCGCGATGGCCTGATTTTTTGTTCCGCAGTAGGCGAGCTGGGCGGTTTGGCCTCGGGCGAACTGTTGAAGCGACGCAAAGGGTTCCTTGTCTTCCGCTCCCTGTGTGTCGAGATGTTGGCCGCCGGTTTGCTGCCCCGTATCCCGAAGACGATCGAGAAACTCTTTGCGGTAGGGAGAGAACAGTTTGACGTAGGGGTCGATAGAAAAGGATGCGGCCAGGAGACGGGGAGCCTTTCGGTCGCCTAGTACGAGGTACCGCGTCGTGGTTTTTTCATCCCCCGTGTCATAGAGGGTGCTGGATGCCATATTTTGACGATCGGCCAGTTGCGCGACGGTCAGGTAGAATTCCAGGCTGGGTTTCAGCTGAGAGAGCGTGTAGCGAAGCGTTTTATAGGGTGCCAAGTCGAGCCCGGAACGAAAGACGAACAGCGTCCCGACCAATGTCCCGTCTTCATCGAAGAAGTATGACTCTTCCCCCTTGGAAAGGCTCTGTTCGGCCAGGATACGGAGTTCTTGCCCGCTCCCCCAGGCCTGGGTATGGGGCACGACGCCGGGATGTTGCTCCAGGAATACCTTGCGGGAATCACAGAGTTTCGTGGATCTGAGAAGGTCGAGGTCGCTTTCAGAGGGTGGAAGCGGTGCGCGCTGTGGCGGCGGGGTTTCGCACCCCGTCAGCAGGACGCAGACCGTGAAGAATGCAGGCAGCAGTGCGTGCCGACGATGCATGGTCGAGTTCGATGCCTCAGGTCAATGCCATACTGTATCGAGAGGCAGAGCATACCTGAACGGCTTTAGAGATGCGACTGGCAGGGGGAGCAATGAATACTTATCCTCGCCGCCGAGAAAGAAAGATCCCGGTCGGCGAGGTGTCGAGCAGGTTACCGGCGTTGCGAGTCGATCATCGAATCTTCGGCCGTGTAGCCGAAAAGGTATGGCGCATGTCTCGCAATGGCATACAGTGGCCGGTTCACGGTGTAATCGACGAGGTGACCGACCGGGTGGAGCACAAAGCCCAGCCATCGGTAAGGATTGTCGTTCGCCTGTGAGGCGGCCATGGGATCGGAATAGACCAGCGAGGTGCTGTCCATTGCGCTATAGATGCTGAGCGGCGCGTTGTAGTTCTGATCCTGTGTCGCCACCTGATTGGTAGTAGAGCAACCCGTCGTCAGAAGCAGTCCGAAGATGATTGTGGCCAAAGTCCCGCGCATACCGTGCCTCTCTTTCTTCTATCGGAACATTCGAAGAGACGAAGTCTGTTCCTTGTGAGAAAAGTCTAGCGCAGGGTCTTGATTCTGTCTAGTCAGCTGGCCGCCTGGGCCGTCATTCAAGGAAGGCGAAACAATTGGCATGCCGCCCAGGCGGTGAGGGCGGGGAATTGTCGAAGGGTGGATGGTGGGCCGTGCAGATGTCGAATCTGCGGTCTCTTGGGTATGAAGGTTGGGAAATAGGTGTCTCAGTCGTTCGATGTGACAAAATGTTCGAAAAAGATTAGCGATTTCAATATGTTGTGAGTTCTCAGTGGCTTATAGTCTGAATATACGTTTTGAGGTTTGAGATAATTTTTTGAACAAAAATGACCACAATTGAGGGAAGGTTCTGAGGGGAATTTGGCATGCAATTGCTAAGTAATTCGAGCAAACGGAATGGAACTGGTACCCCGTCGCCTCACCAGTTCGCAAAGAACCTGTAACTATTTCCTCGGGACATTCCGAGTCGCCTGGTAAATTCTACGATGCTAGGGTGAGAATGGTTTAAGCATGCGAGAAAGGAAAAATCATGGGCACAACAATTCTTGTGGTTGTAGGTTTGTCACGGCTCACCAGCTTACCGAAGTGGTCTGCCTCAAGCCGATGGGTTAGCTATCTGTCTGGCGGGATGGGCTTGGTTTTGCTGTTTCTGACCTGGACAGGAGATGGGCTGGCTCAATCGGGGAAGACGGGAACCTTTGATGAGCGGGATACCCGTGTGTTTAAGGCCGTCGCATGCACCAAGGACAAGAAGCCAGTCGAAGCCCTGTACTATATCGCCGCGAGTCGATCAGATTTGTCGCAAGGAAAGCCCTCTCCATCTTCGCAATTGATGAAAGATGAGGTGGGGAACAATTGGCAGGAAATCTCTTCACAGTTGACTATGGAACAGGTGATTGAAGAACGGTATGCCGATACCTATCACACCCTCCTGACTAAGATGATTCCCCTTCTGCAGCAGGCGGTCCAAGATAAGAGTGGCGTGGCCATTGCTGTGACAGAGGTGAACAGTAGGCCAATGGATCAGGGGAAGGACCAGGATGTACCGGTTTGCAGTGTGCAGTAGTTATGAAGAGACATGGCGAATCACCTGAAGCGGGGTGAGGTGGTCGACCGAGAGGAGCATTCTTGCCGTGAAAGCTAGATGGAGCCAACTCCTGGTGACTCTAGATCTGGCTTAGTGCGCGGGACGTGAGGGAACGTAACACCTGATCAGTCCGCCCAGATCACTCTCTGCTTCCCCGCGCTTTGATCCAGCCCCGAACGCGCAGAATACTTTCGCAACTTCTTTTTGCGCACAAAGCAGAACCAACCGCTTCTTGTGTGCCAGGTTTGATGGCTCCTCTGAAGCAATTCCCCGAGGATGAGGCTATGCGCATCATTACCCGGAAAGCCTGCGAGATGGAGTGGAGATTTTGGACCG
>CAZKVY010000098.1:0-12087 GCA_964556305.1 uncultured Nitrospira sp. | reverse complement strand
GCAGGTCATTCGGAGGCCGGTCCTAATCACCCGCACCTTCACCAGCACTGCCCAATATCGCAAGTGACGTGCCCCACTGGGGAGTTTCCTAGTATTGCCAAAATCGTCAGTGTTCTTAATCTGTTGCAGGGTAGCGTAGGAAGACTTGAACCGGCGTGAAATGCCACAGGTTTTCTAGTGGATTAGACAGGCGAACGAACCGCTTAGATTATTCTTTGAATAACAACGGCTTTGACTGTCCAAATAAGTAGACAGCCTGATGATCCGATTTGTGGCGATATGGGGCAATCATCGCGTCCCCAACAAAGCCGTGAGACAGAAAAATCAGGCTAGATTCTGAAATGGATGTCCGAGTGATGCGGCCGAACGGAGGGGTAAGACAGAAATTTTACCTGGCTACTGAATGCCAAACTCGTGCAATTTGTTATACAGACTCGCCCGGCTGATTTTCAGCAGACGAGCAGTTTTTATTCGATTCCCGGACATTTGCTGCAGGGCCTGAAGAATCCGGGCGCGTTCGGCTTGCTTGGCCGCATCCCGTCCAACCGTACGCAAATCGGCGGCCTCTGTCTGGGATCCCATTGCAACCAGATCCGCGCAGGTCAACTCCGGATGAGTGGTGGTGACGACCGCGCGCTCGATGTAGTGCTGAAGTTCACGCACATTTCCCTGCCACGGGGCAGCAATCAAGGCGCGCATCGCCTCTTCGCTCACGTGACGAACCTCTTGTCGATGTCGCTGGCAGGAATCTGCAATGAACTTCGTCACTAAAAGGGGAATATCCACTCGCCGCTCTCGCAGCGCCGGAAGGTGAACAGGTAACACCGCCAAACGATAGTAAAGATCCTGCCTAAAGGCCTTGACCTTGACGAGGTCGGTCAAATCCTTATTTGTCGCTGAAATGACGCGGACGTCAATCTTAATGGGCTGAGTCCCGCCAACCCGCTTGATCTCACCTTCCTGCAGAACCCGTAGCAATTTCGCCTGAAAAGTCGGGGATGTATCGGCAATCTCATCCAGGAAAATGGTTCCGCCGTCCGCTTCTTCAAACAACCCCGCCTTCGCCCCGGCGGCGCCGGTGAATGCACCTTTGACATGGCCGAAGAGTTCACTTTCCAGCAAGGTTTCGGGCAGCGCTCCGCAATCCACTACAACAAAGGGCTTATCGCGACGGTAACTGGTCTGGTGAATGGTTCTGGCGACGAGTTCTTTTCCCGTGCCACTTTCCCCTTGGATCAATACCGTGGCCGAACTATCGGCCACCAGCCGGATCATTTCAAACAATTGGTGCATCGTCGCGCTTGCACCAACCAGATCTCCGAATCCAGATTCGGTCCGTTCCGGACGGGACCGGCCCAATTTTTGTTGAAGCGGAGACTCCGGAAGGGTCTGGGGATTCGACGCCTTATGGAAGAGGACGAGTACCGACTCAACTTCACCTGTTGAGGAAATGAGAGGGAAGGCCTGATGCATCCCGCAAGCTGTGCCGTGGGCTGAGCTGTTACGGTCAACCGTGCGAACCTCTCGTGTCTCAAACACCGATTCAGCAGGACAGGATCCACAGGGATCCATCATTTGAACGAATGCTTGGTAACATTTCGCCGGCTTATCGACCGAGGGTTGCACCCCTTCCCTGGACCAGACCGCACCATTGGCATAGATGACATTTTGTTCGCGGTCCATAACCGCGACCCGATCGGTCAGTCCGTCGGCCAACTGCCTCAGTGCTTCCAATCGTGCGGCGAGAATGGGATCGGCAAAAGGAGAAAGGGATGTTGACGGTGCGTGAGATCCGGCCATCTCATCACTCCTTATATCAGAAGAAACCAAGCAGAGCCTTTCCTCTCAAAAAAGGACCCTATGTGTACTACGCCTACACGGTTGATGACAACCCTCCCCGCAGGGGGACCACCCGGCAAAAGTGCCTGTCCGGTGCAGGCTCACCGAAACGAACGTTCGTCCGGCAGGGAGTCGGAACGGTGAAGAAGCCGTTTGACGGTGGCCTTTAATTCAGCCAGTCTGACCGGCTTGTCGAAATAGGCCGTGGCGCCGCTTTTCAGGGCCTGCTCCTTCGTTCGCGCATCCCCAAAGGCTGTCATCACGATGATCGGACAACCCGGCGCACAATTCCTCAATCGGTGCACATAGTCGAAGCCACCGGAGGGCATTTTCAAGTCCGTGACGATCAGATCCGGTGCAGCGCGCTGCACGGCTGCCACCCCCTCGATCCCATTGCTGGCCTCCCGCAACTGATACCCTTCCCCCCATAACTCGTCACACAGCAAACTCCGCATGTCTTTGTCATCTTCCACGACCAATAACACGGCTGGCGTTCTCCCGTTCACCTCGAGACTCCACTGGTCGATACTCATGATAAGACAACCAAGGCAAACTATATGCCATTGTGCCTCTGTCCAAGCATCGGATAATGCCTTGCGTTTATTGGCAATTCGGTGAGACAGGGTTTGCCCCAAAAGGTCGAAGTCCCAACGGCGTTGGTGAGAAAGACCCCACACTCCGGCACAGGCTGTCCCGAAGCGCCACAGCGGCGACGGTGCGGGTGTATGGCGTCGCATGGCGACGGGATTGGGAAACGGATGTCCGTTACGATTTCAGACTTGGCTCACCATGAATCGGCAGGCAGATGGTGAACGCCGTTCCGACTCCCGGCTCGCTCTTTACCTGAATTGTGCCGCTATGCTCTTCGATGATGCCCCTGACCACGGTCAGACCTAAGCCGGTCCCCTTCCCGAACTCTTTGGTCGTAAAGAACGGATCGAAGATTTTCGCGATGACGTCCTGCGGCATGCCGTGGCCGGTATCGGCAATCGTGAGCGTGACCATCCCGCGATCGGACGCCGATTCTAGCGCCAACCTTAACGTCCCTCCGTCAGGCATTGCATGGATGGCATTCATGATTAAATTGATGAGCACTTGGCTCATCTGATCGGCATCGGCATGCACCAGAGGGCAGGCGTGAGCAAAAGAGGTTTCAACGGTAATGTGACTATGCGATAGGCGTTCCTGAAAAATTTCAAGGTTGTCCTCGACGGTCTGGCGCAAGTCTATCGCCCGGTGTTCGACCGGACGCCGCCTGGCAAACGCCAGCAACTGATTCATGACTCTCGTGATTCGTTCGACTTGACTGACGATAGTTTGAAGCCCCTTCCGAACCGGTTCTTCCTTCGTGCGTTCCATCAAATATTCGGCCCGGCCCAAAATGACATTCATGGGTGTGCCGATTTCATGCGCCATACCAGACGCGACGGTCCCCAGCTCCGCCACCCGCTCGGTCCGGCGCAATTGCGCTTGCAATCTCTTCCGCTCTGTGATGTCCCGGACGACGACGAGGATTGCGGGGCCCTCCTGGTCACGGTAATGCGCAGTAATGACTTCTGCCTCAATGGTGTCTCCGTCGAGCCTGACAAAAACCTGTTCGAACAGAGGAACCTGCTCTTGCTCATTCTCTGCCGTGGGGAGACGTCGCTGCAGAGCAGCCCGCTCGTCACAAGGGATAAAATCAATAAGCGGCCTGCCAACGATGTCATTCTCATCGGTCACGCCGAGAAGACGCACTCCCTCGCCATTTACGAACACGATGCAATCGCCTCGCAGGACAAATATCGCGTCGGGCGAAACTTGTACGAGACGTCGATACCGTTCCTCACTCTGCCGCAATGCTGTTTCCGTCTGTTTTCGTTCGGTGATATCCCTGATGATCACCGCAAGGCCGGCATGTTTTCCGCCCTCTCCTTTAACCATGGACACCGTTAGGGAAACCGGCACCCGCGAACCATCCTTCCGGAAATATTCCTTTTCAAACTCGGCCGGCTCCCCAGTCTGAATGACCTGCGCGATCGCCTTCGCTTGGACCATGCGATATTCCTCTGGAATGAGCTCGCCGTAACTCATGCGTAGGAGCTCGTCCTGCGAATATCCGGTCAACTGGGCAAAGGCTCGGTTGGCGAGCACAAACTTGCCGTCCAACGAGGCGTACCCAATGGCATCTTTCGACGATTCCACGATGTCTTCAAACAGGCCTTGCACCTCTCGCAAGGAAGCTTCCGCCTGTTTGCGAGCGGTGATATCACGAGTCACTCCGAGCACGGCGGTGATGGTTCCGCCTGACCCTCTCAAGGGGACGGCATGCATTTCCAGCCAGCGATGAGAACCTTTCAGTCCCACGATTTCAAATTCTAGAATACCTGCTTCCCCCTGTCCCGCTTTAGCCTCTACTTCGCGGAATACGGCGCGAAACTGAGGCGTCACCAGATCGGATATTTGCTTCCCGACGATGTCCAGACTACCCTCAGCCTCGATCATCGCCAGCCCCGCTGCATTCATCGTTTGAACGCTCCCGTCGAGGTTCACCACGGCGACACATTCGGGTTCGGTTTCGATAATGGTTCTGAGTAGGCCCTCCCTCGCAGCCAACTCATTTTCCAGACGCCCGCGCTCCGTAATATCACGAAGAATTACGGTGAAGTATCGCCGGCCTTCCACGCCCACCTGTGAGATGGACGCTTCGATCGGGAACTCCTCCCCATTGGCCCGGAGCCCGGTGATTCTTCCCAACGCGCCCATCCTCCGCGTGGTGATCCCGGACTGAGCAAACCGCTTAATGTGCTCCCCATGAGTACCGCGAAATCGCTCTGGGATAAGGCGATCCAGCGGACGGCCCAGCAATTCTTCGGCCGACCATTGAAACATGCGTTCTGCGGCCTGGTTGAATAAGATGATCTTCTGATTCTCATCGACGCTGATAATCGCATCCATGGCTGATTGGACGATCCCTTCCAGCCGTAAATTCTCCTCGCGCACTTGCTCTTCCGCCCGGCGCTGTCCTGCCACCGCGCCCAACGTAGCCGCCTCTGCGTCGGCTCTCGCCAACTCAGCCTGGGTTTGTTGAGCCCGGGCGGTCGTAAGCGCCTGGGTCATCTTCGCACGATTCACGAGTACAATCGCGAAACCCCACATGAGGCCGATACCCAACAGTCTATTGACCATATCAAGCCGTGGGGACACGCTTGGAGGCGAGGCCACATACCCGATTGCCAAGAGGAGAGTGACAAGGGAGGCCAAGTACAGCGGAGCGCGAGATCGGGATGAGGTCAGTGTGAGCGTGAGTGGAATGGCATACAGCACCCACACGACCACGTCGGATGGCGTGTGGAGATCAGAGATAAAGATGCCGAGGGTGAGGAGGGCCGTAAGACCATGCTCAGCCAGGAGAGATGTGCGGTTCGGAAGCTGCAAGCCGATAACTCCCAGCCCGGTGGCAGAACGGCGCGCTTAGTCGTCTGGATGTGACTTGCCGTCGATTTCGGCAAGTTTGCGATAGAGTGTCTTCCGGTCGATTCCGAGCACATGGGCAGCCTGATATTTATTGCCGCCTGTTTTTTCCAGAATTTTGACGATGTATTCCTTCTCCACCTCGTGCAGAGGGAGGGTTCGTTCCGCAGCTTCATCTAAAATCCGGCGATCGCCGCGCGCCCCCTGAACCTGGATGGGTAAATCATCCGGTCCAATGATTTCACTATGGCTTAGGGTCACGGCCCGTTCGATCACATTCTCCAACTCCCGCACATTGCCCGGCCAGGCATAATCCGCCAGCATGGCAAGGGCCGACTCGCTCAGGCCCTTCACCTGTTTGCCTCGGGCCGCGGCGCATTTCTTCAAAAATGCATCCACCAGGATCGGAATATCCTCCCGACGTTCCCGCAAGGGAGGCAACCTCAGCTCAATCACATTGAGACGGTAGTAGAAGTCCTCGCGGAAGCGCTTGTTCTTCACTTCATCGACGAGATTCAAGTTGGTCGCAGCAATGATTCGCACATCCACGGGAATGGACTTAGTCGCGCCGACACGGCGAATCTCCCGCTCTTGAATGGCACGCAGCAATTTTGCCTGCAACATGAGCGGCAGCTCGCTGATTTCATCCAGAAACAGCGTGCCCTTCTGCGCCTCTTCAAAGAGCCCACGTTTGTCGATCTTGGCATCCGTAAAAGAACCCCGCATGTGCCCGAACAGTTCACTCTCCAACAGTTGCTCGGGAATGGCAGCGCAGTTCACGGGGACAAACGGAGCATCACGCCTGTCACTATTGTAGTGAATAGCCTTGGCAACCAACTCTTTCCCCGTCCCGCTTTCGCCGGTGATCAGCACATTGGTCGGACTATCGGCCACCCGACGAATCAAATCGAAGACGGCCTGCATCGGCTTGCTCTTCCCCAGAATCTGATGGAAGCTATATTCCTTGTGCACCTCTTTCCGAAGCCTGCTGACCTCGCGCCGGAGCGCGGCCTCGCGGATGGCCCGCTCGACCACACGAACCAATTCCTCGGTTTTTACCGGCTTGATCAGATAATCGCTGGCGCCCCGCCGCATGGCCTCGACCGCCGTCTCCACCGACCCGAACGCCGTCATCAGGATCACGCCGACGTCGGGATAACGCTGCTTGATTTCCGCAAGCAGTTCCGTCCCTTGCATGCCTTTCATCCGGAGATCGGTCAGAACGACCGCATAATCTTCCTCGCTCAGTTCCTTGAGCGCCTCCTCCCCCCCGCCGACGCCCGTGCATTGATGCCCACGCCCCTGCAGGACATCGCAGAGGAGACTCCGCATGTCGGCGTCGTCGTCCACCACCAATACCGCGCCCCATTCCTCAGTCATGCTCGTCCCTCACTCTTTCCTGCCTGCACAGGCTGCGCCTTCCCGGTATCTGCGGGCACAGACTAATCGGCACGATCCCGTTGGGTCAAGGGGCGTCCTGCCGCAGGCGAGTCCTGTCTTCTGTTGCATAATGCCCCATCATCCACGGCCTGCGCGCGTTCCGGGGTGCTCCGACTCTGATACGGTCACCGATTTAGCCTGATGAGAAACGGCACCTCTCTTGCGTTCTCCCCGGAGTGAATCGGGAGGAAATAGATGAGCCCAGACCATTCGGAACTCGACCCGCCGCAGACCGCCCATCCGACACCCCTCGTAGTAACCAGCGTTCAGGTTGTGCAAGGGCAAGGCCACGATCGGCTCCCTACTCCCGTCGAAGGGCAGGCCCTCTCTATTGGCCGGCGACGGGCACCGATCGTAATGGGCATAGTGGTCGCCCTTATCCTCCTGGTCATCGCCCTCTGGCACTGGTGGTCGAATGATCCGGTCGCCGGTCATTACAAGACCCTGGCTATTGATCGCGGCCCGATCACCTCACTCGTCACCGCGACGGGAGCCGTTAATCCGGTCATCTCTGTTCAAGTCGGTAGCCAGGTCTCCGGGAAGATCGCCAAGCTCTATGCCGACTTTAATTCGGTGGTGCGAGAAGGGCAGGTCCTGGCTTCGATTGATCAGAAGCCGTATCAAGCGAAGGTGAATCAGGCCAAAGCGGCGCTCAAAAGCGCACAAGCCGGCCTCGCCAAAGCACAGAACATGCTGGTGCAGAGAAAACTTGAATTCGATCGTATGGCCGCACTGCGTGAGCGGCAGTTCGTCGCCCAATCCGACCTGGACCTGGCAAAGACCAATTACCGCGACGCCGAGGCCCAGGTGGACCTTACTGAAGCGCAGGTGGATCAGGCGAAGGCAACGCTGGCTTCAGCCGAACTGGATCTTGGCTACACCACCATTTTTTCGCCGGTGAATGGCACCGTCGTGTCCCGCAATGTCGAAGAGGGACAAACCGTCGCCGCGAGTTTTCAAACTCCCACCCTCTTCGTGCTCGCGCAGGACCTGACCCGCATGAAAGTGATTGCCAATGTCAGCGAATCCGATATCGGCGGCATTACCGAAGGCAAATCCGCAGACTTCCGAGTGGATGCGTATCCGCGAGAAGCGTTTCATGGCATCGTCACGCAGGTCAGAAATGCGCCGGTCAGCATCCAGAATGTTGTGACCTACGATGTGGTCATTTCTGTCGAAAACCCGGACCTCAAATTGAAGCCCGGCATGACGGCTAACATCACCATTGTGACGGCCCGCAACGAGGAGGCGCTCAGGGCTCCTAACGCCGCGTTGCGGTTCCGAATGCCCGGGTTGCCGGCGGACCGAAAAACTCCGCAGCTCTGGGTGCTCGAACCTGGAGGCCATGTGCGGTCAGCCCCGGTCACTCTCGGTATTGCGGATTCTTTGTACACAGACATCACGTCCGGCAACGTCCACGAGGGGGATGCCGCTATTGTGGGTATTATGACTCCTGAAGACAGCGCCCAGGAAAAACTCCCCCCGGGATTTGAATTTGGGCCCAAGATGCGGTGATGCGCCTCTCATGAGTTTTCTCTGGTTGACGATTCAATCCGCCCTACGGGTGCTCCGACGCAATCCCTTGCGCGCAGGACTAACCATGCTGGGGATCGTCATCGGAGTCGGCGCGGTGGTAGGGATGGTGAGTCTCGGCCAGGGTGCGACGGCTTCGGTGCAACGCGAGATCGCCAGCCTTGGCACCAACGTGCTGATTATCATCCCCGGCGCCACCACGACAGGCGGCGTGCGCGGGGGGCTCGGCAGCGTCTCGACCTTGACCGTCGACGATGCCCGGGACATCGAGAAGCGGGTCGGTGACATCGGCCTTGTCACTTATGCGTCACGTTCGGTCTTGCAAGTCATTCATGAACACAAGAATTGGAATACGATCGCCATCGGTACGACCACCGCTTTTACCGACCTTCGCAACTGGCCCGTTGCAGACGGAGCATTTTTTACTCAGGCCGATGAAGATGCGGCCGCCAAGGTCGCCGTAGTAGGGAAGACTGTCGCGGACAATTTATTCGAGCGGGGCGAGGAAATCATCGGGTCGCAGATCCGGATCAAAAATGTCCCGCTCCGCGTGATCGGCGTCCTTTCGTCGAAAGGACAATCCCTGTCAGGGCAGGATCAGGATGACATCGTCATCCTTCCCTTTACGACCGCGGAACGAAAGGTCCTGGGCACGAAGTTTTTAGGGACGGTCGGCATCATCATGGTCGCCACCCAGCATCGGTACAGCATTCCTGCCGCCGTGGAAGAAATTAAGGAACTGCTGCGAGCGCGACACCGGATTCACCCCGCGGAAGAGAACGACTTCACCATCCGCACCATGGAGGATGTGGCCAAAACCGTCGCTGGGGCCAGCCGCACCATGATGATGATGCTCCTGAGCATTGCCTCCATCTCGCTGGTGGTCGGCGGTATCGGAATCATGAATATTCTTCTGGTCTCAGTGACGGAGCGTACGAGGGAAATCGGCATTCGCATGGCGGTTGGAGCCAAACGTGCCCACATTCTCCTGCAGTTCCTGGTCGAAGCGATCATACTCACGGCGATCGGCGGAGTGGCCGGCGTCTTGTTCGGCATCCTGGCTGCGCGTTTGCTCACGCACCTGATCGGGTGGCCCACCATCATTTCATCTCAAGCCATCGCCATCGCCTTTCTCTTTTCTCTGGTGGTGGGGATCTTCTTCGGGCTCTATCCGGCCAACAAGGCCTCGCGGATGAATCCTATTGAAGCCCTGCATTATGAATAGCGAGCGGCTTTCATTAGAACTTCGAATTCGGAGATTGCAGATGGGTAGATGTCCGGCACCGGCCAGGGTGTTCAGCCTTGGTCGTCATGGCTAGGCCACAGTGAATGAAAGGGAGGGTCGTACTATCGAGCTCTATCTTGAGGTCGTGAACGAAGCGAGAGCGACGTCGAAGGCCATGTTCACCCTCCTGCCACCTGCTGTTCTGCATGGTAGGAACTGCGCACCAGCGGTCCCGATTCGACGTGGCGGAAACCGAGGGTAAGGCCTTCTTCTTTCAAGGCGGCGAATTCGTCCGGGTGGTAGAACCGTGCGACGGGAAGATGCTCTTTTGTCGGTTGTAGATATTGGCCGATGGTCATGATGTCGCATTCGACTGCGCGCAGGTCCCGCATGACGTCGCGCGCTTCGTCAGTGGACTCGCCCATGCCGACGATCAATCCCGACTTGGTCGTCATGCCCATCTGCTTGGCCCGGCCCAGCAATTCAATCGACCGCTGATATTTCCCTTGGGGCCTGATCGAGGGGAACAAGCGTCGAACCGTTTCAATGTTGTGATTCAGAATGTCCGGCTTCTCCGCCGCAACCAGTGCCAGCGCGGCTTCGTTTCCTTCGAAATCCGGAATAAGCACTTCGATCGTGCAGCTCGGAATCAATCGCCTGATGTGACGGATCGTTTCGGCAAAGATCGACGCGCCGCCGTCGTCCAATTCATCGCGGTTCACCGAGGTAATCACGGCGTGTCTCAACCTGAGGGCTTGAACCGCTTCCGCCACGCGCAACGGCTCTTCACGATCCACCTCATGGGGCCGACCGGTGGCAACTGAGCAGTAGTGGCATCTCCTCGTGCAGATGTCGCCGAGAATGAGAAAAGTTGCAGTGCGGGCGTTCCAACATTCCCACATGTTCGGACAGCGTGCTTCTTCACAAATCGTGTGGAGGTTGAGCCGGTCCATGGTTTGGCGAATGTCGTGATAATCCGGGCCGGTCTGAAGTTTCACCTTGAACCAGGGCGGTAGGCGACGAGGCTGAGGCGCTGCCGGCTGGTGTTCTTCCGTAGCCGGCCGTGGGTCGATGTGAATGAAGCTCATGGTTTCACCGCCGGAGCCACGAGTTCCTGCGGGTGCTCCAGCACACGTTTGAATTCTTTTAGGAACTGCGCGCCCATCAAGCCATCGAGCGCCCGATGATCACATGATAATGTGACCTTCATCCGTCGCCCGACCGTCACGGTTCCTTTCGTCACCACCGGCACGTCTCGAATCGCGCCCACGGCAATCGACGCAGCCTGGGGCGGCATGAGAAGCGCAATAAAGTTGTCCACGTCGAACATACCCAAATTGGAAATGGCAAATGTCGCTCCCGTATATTCGTTTGGCTGCAAGCGTTTCTGCCTGGCCCGTTCGATCAACGCCTTGGTCTCGGCCGAAATTTCGACCAGCGTTTTCGCCCCGCAATTTCGAATGACCGGTGCGATCAGACCATCCTCCATGCCGACGGCCACCCCGATATCAATCTGCTCATATCTCCTGATGACCTCGCCGGTGAACGAGACATTGATCTCCGGATGGCGGCGTAGCGCCAGCGCCGATGCCTTGATGAGCAGATCGGTAATGGATGGATGGGTTTGACGGCTCTGCTTGAACTGATCGCGCACACGCTCCGCAGGTTCCATATCGATTTCGACGGTCAGGTAAAAATGTGGGACCGGCGCTTTGCTCTGGACTGTCGCCTTGGCGATGGCTTTTCGCATCTGACTGAGCGGCTGATCGGTTCCGGCCGGCAATGCCGACGCGGGCTGAGCACTCGCCTGGACGACATCCGCCTCGACGATTCGCCCGCCCGGACCGCTACCGGTGAGGGTGGACAAATCGAGCCCGCGTTCAGCGGCCAAGGCTTTGGCACGCGGAGAGACGAACGGACGCGCACCCTCTGAACGCGCGGATTGAGATGGAACTGGAGCCGGTGCCTTGACGGGCGCAGCGACGCTTTTCGTCCCATTGCCGATCGACGGCGCAGCCGTCACACCGTCCGACAAGGCCGACGTGATATCTTCATCGGCCTCGGCGATGACTCCGATCAGCGTACCGGACTGTACCGTTTCTCCGTCCCGCACCAGTGTCTTCCGTAGAATGCCGGGAGCGAAGGCCTCCAGATCCATGACCGCCTTGTCGGTTTCGATTTCGGCAATCACTTCCCCGGCCTGAACCGGATCCCCTTCATGCTTCTTCCAGGCCAGCAAGACCCCTTCTTCCATCGTATCCGTCAATTTAGGCATGACCACACGACTAGCCATGGATTGCCCTCCAGGATGCAGCCCACCGTCGAAGTCTCCCGCGAAGTAGGCGGCGACCGTTTCTCATGCGACACCACAGACTGTTTTGACAGCGGCAACCACGCGCGGCACATCGGGAATGGCGGCATCTTCCAAAGGTCGGCTGTAGGGAATCGGCACGTCCTCGCCGGTGACGCGGATGATCGGGCCATCCAAATAATCGAACGCCGCGCTATAGATACTGTCGGCAATTTGGGCGCCCAGCCCGCAAAAGCGCCAGCCTTCTTCGACGATCACCAGGCGCCCGGTCTTTTTGACCGAGGTG
>CAZKVY010000097.1:0-12621 GCA_964556305.1 uncultured Nitrospira sp. | reverse complement strand
TGATGACGCTCAAGGGCGTGGACGGCGCGGTGGAAGACATCTACCTTCGCTTGAAGTTTTCGAAAAATATCGCCGACATCAAGCAGCTGTCGTTCCACATCAAAGACAGCGATGTGAGCCTGTCCGGCGCGCTGAAGAACTGGACCACCAGACCGGTGATCGCGGTCAAGATCGAATCGGCGCAAATGGACCTGGATCTGCTTATTCCAAAAGGCCATCGCTCGCCGATCCGGGAATTTCTCGAAACTCTGGCCTCCACCAGTCAGGTCAGCGCCACGGCCACCATTGAAAAGGGGATCTACAAGCATTTGCGGTTCGGCGGACTGTCGGGCCGGTTGACCATTCAAGACGGGATGTTGGATCTCGACCGTGTCGTCGCGCAATCGGGAACCGGACATGCAGCGGGACGGATGGTCGTGCGGCTTCCGAAGGGAGAACCGGCCGATACGGAAGCCTCGGTCCGTATGACAGGCATTCCCGCCGAGGCGGTGTTGCAGTTGCTGGGGGCGCACGATCAGCCCGTGACGGGCGACATGAAACTCACCGGAGCGCTGCGCGGGCATGGACGCAATCCTCACGGCCTGTTGCCGACGCTCAACGGCAAGGTGGAACTGGTGCTGCAGGACGGCCGCATACTCAAAACGGAAAAACGCGCTATCTGGAAGATTCTTTCCATTCTCAATCTGCCGGCGGTGCTGCAAGGCAAAGTGGATTTGGAAAAGGAAGGGCTGCAGTACAACCGCGCGAGCGCCACCCTCACAGTGCAAAACGGGATGGTCAAAACGCAGAACATCATCTTGGACAGCGCGGTGCTGAAGATTTCTGCCGTCGGCACCTACGACATGCCCACCGATCAGCTGGACATGATCTGGGCCGTGAGCCCGTTCGGGTCCTACTCGCAATTCTTGAAATCGATTCCACTCTTCGGACGGTTGGTGGCAGGCGATCGCAAAGGCCTGGCCACGGCGCTGTTCCAAGTGAAGGGGTCGATCGACGATCCGCAGGTCACCTACATGCCGATGAAGTCCTTTACCACCGGACTGACCGGCGTGGCGCAGCTCGCCTTCGACCTGCTGAAGAATACGGTCATGTTGCCCATCGACATTCTCACGCCACAGGAGGAGAAGGAGCCGCTGTTCGATCCGTCATTGGAGATTCAAACGCCGCCTTCCGCTTCGCCTTCGGTTGAGGTTCCCACTGCGCCGGCACCGGCCGCGCCTTGACCCCCTCCGGAGCGCGTGATAGCATCCGATTCATCTGATCGCCTCGACCTCATGAGCCATTCCACCGACCACCATACGAATCCCGGGCCCGGCGCGACGCTATTCATCGCCGCCAGTGAAACCGATTCCAATCTTTATTACGCCACGAAATTCATCGCGCCCGATCCGTTTATCTACCTTGAACTCAAGGGCGAGCGGCTGATGATCATGAGCGATCTGGAAGTCGATCGCGCGCGCCATCAGGCCACGGTCGATCGCGTGGTGTCGTATTCCGAATTGGAGCGACGGGCAAAATCGCAGGGCGTCAAAGATCCCGGCACCATCGACGTCATCCATCTCGTCTTACAGGACGCCGGGGTGCATGAGATTCTGGTGCCGCCGACTTTTCCCTTTCTCCATGCGCAACGACTGCAGGAGAGTGGTTACCGGCTCTGCACGAAACGCGACCCCTTTTATGAACGCCGTGTCGTGAAGTCAGACGAAGAAGTTCGGCACATCGAGGCTGCCCAGCGCGCGACGGAGACCGCTGTCGCCGCCGCCCACGAGAGCCTTCGACGCGCCGAGATCCGCGAGAATGTGCTCTGGCTCGATGGAGAGGTGCTGACTTCGGAACGCGTGAAGAAACTGATCAACGTCGCTCTCATGGAATGTGGCTGCGTCGCGCAACATACCATCGTCGCAGGCGGGGAGCAGGCCTGTGATCCCCATGACGAAGGCAGCGGCCCGTTGCCGGCACATCGCAGCATTATTTTCGACGTGTTTCCGCGATCGGCCGACTCCCGTTACTTCGCCGATATGTCTCGCACCGTCGTGCGCGGACGGCCCTCACCTGAATTGACGAAGCTGTACCAGACCGTCAAAGACGCACAGGAAGAAGCCATGACCAAAATTCGCGACGGCGCCGATGGCGCAGTCATCCATCAAGGCATCTGCGATCGGTTCGAAAAGGCAGGCTACAAGACCGGCCTGGTCAACGGCCGCATGCAGGGTTACTTTCACGGCACCGGGCACGGCGTCGGATTAGACATTCATGAGGCGCCTCGCATCAGCCGCACCGGTTCACTGCTTCAGGAAGGCCATGTCGTCACCGTCGAACCGGGGCTGTATTATCCCGGCCTCGGCGCCGTGCGCATCGAAGACATGGTGCTCATCACCAAAGACGGCTGCCGCAATCTGACAGACTATCCGAAAGTGTTTGAGCTCGATAGATAGGGTCCCCGTTTCGTGCCTGACGTTTCACGCCTCACGAATCTATGCGCCTGACGTTCACGATCCAGCGCTTCAATCCCGAAACCGACCAGCATCCGCACCAGGAAGAGTACCGTCTCGACATTGGCCGAGGCATGACGGTCCTCGAAGCCTTGATCCGCATCAAGAACGAACTCGACGGCCGCTTAGCGCTGCGTTATTCCTGCCGTTCAGCCATATGCGGCTCTTGCGCCATGCAGATCAACGGCACGCAAAAGCTGGCCTGCCGGACGTCCATCCGGAAAGAGCTGGAACGGCATGGCAGAATCACGATCGCCCCCTTGCCGAACCTTCCGGTGATCAAGGACCTGGTGGTCGATATGACGCCCTTCTGGGAGAAGATCCGGGCGGTCACGCCCTGGCTCACCCCGGTCACGCACCCTACCAAACGCTACGGCTCATCAGGGCAACTGCGTCTGCTGCCGGACAGTTATCACTTTCACAATGTGGACGCCTGCATCATGTGCGCGGCTTGCGTGGCCGCCTGTACTTCCCATGAAGTGTCCCGAGGGTTTCTCGGTCCTGCGGCGCTCGCCAAAGCGGCGCGCTTCGTGGCGGACCCGCGCGAACCGGCCGATGCCAAACAGATGCGGCTCTCCTCGCTTCAGGAAGCCGACGGCATCTGGGATTGCACCCGGTGTAACATGTGCGTGCAGGTCTGTCCGAAAGACGTTCAACCGATGGAGGCGATCATCCGATTGCGCCGATCTTCGCTGCGGCACGGCCTGACCAACGCCGAGGGCGCACGCCATATCACCGGCTTTGTCGATCTGGTCCGCCAGGAAGGGCGCTTGAACGAAGGCCTGATGCCGCTGAAAGTGCTCGGTTTCAACGTGCGACGGGTGCTCGATGTCATGCCGCTGGGCCTGCGCATGTTTCTCAAGGGCAAAGTCCCGCTCCCGTTCGGGCACACCATTCCCGGTATCGAGCAGGTGCGGGCGATCTTCGCCGCAGCACGACGACGGGCTCCGCGCGCCTGACGCCCATGTCGGGCACCTTCCGATTCCTCGATGAGATTGCATTGGCGGACATGGCCTTCGAGGCCGAGGGCGATTCCCTTCCCGCGCTCTTCGACGCTTCGACGGAGGCTCTCATCCAGAGCCTGGCCGATCCTGCTTCCGTTGCCCAGACCTGGCAGCAGACTATAGACTTGGAAGAACCGGATATCGACACGCTGCTGTTCGAGTGGCTGAACCGGCTTGTCTATCTGAAGGACGCGCAGGCCGTGGTCTTTCACCACGCCACCCTGGCGTTGAACCAAACCCCTGATCGATCAGCCTGGCGCCTCCGTGCCGAACTGATCGGCGCGCCGGTGGACCAGGCGACGCAGGATCTTCGATCCGACGTGAAGGGCGTCACCAAACATCTCTATGCCGTAACCCAGACAGGCACCCGCTGGAAAGCCAGAGTGGTCTTAGATGTCTGACGGTGTAGAGAGTCGCCCGCACAACTTCTAGGGAACCTACGGGTGAATTGATGACACTCAACACCGACATGCAGGTCAACCGCATCGATGACTACCTCTGGGAAATTCCGCCTTCCGAAAAGGCGGGGATGCTGGTCCCAGCGAGAATTTACGCGAGTGCGGCCATTCTCGGAGCCATGGACCGTGGGGTCTTCGATCAGGTCACCAACGTGGCCTGCCTGCCAGGCATTCACCGGTATGCGCTCTGTATGCCCGATGGCCATTGGGGGTATGGGTTTCCTATCGGCGGCGTCGCGGCCTTCGATCCGGAGGACGGCATCATCTCTCCCGGCGGAGTCGGCTATGATATCAACTGCGGCATGCGGCTGATCCGTACGGACCTGTCACTTTCCGAGGTGCAGCCGAAACTTGAACTACTGATGACCGAGCTGTTCCGGCGCGTCCCTGCCGGCGTGGGATCGCGCGGCTTCGTCAATGTGACGCGGAGTGAGTTTCGCGAGGTGATGCGCAAAGGCGCCGCCTGGTGCATCGCCAATGGCTACGGGTGGGAAGAAGACCTGGATCGAATCGAAGAGCACGGTTGCCTCAGAGGCGCTGATCCGACGCATGTCACAGATTACGCCATCGAACGTGGCATCAACCAACTCGGAACATTGGGATCGGGCAATCACTACCTGGAGGTGCAGGTCCTCTCCGACAACGGCATCTTCGATCGGGAGACGGCCGCCGCGATGGGGTTGACCGGTCGCGATCAGGTCGTGGTGATGGTCCATTGCGGCTCGCGCGGCTTCGGACATCAAGTTGCAAGCGACTATCTCAAAGTATTCGAGAAGGCGATGCGCCGCTACGGGATCTCCGTCAAGGATCAGCAACTCGCCTGCGCACCTTTTCGCTCACCCGAAGGGCAGGACTATTTCGGCGCGATGAATTGCGCAGCCAATACTGCGTTCGCCAACCGCCAAGTCATCACCCACCAAATCCGCGAAGCCTTTGCCGCCGTGTTCGACTCGACCCCGCATGCGCTCGGCATGCGTCTCATCTACGATGTTGCGCACAACATCGCAAAGGTGGAACGGTTCGGAGACGGGGAGTGGCTGGTCCACCGCAAGGGTGCCACCAGGGCGTTCGGGCCCGGCAGTCCACACCTGCCGGATTGTTATCGGCACATCGGCCAGCCGGTGATTTGCGGCGGGTCGATGGAAACCGGCTCTTATCTTTTAGTCGGAACCGATCGCGCCATGCAGGACACCTTCGGTTCCACGATGCACGGATCCGGCCGAACCATGTCGCGCGCGCAAGCCAAGCGTACGGTTCGGGGTGAACAGCTGCTACGCGACATGAAACACCACGGCATTTTGGTGAAAGCGGTGTCCATGTCGGGGCTGGCCGAAGAGGCCGGACTGGCCTATAAAAACATCTCCGACGTAGTGAACACGGTGGACCAGGCGGGAATCACAAAAAAAGTGGCGGAACTCAAACCAATCGGCAATATAAAGGGCTAGCCCGGCATGCACCGGACACACAGGCACGATCCCCTGGCAACCGGGGGCAAAGAGCGTGTCGTCACCCAATCAACGCCGCTCCACAATGGAACAACGCCAGCACGAACGGTTTCCCGCTCACTTCCGGAGTGCCTTCAGTTCAGTGAATCGCGTCGAGGGAGAAGGCACCGTGGTCGATCTCTCCTTGCGCGGCTGCGGAATACTCTGTCAGACAGCTATCCATCCCGGCACCACGCTGACGCTCCGCATCCATGTGCCTGATCCTGAAACGACTTTGACCGTCCAGCAAGCCGTCGTACGCTGGTGCCGGGACGGACGCATCGGCCTCGAGTTCCTCTCCCTCCCGCCTGACGAATGGGCTCGTCTCCAACGTATCGTCAAGGAACTCACACGCCATCCCTACGAACGTACCCACGACCGGCAGGAGGGTCCCGGCGCCTAGCGCCCCTTTCTGTGGAGGAGGATAGAGCATGGCTGACGCTTCCGCATCGCGATTGCCTCGGACCTGGTTTCCGGCACTGCTGATCAGCATCATCGTGTCTGCCTTTTGCGCCGCCGCACTCTACGTGCTCTTGGCTCAACACGACCGCTCGCTCGTGGCGCAACGGAATGCCTCAGCCGTCCTGGCGGCGGAGTACAGCGCACGCGCCACGGCCAGAACCATGGCCTGGTTCACCGAATCGATGGCGGGCGAGAATTTCGCCGCCATCCAACAGACCCTTGAACAACATGCCCAGCAGGCCAATCTTCTGTCAGCCGCCGTCATCATGGAAGACAATGTGGTGGTCGCATCCAGCAATCCCGCCGCGATCGGTACCGCGCTACGGGATGCGGCCTGGATGGCCGCCCGCCGGACACAGACCGGTGTCGTCACGCCCGGAATCGAAAAGGGCAGAGCCGCCTTCATTGTCGTGGAACCGTTCCGCCGGGACAACCGCGTGGCCGGATGGATCAGACTGGCCGTCGCGACGGTGCCGGAGGCAGCGGCGCCGCGATCCGAGGATGATTTAGGCCGGGATGTCGCCCTCGTCATCGCACCGCTGCTGCTCTTGATGGCGACCCTCCTGATGCTGACCATGCGGGGCCTCATGAGCCGGGTCCGCACGCTTTTAGCAGGCATTCTTCTCGAAGCCAGGGCGCAAGCGCCGCAGACGATGCCCGGAGGCGTCGACACCCCGGACCGGGGCGAGATGGTCTAAGATTCCATCATGTCGGACTTTGTCCTGATCCTCTCGCTTTCCCATAGGCATTCAGCCTGCACGCAAGGTCCTCGACAAGTGCTATTTATCTGGCAGTTCTTTCAAAGTTTGATAGGCTGAGACGAACGTAGGACCGGGCGGCCGCCCGGTGCATACGGGAGGCGTCCGCCCTGGAGACGACGACGCGAGTCAACCGACCGATCGACGCACAGGTGATACCAACATCATGAGCCAAGCGAATCCCAAGATCCTCATCGCCGACGACGACCCGCTCGCGCGGCTCTTCGTCAAAAACGCATTGGAACCGGCCGGTATGGTGGTCGTCGAGGCTACCGGCGGGAAGGACGCGCTGGCGAAGTTTGAAGCGATCGGGCCGGATCTCGTGATTCTCGACATCATGATGCCGGACATGGACGGGTATCTGACGTGTTCCCGGATCCGCTCCCTTCCGCGTGGGAAGCGGATTCCCATTCTCGTACTCACCGGCCTGGATGACGCACAGTCCATCGGGCAGGCCTACCAGCACGGTGCCACGGATTTCATCACCAAACCCGTCAATGCCACGATTCTCTGCCATCACGTCCGGTACATGCTTCGTACCAACAACGTGTTGCACGCGTTGATCCGCAGTGAATCCCGGCTGGAATTGGCGCAACGCATCGCCCGCATCGGAAATTGGGATTGGAACCCCAGGACCAACCGCTTTACCATGTCGAACGAATTGTGCCGCCTGGTCGGCGTGCGCCCGCAGGATTTCGCCGGCACCTTCGAAGCATTCCTCGCCCTCGTGCATGAGGACGACCGCCTGATCGTGACGGGTGCCCTGCAGAAACTCGTCGGACAACATACGCCTTGCGATATCGACCATCGCATTGTGCTGCCGAACGGAACAGACTTCGTCATCCACCTGCAAGCCGAAGGGATGCGCGAAGAAGAGACGGACGAAATCACGGTCATCGGGACGGCCCAGGACATCACCGAACGCAAACAGGCGGAGCGAGCCATCCATCAATTGGCCTACTACGACAGTCTCACCGGTCTGGCCAATCGCGTGTTGTTCAAGGACCGCCTGTCGAACGCCCTCTCCTATGCGGCGCGCCATCACCAGCACCTGGCCACGCTCTTTATCGACCTGGATCGCTTTAAAATCATCAACGACACGCTGGGACATACGGTGGGCGATCTCCTGCTGACTCATGTGGCGGAACGTCTCAGCGACTCGGTTCGGCAGAGCGACTCGGTCAGTCGGCATGCCGACCATGAGCCGATGCACGCCCTCGCCCGGCTCGGCGGGGATGAATTCACCATTCTTCTGACCGCGCTGCCGCAGCCGGAAGATGCGGGCAGGGTCGCCCGGAGAATTCTGGAATCGCTGGCCCATCCATTCAGCATCGACGGGCATGAAATCTTTATTTCCGCCAGCATCGGCATTTCGATTTTCCCCTCGGACGGGTCCACAGTCGAAGCGCTGCTGAAGAACGCCGACACCGCGATGTACCATGCGAAGGAACAGGGGCGAAACAATTGCCAATATTATTCGTCAGGCCTGAATGCCGCAGCGGCCGAACGCCTCGACCTCGAAAATGAGCTCCGGCGCGCGCTGGAACGGGAAGAGTTCGTCGTGTTTTATCAGCCGAAGCTGAACATCCACTCACGCCGTATTCTCGGTGCCGAAGCACTGGTGCGATGGAAACATCCCAAGCGAGGCCTCGTACCGCCGGGGGTCTTTTTGAACGCGGCCATCGACACCGGCCTGATCCGCTCCATGGACGAATGGGTGCTTCGAGAAGCCTGCCGTCAAGTCAGGGTCTGGGAAAAGTCCGGGCTGCCGGCGATCACAATCTCCGCCAACGTCTCCAACTCGCTTTTTCACGGACGCACGCTGCCAGCCACGGTCGCCGATGCCCTGCGGGACTCCGGATTGAATCCCGCACAACTTGAACTCGAACTGACCGAGTCCATTGCCATGCGCGATGTGGAGGCCTCCGTGACCATGCTCGAAGGGTTGCGGACCATGGGTGTGCGGCTGTCGATCGATGACTTCGGGACCGGCTACTCCTCGTTGAGTTATCTCCAGCGATTCCCGCTGAGCCGGTTGAAAATCGATCAATCCTTCGTACGGGATTTGCTGACGAATGAGAATAACGTGAAGATCACGCGCGCCATCATTGCCATGGCTCACAGTCTCAATCTGTCAGTGTTAGCGGAAGGCGTGGAAACGGAAGGTCAGTTGGCGCGGTTACGGGAAGAGGGGTGCGATGAAGTGCAGGGGTACCTGTTCAGCCGCCCTGTCTGCGCGGAGGAATTTGAAAAGCTGCTCAAGGGCGATGCCGATGCCCGTAGAGCAGCGTAATGTTGATCCGCCGGTTGGTGAGGCCTTCCTTAAACGCAATGTCGTCGGTTTCATGAAACAGATCTGAATTGAACAGGACCGCTCGATTGGCCCGGTAGGGGATCTTGATCTCCTTCGCCCCTTGCGACGTAAGCCACTCATAAATGCTGCCCCGGGCCTTGTCGCTATTGTAGGTTTTGAAGTCCCACTCCCTCGGCGCTTCCTTGTCCCATACCACCAGGCCTCCGCTCTCGGGGTTGAGATTCGCCTCGTCCGGCGTAATCCAGAAATTGACGTTCACCGCGGCGGCATCGGCATGGATGTTTAACCCACGGCGGGCGCTATCGTGCTTGAACGCCCAGGCCTGCGTGAGTCGGTGCGTCCCGAAAATACGCGGCAGACGTTGGCGAAGTTCCTCGGCAATTTGGAGGAGCAGGGGAGACGCAAACCCGTCGCCGAGAAACGCTCCGATGTACCCGTTCTCGTAATCCTTCTTCCAGATCGTCGACGTCCAGCAAAACTCCCTCAGGCGACGTAGCGCTTCCTCCGACAACAATCCATCGATGTAGGTGACTTCCGGTTGCGTCGCCAGGTACCGGGCTTCAATCGCGGCATGGTCCAGATCGGGCGCCAGCGCTCCCTCCGCTATCCGGTCACAAGGCGCGATGTACAGCAGCCGGTTGAACGAGGGTGCGATAGGCTGAAGATCGGCAGGGGCGAGGGCGACGCGATTGGGCGTGGCGGTGCCTGGAGCGGGTTCGAGCCGAGCGCGCATACGGACAAGCGCCTCGTGATAACTTCGCCATTCCTCCCCCAGCAACCCCCGTTCAAACAGAGAGCCGATTTGCTCGGCATCATGTTTCACACGCGAGCGAAAAACCGCCGGGTCCGCGACCGGCCGGCCATGGGCATGTTTGGCCTTGGCCGTCTCCGCGAAGCAACGCAGGGCGTTGAGACTATCCTCCCGCCAAATCCACGCGATACCCAGATTGTAGAGCGCGGTGCCATATCCCGGATGGGCCTGCAACGCCCGTTCGAAGCAGCGGATGGCTTCATCCACCCGGCCCTGTTCCAGCAAGACCAACCCTAAATTGTTGTGGGCCTCAGCATGCGTCGGCTTCAGGGCAATGGCCTTCCGGTACGCGCCTGCCGCGGCATCCAGCAAGCCTTGTTCCTTAAACACGACGCCGAGATTGTTGAGACCTTCGACATGATCGGGATTGAGCGCCAGGACCTGCTCGTACGTCGCTTGCGCCTCAGCGAGACGCCCGAGTTCCTTGTACACGTTCCCGAGGTTGGTGCGGGGGTCGATGTAGCGCGGGTTGAGTTGTATGGCTCGACTGTAGGCCTCCACCGCGTCGGGGAGTAGTCCCGCTCGTTGAAGCACGACGCCATGGTTGAAGCAATAAACTGGGTTACGCGCATCGGCCTCGCGTGCCTGGGCGAGGCGGGCGAGCGCGTCACGGAGGTTTCCGCGCCGATACAACAGCAGGCCTAGGCCATGGAGGGCATCCGGCTGAACCGGCATTCGCTCGAGCAATTGCCGATAGCCCCGTTCCGCGTCATCCAGGCGGCCAGCCTGATGATGCAACTGGGCTTCGCGCAAACGTGCCGAGGCGGCCGCTGCGTCTCCCGCAGGCTTGCCGTGCACTTTTTCGTCGCGGCGACGCTCCTCACGATTCATGAATCACCCTCCATCGATCGGAAGACCGGCGATGGAGAGAGTAGCGCAGATTGGGGAGAGGGGTCAAAGGAAGCGGGGAGGAGAAAGGCGAAGTTCAGGCGGCTTGGGCATTGTCCTGCCGTTTGCGGCGTTGGCCCAAAATGTCGAGGGCGGCAACGCGATAGGCTTCGGCAAACGTGGGAAAGCTGAAGATGGTATCAATGAACCGATCGATAGTCGCCCCATCCTGTAATGCCATCTGGCCGAGATGAATCAGTTCCGTCGCATTCTCGCCGACGATCTGCACGCCGAGGAGACGCTCCCCGGACGGATCGGCGACCAGTTTCAAGAGCCCGTCGCAGGCGCCGGTGATCTGCCCCTTGGCAATTTCCGTAAACGGAGCGCGGCCAACGATCGGGCCGCGGTAGCGGGCAGCAGCCTGTTCCTCGTCGAGACCGATGGAAGCGATTTCCGGGATGGTATAGATGCCGATGGGCACCTGATTGGCCGAGTCTCCGACCGGCAGACCCAACGCGTGGCTCACGGCGCGGCGACCATCTTCCATCGCCTGGGAGGCCAACGCGGGCGGGCGTCCCAACATATCACCGGCCGCAAAAATGTGCGGCACCGCAGTTTGCCCGTGCTCGTTCACCGGGAGGTGGCCCTTGTCGTCGAGCGACAATCCTGCCGCCTCCAGATTCAACTCCTCGACGTTCGGTTGCCGCCCCAGCGCCACAAGCATTTTTTCGCTCTTGACGGCCATCCCGTTTGCCAACCGGGCAACGACGGAAGACACGCCGTCCCAGGCGACTTCGGTGACCGTATGGCCGGAGTAAAAGCGCCCCCCCTGGCGTTCGATGCTGCGCTGAAACACCTCGACGATCTCCTGATCCATGAACGGTAGCGGACGTTTGGAGCGATCGATGATGGTCACCTCCACTCCAAGCAGCGCAAAGGTTGCCGCATATTCGCAGGCGATGACGCCGCCGCCTAAAATGGTCAACGAACGCGGGAGGTAGATCATCGACAGGATCGAATCGCTATCGAGCACATGTTCATGATCCACAGGGATCTGAGGAATCGACACGGGACGGGATCCTGTGGCCAGCACGATGGTTTCGGTCGTCAGGGTTTGGCAGGCGCCGTCGACGGTTTCCAACTGTACTTCGTGGGGCGAAAGGAGTCGCGCGCGTCCGTGCCGGTAGGTCACGCCGTTGCGTGTGAGTTGACCGGCCATATAACACTCATGCGCTTTCACGACTTCGTCGAGGCGATGCAGGAGGACGCTCATCGGGACATCGAGGCGCATTTTGCCTTCGAAAACCTCGTTCGATCGTTTCAGGCGTTCGAACTGCACCGCCGTCTCGCGCAAGGTCTTGCTGGGGATCGTGCCCCGATAGACGCAGTTGCCGCCGACACCCGGTTCCTGCTCGATCAGCACGACCTTCTTCCCGGCCTTGGCTCCCTGGATGGCTGCCTTTTGGCCTGCCGGTCCGCTGCCGACCACGACAATGTCATAGACGCTTGTGGGCATCACAACGGCATCGCCTCCACGACGGCCTGGACCTTGTCCTTATGGGCCAAGAGCGCATCGATGTCTTTCGGGTAGAGGTTCAGGTCGGCAAAGACCGAATGGTCCCGCACCGTCTCCTCATCGAACCCTTCCGGATCGAGGAAATGTTTGGCCAAGCGGCCGGCCAGGCAGGTCGTCATACATTCCTGCTTGGCCGTCTTGGCGTAATGATAATCGGAGTGGAACCCGATCGATTCCACCACGGGCGGCGGCAGTCCCCATTCGTCGGCGACCAGCAGTCCCACCTGAATGTAATAGCCGTCGAGCAGTTGATGGAGCAGATCTTGACTTATCGGGGTGCCTTGCTCCTTGGCCAGCGCGACCAGGGTCTGCAAGACCACCGGCCGGCCGATTCCATGCAGGAGACCGCAGAGGTAGGCGCTCTCGACATTGAACCGACGCATGCGCGCAATTTCTTTGGCATAGGCTCCGCTGGCGAGGGAATAATGCCAGAG
>CAZKVY010000096.1:0-12830 GCA_964556305.1 uncultured Nitrospira sp. | reverse complement strand
CGGAAGGGGTTTGAAAATGAGGATGAATTTGTTATAACGACAACGGAGTACTCGCAATTGTAGACAGTCCATTAGCACTCATCTTCTAATTTCACACCGTCAGCATTTCAGCACGAAGGAGGCACTTAACGTGAACGTCTCTGTCAATCTGTCCTGTAAAAGACGCCGCAGCCTCTGGTCGAACGCCTTGGTTCTTGGCCTGGTGGGGCTGTGTTCCCTGGCCGTCCTCATTATGCCGGTAGCAGCACAAGAATCGGGCAGTGCTTCCAACGTCCCCGTTTCCTCGAACGATGCCAGCCCTTCAGGCGTCGGCATTCAAGCAGGATCCGCACTGGCAACGATCATCTACTTCCCGCTCAAACTGGCGTTTGCCATCGGTGGAGGAGTGGTTGGCGGCTTAGCCTACGGGTTTTCGGGCGGGAGCGAGCAGACTGCAAAAAATATTTGGGTTCCCAGCATGTACGGCACGTACATCATCACACCGGATCATTTGAAGGGGGATAAACCGATCCGCTTCCTCGGTGTCTCCTCGAGCGAACCCACGCGGGAGGCTGGGGACTATACCCCTCAAGAGCCCCTGCCGTTGCCCTTGGAACCGATCCGATAGTATGAAACCCGTCATCGGAGTCACGCCCGACTTCAATGCCGGTGATCGTCAGGAATGGGGCGGCAAAGAGCCCACCTATTTTCTCCGGGCTCGGTATGTCCGCGCCATCGAAGAACTCGGCGGAGTGCCGCTCATTCTGCCCCTTGTGGCTGATCGTGCGGCACGTCGCCGCCTCCTCGGGACAATCGACGGGCTGCTCCTGACAGGCAGCGGTCCGGACTTGGATCCGACACTCTACGGAGAACGGAAGCGGTACACCTTTCCGATCGTCGCCCCCCGACGGTCGAGCTTCGAATTGGATCTTGTCCGCCTGGCCACCCGCAACCACCTTCCGACCCTGGCCATCTGCGGCGGCATGCAAACGATGAACGTCGCTTTCGGTGGAACCCTCTACCAGGATATTCCTGCCCAGGTTACCGATGTGCTGCAGCATCGACAGACGACACCGGCCGTCCACGTCGCTCATAGCGTCGACATCACACCCGGCACGTTGCTCGCTCGCATCGTCAAACGCCCCCGCATGAAGGTGAACAGCTCCCATCACCAATCGGTGAAAGGCGTTGGGCCAGCATTGATCGCCAGCGCAACCGCGCCCGATGGCATCGTCGAGGCAATCGAACATCCCGGCCACCCGTTTTTTCTCGGCTTGCAATGGCACCCCGAGTTTTTGTTTGAGCGCCACCAGCTGCATCGGCGACTCTTCGAGGCATTCTTACGGGCAGCCTCACGCCGCTCGGCGTTTCAACGATCGCCTCCGCAACGCGGGACCACCACATGACACGGGACTCATTCGCCCATGACCGCGGACATGGGCGTGACGTCACCGGAGAGAGGACACGGCGTGGGCAATCCGCTGTTTCGCACCAAATCCATCGAACGAATCCTCGCTGACTCCGACGCCCCTGAACACCGCCTCAAACGGAGCCTGACCGCCTGGGACCTGACCGGACTTGGCATCGGTGCAATCATCGGCACCGGCATCTTCGTGCTGATCGGCACAGCGATCGTCGGCGATGCGCATCGACCCGGAGCCGGACCGGGGATCATCCTCTCATTCATTCTGTCCGGCATCACCTGCGCGCTCGCCGCTCTCTGTTATGCGGAGTTTGCGGCCATGATCCCGGTGGCAGGCAGCGCATACACCTATTCTTACGCCACCCTCGGTGAATTCCTGGCCTGGCTGACGGGATGGAATCTCATTCTGGAATATGGCGTGGCCTGTGTCGCGGTCGCCATCGGGTGGTCCGGGTACTTCAACAACATTCTGAAACTCTGTGGCTTCGAGCTTCCCTATTGGGCCACCCATCCGCCCGGCGCTGACGGAGGAATTGCGAATATCCCGGCTGCGATCATCGTCTTGCTCGTTACCGGCATTTTGATCGTCGGCGTGAAGGAAAGCGCCCGAGCCACCTGCGGCATCGTTCTCATCAAGCTGGCTGTGATCGTGTTTTTCATCGCGGTCGGCACCTCTTCGGTCGATACGGCCAATTGGTCTCCATTCATGCCATTTGGATTTGCCGGCGTGGGTGCGGCTGCGGCCATCGTGTTCTTTGCCTATATCGGGTTTGACGCCGTCTCAACTACAGCGGAAGAAGCCCAAAATCCCCAACGCGATCTCCCGATCGGGATCTTCGCTTCGCTGGGCGTCTGTACCCTGCTGTATATCGCCGTGGCGGCCGTCCTGACGGGCCTGGTGCCTTTTTCACGAATCGATATCCACGCACCGGTGGCGGAAGGATTGCGAGTGGCCGGCTTCAAATGGGGAGCGGCCATTGTGGCGGTCGGAGCCGTGGCGGGGATCACCAGCGTGTTGGTGGTAATGATGCTGGGACAGATTCGCGTGTTTTTCGCCATGTCTCGGGATGGACTGCTCGGTCCCTGGCTCTCACGCGTGCATCCGAGATTTCGCACACCTCATCATGCGACCTATTTGACCGGCGTGGCCGTGGCCATCATGGCAGCCTTGATTCCCATCGGTGAGGCAGCCGACATGACGAACATCGGAACGCTGTTCGCCTTCGTGCTCGTCTGTATCGGTATCATCGTGCTTCGCTATACCAACCCGAACCATCCTCGGCCATTTCGCATCCCCTTCATGCCGGTCATCCCCATATTGGGTGTCCTGGCCTGCTTGGGCTTGATGTATTTTCTGCCCTGGATGACGTGGATCCGGTTTTTTGTCTGGACGATCATCGGCATCGTTGTCTACGCGACGTATGGCATACGCCGCAGCAAACTCGCTACCAATCCGGCCGTTGAGCACACCACGAGCCACCGACGGGCATGATGCGGCTTCAACGATTCGACGACAGAGCAGTTAAGACGAGGTTTCGGTTGGAGCAACCGGGGCGACCTTGGGGGCGACGGCGACAGGAGCCGCAACCGAGGTCGCTGGTTTCGCAGCACCCGCCGCGGGAGCAGGTGAAGCTGGAGAGGCGGCGGACATACCTGGAGTAGCCGGAGCAGGCGTACCGGCGGCCGGAGCTGCTGCCGGCTTTGGGGGAGCCGCAGGCTTGGGAGGGGCCGGCCTTTCAGGCTTAATCCCACCTTCCCAGGAGGGGCCTGAATACATATCAGCCGCCAACCCCTTACCCTTCCATTTTTCTTCGAAATCCGCAGCGGCCTTATTGGGGGTTTCACCGGCTCCAACCACGTCATTCCACGGATAGGCGCGCGGACCAATCTGGCATCCCGTGTCCGTACGCCTCAAATACAAGGCAATAGGATTTCCCCGATAGGGTCCGAGATAGATATGCACCGATCCCACATATTCAAGCAATGTGGCCACCATGCCTCCAAAAAGAGGTGCATGATGCCATAAGAGGCACGAAGAGGGCAAGAAGGACCTAGGCCCCCTGCTATTTGTACCACCCTGGATCAGGAGACGGCAGGACGCTCGGTCGACGGACGCGAGCGAAGCAGGTAGAGCCCGCCGATGAGGATGATGATGACGACCACATTCAAACCGACATCCATGAGGTATTGCTGAAAGAGCTCATGCCTGCTTTCCTTGGCCACCGCTTCAAGCTGGTAGGACAATTCGGCGCTGGCAGTCAAAAGCCTCCTGGTGCAGGCAATGATTCCTACGGACAGATATGGCTCTAATTCCAACACTTCGGTCTGAAGAAACCGGACCACCGTGCGAAACAGTTCCAGGAGAATGATGACCAGAAGCAGATCGTTCAATAATTTGAGAGCCGCAGGGAGAAGCGCGAGTTGAACGGGTCGAGCCAGGAAGATGTACCAGGCATGGACGAAAATTATCATGCAGAGAGCCAGCAGGCTGAACCCGGCCGCGACATACCCGAGCCGGTCCAGTTGATCCATAAAACCGAGCCACCAGCCCATGCTGGGCCGATGAAATTTCTCATCTGACTTCGGCTCACTCGATGTGAGCATTACGCCTGCCCTGCCGGACCAGTAGGCATAGGAGCCCCTTCCTCCAATGGTTGGCCGAATCTCAATCCATGCACGGCGCCGGCCGTAATGAGATGGCCACAACAGTCGATCCCTTGAAGCCCGGCCCCGCCATCCATCACCATGAGGCGAAGACCGCAGGAATCAGGATACTGCCGCTTTTCCTCCAGCATAGCTCCCGGAAGCAGCGCTCCTCGTTTTCGGCCCCTCGATGAAAGGATTTCCGGCACGACATCCTCTTCGGTCAGCTCATGTCCGCAGCAGAAAATCTTCTGGAAGCCTTCGCCGCCACCGCTACACTTGACCACTAACCCACAAGAGTCCGGAAATCGTTTACGTTCGTCGAGAATGTCACCCTTCTTTATGGCCATCGCGCCTCGATATGATGAGTTCATGAAAGATGAGTCGGATCCTGCACTAGTGAACCAAAACCCAGAAGGAAAAGCCAGCACCGAATGCCCGGAGCACATCAGAACAGAGGCGTCCCAACGAGGGGAAGACCTTCGCCGTGGGTTCCCGTAGGGCCCAGCACGTAGAATGCGCTGAGGCCTCAAACATGCGTGACCGGTGAATCCAAAGCCGCCGCCGGCTGGCTGTTCTCCGCTTCCTTCGGCAAGGAGTGACGGGCATAGGCCTTGCGCCATGAGCCCAACACCATCTTGTGCGAGCGGCACCCGACCACGAGACGGGCATCGGAGATGGTGACCGGTTTGTAGGGGTAAAGATATCGCGCCTTGAGCCGCGCCACACGGCCCAACGACTGCTCCAATCTCTCTTGCGTAATGCGGCCGTCTTGCACGGCGCGCTCCATCGCTTGCATAGCGGCCATGACCCGATCCTGGTCTTTGCAGATCAATAGCACATCACACCCGGCCACAAACGAGCGGACAGCCGCTTCGCCGATCCCGTCATGGTCGATAATGGCATGCATCTCCAAGTCGTCGGTGAAGACGACTCCGTCATAGCGAAACTCTTCGCGCAGCAACCGCCGGATCACTAGCGGAGACAAAGTGGCCGGAGCATCGGGGTCCAAGGCCCGATACAACACATGGGCCGTCATCAAACTGGCCACCCCCTGGCGAATCGCCTGCTGGAACGGAGGAAACTCCGTGTCACGCAGCCGCTGAATTCCCGCGTCCACGACCGGAAGCTCCTTGTGCGAATCCGTCGCCGTATCGCCATGGCCGGGAAAGTGTTTCCCGCAGGCCACAACCAGATTGTCCTGCAATCCGCCGATGGTGGCCAGCCCCATTTCACCGACGAGATCAGGCTCAGCGCCGAACGCCCGGTCCCCAATCACGGGATTGTCCGGATTACTGTTCACATCGAGTACGGGGGCCATGTTCATATTGATTCCCACGGCTCGCAACTCTTTGGCGATCGTCGCCGCGGCGGAATAAGCCAGCTCACTGGAATTACACTGCCCCAGTTGCCCGCATGGCGGAAAAATCGTAAATCCTGCTGGCAGCCGGGACACCCGGCCTCCCTCCTGATCAATGGCGATCAGCAGGGGCGAGGCGGGCGACAGTTTCTGCAGCCCGTTCGTGAGATCAACGATCTGCTGCACGGTTTCGAGGTTGCGCCGGAAGAAAATGACACCGCCCGGCTGGTAGGCCTTGATAAAAGAGGCCAGGTCGGTGCTGACCGTGGTCCCGGTAAACCCCATCATAAAGAGCTGGCCGATCTGTTCGCGTAATGTCATAGCCTCCTACAACCACGATCTGGTGAGAAGCAGATGGACGCTCGGCTGACGCCGCTGAACGCACCAGTTGCCGCTAGGGCAAGGTTCGGTCAAGCAGGAATTGAATAAGCAGCCGCGTACCGATCCCGGTCGGGCCCTTCGGTAAATAGGCTCGCTCGCGCTCGCTCCAGTCCGTGCTGGCAATGTCCAGGTGGATCCATGGGCAGTCGCCCACAAATTTGCTCAGGAACAGGGCTGCGGTAATCATGCCTCCGCCACGGCCGCCGATGTTACGCATGTCCGCCACATCACTGCGCAATTGCTCGAAGTATTCTTCCCACAGCGGCATCTCCCAGACCCGCTCACCAGCCCGTATGCCGGCGTTCCGGACATGCTCCTTCAATTGATCGTTGTTGCCGAACATCCCGATGGCAAATTGGCCGAGTGCCACAACGCAGGCGCCGGTCAAGGTTGCAATGTCGATCAACACTGCCGGCTTATAGCGGGCGGCGTAGGCCAAGGCATCCGAGAGAATCAACCGGCCCTCGGCGTCGGTGTTCTGCACTTCGACGGTCTTGCCGGAAAGCGTCCTCACAATATCGCCGGGCCGCATGGCGCGCCCGCCGGGCATATTTTCAGCCACCGGCAAAATGCTGACCAGGTGCAGCGGCAATTTAAGCCGTGCCGCGGCCCGCATTGTGGCCAGGACTTCGGCGCCGCCCGTCATGTCAGCCTTCATATGCTCCATGTTCTCGGCCGGCTTGAGTGAAATACCGCCGGTGTCGAAAGTAATTGTCTTGCCGACCAGCACCACGGGAGGATCGCTCTTCTTCGCCTTCGCGCCCTTGTATTCCAACACGATGAACTTCGGCGGTTCGTGACTACCCTTGGCCACGCCGAGCAGGGCACCCATGCCGAGTTGTTCCATGTCTTTCTGTTCAAGCACCTTGAGTTTGACGCCGGACTCTTTCGCAACCGCCTTCGCTTCCTGCACGATGCGCGTGGGCGTCATCACATTGGCCGGATGATTGCACAGGTCGCGTACCAGGACTGTGGCTTCGGCCGTGGCCACCCCGCGCCGGATCCCCTCGGTGATCTGCGCCAGCAGCGATGCCTGCGCGGTATAGATCGTCAGCCGCTCGACATCGACCGGCTTGCTTCCGTTCGGACTCCGGTACGCCGTAAACTGATAGCTGCCGAGAATGGCCCCTTCGGACAACGCCTGCGCGACATCTTGAACGGAAATCTCCTCCAGAATCGCCCCCGGCATAACCACACCGAATGAGGAGACCTTGGCCTGACGGACACGCTTGACCGCGGTGCCCAATGCCTGGCGGAATGCATCCAGGCGCAAATCTTTCTCCTTGCCCAAACCGGCCAGCAAGACGCGCTTCGCTTTGGCCTTCCCCTGCGTATGGATTAATAACCCTTCGCCGAGCTTGCCTTCAAATTCTCCACGCTGGATCAAGGCGGCGAGCTGTCCACCGAGCTGATTATTGATCGCTGCAGCTTCCGGAGAAAGGTCTGCAGCACCCTCGCAACAGAGCACGACCAGCACCTCGGCGACTTCATGTTCCGCCCGCCCAACCTGTGCTTGAACTTGGATCTTCTTCATCAATCCTCCCTGGCTTTTGCCGTTCGCTGATCACGCATTTGCCGACGTTCGGCCCAACCGGCCGCTGTTACACCCCCCGCATATCGGGCGTCCAAATCTGCTTATGCATTTGCAACTGGAACCTGACCGGCAATCGGTCGGCCAGGACCCATTCCGCCAACTGTCGGGCATCTGCCTCGCCAAAGACAGGACTCACCAATACGGGGCAGCGCGCCGTCAGATTCCGGGCACGAATCACCTCGCGCGCCCACTCGTAATCGGCCCGATCCTTGATGACAAATTTGACTTCATCCTGAGACGCAAGCCGGTCGAGATTCGGCCAATACATGCGCTCGACCATGCCACTGCCAGGGCATTTCACGTCGAGCACCACATGGACTCTCCGATCCACACCGGATGTATCAATGGCGCCGCTGGTTTCCAGTAGAACCTCGAACCCCTCATCGCAGAGCCTGGTCAACAACGGTAAGGCTGCCGGCTGGCTGAGTGGCTCCCCCCCAGTCACTTCCACCAGATCGCAACCGAAACCCCGCACCTGCTCGACAACGTCATCCTGCATCATTTCCCGACCGCCGTAGAACGCGTAGGCGGTGTCACACCACGTGCAGCGCAGAGGACACCCGGTCAACCGAATGAACACACAAGGACGGCCGGCATGCGTGGATTCGCCCTGGATACTGTGAAAAATTTCGGTCACCTTGAGCATCGTGGATGGATGTGGCGGGTCAGCCGGTGACGCGTGGCCGACGGAGATCTTCATGTCCATGTGGTCGTCGGCCATCCATTTCGTTGAGCAATACGGTCCATGCCTCGAATAGGATTCACGACCAACGGATGGCCCACCATTTCGAGCAATTCGACATCGCCGGGACTATCGCCATAGGCAAACGACTGCGTCAGATCAATGCCGCATTCCTGCGTCAGCCGGGCAATCAATTCTCGCTTACCGGGGCCATAAGGGAGGGGCGCACAGACATGACCGGTAAACTGACGCTCGTGTTGTTCCAGCTTGGCGGCCAGCAAGGTCGGCACTTCCAGCAAGGCGGCCAGCGGAGCAATCAGGAAATCGAGGGATCCGGTCACCAACACGATATGATGCCCGGCCCGGCGGTGCTCATCCATGCGTGAGAGCGCTTGGGCGGACAGACGAGGGCATAACTCGGTACGGCAGAATTCTTCAGCTAGCGACTCGACCTCAACCGCACCTTTTCCTGCCAGATATAGCTTGCGTTCTCGCAACGGATGCAACGACACCGGAGGCGCGCATCGCAGCACCCAGCCGATGCTGTCCCGAACCTCACGCCAACCCACGAGTCCCCGCTTCCAAAGAAAACGAAAAAATCGCACTTCGCTGGCCTGGCCGGGCAGCAAGGTATTATCGACGTCAAACAGCGCGGCAATGTCCGTCTGCCGTCCTGTATACGAAATATGTGGGGCTGAGAGAGGCGTCATCTCGAACGTTGGCCTGTTGATCGCAGTGATAGGAAGGGTGTGCCACATGTCCGCAGCACGGGTCAGATTCTACCGGACAACTAGTTGATTGACAAGCATTTTGGACCACTTCTATAATGCGCTTCCTCTGAGGCCTGGCACCGGCGTAGCAAGAATGCGCGTTTCACCGCCGTCTAGCTTGTGTGTACCTCGCTTCATGTTTCGACGGAGAGACTCTCGGTTGCCGAAGTGGTGGAATGGCAGACACGCACGTTTGAGGGGCGTGTGGCGCAAGCCGTGCGGGTTCAAGTCCCGCCTTCGGCACCAAACTCAACATTTGTAAACGGGCATCTCACCACTGCAGCGTGCAGCGGAAACGGATGCTCAGCCTTTCTTCAGCCAGGCCCCTTCTCCCTACGCCCATCCATCGAATTCACATTCGACCCTCCCTGCGAATATCTATAGGGCAGCGGCATCCGGATGCCGTCTTAACGAAGATAAACGGCCCTACCACGCTAGGGCCCAATTACGTTGCAAAATATCAATCATCTCTCACCGCACGCTCGGGCTTGATGTTATGATGCGAATCTTGCGCCTATGTATTATAACGCGGGCACGTATTCGTGCCCCCGCGATTTCCAGCGGAACCATCAGCACCGGCTGAATGGACACCACGAAGGGGCGAGATCGTTGACCGATCAGCCCCCTCACCGCAGATCAAGGAGCAACCAGTGAGCGCCCAAGACTTGGCAGCGGCCTTCCCTTCCTCGGGAGATTTCCCGTCGATTGAGGCCGTTGTCCGTACCCTGTCCGGCCAAGCATCGATCGGCATCTTTCTTTCGGACCCAGAAGGGCACACCCTCTATCTCAACGAACGCCTGCGCCGCATGGCGGGAATCCCAAACACACCGGCACCGGGAGCATGTTGGCTCACTGCTCTGGCTCCTGAAGACCAGGATGCGATTGTCACCGAATGGTCCGCAGCCACCGAACAGGCTCGGAGCTTTTCGCGTGAATTTCGCTTCCAAAGACCCGATGGATCGCTTCGCTGGGTGATGGCCGAAGCGTTTCCCTTGCGCGCAGAGGGAGCGCCTTCCAGCGGCTACGTGGGAATGATCCGCGATATCACCCCTCGACACCTGGCATTCGAAGCCTTGCATGCCTGCGAAGACCGCTACCGGAGCCTGGCCGCGCTCTCACCTCAGGCGATCGTGGTTTACGCGGAGGAGACGATTCTGTTCATGAATGACGCGGGCATGAGACTCTTTGCTCCGTCGACACAGTCTTCGCTTGAAGGACACCCGGTGTCGGAATGTTTCCGGAAAGAGTTTCTGCAGGATCTCCCCTTGGCCGATCCGGCTCAGGGAACTGAATCTGCCACACCCGTGGAGCGACAATACGTGCGACCCGATGGAGCCAAGCTCGATGTGGAATTGGTCGCTAGCCAGGTGATCTTCGATGGCCACTCGGCCATACAGGTGCTGGCCACAGATATCACCGCACATAAAGACGCCGCAGCTCAGCTGCGCCGGGCCCACAAAATGGCGGCGGTGGCGACCCTTGCCGGCGGCATCGCACACGAGCTCAATAACTGCCTGACCGCCATTATGGGATTCTCAGACTTGGCCCTCCCATTACTTGTTCCGGATAGTCGGGTGTACGGTCATGTTCAGCAGGTGGTCCTGGCCTCGAAACGAGCCAGGGACCTGGTCACCCAGATGCTCATGTTCGGCCGCCAGGCAGAGGGTATCAAGCAACCGGTGTCTCTGGATATCCTCCTGAAAGAAACCTTGCGAATCGCTAAGGGAAAGCTGCCCGAGAACATTAGCCTTCGTGAATGGATTCCCGGGGCTACCCATCCGATTTCTGCTGACCCGACTCAGATCCACCAAGTCTGCGTGAAACTCTTGGCCCATGCCGAATTAGCCCTGAAACCGGACGGCGGAATTCTCGAGGTACGCCTCGACAATATCCACCTGAACCCATCGGCGGACGAACACGAGCTTCCGCTCCCCCCTGGCCACTATGTATGCCTCACCGTTTCAGATACGGGCGAAGAGGTGAGCGCCCAAGACCACCGTCGTAAATTGGGACCGCTGTTCGCAAATCTTCCGGCAGGAACCCACGCCGGGACGGCACTCGCAGGGGTGCAGCGCATCGTGAGCGAGCATGGCGGAACGCTTCGTTCCACCAGCACAGTCGGCCAGGGAACCACCATCGAAGTCTACCTGCCTGCGATACTTCCCCCCGGCTCCATGAGCGCAGCCGAGTCGCCTCGTGCCGAAGCAACGGACATCACAGGACAGAAGGAATTTCTTGCTGAGCGCGACAAAGAGCGATAGATTCGGGATGGATACTGAGCGACACACGGGGATTCGAACCGGCCGTCTTGCGCGCCGCACGGCGTGAACTCAAGCAGCAATCAACTGAACTCCTGCGAGGAAGGTTATGCCATCGGTTTTGATTGTGGATGACGAAGAAGCGATTCGCCGGCTTATTTCCAGCACGCTCGAACAGGCAGGCTATCGTGTCCAAGAGGCAGCCGACGGCAAGGAAGGTTTGTCGCGCTATCGTCAATCACCGGCAGATCTGGTGATCATGGATATTCTCATGCCGGACCAGGACGGCTTGGAGAGCATTTTGACCCTCCGGCGGGAATTTCCGAACGCAAAAATCATGGCCATCACTGGCGGAAGCGACATGATCGGCATCCTCAATTTTCTGGATGTCGCTCGCATGCTCGGCGCGCGCCGTACGCTCCAGAAACCCTTCGAGATGCAACAGCTGCTGGATGCGGTCCAAGCTGAGATTGCCGGCTGACCGGTACACGCCCCTTTTCGTCCCGTGACGGGCCTGGTCCATTGACTTCCATCCGATCGATCCGCACACTACGCTCCTTTTCGCTTCCCTTTTACCCGAGAACGAGACCGCACTCATGACCTGGTGGACGCCCCAACTTCACGCGCTACTGGGCGGCCTTGTTGCCGCTGGCGGCGTCTTCGTCATGTGGGAACAGGCAGGAATCGTCTGGACGCTGCTCATCGCCGCTGTAGCGACCGCATTCCTCCTCTGGCAAGGACGCAGCATCGGAGCCGTATGGGCCTGGACGACCTTGGGACTCGGCATTGAAAGCATGACCTGGCCGATTGTGACCATGATTCGCATCCGGATGGAAGGGATTGAGCCGACCGAGGAACAGATGGGAACGATTCTGAATGCGGTGCTCTTCGGCCTCTTCGCCTCAGTATTCTGGGTTACATTTGCCTTCGGACTCTTCAAACGGCTGCGGGAACAGAACGCCCCACCAATTCCGGTTCAGGAAAGCAAACCGGCCCCGCCGAGAGGCAAGAAAAAACGCGCTCGGGCCTGACTCGTGTCACGCCATCGACACCGGATCGACGTCAATGTCATACCGGAGGCCGCCACGGCGGGACCCCCGTTCAAGTTCCTCGCGTGTCCGCACCGCTATCTCCTTGCCGGCGTCAAGAGAACTGGATTTGACTAGGATCTGCCAACAATACCGACCTCGCGCCATGGCATGCGGCGCCGGAGATGGCCCCAGAACGACAACCTGGTTCGAGACCAAACGCTGTTCGACAGATTCTGAAACTAGAGGTGCGTCTGTGCTAGCCCCCCTGTTCACCTTTTCTATACCTGCAACCTGCGCTCGCAGCAACGTCGCCCAGCGACCGGCAGCTTGAGCCACCAGCGGCTCCAACGTCCCCGACACATCCAGCCGGATCAGACAGGTCCATGGAGGATATTGAAGCATCTGCCGAAAGGCCTGTTCCTGCTTCACAAACACGTCCTCGTCGCCTGAGACCAGCGCCATAATCGCATGATGGTCCGCGAAGCGCGTCTGTATGAGGAGCCGGCCTCCGGCGCAGCCAGGACGGGCCAGATCGGCGGCATCCCGAAGGGCGTGATACATCCGTTCCGCTGAACGAAAATCGGGAACATGGAGACCGGCATCTGCATCCGGCAGAGCCACAAATGCCGCCCGTCCTTGAAGACCGATACTGAATAACATCTGCGTGCCAATCAAGACATCCAGCTCTCCAGCTGCCAACAGCCGATTG
>CAZKVY010000095.1:0-12910 GCA_964556305.1 uncultured Nitrospira sp. | reverse complement strand
GCATGCGCGCAATTTCTTTGGCATAGGCTCCGCTGGCGAGGGAATAATGCCAGAGGCTCTTGACTTCACCATCCCATCCCGGCACTTTGAAAGCGCTGCCTTTGATGGACGCAGAGAAGGCCAATTCGGACATCAGGTTCATGCCCAGCATGGACACGGCATGTTGCAGCGAGACGACAGGATTACGGGTCATGTAGGCCGGAGAATTGGCGATGCGGATGACATGGGCGGCCAGTGCCTGATCTTGATGAATGAGTGCGGCCAGTTTGGCCGCTTCCGCATCGGGATCGTACACCATGGCCAGAATTCTGGAAGCCACCTGCGGCAACAGCGGGAGTTCGATGGCTCCCTTCCGGATCCGTTCGATCAGGAGTTGTTCGAGCGGGCTGGTTGAGGCCGGGTCTGACATTGGAGCAAGTTCAGCACTCATAGGGCTCACACCACAGGTCAAGGTTGCTGGATTGTCTGCGTTGTATATCCTTTTCGGCTCGTTCTGCCGAAAACCTTAACACCCGGCAGGGAAGGGCCCGGGCACAGAACATGCCAGGTAATTTGACATATTCCGCATCGTCGGAACCCGTTTCCCGTCAACAAGGAGTAGCACCCATGATCACAGGGCGAACCCTGTTGTTCCATTGTCTGATGGGCGCCGTGCTCGCCCTGGCTCCCCAGGCCATTGCCGCCGGAGACCAGTCCCAGCCGACGACCACCGAGAAGGTGATACGAGACACGAAAGAGGCCGTGGAATCCACGAAACAGTACACAATGCAACAAAAGGACAGCTTTCAAAAGACGATCCAGGCCGAACTGGCGGAGATGCAAGCCAAGATCGGAGAGCTCCAAAAGAAAACCAACGCGGCCTCCGTCGAAGCCAGGAAGGAAATGCAGAAGGCCCTGCAGGATCTGGAACGCAAGAAGGAAGAAGCGCGGAAGCAGCTGGACGAGGTCAGCCATTCGACCAGTTCAGCCTGGAGCACATTGAAAGACAACGTGAACGCGGCCGTGGCGGACCTGAAGAAAAGCTACAAGGAGACGGTGTCGAAACTGCCCTAGCTGAGCCGGCAGCGCCTTCTCAAACGCGCATCCCTTTGCACCCCGACGAATCCCGCGCCGAGCTGTTCATGGAGGGGGAAAATACGTTAAGGTGCAGGGACACGCAGCACAACCATACGACGAGACCTATGCCGCTCAAATTTGCCCTCTATCCCGGTTGCGCCGCCAAAGGCGCGACGCCTGAACTCTACCAATCCACCATGGCTATCGTCGGCCGCCTGGGCATCGAGGTGGTTGAACTCGCAGCCTCGTCCTGTTGCGGAGCCGGAGTCATCGGGGAGGCGGACCCGGACCTCGCCCTCGCCTTGAACGCCCGCACCTTCGCGCAGGCCGAGCGGATGGGGCTGGACGTGATGACCATTTGCGGCACCTGCCAGGGAGTGATGAGCGCAGCCAACCGCCGTCTGAAAAGCGAACCGGCAACCCTTGAACGGGTGAACACAATTCTTGCGCAAGACGGCATCTCCTACGGCGGCGGCGTGCAAGTGAAACATCTCTTATGGATCGCCGTGCGCGATCTCGGGCTCAGCCGGGTGACCGACACGGTCCGGTCGCCGTTTCGCGATTTTCGTATCGCCCCTTTCTACGGCTGCTACATGCTGCGTCCATCGTGGGAACTGGGCTTCGATGATCCGGAGAATCCCAGTTCGTTGGAAAAAATCATCCGTGCCGTCGGCGGAGAGCCGGTCGCCTATGCAGGCCGGACGAAGTGTTGCGGATTTCCCATTATCCTGGAGAAGGAGGCCATCGCGGTGGCCATGGCCGGCACGAACATGAAGGACGCGCGGGATCACGGCGCGGATTTCATGGTAACGCCTTGTCCGCTCTGTCACATGAGCCTGGATATCTACCAGGAACGCGCGGGGCGGGCCGTGAAGACAGACCTGAACCTTCCTATTCTCCATCTCCCGCAACTGCTCGGACTCGCCATGGGCATTCCCGCGCAGGATTTGGGACTTTCACGCCACCTGATTTCAGTCGATCGTATCGTGACACGCATGCAGACACCGGACACCACCCATTCATCCTTACCCGTGGAGCCCACGACATGAAGGTCATCGCCCTCTCGGATTTTCAGCAGTTCAGCCAAGAGAAAATGAAAAAGAATAACCTGTTCGAAACCCCGCGTTTTTTTTGCGACATCTATTGTTTCGAACCAGGGCAGGAACAGAAGGGCCATATTCACGGCGAGCAGGACAAAGTCTACATTGTGCTGGAGGGCGAAGGCACGTTTCAGGTCGGCGCGGAAAAACGCGTGCTGGGATCAGGACAGGGAACAATGGCAGCGGCCGGTGAGGAACATGGCGTGAAGAATCACACCTCACAGCGATTAAAAGTGCTCGTGTTCGTCTCGCCGAATCCTTAGACTATCGAGTTCCCAACGGTGCAGTGACCGTGATGGCTCCGGCAAGGTCTCCCTCCTTATGCCCTTCCTTGGGATACCCGGAGATGTCGAGATCACCCTTCGGTTCACCGTGGCAAGCCAGACAGTCCTTCGCGTAGTAAATCGGCATGACCACCCGTAAGGTGCGCCCCTCCTCGGTCAACTCGCTCACATAGGCCTCCGCTCGCGGCCTGGCTGAGAGCCATTTCAACACCGACGCTTCATACTCGTCCGGCTCATTTTTCGGATTCCGAGGTCGAATGGCTGTCTGTTTCAATCGCACATGCGCAGCCTTGGAGAACCGCGCTGACGCCTGACTGCCATAGGTGGCCGGAATGAAATTCTTATAGCCGATGCCGCGCTGGTTGATGACCACCTGCGCGTCGCGGACGACCTCTCGGCTGGCCTGAACCAACGCCGGCAGCAGCTCCTTCGCCAGGGGCGGGATGAGCATGGACACCGGCGCCGTCGGTAATGCTTTCAGGTCGATCCCGGTCTTCGAGTGAAACTCCCGCACCAATTGCTGCTCGAATAATTCCGGCGTGAATCCTTTTTCGCCCTTGTGAGGATCGTCGATCAACGATTGATTGCGCTCGATCACGGCCCGGCCGGATTCCAGCAGTTTCGCCAGCAGGCGCGCCGTTTCCTCCGCTTCGGCTCGTTCGGCCGCGAAGCCCATCGAAGGAAGCAGCGTCATCAACAGCACCGCTGAAGCCAGGCCTATCCATGCACGACGTCTCATGATTGTGCTCCTCTCCATCGGTCAGGACCCGCTCTTGATGCGGCAGGCGCCCTGGATATAATGCGACGCCATTTTCTCCACATCGAAAGGCAATCCTTCCAACGAGGCTCGCCGGGGAAAGGCATACTCGTCGTCGAGCCAACGTCGCCGCATCTCCTCCAGACGGCCCGACTCGTCCAGTTTCAACAGCAAATCGTTTACCAGCCATCGCAGACGGTACCTTTCTTCGGCCACGACGACCCCGTAGTCGGCCTTGGTCAGAAACAACGGGCGGCCGTTTTCGCGCGTCAAGAGCGACCAGTCCTTGCGAACACGCTTCACCATATACTCCAGCACCGGTTGGGCGCCCAGGATGACATCGATACGCGGCTCGGTCTGCGCATCCGCATACTCGAAGGCCGCAGGCAGGGAATCGCAAACGAGCAGGCGGTTGGCGCCCCCATTCGCCTCTGCATAATAGTACCCGCTGGTTTCATCCTGCACCGCGATGGTGAGACCGTCCAGCGCGTGGCTCGTGGCCGCCAGGCGATCGGCCGCAGGCGCCATCTCCTGATCCCGAACATTCGCCCGCACCTTTTCCAACACGGTCGCACTCGTGGTAATTCCGCTGATTCCTCCGCCGTAAAAATAGGGCAGGGAATAGGCGACCCCCGCACGGGAAGGCGCGGGGGTATTCGTCGCCACGGCCGACACGAACCAATCCAAATGTCCTTCGTTCAGGAGCCGGAAAAGGTCCCTGAAACGCACGAGATGTAAGACCGGGGTGATGGGTTGTCCGCACCGGCGAGATAACTCATCGGTCATGGCCCGAGTCAGTTCGACGTCAAGCCCTGTCACGCGAGCCCCTTCATCCGTCCAGATCGTCGGAAAGACGAAGGGCCTGAATGGTTCCATCGCCAGGCCAACCTGGACGCGCCTCCGTTCACAGATGATATCGACTTTACTGCCGGCGACCGGCCACACCCGTTCGACCGCATCGATAAGCAGCCCGCAGCCAGACAGCAGCAGGCAGAGGAGGAGCGGCCAGACTCGCCTGCGCCATGACCGTTTCCTTAGAATCGGATACCTGTCAGGAATACCCATTGCTGCGCCTGGCCCGCTTCCCCGCGAAAATCCACTCCGTACTGACTGTACTGTACGCTGATATCGACCGACAGGCTCTGCGCGACCGGAAACCGCACCCCGAGTTGACCGCCGATCAAGTGTCCGGGCGCACGGTTTCCGGGACCGGGCAGGACACCCCCGGCCAGCGCCCCGACGTAGGGCACCGCTCGGTCCTCCAATGGTCCAAAGAGCACGTGACGGATGATGCGGCTGATCGGTCGGTGTTTCGGAAAATCCAGGATGTCGATAAAGTTGTTCCAGCGGGGATTGATGAACAGCGAATGCTGGTCGGTGCTGAAATCCTGCGTATGAATACTGAAGAATTGATAAATGGTCCGAACCTCCACATTGCCATAACGTAACGCCGTGATGCCTAGTTGCACGCCGATTTCACGATCATCCGGCGCAAACGTCTGCTGACGCAACATCACATCGACGTTAAAGGGCCGGATGGGAAACTCGAGCACCGCTTCCTGCGCGATCACCGACGTCGCAGGCAGGATCCAGGCCCCGGCCGCCACAGCCAGGCAGCATGCCAAGACTCTCCATCTGTGCCCCGTGGCGTCTATCGTCCGCATGGCAGATCTGGGGGTAAGGGTGGTCCGGCCTCGCTGATCAGCCAAATCGTTCTGCGCCCGGGTCTATCGCTGGGTCGGAGAGGGACCCGCAGAGATGCACGACTTCATGATCTCCGCCTGACAGCGCGCGCCCTTCAGCATAGCACGGCGCGCGGCCGCCAGGAGATTGTCCGGAGTCACCGCACCGCTCACGACATCGATCAATGCATGGTCAGGAACGCTCTCGAAGTCCACGCGGGTGACGCCTGCGACTTGCCCCAGCTCCGCAGCGATATTCCGGCGGGAAGAGGGACAGTCTTGGCCGGATAAGAAGAGCGCCACCCGCTCTCGCGAGGTGTCGGCACTGACTGGACTCACGAGGCACCAGACGCACAGGAGAAACCAACCCAGCGTCATCCCAGGGCATCGCATCGGCATCTCCCAGAAACCACGATCGATGAATAAAGGGTGTCGCCATCACGGTCGCCGACCGGCCCACCGGGGCCGGTCGGATCGTCACGTCCTAGCCTGACTACTTCGCCGGCAATTCCCACGGCACCATCGGCATCAACGGCGCCGGCTTCGCATCCGGCCCCGCCAGCAGGACCGCAATCGCGCCGCGCAACGCACCCGTCAACGAATGCGTCACGAGTGGATATGCCCCGGCAGATTCCACCACGACGTCAAAAGTGGCCGCGCTGCCCGGCCCCACGACGTAGGTCTGCACGCCCTTCAGATTATTGGCGGGATTGCCGCTCTCGTACACGTTGTCCCAAATCTCCCCGATCGGGTGGAACGAGGAAAACTCGTTCGGTCCGGCGTTGACGAAATAAATACGGACACGCTCCCCGGGCTTGGCATCGAGTTTTCCCCCGCCGGTCACGAACGGGTGATACTTGAAGATGCCGCCGTTGAACATCATGCCGTCGTACTTACGATCGAACATGGCTTGGACATCATTCGGATTCTTGAAATACTCCGACTGCACCAACACATATTCCCGATCCGCTTTCGGCCACACCTTGGCATTCTTTGGATCGACGATGATCGCGCCGAACATGCCGCGGGCGACATGTTGAATCATAGGCGGCGCTCCGCAGTGGTAGAAAAACACTCCCGGCTTCTTCGCCGTGAACGAGAAGCTGTGCGTCTCGCCGGTGTTGACGGCCCGATAGTTTTTCAAGAAATCGACTTCCGCGGCATGGAAATCCATCGCATGGGGATTCTTGTTCGTGTCCGGGTTCGTCAACGTGAAGTTGATGATATCGCCTTCGGTAACCCGCACCACCGGACCGGGGAACTGCCCGTTGAAGGTCCAGGCAGCATACTTTTCACCCCCGCCGTCGATGACGATGTCCGTTTCAACCGCGGTCATTTTGATCTCGTGCGTCTTGGCCTGAGCGGACAGGGCCATACCGGCCACCAATCCCAGCGTCGCCCCCATGAACGCCATCGCCTTCCATGCCCTTCTGCCTCGGTGATTCGTCTCTCCATGTCTATACATAGTGCCTCCGCCATTCCTGCGTTGAACCCGGCGACCGGAAGCGCACCGCCCCCGGATCAGCATTCATCACGATCACAATGCTGCGCCTCTGCCTCCACCATACGGAAGGCGGCATCAATAAAACATGACAATAGTCATGTTTTGAAAGAATACCCGGGTTGTCGTGCAAGAACTTACGTGGAAGCGAGGAGTTTCAGCTTGGGGAGGTCACGAATGACTAGACGAGCGGCGGTGCCGGTCACCAGGCGATCCTTCTTGAAGCGCGCCATGATCCGGATGGCGGTTTCGGTTGTCACGCCGACCATGTTCGCCATGTCCTGACGCGTCAGGCGAACGGTCACTCGAATCCCGTTCGGGTCCTTGATACCGCTGCGTTCGGCCAGATTCACCAAGAGGGAGGCCAATCGTTGATCGGCACGGTCAAGGGCCAGCACCTTGGCCTTTTCCTGGGCTTCGTTGAGCCGGTTTCCGAGATACCGGATGACTTCCATCGCGGCATCGGGATTCGCCCGCAGCATTTTGAAGTAGGCTTCCTTTTTCATGCGGAGCACACTGACATCGCCCATGGGCTGCGCCGTGCCGGGGTGAGAGGCGCCGTCGAAGGCGGAGGCATCGCAACAGAACAAATCACCCGGCATCAGGACTTTGAGCGTGCACTCCTTCCCATCGAGCGACGACTTGACGCACTTGACCGATCCTTCCTTGACGATGTGGAAGTATTCCGTCGGGTCGCCCTCGCGGAAAATGTACTCACCCTTGCCGTAGCGGGTTTCTGTCATTTCGCCCAGGACCTTTTGCCGATCCTGGGCGCTGAGGATCTGAAGGAGGGGAATCTGATTCAACCCGGCAGGAGCGTCGGGACCGGACCGTTCAGCGGTGGGCTGCTTTGGCGATATCTTTGGCCGCTTCGACAATCGAGCGTACTCCAATTCCGAAATGATCCACGAGCTCGTCCGGCTTTCCGCTGCGCGGAATGTCCCGGACGGCCAACTTGCGAACCGTTACGCCCTCGGACGCCAACGCGCTCAACACCGCATCGCCGATGCCGCCATGCGCATAATGGTCCTCGACCGTCAGGAACCGGCCGCCGGTGGACCGTGCGCAGTCGATCAAGGTCGCCTGATCGACGGGCACGATACTGTACAGATCCACAACGCGGGTGACGATGCCGGCCGCTCTCAACTGATCGTGAGCCTTGAGCGCTTCGAACAGGGTGACACCAGCGGCGACGATCGTCAGTTGATCGCCTGCACTTTGCCGAACCACTTTTGAGCCGCCAATCCGGAACGTTTCGTCCGCGCCATAGATCACGGGGGTCTTAGGACGACCGGCGCGCAGATAGACCATACCCTTGTGGGCCGTGGCCGACTCCATCAATTTGTACATCGAAAGGCCATCGGACGGGTACAGCACGGTGACGCCGGGCTGGGTCGACATCATGGCCAGATCTTCGAGCCCCATCTGCGACGGGCCATCCTCGCCGATGCTGACACCGACGTGGGTCCCCACCAGTTTAATGTTCGACTGACTGATCGCCGCCATGCGAATGAAATCATAGGCTCGCGTGAAAAACGCGGCGAACGTCGCGACGAACGGAATCTTCCCGCAGGCGGCAATGCCCGCCGCCGCACCCAGCATATTCTGTTCTGCAATGAAATTTTCGAGGAACCGGTCTGGAAACCGTTTGCCGAACTTATCGCTATAGGTGGAGTTCTTCACGTCCGCGTCGAGAGCCACCACCTGCGAGTTCGCTTCACCCAGAGCCAGGAGCGCGGTGCCGAATGCTTCCCGCGTCGCCACCGAATCCCCCAACTTGTACGGAGCCGGAGCCACCGCTCCCTTGGTCGCGGGAGCCGTTTTGGCCGCGGTCGGCAACGAAATCTGAGGCTGGACCGAGCTTGGTTTCAATTGGCGCGTCAACTCGTCGAGCGCCTTTTGGGTTTCCTCGCCCTTCTTCAGCGGTTTTCCATGCCAGTCGGGGTGATTTTCCATAAAGGAAATGCCGCGACCCTTGAAGGTCTTCGCCAGTAATACCGTCGGCCGCCCCTTGGTCTTGGCCGCTTCGCCGAACGCCGCGAGGAGGGCGCCGATATCGTGACCGTCCACCACAATGGCATGCCAGCCGAACCCACTCCAACGGGCGCGATACGCCTCCATATCATGCTGCAGCATGGTCGGATCACTTTGCCCCAAACGGTTCACATCCACGATCGCGCAAAGATTATCGAGCTTCGCTTGCCGAGCCACTTCCGCCGCTTCCCATACCGACCCCTCGACCGATTCGCCGTCGCCCATCAAGACATAGGTGCGATAGTCGGTCTTGTCGATCGATTTCGCATTGAACGCCAGCCCCACACCGGCCGGCAGCCCCTGTCCCAACGACCCGGTCGCCATGTCTACGAAGGAGAGGCGGGGAGTAGGGTGCCCTTCGAGATCGGAGCCGAGCGTGCGCAACTTCAACAGTTCCGATTTGGGGAAGAGTCCCGCTTCCGCCCAAGCCGCGTAGAGCAGGGGCGCTGCGTGGCCCTTGGAGAGGACAAATCGATCACTATTCGGCAACTTCGGATTCTTGGGGTCATACCGCATGACAGAGAAAAACAGCACGGCGGCAATGTCCGCAGCCGAGCAACAGCTGGAGGGATGCCCGCTGCCGGCTTCGCTTGTCGCCTTCACGCTATCAATGCGGAGATTGGTCGCTTTATTGGCCAGGGCGGTCAGCAGATCAGGGGTTGCGGTGGAACCAGAAGAGGAAGTCATGCGCGATCCTTTCACGATGGGAGCAGATGATTCTGGATGACCTGAATGACAAAGCGATCGAGAGAGAGACCGCTCTCGGTGGGACGAAGCTAACAAATGGCATGCATGGAGTCAATGAAGGCATCGCTCTCCAATCAAGCTCGTCGCAGGCACAGAATTCTTGACACGGTAGGATCAACTCGTTAAGATCGCCTCGCCTTTAACGCTCATCCTGTGAGGTGGGTAAGGAGCTCATGATTATGATGCACGGCAACCAGCCGTCGGACAACCCGCACCTTCTCATCCATACCGGTGGGAAGGTTTTTTTATGCCTCCAGCTGATCGGCCACCCATGACGACCGAACCCATTGCAGGCAACCGGCAGGAGCGCGTCGTGATGGACGCGGGGGATATCGCCCGCGCCGTGACTCGCATCGCCCACGAAATCCTGGAACGCAATAAAGGGATCAACGACCTGGCATTGGTCGGCATCCGGACGGGAGGCGTCCATCTGGCGCACCGTCTCGTGCGCCGCATCCATGACATTGAAGGCACGCAGATCCCGATCGGTGAATTGGATATTACCCTCTACCGCGACGACCTCTCCCTGCGCAAGGATCAACCGATTCTCCGTACCACGTCGGTGCCGTTCAAAATATCCGACCTCAAGGTGGTGCTCGTCGATGATGTGCTCTTCACCGGCCGGACCATTCGCGCCGCCATGGATGGATTAATCGATCTGGGAAGGCCGGCAGAAATTCAACTGGCGGTGCTGGTCGATCGCGGCCACCGGCAGCTGCCGATCAAGGCCAACTACATCGGGAAGAATATTCCCACCTCACGCGACGAGGCCATTGAGGTCCATCTCGAAGAAAACGGGGAAGAGGATCGCGTGGTCATCCTCAGGGCGTAACCGGAGAACGTGACGTGGGGCTCAAACGAAAAGACCTGCTCAGTCTGACCACCCTGTCGGCCGCTGATATCTCCTTGATCCTGGAGACAGCGGATTCCTTCAAAGAAGTCTCCGGCCGCGAGATCAAGAAGGTGCCGGCCTTGCGAGGCAAGACTGTGGTGAACCTCTTCTTCGAGCCGAGCACGAGAACCAGAACATCGTTTGAATTGGCCGCCAAGCGGCTCAGTGCCGATGTCATCAACTTTTCGCCGTCTTCCAGCAGCGTGGTGAAGGGCGAAACACTCTTGGACACCGCGCGCAATATCGAAGCCATGCAGGCGGATATCATCGTCTTGCGGCATTCCTCGGCAGGTGCGGCGGAGACGCTGGCCCGCGGCGTGAAGTCTTCCGTCATCAATGCCGGCGATGGATGGCACGAACATCCGACGCAGGCCTTGCTCGACCTCTATACCATCCGCAGCCGGGGCATGGGGTTCGCCGGACTCAAGGTGGCCATTGTCGGCGACGTCGCGCACAGCCGGGTGGCCCGCTCCAATATTTTCGCCCTCACCAAACTCGGGGCCGAGGTGCGGGTGGTGGGACCGCCCACCATGATTCCGTTGCACATCAACCAACTCGGCGTGCATGTGTATCACAACCTGGATGAAGGGCTGCGGGGCGTGCACGTGATCATGATGCTGCGGCTTCAACTTGAGCGCCAGGGTCGCGCGCTGTTCCCGACCATCCGCGAATATGCGCGGCAGTATGGATTGACCAACGACCGGGTGAAGCTGGCCGAACCAGGCGCCATCGTCATGCATCCGGGTCCCATTAACCGTGGGGTCGAAATCGCGCCGGACGTGGCGGACAGCCTGTCGTCGGTGATTCTCGATCAAGTGGCCAACGGCGTGGCGGTGCGTATGGGGATTTTGTATCTCATGTCGGGAGCCAACGCCTAGGACGTAATGATGAGTGAGCCCTGTCTTCAGGGAACACAGTCCGGACAAGGCATCACTCGCACAGGCATTCAATGTTCACATGATTCACGGGGGGAGCTGAGCGGCGCATTATGATCTTGATCAAGGGCGGTCATGTCATCGATCCCGGACGCGTGAACGGCGTCGCGGATGTCCTGATTGAAAACGGGAAGATTTCAGCGGTCGGGCCCGCGCTCGCCGTACCGGCCGGCGCGACAGTGATTCAGGCGGCCGGGCAGTTGGTGGTCCCGGGCTTTGTGGACCTCCATGTCCATTTTCGCGAACCGGGCTTTGAGTATAAGGAAACGATTCAGTCGGGAACGGAAGCCGCCGTCGCGGGGGGGTTCACCACCGTCTGCGCGATGCCGAATACCAATCCCGTGAACGACAATCAGGCCGTCACCGAATTCATGCTCGAACGGGCGAAGGCGGCGGGCAATGCCAACCTGCACCCGATCGGCGCCATCACGAAGCGATCCGAAGGCAAGGAGTTGGCCGAGATCGGCGATCTCCGCCGCGCCGGATGCGTTGCGATTTCCGACGATGGCAAGCCGGTGATGAACAGTCTCGTGATGCGGCGCGCCATGGAATACGCGCGCGCGTTCGACGTGCCGGTCGTCGATCACTGCGAGGACTTACATCTCTCCGAAGGCGGATGCATGAATGAAGGCGTGATCTCGACCGAACTTGGACTACCGGGCATTCCCTCGGCCGCGGAAGATGTGATGGTAGCGCGCAATGTCTCGCTCGCCGAACTGACCGGGGCGCGGCTGCATCTAGCGCATATCAGCACCGCCGGCTCTGTCCGCATGGTACGCGAAGCCAAGGCGCGCGGACTCAAGGTCACGGCGGAGGCCTGTCCGCACCACTTCACCCTCACGGAGGAACTCACGCGTGGCTACAACACCCACGCCAAGATGAATCCTCCGCTGCGGACCAGCCAGGATGTCCAGGCGATTAAGGAGGGATTGCGCGACGGCACCATCGACGTGATTGCGACCGATCATGCGCCGCATGCGACGCAGGAAAAACAGCAGGAGTTTACCGAGGCGCCGTTCGGCATCGTGGGACTGGAAACAGCCTTGCCGCTGACGCTCGCCCTGGTGGAAGAAGGCGTGCTGACGCTGGAATCGGCCGTCGACAAACTCGCAACGGCCCCGGCCAAAGCGTTTAGTCTCAACGCCGGCACTCTGGCGGTCGGCGCCCCGGCGGACCTGGCCATCGTCGACCCCGGCCTGGAGTGGGAAGTCGATCCCTCACGGTTTCGCTCCAAAAGCCGGAACACGCCGTTCGCCGGCTGGAAAGTCAAAGGGCGCGTGACCACGACGATCGTCTCCGGACGGGTGGTCTTCGAACTCGATCGCCCCGGGCGACGGGCGTAGGACCAGACGATCGTGCGCCAAGGATTGATCGCCTGTGTCACTTGCGAGATGCTGGCCCTGGCCGTCTGGATCGGCGGGCTCCTGGTGCTCGTGGCAGCCGTGATTCCCGCCGTGTTCAACACGTTCGGCGGGCAAGACACGGGTGGATTTTTTTTGACCCGCGCCTTCGACGGGTATAATCGGTTGGTGCTGGGCGCAGCGGCGATCCTGGTCGCGGGTATTCTCTGGCGCGCATGGCTGTATCAGCAGGGACTGACGGACGAGGCGATCACTAGAACCGAATGGTTGCTGTTGGGCGCGATGCTGCTCACCGCCGGCGTGATCACGTTTGTGCTGCATCCTCAGGCAGCCGCCCTGCAGGCGCAGGCCTTTGCCTCCAAAGGAGAGGAGGCGAGGAAGGCTGCTTTTGAGGCGTTCTTTCAGCTGCATAAACCAGTGCGGGTGCTGTATATCCTGAATGTGGGACTCGGTATCGCGCTAGTGACCCTGCGCGTACGATCCTGGATCCAAGTCAAGGAGTGATCGTGAAGAAAGCGATTCTTGCGCTCGCCGATGGAACCTGGTTTGAAGGCCGAGCTT
>CAZKVY010000094.1:0-13459 GCA_964556305.1 uncultured Nitrospira sp. | reverse complement strand
TGCGCAATCAGTGTTGCGTTCCTGTGAGACGATCAGTGTGGACTAAAGGAAACGATATGAGCAGTGATTCCACCCCCAGCATTGCGACGAAGCGTGGCCCGACGACGGTCGTGCCTGCGTCGGGTAACACGATTTACATGTGTCCGATGCACCCAGAAGTACAGCAAGACCATCCCGGCGATTGTCCCAAGTGCGGCATGGCGCTGGAACCGAAGACGCTGACAGCGGGTACGGATGACGAAGAAAGTGCCGAGCTGCGTGACATGACGAGGCGCTTCTGGACCAGCTCCGCGCTGTCGTTGCCCGTGCTTTTCCTGGCGATGGCTCACGTGATTCCCGCACTGGCTCAGCAGTCCTGGGTGGATAGCGGTGCCTCACGTTGGATCCGATTTGCGCTCACCACGCCCGTAGTCGGGTGGGCGGGCTGGCCGCTTTTTCTCCGAGGCTGGCGGTCCGTTGTGACGCGCAACTTGAACATGTTCACTCTGATCGTTATCGGCGTGGGAGCGGCATTCGTCTTTAGCGCTGTAGCGATGCTCCTGCCCGACATTTTCCCACGCACGATGCAACACGAGGGCAAGGTCGCTATCTACTTTGAAGCTGCGGCAGTGATCGTGGTGTTGGTGCTCCTCGGTCAGGTGCTCGAACTCCGTGCCCGCCGCCGCACCGGCAGCGCCACCAAAGCAGTGGTGAACATTGCACCGCCCACTGCTCGTCAAGTTGTACCGGGGGGCGACCACGAAGTCACGCTTGATCAAGTGAAAGTAGGCGACTGGTTGAGGGTGGTTCCAGGTGACAAGGTACCCGTTGATGGTGAGGTAGTCGAAGGACACTCCAGCGTGGAAGAGTCGATGATCGGCTTGGCATGGGCTCCCTTCATGGCGGAAGAAATGGGCGGCATGGTGTCTGTAATTTCTATCTTATCGCTCATGTTTGAAAAGACGCTTCAAAATTTACGCTGATAGTGCCCCAATGGATTCTTCGGCCCGCATAGTAATGCATCGCAGGACTTTAAATCACGGCGTCCTTTCCTGATCATGCGGTGAGGGCCTATTTCTTCCGGCTCGCCGGGCACTTTCTACCCATGTTCGTTTTCCTACCATTTTAAAAGCGCTGAATTTACGATGTTACCTTTGTGGCGTCTCAGCACATTTCTTGCTTCGTAAGCCTGCAGCTATACCATCAATGGTCGGCCTAGGGGGGAAGACGCACGGAGGGGTCTTTCATAACCAGTCCAGATGAGTGTCCCAGCAAGGACTGCGAGGAGACACTAGTCAAGGAGGTCCAATGAACGTCTCTGGGATAACCGAATCACCTAGTAGTCAATGGCTAGCACAACAGCTGTCTGGTGCTAAAACTACGGCGCAGACATCGAGTCCATCGCCAAATACGCCAGTCGATTCCAGCATGTTTTCTCGCGAAGCGCTGCGCTTGAATGCGATAGGAGAGACGCAGTCGTCCACCATCGCTAGCCTGCATCACGTTCATGGAGGACAAGGCAGTCGATCTTTTACCGGTCAGCCGAACGCGACAACATCGGCGTCAAATGTTAGTTTCGGAAGCCCGGTGTCGCAGCCCGCCGGCACGAAGAGCGACTCCTTAATCCAGCAACTCAGTAATCCGCTCATCGTGAAGGTTTTGGCCGCCTATGGACAGGCGTCGACCGCACCTGTCGTCTCGCCCCTCACTGCATCCGTGAGCATAGTGGCCTGAGGATTGAAGAGGGGATGATGAGGGGCAACGCATGACCCTTGCCTGTCGTTTCGGGTTCCATGAACCCGTATCATTCAATGCAAATAGGATGTTATCGGGTATGTTCCTTTGGGCGCTGAGGCTCGTGCCTCAGCCCAACGGCCCTGTTGAACCAACTCGAACCGGGCGGTGACATTGGGCGCACTCAATCTTGGTCAGGCAGATAACGCGGCGTCATGAATGTCTGCCAAGAGTCGCCGAGGCAAACGGTTCCGAAGAAAGGGACGGGTGCGGTGATGTGCAACCAGCAGATCAGCGGAGAATCCGGAGAGATAAATACCGCCCTAATTTTGGGATGCACGGCCGCAAGCTGTTCGATGAGCTGCAGTTCCGTCATGGGTGGCATGAGAATGTCTGTCACAAAATGTCACTGGACTCTTGAGGAACCCTCACCACCTCAAGAGCATGGACTCCATACTGCGCTTCATGAACAAGAGACCCGTGCGTTTCCAGAATTTCCCGATCATCTTCCGCACGCGTTTTCATCCACCACCAGCAGGATGCGAATCGGTGTCTCAGGTTTCCGATTAACGTTCTTTGTTTCAGAACACGCCAAAGGCCCGCCGCACCCGCTGTCGGACACGGTCATCGTGGCATAAGATCCTGGTGTGAGCTGTCGGCATTCCAATCGTAAGCCGTCCGTTGTCCGGCATCGCCTCGACGGCGTTGTTCGTTGCGGTATCTGCTGGATTGCCAAGGCCAGCTCCATGGTGGCAGGAATACGTGGCCGAATCTTCGGCTGCGACTCGGTAAGCCAACTGAGGTCGGCGAGGACCCGACGGATCTGCTCTCGCCCGCTGAGCCTCAGCAAAAGCTAATTGTCGCGGCGCGCTCTGCGGCCTGTAGAATTTGCTGGAGCGACCGGCCCTTTGGATGATCAGGATCGAGACCCTGTTTGGCCTGATGGGTATAGCCACAATTACTATCAGCCCGTTGTTGAAGGGGTGATAAGGCTTCCGAATATTCTGCTAGTACTTTACATCTTTCATAGTGCCTGGCGGTTGATTCCAATCGTTTCAGACGACTGATACGGTTATGGTTCCCTCGGTTTATCATCGCGCTTGATGCAAGAAGCCTTCGCCATGATCAATATTAATAGCGATTGTCGAAATGCCGAGACTGCTGGCCGATCGTCAGAATCTGCCGTCTACCAGCTGCACTTCACCGGCACGCATCAGCACCCATGGTATGGCTGTTCAATTTCCATCAAGAAGAGAAAGGTCAGGGCGACTTGCCATGGTAGGGGAAGAGGGAACCCGGCCTGCTGCTCAGAGCTGTCACGGCTTCCATAAGGGTCTTCATTCTGCCGATGGCCGGTTATTTTACCCGGGCCTCTCTCAAATCCCAGAAGCTCATCGCCAGTGCGCCACAACGTCTGAGCACCCCGCCAAGGTGTCGAATCAGCGGCAATTGAGATAGCAGCGCGGAACATGTTTTCGAAGTCATCGGTCGTACTTGTTCGCAGTTTCGGAGAAAAGTCAGGACTATGACCAAGCGTAGGACGGTGGAGAGAGCGAAGAGGACGAGGAGGTTGGATAGAGAGCTGACTACGCCGACCTGTAAGACGCCCGATGGCAAGGCCGTGAGCAGAACAGTCCCGAGGAGAGCTCCCACCGCCGTTCCGAGGGCATTCCCCGTATTCCAAATGGCGACTGCCTTCGGTCGAATGGCCGGAGGAATGACGTCAAAGAGGTAGTTGTGTAAGCACAGTAAAAACGGAGCCCACACCAGACCTGAAACAAAGTTGCACAGCACCAGCACCATCCAATCGGTGCTTATCAGATAGGGAAGAGGCATGAGTGCGACGCCGACACTGGTCAACAAAAGGACTTTCTTATTACCGTGTTGGTCCGCGAGCTTCCCCCAATGGCCAAGACTGAGGACTTGTGCGACGACCGGCGCCGCCAACCAGAGACCGTATTGGAGGAAGCTCCAATGCAGTTCCTGAAACAAGTACACGACAAAGAAAGGGCCCACCAACCCGACGGCCATATAGGACCCACTCGAAAATCCCACGAAACGGTTGAAGATCTTGCCCCGTGATTGCCCACACACAGAAACGATTCCTCTGGACGTCGTCCACTCTCCATTATCTGCCTCGGGCAGTCGGCATAAGTAAATGATGGACAGCGCTCTGGCGAAACCGGCCCACCCGAAGACCATAGCGAACCCCAGGAGCGGCAGATTCCCGATCGCTGTCACGTGAAGGACCAATCCCGCGATGCCCAGCGCCACAAATGCCGCGAGCGAGGCCAGAGTGCCTCGGCGGGCAAAATAGCGGCCACGCTTATCTTCGGGGACTAAATCAGTGATGAGGCTTTGCCAGGCAGGCAACGTCAAATCACCAAAGGCCCAATACAGCGTGACAGCCATGATGAGCGCGGCGGCTCCATACGAGGGTATGAAGAGTGGCAGCAAGAGAATAGGCGCCCATGAGGCCGCTTGTGCTATCGCTCCAATCAGGACAATGGGTTTCCGCGATTGCATCCGATCGATGATTTTCAGGGAGAGGAATTGGATCGCGGTTCCTACTAACGGGGGCACGCAGGCGAGCAAACTTAGTTGGAATGGCGTCGCATGAAGGAAGAGTGCAAAGGCGGAAAGGTAGCTCTCGCCGCCACCCGACATGGTCGCATAACAGGTGCCTTCGCGCATCTGTTCCTGACTATAACGCTCACGCTGTGTCTCGTCGTACACGGCCGGCTTGTTTATGAGGCAGGGAAATGATTGCATGGATGATCGGGACGTCCGTGAGCGTGGGCCGTACATTCTTCTGTTCGCGCGCACGGGGCCTCAAGGCTATCAACTATCGTGCCACGCTCCTGCAGCTGTCACCATGTCGTCGATATAGATGATTTCCTTTTCATGCACACCTTAATAGAGAATTCCTTGCCCAGGACGCTAGGCAAAATCGCGCGAGCCATTCCGATACTTTCCTACCCAAAAACGTCTTTGGCGGGCGATGTCACGAAGGTACCACTTGATTCCCCGCGGGGTGACCCGCGCAAATCGCGCCTGGTGAATAGTCTGTATGATTAGAAGGTTCTACGCCGGCGGCGGTATAACGCTGATTTCCAGGGATGCAGGTCCTGCTGCAGTTGCTTCGAAGGGGGGTACTTGCTATCACAATCATCCGTTGTCTATGAGGTGTCCCGCACGTACGATTCCTAGCGGAGTCCGGTGCCCTGTGGACTTTGTCCTATCATCGCCGACTTCTCAAATTCAGTGGTTTTGATCTCATCACCAAGCGCTCAGGCAAGTTTCGCGATACGAATTAGCCCTTTCAGCATGGCGATGTTTCCTGCCGCTGTGCGTTGTGAATTGTCTCTCACGCGCGGTGCCTATGCGACAGAACACGCTAAGACACTAATATGCCGGTGTAGTAAGAGTGATCCACAGAAAATGATTACACGCACAACTCCCGGCTCGCCGTGGCAGCCAAGGTGCCACGCGTGGCACAGTGACTCATCAAGACGGGACCGAATATCGGCCGATCACCAGGGCCACCAAGGTGGGGTCAGAAGGCTCCATGCGAAAGCAAGGTGCGCTCTGACGAATTTGTCGATGATGCCCAGAATCAGAAATGGCCGGCCAGCGCGTCTCATCTCTGCCATAAAGTTCTCTGAGTTCCTCCCCGCACATTGAGAAGAAAAGGGACTGCCGAGGCATGGCCTCCCAAGGTCGCGCGCCATTCGAGCAGTCAACGAGATACATAATGATGAAAGGCACGAGAATCACAATAATCCCCAAGGGATCTACTGTCGCTGCAGTGTCATAAATATGCAGGGCCAGGTTTGATACAAAAATACAGTATGATGAGCACGCTCAGGGGGAGCAGTGCTCTCTGCAGGGCGTGCCATGAAAGCCAACGTGACTTCAGCACCAACCCAAAATAAGCAGAGGAGTTCGCGCGACCGTGACCGGAACCCCGTACCCCGAGAAAGGCCACGGCGCCTTCCCGAATGTGACGCGGCTACGGGTAGCGGCTATGCCAGCGAAAGTATTAGAGAATGGTCACAAGTGGAAACGAGGAGGTTGGAACGACGAGCGAGGGTTTGCGGGTTTCTGAAGCCCCGGAACAACAGATGTCGCGAAACCTAAAGGCTCAATTGCGCTAAGCTAATAGGTAATTCAACTGAGGTTATGCATGTAACGCAGGCTTCCGAATCACTATGGTGAAGGTGGCCTGAGTGTTGCTGAGTACCTCCCATATGCGGGATCATGCACAGCATCACCAGACTAAGAAGCACTATCGGAACGATAAATTGAGAATAAGAACCAATACTATAATCATTATGTTCGCGATGTTAATCATGTTAGACGTGGGAAGAGCTCAGGATTTGCCGACCGATGCGCAGACTCAGCAACTTTCTACAGAGAAAGGGGAATCTGAGCACCAATTGCCGAATGAAATAAGGATGGAACAGCGGCCGAATGAAAGCACGCGTGAGGAGATCCTGCGTGTACCACTGACTGAAGTGATCGGAACGGGGCCGGAAGCGCTGGAGCATATTCCAGGGTCAGGGAGAGTCATCACTCAAAAAGAAATCTGGGAGAATCACCGGCTGACGGTTAACGAGGCTCTGCGCGAAGTTCCGGGTGTTAACGTAAGAGACGAAGATGGCCTTGGTCTACGTCCAAATATTGGAATCAGAGGCCTGGATCCTACCAGAAGTCGGAAAGTTCATATTATGGAGGACGGCGTTCCCATAATGTTGATGCCCTATGGGGATCCATCGTCCTATTACTTTCCTCCCATCTTCAGGATGGATCGCATCGAAGTTTTAAAGGGGAGCGGCCAATTATTATATGGGCCACAGAGTATTGGGGGAGTGATCAATCTTATCACTCGCATGCCGCCGGCCACACCACAGGGCAACATCGAATTTCGAGGCGGTAATCTGAATTATTTCAACACCCACTTAGATTATGGAGGTACCTGGGGTAAATCTGGCTACCTCGCGGATTACACTCATTTTCAAAGTGATAGTCCTCGCTTCACCAATAATCGTGTCACGGTCGACGACGTTACGTTTAAATCAGTGCAGGAGTTAAGCGATCGTACGACGCTGCTATATAAATTTAATTACTACGGTGAGGACTCTCGTCTTGGCTATCAAGGCTTTACGGAGGCAGATTGGGCTAGTCGTGGTCGTGATCGACAAACGCCGTTTACCAATGATCGGCTGGAGTTTACTCGAATAGGGGCACACGTTGCGCTCCAGCACATGTTTAATGCGAGTTTCTCCTCCACGACGAATTTCTTTGGCCATTGGATCGAGAGAAATTGGAAACGAGCCTATCAGCAAGGTGTTGATGCGGCAGGAAATCCGGTTGGAGCTCAGACACAAAGCAATGTCGTTCCAGTCTCGGCTTTTAGTGTCGTCCCCTCACAAACCGCTAGTTTCACGAATGCACGCGAATATTTCGTATATGGCGTGGAGCCTCGTTTCCACTTGACGCATCGCCTGTTTGGCATTGCGAGCGAGGCAGACTTTGGAGCGCGAGCTATGTTTGAGCGGTCGGATAGAAAACAGTTTCAGAATTTTCTAAATAGTCCTGGAGGTACCTCAGCATGTTTTGATCCAGGTAATACTAATGGTAGCTGCTTAAATGAAAACAATGTCAGAAACACGGCCGCTTATTCGGTATTCTTTCAGAACCGCTTTTTCATCACCGATCAGATCACTGTAACGCCTGGTCTCCGTGTGGAAAATGCAAACTATTCACAGCATAACAAACTTCCTGCCACTGGAGAGGTTTATGGTCAAACCAGCTTTACTGAGGTATTGCCAGGGATTGGCGCAACGTATTCTCCAAGCAATAAGTACACGTTCTTTGCCGGCGTTCATCGAGGCTTTGCACCGCCGGCAATTTCTGATGCGATTACAGGAGCATTTTCTACGGGGCCGACCACAATAAATGATTTGAACGCCGAGCTGAGTTGGAATTATGAATTGGGCTTACGAAGCACCCCCTTACCATGGCTGGGATACGAACTGACATTGTTCCAAATGGATTTTCAGAACCAAATCATCTCACAGTCAGTTGCCGGCGGGATTGGTTCTACCCTCACGAATGGAGGACGCACACGTCAAAAGGGGATCGAATTTGCTGCAAAGGCGGACCTGTTGGATATGCTCTCTGGCCAGAACAACGAGCAGGACATTACGATGGACGTCAATTACACCTGGCTGGCAGAAGCAGAATTCAAAGGCACGAGAAACAGTACAATTTCTGGAGCACAGTTGTTGCCCGGTGAGGCGGCGGTCGTCAGTGTCAACGGAAACCGTTTGACATATGCGCCAAAGCACATGTTGACGGCCGGACTGGGATACACGAATCGACCATTTGGATTTAACGCCAGGGTCGAAGCCCAATGTTTAAGTGATATGTTCGGAGATGACCGAAACACCGTCATTCCCACCCCTAACGGTACGCGCGGCGTCGTTAGAGGCTGGTGTGTTATGAACGCCGCGATTAATCAATACGTCAAACCGATTAAGACAACCTTCTTTGTTGTTGGTAAGAACCTTTTGGATCAACTATATATGACAGATCGCACGAGGGGTATTTATCCCGGTCTTCCTCTGATGGTTCAGGCGGGAGCCAAATGGACCTTTTAGCTAAAGGCAGGTTCTCAGTATCAGGCGTTCAAAGAGTCCCAAGGTGTTACGCAACCTAATCATGAGCGCTCATCATGGCTGGTCTATGAGGGCATTTGCGTTCGATACGCATTCCAGCACACGCGTCATCGTAGCGAAGGGGCTAATGCCCTGTGGTCACTTTAGGAGATTACATGAGCATTAAGACTGATCTGCCTAGCAGTGGAAAAGATGTTCGCTGCATCTGTGGCCGAATGACGGCCCGACTTGAACCCCGGGGGCTAATTATCAAATGCCACAGGTGTGGGAAATTGAATGTGCTATCCCTTTCAAGCATTGTAGGTCTGGACAGGGTGTTTAATTCACCGTAAGTTCTGTTGTCATTGCACGGCTAGCCTGAAAGGGACCGTGTTGTTCTGCTGACATGGCCTATCGCACCGCCGAACGGGACTGTTTATGCCGGGCATAAATGTATGTTAATAGCTCGCATGTGCACGCCGAGTAGGCTGACGATACGCGCCAGTCAAGTGCAAATGAGTTCTGACCTGATTTCAGGGGTACCTTGTTAAGTTCTATATTCTACTGTTGCCAAAGTGTGAATCTTATAAGACTCATATTAGGGACCATGATCCAATGTCGTGAGTATGTTACGGAGATAGACAACGCCATCGTGAGAGTACTGGTGTAAAGTAGCCCATGTGAAATTTAGAGAGCTAAGGTCTGAAGATTGGAAGTATTTTTCAGCGAATGAGGTGGGAATAGTGTCCGCTAGTAGTAGTAATTCCGCAGCTTGGATAAGACGATTAAAGGTGCTCACCATTGATTTCCTCATATTCGCGGCTAGCATAACACTTGGAATTGCCGTTACATTTGCTGAAAGCGGTTGGATCTTCTGGGAAGAATGGAACCAAGTTCGGACCTACCAGAATACGGGTACTGAAGTGGAAAGGACCTGGAAGTTCCATCGCGAATACGAAACTCCTGACCTTTGTGAAGCTGCAAAGCAGAGGGAACGGCAGAATGAGGCGGAGGGTTGGAGCAACGTTACGGATGAACTCCCACGCATTGGCAGGAATATTGATCGAAAGCTGGGTGAATATCCGTCGTCTGAGCTTAACCTCGCCAACGGCGTCTATTCTCGCACGTGGAAGCGTTTCCTATGCTTGCCGGATGATGTAGATCCTCGTAATTAAAACGAATGGCATCCCGGAACCGTCCCATTGATAGGGAAGTGTGAGCGATCAAAGTTAAAGTTACCCTAGCTTAAAACTTCCCCATCACGATTTGTGCGAGCTTCTGAAATCGGCCAGTGAATTGTGCCAAGGACTTTGAAAGCAGCTAACTTGGTTTCCGTTTCCCAATCCCCATTCCATCGCTTGCTTAACATCGACAGTAATTTTCCGTTGAGAAAGGAAGAATGTGTAATTGCTAGAACTCGATTGAAAGTAATCCAGAGGCGTGATCGAGTGCGCTTGACTAAGTCACGGGAGTTGGTAGAGACTGACCAAAGTTAGATGAGCCACGGGGACAGTGCTATGAAGGTGGGATGCGACGAATGAGTGTGCAGTCCATCGAACTGGTGCTCTTTTTCGCTCTCTCTCAGGTGACAGGCGCGATGTGCACCATGACCGATGCTTCTATCGGGGAACAATCGGCAGCACTCATCAAAGATATGATGGTCTGCCTTATGGATGGCCCTGTTATGTGTCCCCCATCGGCGACCTCCTCTCCCGAACGTCAGGGAAGGCAGGGATCAGTCGGGGACATCACTCATGCCATGCCCTTTTTAACGGCCTCTCTGGATTCCACCACACGACCAATCCCGACGCTTGGCCTCTGGAGCCGAGGGTTGTCCCTTGTCCCTACCTCCATGGGTTCCTCCTCGGTCCTTCGGATTTGATCCCGCGCCTCCCAGTTCATTCGCTTACGGCTTAGCTGCATCCGCCGCGCACGCGTTCACGCGGTCGCACTGTTCCGTACAGCTTGATCATTAAACATCTGTGCAAGGTTCGCTTGGGCTGGTCCGTCGGGTGTGAACAGCGGATCCGCTCAGGTGTTCCAGAGGGGCTACACCATGCGTCCGCAACAACTAGTGGCATTGTTCGGCGTCACGATCTTCATTGCCGGCATCACAGGGGCCTGTGCTCAGATCGAGCAACGGGATAAGCGGTTCTATTACCGAGCCTTCTGGAACTTGGCGCTGCGAGAAAACCTACAAGCGCTCGACATCGAATTCAACGGGGTCGATTTTGGACATTCCAATCTCTATGAAAACCTGCTGCTTACCGGTGCCACGGATGTCCCTGCGATCGAGGAGCGGGCTCGAAAGGAGACGCTCCGGTTTATTGACTCTCGACCGGTGCTCAATCCGAACGAGGAAGCGATTGCGCCGAATTATATGAAATTGGCCTGGAAGCCCAGAATACCTTCGATGAAGCGCATGCCCTGCATCGGGCCACTTACGACATCTACAGCTCTGACCTGGTGGACAAAGAGACCGCTATCCGTAAAGTGCTGGCGTTTTATCGGGACAGCATGTATGCGATTACGTCCCAGCGTCTGGATCATCAGCGTCTGGATACCTTTCCCTATTCCAAATCGTTTCGCCGAAAGTTCCCGCTCTTCAACGCCACCATCTGGGCCTATCACTACCTGCAAGTGGCGGTGTATGACCCGTTGGGCGCAGCCCCGACTCTGGACGTCAAAGAGCACGTCGTGGAACCGATCCTGCGCACCTATCACGGCTACCTCGACACACCACCGGTGGAATGGACCTTCATGCCCATGACGGAGGAATTGAGCCCGAAATTCGCCGCGGAGTATCCCGAGATTGCCAACATCTTCGATAACCTCCACATGATGCATGACAATATCAGTGACATCCTCACCACCGATCTTCTTCCGACAGGGAGGAGAAGCGCCAGGAAATCTACCGCGTGACTCAGGCGTACTACTGGGCCAGTGCGGATGCCACGAATCCCTTCATCGTCCCTGATGGACAACCTCACCACTCGGGCTTGACCCCAGTTATAGAACCTGGAGCGCCGGGCGAACACTCCGGGCATTCAGGAGGTCACCAGTGAAAATGAATACTTCCAGGGTTGTCTTACTGTTCCTGCTGATGGTGCCAACCGTCGTCTGGGCGTTGGACCACGACAATCTGGACCCTAACCGTCCCATTGCCATTGAAGATGCCTATGTGGTGCCGAAAGGAGAGATCGGGGTCGAGGGAGGAATATTATTTAGTGACCGCAAGCGAGGGGAAAGCCGACTCGTGTTCCAGCCTCAGTTGATCATCGGGGCATTTAACAATACCCAACTGGAGCTGAGCAGCGATGTGTCGACAGACCCGAGGTCCGTCGTGGGGGATGATAAATCCGGCAATCTCACGGTCGGCGCGCTGTATAACTTCAATACCGAGACCCTGAGCCTGCCGCTGCCGGGGACGGAGGCGGTGCACCTGAGCCTGCCGGCCTTTGCCGCTCGCGTGCAACTGGGGTTTCCCACCGGTGTGAATGCGAAGGGAGTGGATACCGCGGTGACTGGGGTCATGACGCGCTCGTTCGGGCGATGGCGAGCCCATGTGAATGTGGGGTATACGTTTCTGGGATCGCCACAGGGCTTGGAACGGTCGGGAACGTACCGTGTGGTGGCGGCGGTGAGTTATCCCCTCGGGTATCCGACCAGTTTTCGCGATACCATTATTGCCAACGTCTTCACCCGCCAATCTGATCTGGTTGGCCAACGGAATCCGACCGGGATCGGGATCGGCCTTCGGCATCAGGTCAGTTCGCGAGTCGTCGCCGATATCGGCATCGGGAGTGAGCTATTCGGGCCGGTGGATCGATCCGTGTTTTTCAGTACCATTGGACTGTCGGTTGGATTCTGAGAATGGAAAAGCTTTCGGCACTCACACATTTCGAGCTCTGAGTTTCCCTCGTGGCAGTGGCCCTGCCGGACAGCGAGGGCCGTCGGTCCTCGTCAAACAACAACAGACGGTGCTATTTGCATCGGTCGTCTAACCGTATGGTGTTTCGCTCCACCGCGCGGAGAGAGGAGAAACCTCGGGTCGTCATAGGCCTAAAGGCAAGTCATCATCACTACTGTGTCTGAGCCACAACATTTCAGGTGGAAGTGGGTCGGATCGCCGCTCCAATGCCGGTGGGATGGTCAATGTAACGGTGTCCACTCTGCGTAATCCCGTCGGAAATGTCGTCACGCGGCGCTCAGAGCTTCGCCGGTTGATAGGATACGGCGTGCAGCAATGATAGGCCCCTGTATGGATGGCGTTGATTGATGAGGGCAGAGAACTGTGCTACGCTGGGTGCACAATGCGACTAAGGCATGGCAACGCATCATGGATTCCCCTCGCGATTCTCATGTGGGCGTCCTTATGGGTGCTGGCGGTGCCATTGGTCCATATCCATCCCGAGGCCGATCATCGCCATGGGGCCTCGGATCACGTGCATGGCGGTACGGTCCACACAGTTTTCTCCACGGACTTGGTTTGTGAGTTCTCCGGCCATGATCATGCCTCGGTCGCAGACGGCGAAACCCACTGTCCGCTCCATGTAATTACGCTCCTACCTCACGGGCCGGAGCACCTTGCAATTGATCTGGTTCTCGCTTTCTCCGGAGAGCCGCAAGTCGGCCAAGGTACCGCGCTGGAGGTGGCCGCACGTTCCTTCCACGCGAACCTGCCCGCGCCACCTCAGGCCGTGTGGCAGCCGCAACCCAGTCCTTCGCCAACCACTGTGCTCTTGGTAACCACCTTTTCCTCTCGCCCTCCCCCGACTGTTTGACCCACGCTTATTTTCAGCTCTTCACGCTTCAATGTAGTTATAGGCGCTCAGCACGGCACGTCCGTGGTTACGTGTGTAACGGATGTCGCCCGCCAAGGTGCCGATGAGGGAGAACCAACATGAGACCTACACTCGTGGGGAGAATTATCGCCGTGCTCGGATGCGCGATGATAGTTGAGTCATATCCGACGGCCTATGCCACCGAGCTGAGCCAGGGCGGATACACACTAAGCCAAGTTGTACAACTCGCGCTCCAACACAACCCGATGATGAACGGTGCGGAGGCAGTTCTGGAACAGA
>CAZKVY010000093.1:0-13475 GCA_964556305.1 uncultured Nitrospira sp. | reverse complement strand
GCAATGGGAAGGATTTGGGGTTGCGCCTTGATTGGAGCGACCAGACCAAGAACGATACGGCGATCGGTCCGCAGGATTTTCGCGACCAAGTAGCCATCATGTTCCCGGTCAATACTGCGGGCGCGCCGCCGTTCCAGTGCATGGGCCAGTCCGGTGGGACGGTCAATATCTGGCGTTGGAATGCGGAGTGGCAGAAGGATCTCGGCAAGGATAGCGCTGGAATCTGGGACGTGGACGACCAGTATCCTGGCATTTTCTGGGACTACTATTTCGAGGAGCCGGCTGGTGGAGTGACCTATCCGGATCGTATCGGCCGGAGCCTTGGGCCATTCAACTCCGGTATCTGGTCCGGTAACATCATGTCCGATCCGACCCTGCGCGTCAGCTCCGTCGAGGATCTGAACGCCAACGGGTTCAGCACCTTGACCACCCAGGCCCATCAAGATGTGATCGGCAATGGCGTGTGGGAGCCGTCTGGTTCTCTCAAGGGCGGTGGATACACCGGTCCGACCTGGCGTGTAGTGGTGAAGCGTTCGCTGGAGACCGGCGATGCGAACGACACCCAGTTCAAGGGTGGAGCGTCTGTGCCCATCGCGTTTGCGGTGTGGGACGGTTCCAACATTGAACGAAACGGCATGAAGTCTCTCTCCACCTGGTTCACGCTGAAGTTGCCGTGAGTCGAGTAGCCTGAAAAGGCCAGTCCTGCTCCATGTCGAGTGGGATCAGTTGAGATTCGTAAGCGGAAGGCCCCGAGGTTCTTGCCAGAGATGGCAAGGTGACTCGGGGCCTTCGTGCATTTCTGGGATATACGAGCAGGATGCGCGAGGAGTGGAATTTCTTGCGCCCTGCCGGCGGAGGGTTGCTTTCGGACCAGAGCGGAGTGTATAACCCGATACGGTACAATTCTTCTCAAAACACTGATTTTCCTGCTTAATATAAAGATAAATTTATGAAGGTTTCTCTTCTGTTTCCTCCGACGTGGCACCCTTCGCAACCGTACCTTAGCCTCCCATCTCTCACAGGTTTTCTCACCCAGGCGGGGGTCAAGAACGTCTCCCAACGCGATCTGGGCATTGAGCTGTTAGACAAGGTGCTCACTCAGTCCTACGCTCACGGTCTCTATCAGCAGTTGGTAGAGAAGCAACGGAGCCTTGAGCGAGAACGTACTGGAGAGACGGGGCCTGGGAGTGCGGAGCAGCTTGCGCGCGTCATCGAGTCCCTCGATCGTTTCCCTTATTTGTTCGAGCGAATCGAATTGGCCAAAGAGACACTTCGGGGAGAAGGTTTCTATGACATAGAAGCCTATCGCAACAGCCTCTTTCTGATTGATAAATGGCTCGAGGTGCTTTCGTCGCTCTATTTCCCCACGAGAATGACGGTTGTCGACAATCAATTCGGGGACTATTCAATTTACTCGTCGAAAGATTTGATCAAGGCCATTCGTGATGAAGGTCAGAATCCCTATATCAGCCTTTTCCGCGAGTATGTGTTGCCATCGCTCCTGACTGAGCGTCCGGATCTGGTCGGTGTCTCGATCACGGCCACGTCGCAAATTATTCCCGGTCTCACGCTCTGTCGACTGATTAAAGAACATGCTCCTGAACTGCATGTAACGGTCGGCGGAAGTATCTTCACCCGGTTGGTCGATAATCTGCGCCGCTGTCCCTGGCTCTTCGATCTCGTCGACGATTTTGTCGTGTTCGAAGGCGAGACCGCACTCCTTGAGTTGGTGAATCAGATGGACGGTAAACGTGATTTTAGCAAGGTGCCCAATCTGATTTATCGTCAGAACGGCAAGATCACGGTCAATCAGCCGTTCTATTCCGAAAATATTAATCAACTTACCGCCCCCAATTACGACGGATTTCCGTTAGATCTGTATTTATCTCCGGAACCGGTCTTGCCAGTGCAGTTTTCTCGCGGCTGTTATTACAAGGACTGTGCATTTTGCGCTCTAACGCTGGACCATCAAAACTTCCGGCAGCGTGACCCCGGCAAGACGGTGGATGATCTGGTTTGGCTGAAGGAACGGTACGGCGCGCAATCGTTTTTCTTCACCGACGAGTGTTTTGCGTTGTCACCGACCAAGCGTCTCTGCCAGCAGATGATCGATCGGCAGGTCAATGTAAAGTGGACCTGCGAGTTGAGGTTCGAAAAGAATCTCTCACGTGAATTGCTTGCACAGATGCGGGACGCCGGCTGCTTGAAAATCGTCTTCGGTCTCGAGTCGTTCAATCAGCGGGTCATGGATTTCATGAAAAAAGGGATCAAGCAGGAATCGGTGCGTCGGATCGTCGATGACTGTGTCGATCTGGGCATCGCTGTGCATTGTTATGTGATCGTCGGGTTCCCCACGGAAAAGGAAGAGGAAGCGCTGGACACGATGAACTTCGTGGTGGGGAATACCAAGCTCCATGAATCGTACGGCTTCTCGTGCCAGCCCTGTCTCTTTGACTTGGAAAAAGAAGCACCGATTATGAGTGATCCGGGTAGTTATGGCATCCGACGGATTATGCGGCCGGCCACCGAAGACTTGAGTCTCGGATTTTTTTACGAAGTGCAGGAAGGTATGACGCCAGCTCAGGCCGAGCAGTTGTATCAGCAGGTCTACGAAAAGATCAGCGAAGTTGTGTGCGAGTTGCCGTTTAACTATTCTATGGCCGACGGGCTGCTATATATCGCCCGGGCTAAGTCGCAAGCGTTGCAGGTCCCACAACCTACCGTGTCGTAGGATCGAAAGGCAGGCCCTGCGGGGGTATTGCCTCATGTGCGGTGTGCGCTGTACATAACGTTTGTTAGGGGGGCTGGAGATGTCTGCTATAGCCGCCGCCGTCGAACGGCCTACAGGACGGGTTGAGGATCAGGGTTTGTTATTCGAATACACCATCAAGCTGGTGTTGTTCGTCGGATTCTTCGAGCTTGTTCTGTATCGGTTGGTCTCCCGTCTGGGCATGCATATCAGCAAGATTGCCGCTCAACACGAATGGATCGGAACGGTCTTCCAGCTGCTCACCTCGATCGGGTTTGCGCTGTTGAATGTCGTGGCCATTTTTGTTTTTCTCGCGCTCGTGGTCTTACTGATCAACCGCGCCCGCGCGAGAGGGCTGACGGGTTTTAATGCCGTGACTCTCCCCAGCGTGGCGCTCCTATTAGTTTTGACGGCTGCCTTTCTCATCGTGCAGCCGGCCATGCTCGGTTCCATTGCCTACAATGTCGTGACTCTTATTGCGCTCACCGCACTGATGTTGGAGTATCTCTCCCAGCAGCAGGAGTGGCCGAAGCGGGTCATGGCCACAGTGTATTATTTCGGTATTTCCGGGTGGTTGTACTATCAAATCTTCTCCACGACCTACGGATGGATGGGGGTGATTGCGGCACCGCCGTTCGTCTATGAAGCCAATCGCATCGGTGAAGCGCTCATGGTGCTGGCCAGTATCCTGGTCTTCTGGGCGTATGGACGCGGGGTGTCGTTCCGCACCCGGAACAAACAGCAACGGCGTCGCGCGATCTGGTTCGGGGCGGTTTCGGCGGTCGTATTTCTCGGCCTGTTGTTTATGGATTATTTCCTGGGACTGTACAACCCCGCTCTGGCCCATTCTATCCGGAAGGCCGGCGAGGGGATCAGCTGGATCTTTCAAATGGGCATGGGCTATACCTTTTATCTGCCGTTTGCCTTTTATGTCGCCGGACTCCTGTGCTGGTCCTATACGGTCATTAGGCTTGTGACGATGGGACGTCTTGCAGGATACGGCCTGGCATTGATGTTCATCGCCGGCTATGCCTTGTTGTTTTCCAGTTTGACCTTGATGGTCATTCTTGGGGTAATGTTATTGACGCTCGACCGCCCGAAGGGAACGGTCACCGAGCAGGCGACGGTGAGCAGGCCGCCGCTGGTCGGCACGCAGGATTCACTCGTTGGCGGACACATTTAAATTTTGACTTACCCAGATTAGGATACGTTGTATGGACGAACAGACACAAACCGGCGGGGCAGAGCAGGGAAGTGCAGCGGTGGATCTCGGCGATCAGCCGTTAAATCCGGATGAGGAAATTGCCGAGATTGAAAAGTTGCTCAACACCGAACCAGACGATTTTCAGGCGCGATGCCGATTGGGCGAACTCTACTTCAGTAAAGGCCGATTGGACGACGCCCTTACAGAAGTGAAAAAGTCCATCGAGATGGCCGAAGGGCTCAGGACGGAAATGAATCGCTCGCTAGCGATGTACTACTCCAACCTCGGGACCATCTATGCCACGAAGGGTATGATCGACGAGGCTGAGGCAGAGTTTAAGCGCGCGCTCGACGTGCATGCCTACGATGTGTTGGCGCTGTTTAACCTCGGCCGCGTGCAGGCGGACAAGCGAAAGTACATGGAGTCGAAGAACTATTACGAACGGCTGGTTGAGATCACGCCGGAGGATCCGATGGCATGGTACAATCTGGCCGGCGTCTACGTAGAGCTCGACAATCCCCAAGTGTCCGACTATAACACCATGGACATGGCGATTCAGTGTTATCTGCGCGTCCTCGAATTGGATCCGAAGCATTTGGAGGCGAGCTTCAAGCTGATGGAGATCGCCCTCAATCACCGGAAGACCGACTTGGCAATCAAGGTGATGGAGAGTGCGGTGGAGCACAGCCCCGACGAGCCGCTCGCGTATTACAATTTGATCAGCGTGTACGATAAGTGCAAAATGTTCGAGCAGGCCGAGCAGGCTCGCCAGCGCTTGAAGGAACGATTCGCGAAGAAGGCCAAAGAAGGATCCGCATCCTGAACATGTGAGCAAAGGAGACACACCATGTTTGGCAGCCTTGGTTTTACAGAGTTGATCCTGATCCTGTTTATTGTCTTGATTATCTTCGGGGCAGGGAAGTTGCCGCAGCTTGGTGAAGGAATCGGCAAGGCCATCAAGGGCTTCAAGAAATCCGTTCATGAAGCGGATGCCATTGAAGCTGAAGCTCAGGCGCAAGCACAGCAACAGGCCGAACCCGCGCAGGCTCAGGCCATAGCCGCTCAACCGACAGCTCCGATTCACACCCCCGTGGCGGAGCAACAGGTCGCTGCGGCGCCTCCGGCGGCGCGCGCGCAGGCGTAAGAACCTCGACAACATTGGGCCCAGCATAGAACGGACGCAGATCGATATGGAAACAGATGTTCAATTAGCTCCCGGATACATCGAAACCTTTGCCGGCAATGGAAAGGCCAGAAGTACGGGGGACGGCAAGCGCGCGGTGAAGGCCGGCATTCCCCTTCCCCACCACGTTGCCCTGGATCGGGATGAAAAATGGCTGTACTTTGCCGAGTCGGGATCTGATCGAGTTCGGCGCGTCAGCCTCCTGGAAGGCACCGTTCATAATTTCGCGGGTATCGGCGAGACGTGCTACAGCGGAGACGAAGGGCCTTGTGGTGAAGCAGGGTTATATCTGCCTCTCGATGTAGCCTGTGATTCTAAGAATGATCTCTATGTGTGCGACTCAGGCAGTAACCGCATTCGTAAGATTGATCGTGAGACCGGTATCATCACGACTGTGGTGGGGACCGGCGAGCATGGCTTCAATGGGGACGGTCCCGCGTTGGCGGTGAATCTCACGTGGCCTGCCGCAATTGCTTTCGATGCGGACGATGTCATGTATATCGCCGACACGCAGGCACACCGAATTCGTCGCTACGATCCACGGACAGGTCGCGTGGAAACCATTGCAGGCAGCTGGACTGCCGAGGATGAAGCCAGGGAACAACCTCTCGTTGCGCGTAATTTGGTCGTGCTGTCTGGCGATGCGATCGGCATTGATTTCAGTGACGATAACGGATGGCTCATGCCTGTCTGCTCGGACGGACTTAATCTCTCCATGTATCTGGATGACGGTCGGCCCGCTCTTGAAGCACGCCTGTATGATATCGTCGGAATCGCAGTCGACAATGCTGGCGATGTGTATGTCGTGGATAAGGGCAGCAATCGCGTACGCAAGATCGATCACCAGACCGGGCTGATTTCAACGCTCGCGGGTGTGTGTCGTTATGGGTACGATGGTGATGGAAAGCCGGCGGCCAAGTCGATGCTGCACGCCCCAGAAGCCATTGTGTTCGATCAGTATAACCATGCCTACATCTCCGATACCGGCAACCATCGTGTTCGCAAGGTCGAGGCAGGGACAGGTATCATAAGTACGGTGGCCGGGAACGGCGATAGCGGATATGACGACAAGAACATGGGTGGCTGCGGTGCCGCTCGCTTCGTCGCGAAAGACGCAGCCGGCGCGCTCAAGCATGGGGATGGTCTACTGGCTATTGAGGCGGTGGTGAATTCTCCCGTGGGGTTGACGCTCGACTCCCAAGGATATTTGTATATCTGCGAGCGGGGTGAAAATAAGATTCGTCGCGCCAAGTTGTGGTGACGCTTGGAGGACGGAGCCAGTGCTCCCGCACAGGGAACGGGTGCGGGCGTTCTCACGACTAAGGCAAACGCCGGGACATGAGGCGAATGACGTCGGTCTACACATCCCGCACCAGGTTGTTGAGTCTTCTTTCCGCTCTGCTGGTTCTCGCCCTCATTCTGGGTGGTCTCGGTATTCCCATTGTCAGTTCCGAAGGTATGATTATCCGTGCCCAGGCATTCTCGGGAGATATTCCCGTGGCGCCTGAAGATCCGGTATGGCAAAAAATTGCGCCGATGACCTTGCCATTAAGCGGGCAGATCATTACCCGTCCGGTCTGGCCGGAGCCGACAGCCCATGCATTGACCGTCCGCGCTCTGCACAACGGCACCGATATCGCGTTCCTGTTGGAATGGCAGGACAATACGAAGAACGACCGGTTGACACCCGGCACATTTCGAGATGGAGTGGCCCTGGGGCTCCCGCTCGGTGATGCTCCGGCATTTTTCTGCATGGGGCAACTGGACCATTACATCAACATTTGGCACTGGAAAGCGGATTGGCAAAGCGACATCGATCGGCGAGCCGCGAGAACGACCGAAAAGGATAAATCGGGCGGAAGTGAGCCTCGGCGGTTTGAGGTGATCCCGAGGCGGGCCTCCTCTGTGGAAGATTTGATCGGAGGCGGGTTCAGTACCCTGACTACCAAGGAGAAACAGGGGCGTGTTCAGGGAAAGGCCACCTGGAAGGACGGCACGTGGCGCGTGGTGATGCGCCGCCCCCTGTCCAGTGAGGAGCAGGAGAATGAAGCGAAGCTGATTCCTGGGCGTATACAGGCGGTGTCATTCGCGGTCTGGAATGGTGAAAACAAAGAACGCAACGGGCAAAAGGCAGTTGCTCCTTGGTTTCAGCTCGCCCTGGATCCCGTCACAAAAACGTAGAGCTTCCTGGTAGGATGGTGTACCAGCCGGACGCATGGGCGTCCGCTTTGTCTGCGAAAGCGAGAGGCGATCCTTTGGAGGACAGGTTTCAGATCCAGCGCGGGATTCACAACAGAGCCCTTTCTTTCGGAAGGGCTCTTTGTCTGTGTGGAGTGGGAGTGCTCCTTGCCACCGCAGCCTGGAATATTTCGGTCGCCGCCGCAGACCCAGGCAGCAATGGCGGGATGACGGTGGAAGAAGCCATTGAGCTCGGAGAGGAGTTCGGCATCGCGGTCGGTGAAGTCGACGAAGAAGTCCAAAAGGAGCTCAAGCTTCAACGGCCGGAGGGCGTCGCGGTCTTTGAAGTCATCGGAAATTCTCGAGCGGATTATGCTGGCATCAAGGTCCGGTCCGTCATCAAAGAGATTGATAAGAAGGAAGTCCGCAACCTGATCGATTTCGGGAAGGCCGTCAAATTGGCGATGAAGGAATGTAATTTCACCGTCGGGACCTATGAGCCGGCTGATCCAGGCGATCCGGTGGGATGGGGAGTGAATTTTCATTTTGTCGGGTGTAAGCGGGACTAATTACGCGAGCGGCACGTGACCGGAAAAGGACGATCCATTCAGAAATTGGCTATGAGTGCACTGCTGCTGATATTTGCAGTGCTCACGGTCACGTTTCATGAGCGGGCCATTGCACAGAAAACGGATGGGCAGGCGCCGGCCGATTGGGTGGCGGAGATCGAAAAGATCTTTATCCGTTCGGAAGATTGCAAACAGTGTCATGACCGGCACTACGAAGAGTGGAAGGGCATGCGTGAGCAAACCCCTGACCTCAAATCTTTCGGTCGAGTGGATGCGGCTCTATTGCACGGCACCTCCTTTGAATCGCCGGTGTTCCGCACGGTGTTGGGCGTTTGGATGCAGACCAACCCCACGCTTGAGGAGCGGCAGCGCTGTCTGTCCTGCCATGCGCCGGCGGTCACGGTCTTTCCTCAACACGCCGAAAAGATTGCTGCGCAGGTCCTGGCAGGCAAGCCGCAGGTCGAAGGCATCGGCTGTGCATCCTGCCACCTCATCAACGCGGTAGAAACGACGCCCCTGCCGCCGCCGACGTATAAGGTGCAGCCGGGGGAGATGCTGTACGGCCCCTATGCCGATCCGGAGGAAAACCTGGTGCATCCGGCGACACAGTTGCCGTTGTTCCGTGGTGCGAACTTCTGCACCTCCTGCCATTTCGACAAGGTTAAGGATGTCACGCAGAAAGACCTTCCCGGTGAAATTCTGCATGGCACGATTTGCCAGGATTGCCATATGGAACCTTCCACAGGGAGCTCAACTTCGAGACGGGGCGCCATGACTCGCGCCATCGGGCGCCATTGGTTCCGCGGAGTCGTCATTCCCGGCACGTTGCTGAAAAACCGCAATCTGCAAGCGGAATGGATGCCGCGTATCGATATTGACGCGACGAGGTCAGGGCCAGGGGTGGAAGGAACGGTGCTGGTGAAGGTTGGCAGTCTGCCTCACAGTTTCCCTGATGGTGATCCCGTGTTGAAGCAATTCTTCCTCTTGATCACGATAAAGGATGCGCAAGGGCGCATACTGGGAGAAGAGGCAAAACAATTCGGGTTGCCGTACGAGAAGATTCTACGCGGTCCGATCCCCGATCCCTTTATCAAGGGCGGCAATACCAGGCGCGTGCCTTTTTCGCAAGCCCTGCCGGCCGGTGGAGGGGAGCCATCGACGATTGAAGTCGTGCTCAGCTATGCGTTGATTCCGGAGCCCGAACCGGAACTGAAAGCAAAATATCTGGCTACCTTGCCCAACGACCAAGAGCGGGCGGCCGCGAAGAAGGTCATCGAGGAATATATCCAGCCTCGCATGTTGACCTATCGAGCCAAATCACTGTAAGGCCCCCTGCCGGTTCTGTCACGACGGGCAGCGAGGTGCGCACCATGTGCGGAGGATATGCGAACGGTGAAGAATCGACGATGTCTGTTGCACGGGCTCATCATCAGCGCGCTGTTGATGGTGGTCGGATTGGCAAGTTATGGTGTGCAGCATGGGTTGGCGCAAGATGCCAAGGCTCAGCTGACGATCGAAAAGTCGTTTCCCAGTTCTTCAAAATGTAAACGCTGTCACGAGAGGGTGTTTGAGGAATGGGAAACATCCCCACTCTCCAAATCGATCCACACGCCGACATTTCGCGCTGCCCTGGATGTGTATCTCACTTCCCCGGCCGGAAAAGATAAGGCCCTCTGTTTCCGCTGTCATGCTCCTCATGTGCGCGAGTTCCCCGATCAGGTTCAGTTATTTGTGACTCAGGCCCAATCCGGAGATCCGTCCTTGGATGGTGTAGCCTGCGCGCAATGTCATCTGATCAAACAGGTTGATCGGACGAAGCAGCCTCCGGAACCCAAGTACGATCTCGGCAACAAAACCATGTACGGTCCGTACAAGGATTTCGCCGCGAACCTTGCCCATCAATCCATGGAATCGACCCTCTTCCACAAATCAGATCTCTGTCTGAATTGCCATCAGGTCGTGCCCGTAGCGGCTGATCTCGGTAAAAGTAACGACCTGTTGGGGAATTGGGACCAAAGCAAAGCCGTGAAGTCCGGAAAGGAATGTCAGACCTGTCATATGCCTGAACAGGTCGGAGAGTCAGCCAATGGCGAGGCTAAGCGGAAGGTCGCCAACCATACGTTCCCGGGACGCATCGGTCAACTCAGACAAGAAGCTGCCAAGCTGCAAGTGGTGACAAAGGTGGATGGCGACAAAACATCTGTTTCAGTGACAGTGCAGAGCTTAGTGCCCCACAATCTGCCGACTACCCATCCCGGATGGGCGAGTGTGGTTCTGGAGTTGACGGTGAAGGGGAAGAATCTGAAGACGGTCTTCAGCGATAAGCGCAGCTACGGACGAACGTATGCCGACGCCAAAGGCCAGAAAACGGTATTCGATTTCGAGGCGGTGAAGGTGCTCGACGAAACGGTCCTCAGGCCGGAGGAAAGTCGGGTAGAACACTTCAGCTTCCCGACACCGAAGGACACCAAGACCTTTGATGTCGAAGCTGTGCTCAGTTATGCCCCCGTGACAGGCCCGGCGAACTTTCTGCAGCGTATCGAGGCAGAGTCTTCAAAAGGCCCGCAGGACCCTGTGTTCCAGCCCATCCCCATCACTAAATTCAGCGAAAATGTCCCGGTTGCCAAATAACTTTTGCGCGTACAACGTGAAAGCGAAAGCGAGATGGGCGCGCGATCGGTGAGAAGGCCTCAGAGCGCTTCGTTCGACGGTCTCCCTGCGCCTCCTGTTCACAACTTATTCTGAGATGATGCTGGAACCTGGCGACTTCATTTTGAAGATCTGAATTGCGCTGTAGATGCCTTTGGCAGGATGGTTCAGGATCAGCCGGGAGTTGGTGATATGCGTGTCGATCAATTCGTATTGTCCGCCACTATAGTACACATCGCAGTCGTCGATCTCACAATTTTTGTACACGTGGTTGTCCAGTGATAGCTTGGCTTTGCTGAACTTTTGCTGATCGATCAGGATGTATTCCGGCGCGAAGCCCATCAACGTCCTCCACAGTCCGCGCACTATAACAAACTCGATAGGCTTGCGCAAACCGCCTGGGCGGTGCAGTTTCGTTTCGCGCTCCACGATCTTTCGCCTTGATCAGGGTTGATCACCGCTATAGAATGGCGCCACTTTTCCGGTAGTTAGCGACCGTGTCAGTTGTCGGGCATGCGGCGGTGCTTCCCGCTGCACAATCAGTCCGCGATGGGTTCGAGCCACGGAGCGTCTGTGACCTTCATCGATCATTGCACGTGATTGGGTCATCTTCACGGCGAATAGGTACCGTAACTCGTCAGCTGGATTCTCAGTTTCACCATCTGTTAACAGGAGGGAGAACACTGTGAGCGACTCAGCGATTGTGACCTTTGCTCTGATTGCGGCGGTGGCCGGTATTGTCTATGGCCTTTATCTCGCGATGTGGGTGTTCAAGCTGGATGCCGGCAATACGAAGATGCAGGAAATTTCCAAAGCGATCCAAGAGGGCGCGGGCGCATACATGAACCGTCAGTACAGGACGGTGGGTGTGGTGGCTGCCGTGCTATTCATCGTGCTGTGGGGTGCGGGTGCCGTTTCGGATAAGTTTGGCATGCTGACGGCGGTCGGTTTTCTAATCGGTGCCGGAGCATCGGCGCTCGCCGGATATGTCGGCATGATTATCGCGGTTCGAGCCAATGTCCGGACCGCGCAAGCGGCGCATAACGGTATGAATGCCGCGCTTACCGTGGCGTTCCGCGGAGGGGCGGTCACGGGTTTGCTCTTGATAGGGCTGGGGTTGTTGGCCATTACCAGCTTCTATACCATCGCGTCTCAGTTTGCCGGTCAGGAGAAGGCGATTCATGCGCTGCTCAGCTTGGGCTTCGGCGGCAGTTTGATCTCCGTATTTGCGCGCGTCGGCGGCGGAATCTATACAAAGGCGGCCGATGTGGGTGCGGACCTTGTCGGAAAAGTCGAGGCAGGGATTCCGGAAGACGATCCGCGTAATCCCGCGGTTATTGCCGACAATGTCGGCGACAATGTCGGTGATTGCGCGGGTATGGCGGCCGACTTGTTTGAAACCTATGCCGTCACGACTGTCGCAGCGATGGTCCTGGCCTTTACGATGTTTAAGGGCGTCAGCGCACCGATTCTCTATCCGCTTGCCTTGGGCGGCGTGACGATTTTTGCCACGATCATCGGTATTTTGTTTGTAAAGGTGAGCCCGGGCGGGCAGATCATGCCTGCGCTCTACAAGGGCCTGTTTGTCGCCGGAGGAATTGCCGCCGTGGCGTTCTACCCGATTACGTCGAAGATCATGGAAGGGGTCGGGGGCGTGAGCGGTCTCAGTTACTACCTGGCGGCACTGATCGGGTTGGCGGTGACCCTGGCTCTGGTCTTCATCACCGACTATTACACGTCCAAAGACTATGCGCCGGTGAAGGATATTGCCAAGGCCAGCGAGACGGGGCATGCCACGAATATTATCGCCGGGTTGGCGGTGGGCATGCAGGCGACGGCGGCGCCCGTGGTGGTGATTGGGGCGGCGATTCTCGGCAGCTATTGGATTTGCGGCGGCGCGGCGTCAGGCGGGTTGTATGGCGTTGCGGTGGCGGCAGTGTCGATGCTGTCGATGGCAGGAATTGTAGTCGCGATTGATGCGTTTGGGCCCATTACGGACAATGCCGGCGGAATTGCGGAGATGGCGCACTTAGGGAAAGAAGTGCGCGATATAACAGATCCTCTGGATGCGGTCGGTAACACGACCAAAGCCGTGACGAAAGGATATGCAATCGGTTCTGCCGGCCTTGCGGCGGTGGTGTTATTTGCCGAATTTGCTCGCGAAGTTGCGAAGGGCACGCAAGCCAGCACCTTCGACCTGTCGAATCCTTCGGTCCTGGTTGGGCTTTTCTTGGGAGGAATGCTGCCGTTTATCTTCGGCGCGCTCTGCATGAAGGCCGTCGGCCAAGCGGCAGGGCTTGTGGTGGAGGAAGTACGGCGTCAATTCAGGACGATCAAAGGCATCATGGAAGGTACAGGGAAACCGGAATACGGCACCTGCGTGGATATCGTGACGCAGGCAGCGATCCAGAAAATGATGATTCCCGGTCTGATCCCTGTCGTGGCTCCGATTCTTGTCGGAGTAATTCTTGGGCCGCAAGCACTGGGTGGTGTGCTCGTGGGAAGCATCGTCACGGGCCTGTTCGTTGCGATTTCAATGACGAGCGGCGGGGGCGCTTGGGACAATGCCAAGAAGTATATTGAGGAGCAGGGATTAAAGGGTACGGACACGCACAAGGCCGCGGTGACCGGCGATACGGTCGGCGATCCCTACAAGGACACAGCCGGACCGGCGATCAACCCGATGATCAAGGTCATTAACATTGTCGCCTTGCTGATTGTCTCCTTGATCGTCAAATAAGCCGATTGTGAATGTGCTCTCCGGATTCCTGTCGGCTCGTGCATTGTTCGCGGGCTGGTCCGCGACAGCATTCGCCGGTCGGCTTGACGCGTTCAAGGACCCTAGGGTAAGGTGACAGAGGCAGGTCGTTCGAATGCGTCCGGATGAACTGGAGGTGCTCCGATGGAGAAACAGGAGAGGAGACCGGAATCCAGAAAAGAGTC